>CAZQFH010000035.1:0-34457 GCA_964592595.1 uncultured Lentimicrobiaceae bacterium | reverse complement strand
TTTTTTACAAAAATACAATTAATATGTGTAAATATTTATTAGACTTTATATAATTCAAAAATTGAGCTTTTTCATAATATTTACCGGATAGCAATAACCATAAATGTTAGATGCGGAGCATAAAAAAAAAGCCCGCTTTTCAGCAGGCCTTATTTTATACATGATCAGTTGATCACTGTTTATTCCATTACAATTACTTCAAATTTTCCGAGGTCACCACGTGAGTAAAGATCAACTACTTTGATATAACCCAGCGCTCCGGCCTCCGTTTTGAAGAATACTACATCACCGTTTACCATATTTATGATTTTTGTATCAGCTTCTGCTTCAACAAATTCAGGGAATTCATAGTATTCGCCAATATCATCAAATTCTTCAGCTGTTATTTCTGTTCCGATGAACATTGTGGCATTTCTGGTTGCCCAGCTGTTGATGTTGAAGGTTAAAATTGTTTCAAGAGAAGCATCGGCAGGAGCAGCAAGCGTATTGAGATTATTTTCACCTTTGTAGAATACAAGATCAACTTTTGCCTGATTAGCAGCTGCTTCGGTAACATTGTAAATAGTGTTTTCCTGTGCATTGTAGAAGCTTCCAATTTCGTCATTCCACGATCCCAGTTCAACATCAGTATATTTTACCACTTTTACGCCAGCATTTTCAACAACAATGTTGAAGGAAACAGAGGCAGTGCGACCAGCATCATCTGATATCACAGCCTGTAAAAGAGCTGAAACTGGCTCAGGAAAACTAATGTTAATATCTGTTGAGAAAACTTCAGTGTTAAGTGTTGAATCGATTAAAGTTTGTGCAACATTATTCGATGTAATTGTCAACTTGAAGTTTTTCAGTTTTTCATTAGTTTCCTGATTATAGGCTGCATTAAAGCCAACTAAGATAGTTTTGTCGGTTGTAATGGTCACATCTGTAGATGTATAACCAGTTCCACCCTTAAAGCTAAGTGTTGGTTCAGGATTTGTGATGTCGTCATCTTTTTTACATGAACTCAGGCTTACGCCTGCGATCATCAAAAAAATAAGTAAAACGTGATTGATTTTCATAATGATAAAGTTTAAATTATTAATTAATATGTGATTTTTTTCATCTTCTTCCGCCTGTAAAGATGGCTATGTAGTACAATAATGTTGCCAAAGATGCTAAAGCAGCAACCACATAGGTGTAAGCCGCCCACCTTAAGGCTTCCTGAGCTTTTGGATGGGTGTTGTAATCGGTTATTCCGCTGTTATTGAGCCAGGCTAAAGCCCTGCTACTGGCATCTATTTCAACTGGCAGGGTGATAAAACTAAATAAGGTTGTCATGGCAAAAAGTACAATTCCTATCAAAAGTAATTGCGGAAAGCTTTGTAGGAGTAAAATTCCTGCTAGTAAAACCCACTGTACCCATTTTGAGCTGAAGCTAACGATTGGTACCAGCGTGCTTCGCATTTGCAGCCAATGGTAAGCTGTGGCATGCTGAACTGCGTGGCCACATTCATGCGCGGCAACTGCAGCGGCGGCAACACTCCGGCCTTCGTAAACATCACGGCTAAGGTTAACAGTTTTGTTTACAGGATTGTAATGATCACTCAAACTTCCTTCGACTGATACTATCCTCACATCCGTTATTCCATTGTCGTAGAGCATTTTTTGGGCGACATCTCTGCCACTCATTCCATTTGCAACAGGGACTTTGCTGAATGCCTTGAATTTGCTTTTTAGCTGACTACTTACAAGCCAGCTCAGCAACATAAAAAATCCAAAAATTATCCAGATTGACATAATACATTATAGTTTTGTATGACAGCTTTGATATCAAACAAAATGCCAACTATAAAAGTTTGACCTCGTAAGAGATTTTAATTAACAATATTTAGGGAAATCAAATTGGTTAAACGGGCTTAATGTTATCATCGTGCCAGCTGGCATACATGGTATATGATTTGGCAATGCGATGCACTTCTCCCTCGAGTAAAGACTGATCAATGGACTTGAGTTTTTTTGCCGGAACACCTGCGTAAACACTTCCGGATTCAACCCTGACGTTTTTGCCTACCAGAGCGCCGGCAGCAACAATTGAGTTTGATTCAATCACAGCGCCATCCATGATAATTGCTCCCATGCCAACCAACACATTGTCGTGAATGGTGCAGCCATGAACAATGGCATTATGAGCAATGGATACATTATTTCCTATGTTTACAGGAGCTTTTTTATAGGTACAATGGATTACAGCGCCATCCTGAATGTTTACATTATTACCAATCTTGATATAATGCACATCACCACGAACCACTGCATTGAACCAAACGCTGCAATTATCACCCAATTCGACCTCGCCAACAATTGTTGCATTTTCGGCGAAAAAGCAATTTTTACCAAATTTTGGATTTATGCCATTTACTGCTCTGATCAAAGCCATAACACTAATTTTTTTCGTAATTGACCAAATAATGCAGGCCTATACTTTCTTTGCGCTGAAGGGCAAATTTGGCGATAAGATAGGCAACATTGATCATATTTCTTAATTCGCAAAGCGGAACTGTAAGTTCTGACTTTTCATACAAGTCTTCAGTTTCCCTGTATAATATTTCGAGTCTGTCGAGGGCACGTTTGAGGCGAAGATCCGAACGAACGATACCCACATAATTACTCATCACGGCTTGCAATTCTTTTCGCGATTGGGTGATCAAAATCATTTCTTCATTCATCACGGTGCCCTCTGCATTCCAATCTGGTATATTATGCTGTAATTCAGTAGTTTTTGTTAATTCAACAGCTTTAAGGCTTGCATTATGTGAAAAAACAATAGATTCGAGTAAAGAGTTAGAAGCCAGTCTGTTGGCACCATGCAGACCGGTTGAAGTTACCTCGCCTGAAGCAAATAGATTTTTAATGCTGGTTTCCCCATGGTCATCAGTTTTGATGCCTCCGCAAATATAATGTGCTGCCGGAACCACCGGAATCATCTCTTTTGTGATATTGATACCAATACTCAGGCATTTTGCATAAATTGTAGGGAAATGATGCATAATTTCTGATTCATCAATCTGACGTGCATCTAGATAAACATGGTCATTACCGGATAATTTCATTTCGTTGTCGATTGCACGAGCCACAATATCACGAGGGGCAAGTGATTTACGCTTGTCGTAACGCTGCATAAATTCCTTGCCATTTATATCTTTCAATTCTGCACCGGCTCCCCTAAGCGCTTCTGTAATGAGGAAGGAAGGTTTTTCTTTAGGATTATAAAGCGAGGTAGGATGAAACTGAATAAATTCCATATTATCCACTACCCCTTTGGCGCGATAGAGCATGGCAATTCCGTCGCCGGTAGCAATTTTTGGATTGGTAGTGGTTTGATAAACATTGCCGGCGCCTCCGGTGGCTATCATGGTAGTTTTGGCCAAAACAGTGATGATGTCTCCCTTTTCCGGATCCAAAACATAGGCTCCAAAGCATTGTATATCAGGATGTGACCTTCTGACGATTTTTCCTAAATGATGTTGCGTAATCAGATCGATGCTGAAATGATTTTCCAGCATTTCTATATTTGGATGCTGCCTTACCTTTTCGATGAGTGCTCTTTGAATCTCAGCACCTGTTTTATCCTGAAAATGCAAAACGCGTTTTTCGGAATGACCGCCTTCGCGCGCCAGTGCATACTTTCCGGAAGATTCTGTGTCGAAATGCGTTCCCCATTCAATAAGTTCTTTAATCCTTTGGGTTGACTCGGTGATAGTCATCCTTACGATTTTTTCATCATTCAGGTAGCTTCCCGCATTTAAGGTGTCCTGAATATGTTTTTCATAAGTATCCGGATTATACATCACAGCTGCAATGCCGCCCTGAGCATACCAAGTGGCAGTATCGTTGGCAGCGTTTTTAGTTACAATGAGCACTTTGCCATGAGGAGCAACCTTAAGTGCATAGCTGAGGCCTGCAATGCCTGATCCCAAAACCAGAAATTTTACTTCTTTTCGCATAGCTTATAGTCCTAATAAAACTTCGACCGGATCTTTGGAACCGAACATCATCTTCACCGGATTTTCGAGGAGTTCTTTCACCTTCACCAAAAAACCAACAGATTCCCGTCCGTCGATAATGCGATGGTCATAGCTCAAGGCTACATACATAATGGGATGAATTTCAACTTTTCCCTCTACGGCAATTGGGCGTTCCACGATATTGTGCATGCCCAAAATTGCTGATTGAGGAGGATTAATTATTGGTGTTGACAGCATGGAACCGAATACACCTCCGTTAGTAATGGTGAATGTTCCGCCAGTCATCTCATCCAGACTTAATTTATTGTCGCGGGCTTTAATGGCCAATTCTTTAATCTTGCGTTCTATTTCTGCAAGGCTCATGGTTTCAGCGTTGCGAACCACTGGAACGACAAGACCTTTGGGGCCGGAAACAGCAATGCTGATATCAGCATAGTCGTAATACACAATTTCGTCGCCATCGATTTGCGCATTAACCTGCGGGAACATATGCAAAGCCTCGGTGACTGCTTTTGTAAAAAACGACATGAATCCTAATCCAATATCATGCTGATCCTTAAATGCTTCCTTGTATTTTTTCCTGATTCCCATGATTGGGGTCATGTTCACCTCATTGAAAGTGGTGAGCATAGCCGTTTCATTTTTCACGGAAACAAGGCGTTGCGAGAGTTTTTTGCGCAACATGCTCATTTTTTTGCGGTCTTCTTCACGAGCGCCTCCCCAGGAATTTTGAACTGTAGCCTGTGCAGATCCAGCTGCTTTATGTTTGTCTTTATTTTCTTGAAAAAAGTTAACGTCTTTCGTATCAACACGATAATGCTTAAAGAAATCCATCAGCTCCTGTTCGCTGATGTTTTCTTTTTCTATCAGTTTGCGCGCCAAAGGCGACAATTTTAAAATCTGCTCTTTTGTAGCTTTACCGTCTGTTTCAATAACTTTGTCCTCGGTTTTGGTTTGCTGATTTGTTTCTTTGTCAGCTGTATCAATTTGTTCCTCTTTTACTGCCGTTTTTTCAGAATCGCTTTTGGGTTCTTTTTTAGCTTGACGAGCACTGGCATCAACAGCTATTGTTGCGATAACAGCACCAACATCGATGGTATCTCCAGCCGAAACTTTAAAATGGATTGTACCGGATTCTTCAGCAGCTATGCTTAAAGTAGCTTTGTCCGAATCAATTTCTGCAATATCCTGATCTTTTTCTACAAATGATCCATCTTCAACCAGCCAATTTGCCAGTTGCACCTCGTTGATTGATTCTCCCGGGCTGGGAACTTTTATTTCGATAGCCATAGTGATGATTTTTTTACAGCTTTTTTTCTGCATTATGAAATTTACTGTCAATTTTATCCACATTCAACTCCTTCAATTCATGTTCGAACGAGCGCCATTTGTTTCCGATACAAAGCATGCCACATTCTTTATCTATGAATGGACATTCGCACATTTCAAAGGTTTTGTCGATAATTTTTTGTTGTCTGATTACATGGAATTTTGGTGATCCGGTAGCAGGGCTTCCACTGGAAGGACGGGCAATCAGTTTGAGCTGGATGTCTTTAAATTCATGATGAATATATCTCCAGAGTCCCATATTCATTGGTTCTTCCTGCACCCATAAATAGGTTTTTGCTTTTTTGTATTTAGCGATAATAGCTAACATTTGCTTGCGTGGGAGCGGATAAAGCTGTTCCAATCTTACAAATGCGATTGTTTCATTTTGTTTGCGTTCTTTTTCTTCGATTAAGTCGTAATAAACTTTGCCTGAGCAGAATACAACTTTTTCAACTTTTTTAGGATCGGCAGCAGAATCATCTATAAGCTCCTGAAATCCAGTTCCAAACTCAAAGTCTTCAATAGGTGAAACGCATTTTGGATGTCTTAAAAGGCTTTTGGGCGTAAAAATCACCAGCGGTTTGCGAAAAGGTCTTTTCAATTGTCTTCGCAGGATATGGAAAAAGTTAGCAGGCGTGGTACAATTTGCAATTTGCATATTGTTTTCGGCGCACAAACTCAAAAAGCGTTCGATGCGGGCAGAACTGTGCTCAGGGCCTTGTCCTTCGTAACCGTGCGGCAATAGCACCACTAAATCGTTCATCACATTCCATTTGTCTTCGGCACTGCTCAAAAACTGATCGAAGATAATTTGGGCACCATTATTAAAATCACCAAACTGAGCTTCCCAAATTGTTAACGTTTCGGGTGAGGCTAATGCATAACCGTATTCAAATCCTAAAACGCCATATTCGGAAAGCGGAGAGTTGTAAATTTCAAAAGGAGCCTGATCGCTACTTACAGCATTTAGTGGAACATATTGTTCTTCACTATCTTCAACCCTCAAAACAGCATGTCGATGCGAAAAAGTTCCCCTTTCAACATCTTGTCCACTTAAACGTACAGGAAGCTTTTCATTCACTAAACTACCGTATGCCAGCAGCTCGCCCATCGCCCAGTCAAGCTGATTTTGCTTAAAAACCATATCATGTCGTTGCTGTTGCAAACGACTTGTTTTTCTAAAGAAATTTTTATCCTCAGGAAGTGATGTTATTTTTTTTGCGATGTTTAGCAAAATTGTTTTGTCGACACCGGTATTTGTTTTTTTTTCAAAATCGTTATTATTGGCCTTCCTTATGTCTTTCCAGGTATCGGCCAAAAAGTTATTGATAAAAGATTTTTCTCTTGCTTTTGCTCCCGACAGGCTTTGTTCCAGCTTTTCGAGGTTTTTGGTCTCCAGTGTCTTAATTTCTTCTTGCGTTACAACCCCTTCTTCCAAAAGTTGTTTTTCGTAAATGACTTTAGGATTGGGATGTTTTTCGATCACTTTGTATAAAATAGGTTGCGTAAAACGAGGCTCATCACCTTCGTTGTGACCATATTTACGGTAGCAAAGCAAATCGATGTAAACATCTTTTTGGAATTTTTCCCTAAATTCCATAGCCAGTTGAATAGCATAGACAACAGCTTCAGGATCATCACCATTTAAATGAAATACAGGTGATTGAGTCACTTTTGCAACATCGGTGGAGTAGGTGCTGGACCGGCCATCCAGGTAATCTGTGGTAAATCCGATTTGATTATTAATAACAAGATGAACAGTTCCGCCGGTGCGATAACCATTAAGCTCCGACATTTGCGCAATCTCATAAATAATTCCCTGTCCTGAAATCGATCCGTCGCCATGTATTAAAATAGGTGTTACTTTGCTAAAATCTCCCGAGTAGTATTGGTCAATTTTGGCGCGTGCAATTCCTTGCACAACGGGACCGACAGCTTCGAGGTGAGAAGGGTTTGGTGCAAGCGTAAGTTTCACTGTTTTGCCACGAGTGGTTTTTCGTTCGGTGGTATAACCTAAATGGTACTTTACGTCGCCTAGCAAAGTTTCATCCTCATAAACTTTGCCATCGAATTCGCTAAAAATATCAGTGTAAGGTTTACGCATGATATTGGCCAGCACGTTGAGTCTGCCTCGATGAGCCATTCCGATCACAAATTCAGCCACCCCCAAATCAGACCCTTTTTCCATTATGGCTTCCAGCGCAGGAATCAATGATTCAGCTCCTTCGAGAGAGAAACGTTTCTGACCTGGAAATTTTTTGTGCAAGAAGCCTTCAAAACTTACCGCTCTGTTGAGCTTATCAAGTATATATTTTTTATCTGAAACCGGATAATTAGGGGTGTTGCGCACTTTTTCCATTTTGTTGCGCAACCAGGTTACGATTTCAGTTTTGCGGATATAAACATATTCTACTGCCACTGAGCGACAATAGGTTTGCTCGAGCATACTGATGATGTTTCGGAGGCTTGTTGCTCCGAGACCAACTTCTGTTCCGGCTTCAAAAACGACATTCAGATCCGTTTCTGAAAGTCCGTGATTGCTGATATCCAATGTTGGTGAGTAAGACCTGCGCTTGCGAACCGGGTTTGTTTTTGTGAATAAATGCCCACGTTTCCGATAATCTTCAATCAGGCTGATAACCTTAAATTCTTTTCCAGTAGTCAAAGAAGCTTCGCCAGGCCTGCTTTTGTAGTCTTTCACCGCAAAATCAAAGCCTTCAAAAAATCGCCTCAACTGTGGGTCTAATTGCTCAGGATCATTTTTAAATTGCTGATAGAGAGACTCTAATACTGCTGGCTCGTTGGCGTTTATAAAAGTGTAGTTGTCCATGAAATATGCACTTAAGTACAGTGGGCAAAGGTAGGAATTTATTAAGAATCATTCTACCGAAAAGCGTTGCATTCAATAAAAAAGCCTGTGATGTCACAGGCTTGTGAGTTTTGTGCTGATCTTTCAGCAAAAATCTAAAAAGGAAATTAACAATCGCCTTCTTTAGAAATTATTCTGGAATAATTGCCTCAACAGGACAAACATCTGCACATGAACCACAATCGGTGCAAACATCAGGATCTATCACATAGATATCGCCTTCAGAAATAGCATCAACCGGACATTCATCAATACAAGTGCCGCATGCTGTGCAATCTTCAGTGATTTTGTAAGCCATAACAGTCGATTTTTAAAATTTAACAATTAGTTTGTGCTGCAAATATAACAGTATTGACAAATGTAAATTGGTATTTTGTTTAATTTATAGCTAATCTAAATTGGGGGTAGAACCTGAATTTTTGAAGTTTATCACTTTTCAGTTTGTGATAAATGTTGCTGAAATTTTTATTTGGCTCGAAATTAATTGGACATCAATCATTATACTTCAGTTAAGTATCACAAAAACAGGTTAAAACAATAGTAAGGTAATTTGGTAAAGCCTATAACTTTAAATGCTTTTATAAATAAAGGTATTATCTGGAATTTAGACTGAATCTATTTAAGCCATACTTGCATAAAAGCGGACAACTCCAGATTTGTATATAAATAATTGATTAACAATATATAAGAATACAAATTGATTGTTTCTGCAATCGTTATCGGAGTGTTGTGATTAAGATGGCCGTCACGGAGCAATTTGAAAACTTTTACCTTTGTGGCAATTTTAAACAAATAGCTATGACAAGCATGAACAGCAAGGTTGTTGAGCTCGAACAAGTCGTGATTCGTTTTGCAGGCGATTCAGGTGACGGGATGCAGCTAACGGGCTCATTATTCTCTGATTCTACGGCATTTGCCGGTAATGATTTCGCTACTTTTCCGGATTATCCTTCCGAAATTCGTGCACCTCAGGGCACAGTTTCAGGTGTTTCCGGTTTTCAGATACATTTCGGACAAAAAACGGTTCACACTTCGGGTGATTTGGCAGATGTATTGATAGCCATGAATCCGGCATCGCTCAAAGCAAATATGCGCTGGATTAAAGATGGCGCCATTTTAATTTTAGATGCGGATGCATTTATCGAGAAAGGTATTGAAAAAGCTGGTTATCAAACAGATCCAACTTTAGATGGATCGTTGGATAAATATAAATTAATCAAAGCACCAATTACCTCCCTTACAAAAGTGGCAGTGAAACACCTCAACCTGGACATGAAGTCGACCCTGAAGACTAAAAACATGTTTGCACTGGGGATTGTGATGTATCTTTTTAATAGAGATATATCATTGATTAACAAGTATTATGAACAAAAATTCAAATCCAATCCTTTAATAGTTGAAGCCAATAAAGCTGTTTTAGCAGCTGGAAATAATTATGCCGAAACTATCGAGCTTTTCGGGAATACATACAAAGTAGAACCCGCAGCGCTCGAAAAGGGTCATTATCGGAATGTTACAGGAAATAGTGCTACTGCATGGGGTTTTATGGCAGCTTCAGAGCGTTCGGGGCGGGAGTTGTTTCTTGGATCGTACCCCATCACTCCGGCAACTGAGATTTTGCAGGAACTTTCAAAGCATAAAAATTTTTCTGTGAAGGCTTTCCAGGCCGAAGATGAAATTGCAGGGATTGTATCAACTATTGGTGCCAGTTTTACAGGATCACTTGCTATTACCACCACCAGTGGTCCGGGTCTTTCGCTAAAAAGTGAGGCAATAGGGTTGGCAGTAATGACAGAATTGCCCATTGTGATTGTGGATGTTCAACGTGGCGGACCTTCAACCGGCTTGCCCACAAAATCGGAACAAAGCGATTTGATGCAGGCACTTTATGGTCGTAATGGTGAAGCTCCTGTAATTGTGATAGCAGCCCGTAGTTCGGTCGATTGTTTCTACAGTGCCTATGAGGCTTCGAAGCTTGCAATGGAACATATGACTCCGGTGATATTGCTTACTGATGGCTCGCTGGCTAATGGATCTGAGGTATTCAAAATTCCAAAAGTAGCTAGTCTGCCTGCTATCACCCCACCACTGGCTGTAGCTGATGATAAAGACTTTAAACCTTATAGGCGTGATGAAGAAAACTTGAACCGCAAATGGGCAATCCCCGGTACTGCTGGTCTTCGTCATCGCATTGGAGGGCTTGAAAAGCAAGATGTTGAAGGAACAGTGTCGCAGGATCCGCTCAATCATGAGCGTATGACTTATTTAAGGGAAGAAAAGGTGATGCGTGTGGCAAACTATCTTCCTGAGCAGGATGTTTTGGGACCAGATGAAGCTGATTTGCTCGTTGTCAGTTGGGGTGGCACCTATGGTGTAATGCTTACTGTGGTCGAGAAAATGCTTGAACAGGGAAAATCAGTGGCACATGCTCATTTTCGTCATATCATGCCTTTGCCACGAAATGCCGAAGAAATATTGGGTAGGTATAAAAAGATCATTGTTTGTGAGATCAACAATGGACAATTTGTTAAATACCTGCGCATGAATTTCCCGCAGTTTACATACGAGCAGTATAACAAAATTCAGGGACTGCCTTTTATGGTATCAGAGCTGGAAGCCAAATTTAATGAACTTTTAACGCGATAATCATGGAAAATCAAATAATAGCTCCACAAGAACTTCAACTTAGCAAGGAAGATTTTGCCAGTGATCAAATGGTGAAATGGTGTCCGGGATGCGGTGATCATGCGATTTTGCATGCCGTTGAAAATGTGTTTCCAAATTTGGGTGTACCCAAAGAGGATTTTGTAGTGGTCTCGGGGATTGGTTGTTCCTCACGCTTTCCTTATTATATGAATACATATGGAATTCACGGTATCCACGGGCGTGCTGCACCTTTGGCAACAGGCGTAAAACTTGCAAATCCCAAGCTTAGTGTATGGATGATTACAGGCGATGGCGATAGTATGGCGATTGGTGGAAATCATTTTATCCATACTATCAGGAGGAATATCGATATCAATATTTTGTTGTTCAACAATAAGATTTACGGCCTTACAAAAGGACAGTATTCTCCTACAACCCCCAAAGGATCAAAAACAAAGACCAGTCCTCAGGGTACTTTTGAGCGTCCTTTTAATCCCGGTGAACTTGTTATTGGTGCCCAAGGTAATTTCTTTGCTCGTGCTTTGGATACCAATCCAAAAGCTATGACCAGGATATTTCTTGAGGCTGCAAAGCACAAAGGCACATCGCTTGTCGAGATACTGCAAAACTGTGTGATATTTGCCAATAAAGCCCATGATCTGATAACAAGTCGCGAGACACGTGATGATTTCCAACTTTGGGTCGAGCATGGCAAACCCTTGATCTATGGCAAAAACAATGCAAAGGGAATCGTATTAAAAGGTACAAAACTCGAAGTGGTAACCATAGGTGAAAATGGCATTACAGAAAAGGATATTTTAGTGCACGATCAGTACGAATCCGATCCGGGTATTCATATGATGATTGCTCGTATGATGCCTCCGGAGTTTCCGGTTGCATTGGGCGTAATCAGGGCTGTTGCTGCTGAAACCTTCGATCAAACTATGATGAAAACAATTGAAAGTGAAAAGCAAAATAGTACAGTAAAATCTGTAGATGAATTGCTCAATAGTGGGGGTACCTGGACAATTGATTAGATCTTTTAGATAATTATTTACACGAAAATCCTGTCTTAACCTAAAGGCAGGATTTTTTTTGAATCATCATTTCTTTACTTTTGCTTATGCTTAAGGAAGTTGAGAACTTTATTAAAACAGAAAATCTAATTGCTGAACACGATAAGCTATTGTTGGCCATCAGCGGTGGGATAGATTCTGTTGTGTTGTTACATGTTCTGTTGCAGTTGGGTTATCAACCAGTTTTAGCGCATTGTAATTTTAACCTCAGAGGAGTAGAATCAGATGGCGATGAGCAATTTGTTCACGATTTAGCTTTTAAATGTAAACTTCCGTTTTTTTTAGAGCGATTTAATACAAAAAGATATGCTGAGCAAAAAAGCCTTTCAACTCAAATGGCAGCTAGAGAACTTCGTTATCAGTGGTTTGAAAAACTTTCAAAGGACAAAGGCTTTACAAAAATTGTGTTAGGGCATCACCGGGATGACCAGCTGGAAACTTTTTTTATTAATCTTTTCAGAGGTTCCGGAATTACTGGACTTAAAGCAATGAAGCCCGTTAATGGTATGTTGGTTAGGCCGTTGTTGAATATTGGCAGAAGATCAATCGAAGCTTATGCAGCACAGCATCAATTGCAATGGCGTGAGGACAGCACAAATCAGGAGACCTATTATTTACGTAATAAAATACGTCATGGTTTGCTCAGCGAAATTGAAGCTGTTGATCCGGCTTATCTTCTGAAAATGAGCAAATCTATCCTGATGCTCCAACACGAAGATGCATTGTATAGGCAGCTTTTGAAAGAAGTTTTCAATTGTCAACTTCCACGTAATGAGTATGAAAAGCATTCAAAAAAGCTATTTTTAGATCATCCTGAGGGGCTGATGTTACTTTTTGAATACCTGAAGCAATATGGTTATAATTTTGAACAGGCAGAACAGATTTTTGCAGCGCTGGAAAATTCGTCCGGAAAACTGTTTTATTCCAAATCACATCAGCTTCTTATCGACAGAGAGACCATACAAATCAGGTTAAAAGAGGAGTATGAGCCGGAAGAACATTTTCTGGTTCAGGAGTTTGATGAAGTTATTGAAAAGCCAATCTCACTCAAGGTCAGTAAGTTTGATTTTATGTCGATGAATGATATTAAAAAGGATACATCTTGCGCCGCGCTGGATTTTGGTCAGCTGCATTTCCCGTTGCAGATTCGTCGTTGGCAGCAAGGCGATCGTTTCAAACCACTGGGAATGAAGGGCGAGAAATTAGTTAGTGACTTTTTTATTGATCAGCAGTTAAGTCTTTTCGAAAAGCAAGATACCTGGCTGTTGATTAATGGCAATCAGGAGATTATTTGGGTGATTGGGCATCGTATTGATGATCGGTATAAGATCACAAAAAACACCACTAGCGTTTTACAATTGCAGTTGTTAACACCTTAAATATCAAGTCAATTCCCCGCCCGTTTCAATTCCCCGCTCCCGCCGCCACTTATTCCAACCTGAGGGTCGCCAAAATAGTACACATCACCAATGCTGTTAATTGTGGCTTCAAGCACTGTATTGGCTCTTACCCAGGTGCTGTTGGTGCTGTTATTCTCGAGGTAAGCAAAATTAGACGAGAGATCTCTGGCATCAATTGGGCCGTAACTTACCTGATACATATAGGTTAGCTGCGAAAAGCCGGAAGCCTTTAAAGTAGCTGTGCCGTAGTGGAAGTTAAGCTGTGTCATATAATTGTCAAGCAGCAAATCGATTTTTCCAGCACCTTCGAAGACATCAATTTTAAAAGTATCCGGATTGTTAATTGCGTCGAGGCATGTCAGATTACCAATTGAACGGTATTCAATACTATCAATTTCCTGAAAATAAACTTTTACAGTAATAGGTTTTTCGTAGCTGCGGACAAAATTGCATTGATTATTGTTTTTGATGACGAGTTCTCCTTCTACAACAGTGGTTTCAATTTTTTCGAGCAGATTTTCCCCGGCTGATATTTCAACCCTTGGAGCTGCACCGGCAACGAGTTCAACATCAACATTATCTTCCATTAAGATGCTGTTGAATGATTCGATTTGCCTGCTTTCAGTGGTGATTTCGCCTGTTGTCGTAAAACAATCACCAGGACTTTTTGAACAACTGAATGAAATAAAAATTCCTAACATGAATAGCAATGGTAGTTTTATTTTTTTCATACTCAATAGTATTTAAAATCAAAACGATAGCCCAGTCCAAAGCCAATGTAATCTGCTTTTCCGAAATGTACAGTGAGGGCAATTGTTCCGAAAAGGTTTTGTGTGAACATTTGTTTTAGTGCTAGTTTTTGATAAATATCGCCTTCACTGCGCTCAGCGCCTGACAAGTGGACACCAATATTGAACAAGAAGGAGGTTCTGTCGAGCAGCATTTCATAAGCCAAGTTAGCGCCAGGTTTTAGCAAATCGCTATTTTTTTCAACGAAAACACCTCTCTTAATTAAAAGATCTTTGTCAGAGCCATCCTGCGTCAAATCGAAGCCGATTCCGATTTTGCTTCGCATCGAAACGGGTTTCATCACATTGATGGCCGTATTAAAAATAGTGTGTCGTTTTCCTGTTTCCTGTGTCATGTCTTTGAATCCCATAGATAACTGAGCTTCTACAGATACCCATTTTTTGCCATCAAACTCGAATTTGTATAATTCAGGAAGGAGTTTAAGATCGAGGTAGGGATTAGGTTTTTTTAAATTATAGGTAAGTCCTGCACTAATGCTCAGTATGTTAAGTCCAAAATTGGGTGTTTTCATCGAGCCGTTCGAAAAATGCGTCAAGCCGGTAGTAAAAAATAACTGTAAGCGTTTGCTCGCCTGAAACCTATAATCGAAATAAAGGCTCACAGCAGCATTAAGGTGCGAACCGATAGCAAAATTCTGGTAGTTTTCTGTTGGATGAAATTTATTGGTAAGGTAGGCCAGTCCTGCTCCTAGCCGGAAATTGATACTGTTTTTCATGTCAGGATTCAACGGAAAATTGATAAAGGGATAAACTGCATGGGCATTGCCAAGTGCAGAAAACCCTCCCAGATTTGAATACCAATAAGCCAATCCGATCATGGGATAGCGATATAGGGCTTCCCATCTTTTTTTTCCGTAAGTGGCTCGCTGAAGGCTAATTTCAAAGGCAGGAAAATGAGCATCGAAGTGCGTCATTTCAAAATGATGCTGCAAGAAAATTGCCCCATGGATGCGGGTTTCCAACTGGAAATTATGTTTTGGTTTAGGTGGCCCTCCCTGCGCCAGCATTGAGAACCAGGCAAACTCAAAAAGAAAAAAAAAGGCAATTCTTTTAACGAACATCATAAATATTGAGCAATCCGGCGCAAAGATAAAGCATTTGACATGGCAACTCTAGCAGGTTTAAGTGCTAAGTGGTTTAATTGTGATCGAAAGACTTACTTTTGCAATAAATATTTAAAACAATGGATCAACGATTGGAAGCTTTTGAACGTTTATTGAAAATTATGGACGAGCTGCGTGCGGGTTGTCCCTGGGATCGTGAGCAAACGCTCGAAAGTTTGCGTCATCTCACTATTGAGGAAACTTACGAGCTGAGTGATGCAATCATGAATCACGACCTCAATGAAGTGAAAAAGGAATTAGGCGATTTGATGCTGCATTTGGTGTTTTATGCCAAGATAGGACAGGAGCAGGGTGCTTTTGATATCAAAGATGTGTTGGATGGGATTGCTGAGAAACTGATCATCCGGCATCCGCACATTTATGGCGAAGTGAAGGTAAATGGTGCTGATGAGGTGAAAAAAAACTGGGAACGCATCAAACTTAAGGAGGGAAAGAAATCTGTATTGGAAGGTGTTCCACAAAGCTTGCCAGCACTTTTAAAAGCTTATCGGATGCAGGAAAAAGCTGGTGGTGTTGGTTTTGAATGGAAACATAAGGATCAGGTGTGGGATAAGGTACTCGAAGAATTACAGGAACTTAAAGCTGAGGCCGATAGCCAAGCCCCATTGCACCGGCTGGAGGATGAGTTTGGAGATTTGTTGTTTGCTTTGATAAATTACGCCCGATATGTTGGTGTGAATCCTGAAGATGCGCTGGAACATACCAACCGCAAATTCAAAAGCCGATTCACTCATATCGAGAAAGTTGCAGAACAACAAGGCAAGAAACTGCATGAGATGAGTCTGGAAGAAATGGATAGCCTTTGGAATCAGGCTAAAACTATGGAATGATGCTCTTCGGTAAACAAAGTATCAGGCGTCAGCTGCTTTTTATTTTAGTTGCCTTTGTTTTGCAAGTTTCAGCGCAAACCAATTGCATGCCCAAAGCTGACGTAAAGTACCTAAAATCATATTGGAATGCAGGTGTTTACACGCTTACGCAGCCAGCGCGGTATAAAACAACAGATTGGCTTGCTGCTGCTGGTGTTACCGGTTCGGCGGTTTTACTTTATAGTAAGGATCAGCAAGTTTTTAATTTTTTTGATCGACAATTGTCTGATGATGAGGCAAATAACTACACACTTTTGAGTGATTTAGGTGGTAATGGTTTGCTTAGTTTGTCTGTTTTGGGTGGCATGTATTGGGTCGGTTCTTCACATTCAGATTGCAGGCTTAAGGAAGCATCGCTGGCTGGTTTGCAGGCTTTTGTGCTAAGTGCAGGGGCTGCCTGGCTGGTAAAAAGTTTGGCCGGACGACCACGTCCGTATGCTGGTTACGATGCGCATGAATGGCAAGGGCCTTTTAGTGGTCACGATGCTTTTCCTTCGGGGCATACTACACGGGCATTTGCAGTGGCTACGGTTTTGGCAGGCTACTACAGAGACAAACCTTGGGTTGGAATTACTGCTTTTGGTTTGGCTGCATTTACAGCTTCTGGCAGATTGTTCAGTGGTGAACACTGGCCTTCGGATGTATTTGTGGGGATGGCTTTGGGTTATGTTGTTGGCCGTGGAGTGTTGAAATTTAATCAGAAACTAAAACGGACTACCAAAAATTCTTCCTCTGCATCACATCTTACTTTTTCGCCTTTGATCGGGCCACAACAAATTGGTGTGATGATTCAGTTTTAAACTGTTATTAGCTAGGGTCTGCTGAAAAACTTTTAACTGATTGGTATTGTGACAATAAATAGAATTTTCATGGGGGGTAATATTGACAGGGATTATCGATTTCGAGTTTTTCAGCAAGCCCTTGCTAATGCTATTTTTCAATCAATTCTTCCGGATCAACAAATATTTTTTTGCCTTTTTCGAAATCGAACAGGGTTGATTTGCGTAGTTCAAAATAATTGTTCCAATAGTTTTTTAGGGCATTGTAATAGCTTACTTTGGCATTGTCGTTGTCGATTTGCGCATTATTGAGTTCCAGCACATCATTTACCTTGCCGATCATATAGCGTTTTTGGGTTACATCAAAACGTTTTTGAGCAACGGTATCTGATTTAGCCGCAATCATCAGCTGGTTTTGTTGCATGCCAAACTGCATCACTTTCAGGTAGATGTCCTGATCAAAATCAATACGCTCCTGTTCAATGCTGGTTTGCACAAGATCATAATTCGATTCGGCCATGCGAATACGCCCGCGCGCTTGTCCCCAATCTAAAATTGGAATGGTCAACCCCAAGCTTACCCTTTCTTCA
Organism: uncultured Lentimicrobiaceae bacterium; assembly: GCA_964592595.1. GTDB lineage: Bacteria > Bacteroidota > Bacteroidia > Bacteroidales > F082 > UBA5536. The sequence goes on along the minus strand of CAZQFH010000035.1, from coordinate 16,962 downwards.
TCAAGGGGATTTTTATATACATCCGGGAGTTTGTCGGCAGTTTGCGTCAAACCATAGGAGGCAAAGATTTCGGCATCAAAACGTCCGTCAAGCCGTGCCATGCTTACCTGACTTTCGGCTTCAATCATACGTCTTTCGAAGGCCAGGCCCGAAGAAGTATTGGTGTGTGCCTCGTTCACAGCTTCGTTCACATCAATATTGAAGTGAGGGGTTTCTGCCGGTGGAATCAGCACGAGTTTCTGATTGCCGGTAATTCGCAAATAAGATTTGAATTTAAACAGCATGTTTTGATAGTTCAGATCGGCATTTTCAACAGCAGCATCGGCTTTGAGTAAGTTAAGTTCCAACTGTAACAATTCATTTTCTGCAATCTTGCCCAACACATAGCGCCCTTTGGCAATATTAAAAAGGGTATCGTAGTTCGACTGATTTTTAAGAGCGATACTTCTTTCAACCTGCGCCATTAAAAGATTAAAGAAATGATTTGTCGCTGTAATGGCAACCTGTTCGCGGCTTTCGAGGTACTGGCGCTTGGCTTCTTCATACACCATCGGTTCAATTTGTTTGTCCCATTTATAGGCATTGTAACCGAAAATGGGTTGTCTGAAACCGATGCTCATCGGGGTGGAAAGAAATTGTGTTGTTGAAGTATCGGTGTAAAAGTTGTCGAGACGTTGCAGCCCTGATTGCAAAAACACTTCGCCGCCAGTGAGTCCAATGCGTTGTGTGAGTGCAATATCCGCCGAATAACGTGAAAGTGTGCGGTCGCGATAACTCTCGCTTCCGTCTTGTTGCGTGATGGCATCAATAGAACGTGAGAAGTTTGGTAAAGTGCCACTTAAAGTTACATTAGGCAGATAGCCTGCTCGGAAGCTGCGGTATTCCCAGTAACTGCGCCTAAAGCGATGCACATTGATCAAAGCATCGGGCGAGCGTTCCTGAGCCAGCTGAATAGATTCGGATAAGGTAAGGTAATTACCTTCTTCTGTTTGAATGTTTTGTGCTGATAGGGGGATTATCAACAAAAACAAAAAAATTAAAATAATTCCTTCGCGGAGGTCAATTTTCATTCTTCCGGGTTTATTTTGTTCTATAACTTAAATTTCAAATGGTTTAGTTGTATCAGTCAGGATTTCTTTCAATAAAAGCTTCCACAATGGGGCGGGCTTTTTCCAAATTATCTTCTTCGATAAGCACCCGAACAGAAAACTGGATAGAGCCAATTCCCAGCAGGTTTCCTGCTTCCTGATCATTTCGAATCATGCATCCGATACCTGCATCTTCCAGCTCATATTTGAGTGTAAATGCCTGAATGTTGTTTCCGGCATAAATTTCGATGAGTTCATTTGAATTTTCCATCACTATGGTTTTTAAGTTTAATCATGTCTGAGTGAGGTCACCGGATCTTGTTGTGCAGCTTTGCGGGCGGGCAGATAGCCAAAAACAATACCCACCGAGGCTGCCACACCAAAAGAAATTACAATACTCCATGCGGATACAATCGTCAGAATTTCAGTGGTTTCCATAATAGTGCGAGCCATAATCACGCCTAACAAAATGCCAAATAACCCACCGCTAATGCTAATCAGGGTGGCCTCGGAAAGAAACTGGAAAACGATATCGCGTTTTGTGGCACCAACTGAACGACGCACCCCGATTTCGCGGATACGTTCCATCACAGAGGCCAGCATGATGTTCATAATCCCAATACCACCCACAAGCAAAGAAATTCCTGCTATGGCGCCCAGCACAATATTGAAGATGTCTTTGGTCCGCTGTTCCTGTTTGAGTAATAATTCAGGAACAGTAATCTGAAAGTCTTCGACACCAAAATGGCGGCGATTCAACATTTTTGAAATTATTTCGTTTGTGGCGGTAAGGTTTTCGCTTTCGTCCACCTGCACCACAATACGATCCAGCTGATGGTAGTTGGCATCATCTTCGCTACTGGAGCTGCTGGAGAATGACATCACTCCGCCTCCGGTAAATACAGTAGTTTGGCTACCACCGGTATTAAGCGAGCCTTCATTGATTCGTGCACGGTCTTTAAAACGCAGTAGAACCGTTTGTATGGGGGCGTAGATATTATTATTGAAATCACTAACACCCAGATCTTGATTGGTTTGTATGCTACCCGGCCGGTTTTCGAGCACTCCGATCACTTTGAGCCAAATATTGCCACATTTGATTTGCTTACCGATAGGATCTTCCAATGCGAAAAAGCGGGTTTTGATCGTTGGACCAATAATACACACCGGACTTCCACTTTCAAGCTGCTCCTTGGTGAACATATTGCCGGAAGTAAGATTGAGGTTGAAAACTTCAAAAAAATCTGGTAAAACGCCATTGAGTTTCGCCTGCTGTCGGATTCCATCTTTGATGATGCTGGTTTCATAGGATACTTCAGGACTTACACGTTTTACGGTTGGAATCTGATTTTTTATTCCTTCGGCATCAAGCAATGTAAGGCCAGGCGAAAACTGCCTTCTTTGTTGCTGACCATCAGATTCTTCACCCTCTTCGCTATTACCTGAAATATTATCATAACGCGATTGAACAATGATGTTATTCACCCCAACCATCTTCATTTGATCCAGAATCTCTTGTTGAGCACCATTACCAATTGCCATCATAGCGATAACTGCGGCCACACCAAAGATGATACCCAAAGCGGTAAGAATGGATCGTGATCTGTTGGCAAAAACCGCTTCCAAGGCTACCTGTAAGATTTCCAAATAACGTTCCATAACACAAGATTATTTGGGTCCTTTGCCTCCACCTGCGCCACGACGACCCATTTTGTCGCCAGGTCGCTTTTCGTTATCAGGTTTTTGTTCGGGTACTATGGTTGCTTTCTGTTGAGGTTTATCAAAGGCAGCAATGACATCAGGATCCAAACGGTTGAGGCGATAGTTTTCCGGTTTATCAGGAGGACTGAGTCTGATTTTTTCGCCTTCATTCAATCCGGCCAAGATAATAATTTCGTTTTCATTTGATTTACCGGCTATTACCTGCTGCCTTCTACCGCCTGTGAATACATATTGAATGGAATCCAGATTATGAATGCCTTCGAGGGGAATGTAGAGTGCCTCTTCAATTTCTTCGGTGATGATAACATTTTTGGTGGTCATGGCAGGACGCAGGATGGAATCATATTCGTTTACTTCAATTTTCACTTCAAACACCTTGGCATTGCTGTTGCGCATCTGCTCGCCAATGTTAGCTACTTCAAAAACTTTACCGGTGAATTTTTTCTCTGGAAATGCATCTACGCCTATCTCAACACGTTGTCCGCTTTTTACTTTCGAAATATCAATTTCGTTTACGTAGGTTTTTGTTATCATTTCCTTGAGGTTAGGCAGGGTAGCAACAACATTTTCCCAGGCACTTATAGTAGCTCCGATGCCACGTTTTTTTCCATCCCAATCACGCTGATAGACTACCATGCCAGCTTTGGGAGCACGGATTGTGAACTCGGCGTTTAGTGCAACAAGTTTTTCGTATTCCGATTGTTTTTTACGCAGTGCTGTCGCCACCTCATTCATATTGGCAACGGCTTTTTCTGATTTCAGCGAGTAATTTCTCACTGCCTGATCCAGAGAGCGTTGTGCCCTGTCGAGTTCGATCTGCACCTGTCGTTGTGTTGCCGGTGGCTCATAAATAGACTGGTCAACAGCAATCTGAGCTTCTTCCATGGCATAACGCAGATTGACCAGGTCGTTTCGGGCTGCGCGCAGTTCCATGGTGGTATCGAGTTGTGTTTTTGTGAAATTGTTTTGGAATTGCTCGATATCAATTTCCTGGTCTTTAATTTTATTGGTGAGCTCTGTGCGGTCGAGGCGAGCCACATAATCGCCTGAATCAACGATTGAACCATCCGGGATAATATCGTCAATTTTAAGTTGCCACAATCGGGCTTCGCGCAGGCTGGAGGGTGAGGGGCCGAAAATATTTTCGGAACTTTTGGCCTCGAGCTCGCCCGTTGTTGTTACATTGATAATAAAAGACCCTTTTTTTACCGTTGATTCAATCACCGCACCCGACTCCAATTCGGGGCGAGTGGCATACCAGGTAATCAGTATCAGTGCTAAAATTGCTACGATACTGAGATAAATATTTTTGCGCGACTTCATAAGTCCATGAAATTAAAGGTTTTTGGATAATCAAACATATCAAAGCAGTTTACGGATAATATCCTCCATGCTAATGCCTTCGGCTTCGGCAGTGTAGTTGCGCACCAAACGATGGCGTAAAATGGGAAGCGCAACAGCTTTAACATCTGCTATATCAGGAGAATATTTACCATTGAAAAGGGCATTGGCTTTGGCTCCGATTATCAGATACTGCGAAGCGCGCGGGCCAGCACCCCAGCTGATGTATTTGTTCGAAAATTCGTGTGCCGAAGGCGTATTGGGACGTGTTTTTCCTACAAGCTTGACGGCATAATCATATACATTTTCAGCAACGGGTACCTTGCGTACTAATTGCTGGAAATACTTTATTTCCTTTTCACTCATCACCGGATGTACTTGTTGTATTGTTCCGCTGGTAGTATTTTTTACTACTAAAATCTCTTCCTCAAAAGCAGGATAGTCGAGCCACAGGTTAAACATAAAACGGTCGAGCTGGGCTTCGGGAAGGGGATAGGTGCCTTCCTGTTCGATTGGATTTTGGGTGGCCAGCACAAAAAATGGTTCCAAGAGCTGATGTGTTTGTCCGGAAACAGTAATGCGTTTTTCCTGCATGGCTTCCAGCAGTGCAGCCTGTGTTTTAGGGGGTGTACGATTGATTTCATCGGCCAGGATCACCTGTGCAAAAACAGGCCCTTTGATGAATTTAAAATGCCGTGATTCATCTAGTATTTCTGTTCCGATGATATCAGATGGCATTAGGTCGGGAGTGAACTGGATACGGCTAAAACTTAGTCCTAGCGCTTTTCCGATAGTATTCACCAGCAGTGTTTTAGCCAGTCCGGGTACCCCCACCAACAGCACATGACCCTGACTGAAAATTGCCAGCAGGGTTTGGTGGATGATTTCTTCCTGCCCAACAATTACCTTCCCAATTTCTTTTTTGAGATCCTGGTATTTTTGTTTGAGTGCGTCGGCGGCTTCTTTATCTGAGTTGTACATGAAGATCAAGCGTTTTTGGGGTTCTTTACTCGTTATTCCATTTATAATCGAAAGTGCAATTCGTAAAATTCTCGTTGATACGCACATAAGCTGAATTAGATTTTTCTCTGATCCATTTATCAACGGCTTCTTGTTTTTTCTTTTGCAGCGCCCATTCCTGGATACGATTGTAGTCGTTGCTCAGGTTAGCTTTATGAGGCGTGGTTTTGCGTTTCAACATCAACAAACGGTAGGCATCTTTACCATCATCGGTTATCATGGGCACCGGATCACTGAGTTCGCCAACCTGTAATTTGTCAATCACAAACGAAACCTGCTGATCCAGATTTTCGGCTTCAAAAAGCGTGCTGCCCGAATAAGGATTAATCAGCATGCCGTCTTTGCCTTTATTTTCGTCGTTGCTGTATTTTGCAACTGCTTCTTCAAAGGTGATATCGCCATTGCGGATTTGCATTGCTATGGTATCCAGTTCATTTTTTGCTTTTTCAAGGGCATATGGAGATACTTTTGCCATCAAGAGGATGTGACGAACGTTTACATATTCGCCTCTGCGCTCGATCATTTGTATGATATGGAAACCGGCTTCTGTTTCAACGATTTCCGAAATCTCACCATCTTTAAGGTTAAAAGCTACTGCCTCAAACTCGGGATAGAGTTCGCCGCGGCCGTAAAAACCAAGTTCGCCTCCTTTGCGTGCCGAGCCCGGATCTTCGGAGTAAAGCACTGCCAAGGTTGAGAAGCGTTCGCCATCGAGGATGCGTTTGCGTAAGTCGAAAAGGCGTTCTTTTACCTTGAGTTTCTCATCAATACTGATGGGCGGCTTTTTTACGATCTGCGCGATTTCGTATTCTGTGTTGATCATCGGAATGCTATCGGCAGGCATTGCACGGTAGTAGGATTTTATTTCGGAAGGGGTAACTTCCACCTCATTCATGATACCGTTTTGTACTTCCTGCACCAGCATTTGATCTTTTACAAGCCGGCGGAGCTCACTTTTAATTTCGTTGAGGCTCTTGTTGTAATAAGCCTCCAGTTTTTCCTGAGAGCCCAATTCGTTGATGAAATAACGCAAACGACGTTCCATTTCCTGATCTATCTGATTATCTGTTACTTCAACACTGTCAATCTCAGCCTGATTGAGCATCAGTTTTTGAAAAAGCAGGTCTTCCAAAATCCTACACCGAATGGTTTCGGCGCTTCCGCTGATTCCGCGTTGCAAACGATATTGAATGTATTGATTTTCAATGTCTGATTGTAGGATTACGTTTTTTCCAACCACAGCTGCAACCTGATCAATAACCTGTTTTTGCTGTGCTTCTGCTTTTATACTCAGCAGGGCTATCATGACCAAGGTGGCGAGCAGTATTTTTTTTAACATCATAGGATAGTCTTTGTCGATTGTAAACAGTTTTGAGGATGACTTATTGCATCAATAATTGTGCTATGATTCAAAAAGTGTTTCATTAGTATGATTTTAATAAATTTCAAACACCTTTTGTCGCAGGGCCTGCTCGTACAATCCGTCGTGTGTTTGGCGCAATAAGGCTTGCCGGCGTTGATTAAGCAGGATATTTTTTATGTTTTCGTATTCAATTTCTATCGGAGAGGTACCCTCACTGAGCAAATAATCTTCAAACCTGAGTAGATAGCTGAATGGCGGGTCATCAATTTCGACGAATGTTGTACTTTTAAGGAAAGCCTCCTGATTTAAAGTTTCGAGTGGTATTTGTGTGATCAGATCATCAAATCGTATCCAGTTAAGCGTATCGTTGTAGTAAGAAAGTGCATTGCTGGATGCCAACATATTGAGCGAGTCGAGCAAGAGTGTGTCGGGATTAGACATAATTTCCCTAAAGGCCGGTTTCATTTCCGAATCAACAGGCAAAATTGTATAAACCACCTTTACCAGGTTGTGACGCAGCTCAAAATTTTGTTTGTTGTTTTCGTAGTAAGCAGTAATTTCAGCTTCACTCACTACGGTATCAAGCTTTTGTTTAATCAGCTCGGTTTCGTAAGTATAAATCAGCAAGGAGGTGCGATAATCTTCCAGCTTCTTACTAAAATCTGTTTGCGCAGCGGTAAGGTTTTTCTCGGCTTGCCTGATCAGCAGGCGCTTTCTTATCCAGTTGTCGATAAACCGTTTTACGAGCATAATGCTATCCTGCTTTGAAGTGCCGGATGATACAAGACCTTCCAGATCAGCTTCGTAAAGGTAGTTGCCATACACTTTGGCAACCACCTCGCCCTTGCCGGAATCGCTAACGGCCGTGCAGGCCGAAAGAGCAGCCAAAAGCAGCAATAGCAGGTAATGCTTCATTAATATGCTGATTTAACTTTATCGAATACTTTTTGAGTAATTGAAACGGGATATTTTTCGCGCAGGCGGTTTACCCATTGTTTTTCCAACTCGGTTTGATAATCAGACGTAATCAGACCCCTGGCTTCGTTCAAAGCCTTTGGTTCGGGCGCAATCACCTGATGTATGCGCACAAAAACACTCATTTTATCTACATTGGTTTTGAGCACGTCCGAAAGACCTGTTTCCCAGGCAATCATATCCACATAATTGTTGTCGCCGCGCTCAAATTTTCCTTTTTTGATTCTTACCGAACGGATGCTGTCCTGGTCAAGCCTTTCGAGCAGGGCTTCATCAGTAATGCCTGTTTCGAGGATGGCTTTTACACTTGCCATGTCATCTTCTTTGGTAATGGTATAAATGGTGGCTTCTGCTCTTTCGCCCCACAGGTAGTTGTTCTTGTTGGCTTCATAAAATTTTTCGAGGCCGAGGGTATCTTTCACTGCTTTTGACCAAACTTCCTTATCCATAAGATCAAAAAGTAGGATGCCATCCCGGTATTCTTCCATGAGGGCGGCAAACTCAGGATATTTTTTTTCGAGCTGGCTGTCTTCGTAATCCAGGCTGCTTTGGTCAGCAAACTCACTAAAAAGCTGACGGGCATATTGAGCAGCGTTCAGGTTATCCTGTTTGCTTTGTTTGCTCATTATAAATGCAATGAATTCGGTATTGGTATAGTTTTGTTTTCCTAGTTTAAAGAGGCTGTTATCATTGCTCAGGCTTTCGGGAGCTTCCCATTTGCCACTTACAAAGGTGCTATCGAGCTGACTGATAAAGCTTTGCAGGTTAGCTTCATTTGCATTGAAATTGTTTTCTTTTTTTATCTGTGTTAAAACAGCTTGTTCCGATTTTTGGGCGCGACTGTCTTTGGCCAGGCGTTCGCTCAGCTTGGTTTTTTCTTCTTCAAAACTGCCTGGAGCTTCAGTTCCAATCAGCTTGATGATATGATAACCATAAACGGTTCTTACAGGCTCCGAAATTTCGCCTACTTCGAGTGTTTTAACTGTTTCAACAAATTCAGGTACGATACGATTAACGGTAAATTTGCTCAATTTGCCATCGCGTTGTGCCGAGCCACGGTCTTCGGAATAAGCTTTCACGGCTTCTTCGAACTTCATACCGCCTTTTATTTCTTCGTAGATCCGCTGGATACGTTCCGATTTTTCCTTGTCGAGCGAGTCGGGGGCGTTTATTGGCAGGCTGAGGTAAATATGAGCCACTTCCATAGTGCCTATAGCCGGGCTGCGGTCTTTCACTTTAATCAGGTGATAGCCAAAGTCGGAGCGAACGGGCATCGATACTTCACCAACAGGGGTAGTGTATGCGCCATTTTCGAAAGGATAAACCATATCAAAAACAGAGAAATATCCCAGATCGCCTTTGTTGCCGGGTCTGAAGGACTGCTTACCCGGAATTTCCTCGCGATCGCGTGTTGAAGGATCTTCAGAAGCTTCAACGGCAACAGCTGCAAAGTCTTCGCCGGCAAGGATTCTTTTTCTGAGTTCTATTGCCTTTTGGTACACCTTGAGGGTGTCTTCGGGAAGTGCGTTTTTATCCAAACGCAGCAGGATATGACTGGCTCTTACGTCCTGAAGTTTTCTGTCGTAGGCTTCCTGTAAGAGGGCTTCGCTCACTTTTTCGTTGGTAAAATAAGGCTTTGCCAGTTGTTTGCGGTAGCCTTCGAGTTCTTTTATAAAAGCCTGAGCAGTATCCATTTTCAAGCTTTCAGCTTCCTTTACCTTGAGTTTGAAATTGATATACAAATCAAGGTATTCCTCTAGTGATTTCTGATCGATCACTTCATTGTTCACATTATTCTTGCCGTAAACATCCATGAATTCTTTTACTGTAACCTGCTCATCTGCAATGGTCATCAGCACTTTTTTGTCAAGTTTGTTTTGGGCCTGCATCAGAAATGCCGATCCGATCAGCAGGCTTAGAATAAAGGCGCGCATTGTTGTTCTCATAACTTATCGATGGATTTTATTTGTTAGCGATTGTTAGTTTTTACGACTATAATTTGGTGCTTCACGCACGATGGTGATATCGTGTGGATGGCTTTCGTAAACTCCTGCAGCAGTGATTTTTACAAATTTTGCTTTTTTCAAATCTGTGATGGTTTTGGAGCCTGTATAACCCATTCCGGCGCGCAAACCGCCCACCAGCTGATGGATTACTTCCGAAAGCGTACCCTTAAATGGCACACGACCCACGATTCCTTCGGGAACGAGTTTTTTCACATCATCTTCTGCATCCTGGAAGTAGCGGTCTTTGGAACCTTCTGACATAGCTTCGATAGATCCCATCCCGCGGTAAGTTTTGTATTTACGGCCTTCAAAGATGATTGTTTCGCCGGGAGATTCGTCCACCCCGGCAAAAAGTGAGCCTGCCATGATGCTGTCGGCACCACCGGCCAGGGCTTTCACGATGTCGCCTGTGAAGCGGATACCGCCATCAGCGATAACCGGAACACCGGTATCTCTGAGCGCTTTGGCAACGTCGTACACAGCAGTAAGTTGCGGCACACCAACGCCGGCTACTACGCGTGTTGTACAGATCGATCCGGGCCCTATTCCCACTTTGATGCCATCAGCACCGGCAGCCAGCAAGTCGCGCGCTGCTTCAGCTGTTGCGATGTTGCCAATTACCAAATCAATTTGTCCGTATTTCTTTTTAATGGTTTTGGCCATTTCCACAACGCCTTTTGAATGGCCGTGAGCAGTATCCACCACGATGGCATCCACGCCTTCGGCCACCAGCGCATCCACCCGTTCGAGGGTATTGGCTGTGATACCAACGGCAGCAGCAACTCTGAGGCGACCGCGTTGATCTTTGCAGGCATTTGGGCGTGCCTTAATTTTGATGATGTCTTTATAAGTAATCAGCCCAATGAGCCTGTAATCTTTGTCAACGACTGGAAGCTTTTCGATACGATGCTCTTGCAGGATATCGGCAGCCCTTTCAAAATCAGTAAATTCAGTAGTGGTGATCAGGTTTTCGCGCGTCATCACCTCATAAATCGGACGGTTTATCCTGCGTTCGAAGCGCAGGTCGCGATTGGTGACGATACCAGTGAGGCGGTTGTGTTTATCGACTACGGGAATGCCACCAATGTGAAATTCTTCCATTATTTTAAGGGCATCCAGCACTGTGGCGTCATCGCGCATGGTAACGGGATCGATGATCATACCGTTTTCGGCACGTTTTACTTTGCGCACTTCGGCAGCCTGCTTTTCGATGGTCATATTTTTGTGCAACACACCAATACCGCCTTCCTGGGCCATTGCAATAGCCATAATGGATTCGGTAACAGTATCCATTGCAGCAGACACAATAGGAATACGCAGCTGAATATTTCTGCTGAATTGTGTGCTTAGTTCAGTTTCGCGCGGCAGCACTTCGCTGTATGCAGGTAATAGGAGCACATCGTCGTAAGTGAGGCCTTCACCAACGAATTTTTCCGGGTCAAACGACATGGTTATCAGGTTTTGTTAAAGTGGTGCAAATGTATTAAAATTCACCAATTAAGCAGGCAGATTGGCTTGGCTTTTATCGGACTATGCAGCTGCATATGTTATCATGGTTTTTAACCTTCGTGAGTAAAAATTGAAACAGTTGCGATCCAACTTAAATGATAGAATATCAATATTTAAGCTGATTTTCAATCAGATTCCATAGCTATTTACATAACCTAAATTTAGCCTAAAAATGATTTTAACGAAAAGCAAAGTGAGCTGCTAAAGGTTACTTTTAACATTTTTTAAAGCCTAACGATGCCGATTAAAATAAATCAAACCTTGCTTTTTGCAGGAATGTTCCTGTTAATTTTTATCATAGGTATGTATCATATCCCTTTGATGGAGCATGATGCTACGCAATATGCCACGATGGGCATGCAAATGCTGCAAAATGGCGATTGGCTGCAAATTTATTGGCGAACCGTTTCGTATCTTGACAAACCCCCGCTCATTTTCTGGACTTCTGCTGTAAGTTTTGCAGTAATGGATTATTCGCATTTTGCATATCGTTTGCCATCTGTGCTTGTACTTCTCTTAGGAATTTATAGCCTTTACCGATTGGCTTTAAACTATTTGGACGAAGCCAGGGCATTACTGGTTCCGATGGTTTTTGTGAGTTTTGTAGCAGCACCGCTGATGTGGTTGGATGTGAGGACAGATACGATGCTCACCGGATGGATTGCCTTTACTTTGTGGCAAACTGATCGTTGGCTGAATGAGCAAAAAATTAAGAACCTGATCGGTTTATCTGTTGGAATTGGATTTTCGTTGCTTACAAAAGGACCTATTGGGCTGATGGTTCCCTTATTGGCGTTTGGTTTTGACATGCTGATGCAGAAAAAGTTATCACTGCTGATCAATAAGGACTTATGGCTCATTCCGGTAATTGTTGGTTTGATGTTGCTGCCTATGCTTATTGGGCTTTATTTGCAGCATGGAACAACCGGAGTAAAATTCTATTTTTGGACGCAAAGCTTCGGGAGGCTTACAGGCGAAAATGTTTGGCGCGACGAAAGCGGTCCCTTATTTTTTGTGCACACCCTGCTGTGGCTTTCACTGCCCTGGACATTGTTTTTGTTAAGAGGTTTATGGCTCTATGCCAAAGGCATTTTTCAAGGCAGGCTAAAGCAGGGAGGTTTCTTGTTCTGGGGTTTTGTTTTACCATTTATTGCATTTTCATTATCGACATACAAACTACCCCATTACTTATATGTCATCTTGCCGTTTGCGGCTATATTGGTTGTTCACGGGCTGTCTGCTCAATCAGGCGGTGGCCTGAACTTTATTTTAAAGGTTCAGCATATTGTGCTATTACTCATGGTATTATTAGTTTTGGCAATGACCTATGTACTTGGATACACCGCATTGTTTGTGTTTCTTGTGGTGGGTTTTATCAGCATAATTGTTTATTTCAAGTTTAAAAGCGTTTCATTGCTTGAGCGAGCGCTAAGTGGCAGTTTGATTATCATGCTGATGGTTAATAGTTTTTTGGTATTCGGTTTTTATCCGGAATTATTGCGATATCAAGCTGGCAGCAAGGTGGCTCTTCGTCTCAATGAACTGTATGACCCGCGTGTTCCGCGTTGTTTTTACAACCAACATCGACCGGCATTTGATTTTTATTCACACGAAATAGTGCCTGATTTTAAGTCCATTCATCAAATCGATTCTGCTTTAACGCTTCATCCGGTGTGGTATGTATTTACTAACTTTCAGGGTGTTAAATCCCTTGATCAGGAAGGATACGAACTCATTGAAATGGAAACTTTCGCTGATATTAAAGTAACGCAGCTGAGTGCGTTATACCTTACAGAATCAGGGCGACAGCAAATGGCCGACACGATTTACATACTCAGGATTAGTAGGCTTGATTCGGTTGCTCAGCGTTAAGATTCAAAGTAATAACCACCACTTCGGGTCGGTTGCCGATGCGCACCGGAGGTCCCCAGGTGCCTATGCCGCTGGAAACGTAAGCATGCATTTGCCCGAACTGTTTGTAACCCCAGCTGAGTGGAAACATTTTTTGGGTGATATAATTGAAGGGCCATAACTGTCCGTGGTGGGTATGGCCGCTCAGGATCAGATCGGTTTGTTGCTCTTGTGCTTCTTCATAAGCCCTTGGTTGATGGTCGAGGACAATCCGTACATCTTCGGCAGGAATATTTTTAGTGATTTCGGCGAGCGATTTACGTTTTTCGCCAGCAAACCGTGTGCTTTCGATATCGTTTCGGCCAATGACCCACAATCCCGGAACGACTTGTTCTGCAGTATCGCGCAGCACCTTGATACCGTGTGCCCTCAAGTAATCTACTGCAGCATCAGCACCACCAATGTATTCATGGTTTCCAGTGGAAGCGAAAACACCCAGTGGCGCATTGAGCTTGCTGAATAAGTCACCAAGATTTTGTTTGATTACCGGCTCAAGGTCTTCATCAACCAGATCGCCGGGGATCATAATCACATCAGGCTCCACCGAGTTGAGGTGCTCAATTATACGGCTGAGTCTTTTGGTTGATATCACAGTGCCCAGATGAATATCAGAAACCATGGCAATCCGAAGTTTGTTGGTTTCGGGCAGGTTTTTATTTACGGTTAACGACAACTGATTAGTACGCGGAAGCAGCGCATTGAGGTGGCCTGCAAAAACGAGCAGGAATACAGCTGTTGCCACGCCAATCGTAAAGAAAAAGGGACGTTGAATAAGTGCAGAGGGAATAATCTTATCGAAAAAGGGTAAGAAGTGATTAACCAGTCTTAACAAATCGAAAGCTATCACGGCGATCAAAATGTAAACCATGGCAGCCAGCCAAAAGGCACCTGCCCAGGTGAAAAAATCGCTCAGGTACGAAAGGTATATTTTTTCGAGTATGCGCCCCACGGGGTAACTGATTACCAGCAGCCAGAAGGCCCAAACAAAGGCACTTCGCAAACCAGTTCCGGGTTCAAAACTCATTAGCCCACGGCTAAAAATATACCAGTTTACCAGTCCGTAAACACTTAATACTACGCTAAAAAATATTAAAAATTGCACTTGACGCATTGCTTTTTGGTTAGTACTTAAACCACTGTTAGGGTCTTATGTTCAGCTACTCATTTAGATTAACATATTTTAGCGTTTCAAAGCTATTTATTGAAAGCTTTTTAGCTGTTGCTCAATCACTTTGATGCGGGCTTCGGCATCGGCTTTCTTTTGTCGTTCGCGATCAACCACCTGAGTGGGCGCGCCACTTACAAAACGTTCGTTACTGAGTTTTTTATCGACAGATTTTAAAAATCCCTGAGTATAAGCAAGTTCTTCTTCCAGTTTTTTGCGTTCCTCTTCGGGATTTACGGCATCGGTAAGTGGCACAAACACCTCCGTGGATTTGATAACAAACCCAAAAGCACCTTGGAGCGGACTTTCGGTTAGGCTGATGCGACTCAGGTTGCAGAGTTTGGCAATGGTGCCTTCGAGACGACTGTTGTAGGCGCCGTTTTTATCCACAATCTGCACTTCAAGGGCATCACGGAATGGGATATTTTTAGAGGCCCTGAGTTTACGGATGCCGTTGATGAGTTCGGCGGTGAAGTCGAAATCGGCCAGCAGCTTTTCGTTGTATGCTTTTGCTGCTGGCATGGAAGCCACAATCAGATCTTCGCCTTCGTTGCGATAGCGCAGCAGGTGCCAGATTTCTTCGGTGATGAAAGGCATAAAAGGATGCAACAGCTTCATAAGGTCTTCAAAAAAGCCAATTGTAGCTTCCAGGGTTTGTGCGTCGATGGCATGACCTTGCTCAGGCTTTATCATTTCGAGGTACCAGGAACAGAAATCGTCCCAGGTGAGTTTGTAGGCAGCCATCAGCGCATCCGACAAGCGGTATTTGCTGAAGTGATCTTCTATTTGGATGAGGGTTTGATCGAGGCGCGCCCTGAACCAGTCGACGGCAAGGGCAGCAGTTTGACCCTGCGGAATTTGGCTGTCTTCCTGCCAGCCTTTGACAAGGCGCATGGCATTCCATATCTTATTGTTGAAGTTGCGTCCCTGCTCGCAAAGGGCCTCATCAAAGGGTAGGTCGTTACCTGCTGGTGAGGTGAGCAACATCCCAACACGCACGCCATCAGCGCCATAGGTCTTCATCAGATCGATAGGATCGGGTGAGTTGCCGAGACTTTTCGACATTTTTCGACCCAGCTTGTCGCGCACAATACCAGTGAGGTAAACGGCTTTGAAAGGCTTTTCGTTCTGCCATTCGTAACCAGCCATGATCATACGTGCCACCCAAAAGAACAGGATTTCGGGGGCTGTTACCAAATCGTTGGTAGGGTAATAGTATTTGATGTCGGGATTATCGGGATTGCGGATGCCATCAAAAACGGAGATAGGCCATAGCCAACTGCTAAACCAGGTATCGAGCACGTCGTCCTCCTGCTGCAAGCTGCTGATTTGCAGATCGGGATTTCCGGTTTTTGCTCTTGCAGCATTCAGGGCATCAGTTTCGTTCATGGCCACCACAAAATCCTGCATGCCATCGCCATAATACCAGGCCGGGATACGATGTCCCCACCAAAGTTGGCGAGAAATGTTCCAGTCGCGCACATTTTCCATCCAGTGACGGTAGGTGTTTTTAAACTTTTCGGGCACCAGCTGGATGGTATCTTCCATCACGGCTTTAAGTGCAGGCTCAGCCAGCTTTTCCATAGCGAGGAACCATTGGTAGGAGAGGCGTGGCTCAATCACGGAACCGGTACGTTCGGAAGTGCCCACTTTATTTTGATAATCTTCTGTTTTTGCCAAACTTCCGATGCTTTCCAATTCCTTTATGATGGCTTTGCGGCAGGCAAAACGATCCATACCTTTGTAGTGCAGGCCATGTTCGTTGAGTGTGGCGTCGTCGTTGAAGATATCGATAAACTCGAGCTGGTATTTATCGCCCAGGATTTTATCGTTAGGGTCGTGGGCAGGTGTTATCTTGAGGCAACCTGTTCCGAATTCGCGATCAACGTAATCATCAGCGATGAGTGGAATGGACCGGTTAGCAATGGGAACAATAACCCTTTTGCCTTTCAAGTGCTGGAAACGCTCATCTTCGGGATGATAGCAAACAGCGGTATCACCCAGGATTGTTTCGGGGCGGGTGGTGGCAATGGTTACGTAATTATCTTCGCCCTCAATCTGATAACGCAGGTAATACAATTTGCCTTGCGATTCCTTGTAAATAACTTCCTCGTCGGAAACGGTTGTTTTGGCTTCGGGGTCCCAGTTTACCATGCGGTAGCCACGGTAGATAAGACCTTTATTATAGAGGTCAACAAAAACCTGCAGCACCGATTCCGACATATCGTCGTCCATGGTAAATTTGGTTCGATTCCAGTCGCAGCTGGCACCAAGCTTTTTAAGCTGTTCGAGGATGATACCACCATGTTTGTGGGTCCATTCCCAAGCATGTTCGAGGAAGGCCTCGCGGCTGAGCTCATTTTTTCGGATGCCTTGATCCTTTAGTTTATTTACCACTTTAGCTTCTGTAGCAATGGAGGCATGGTCGGTACCAGGCACCCACAGGGCGTTTTTGCCCTGCATACGTGCACGGCGAATCAGCACATCCTGTATGGTATTGTTGAGCATATGACCCATATGCAGCACGCCGGTAACGTTTGGCGGCGGAATCACGATCACGTAAGGCTCGCGTTCATCAGGTTCGGAATGAAAGTAGCCTTTTTTCATCCAATGGGCATACCATTTATCTTCGGTTGTTGCAGGATTATACTTGCTGCTGATCTCCATGAGTTTAGCTGTTATTTTGTGAATGAGGGGGCAAAATTAGGAAAAATGTTGGCATGAAAGTGGGGATGTGATTGTTTGTGTTGTTGTTAGAATTGCGGGAGTTGTTAATGAATACTTTCGTTGTGGCAGGCAATATTATTGTTGTGCAGGCATGGTTTTATGCTCCAGCGCACGGACAGGTAGGGAGTGATGGTT
>CAZQFH010000034.1:0-35239 GCA_964592595.1 uncultured Lentimicrobiaceae bacterium | reverse complement strand
TCGTAAGCTACTCCGTAGCCAAAACCATGCTACTGGTAGTTTGCGTTAGCTGGTGCACCAGGATTTTGAGTCAATTTCATCTTTGTATATCCTCCCGGATTCCATGATAGCCTGACATCCAGATTGTTCTCTATTTCAGCATTCAAATCCACTGGATTCGCAAAATGATCACACCCATAGTAAGTCCATAAAAAACTTCTTTTCTCTGATTCTCCTGTGCTGTATACAGCTGAAACTTCGGTGAGATAGGTTTCTTCTTCCACTAAATTTGTTAGATCCTGCTGCCAAAACATATCTGTTGTATTGCCTTGATAAATACCATCGAGCCATACTTTATAGTTTTGAAGCCCTCGAGTTTCAGACCGATCCTGATTATCAGTAACAACAAGATTATCAATTGCCCAAAACCATGCCCAGATACCATTGTCATAATAATGGAAACGAGCCTGGAAATTCTCATTGGCATATTCACTCACATCAATTACCTGCTGATTAGGGTTATTCCATGCTCCTTGATCTGCAACCTGATTGAGAACAGTTACCCAATCCGTTCCGTCGAATACATCCACATTAGCAAATTCGCCAGCCATATAGAAGTTGTAGTACTGATCGAACATGATGTATAATTCCTCAGCTGCTGAGGCATTGATAACTGGAGAAATCAGTTGCTCATCGAAAAAAGGGCCAGTACCTGCATTATCGGAATCAACATAAGCAAAAGGTGTTCCATCAAGCGAGGCGCCAGTGGTCTGTGGATTGCCTTCTGGAGTTTCCATATACCAGGTGTCGGTTGTTGAACCGCCATCAAGGATTGTCCATGTTTCAGGAATCCCATCATTAAACGTTTCCATAAACGGCTCAAACACATAGTCATTCCATGTTGCATAACCAAAGGGGGTTACATGGAGGTTTGACACTGCTAAAAGAAGCTCTTCCATTAACCAACTGTAAGTAATAGGATTAGAAATTTCATCATTTGTAAGAACGATTGTATTAAATCCATTCTTCATCACATAGATATCATAAACACCCTTACGAAATTCTTCCCAAGTAAGAGAGCCTGTTTCGTCAAGTTCTGATTCGTAAACCAGATTGAGCCCAGGTTCAGAAACATTGATAAACTTAACCATCGTACCTTCGGGGCTATCACCGCTATTGGTGGAAACCTCCACCTCAACCGTTGTGTACATATCTTTATCCAGGCAGTTAGAATAGGTTATCTCAGATTGATTTAAATCATATTCAGCTACAACACCCCATTTATAAACACCAGCTTCTGCATTTCCCCATGTATTATCAGTAAATTGCATATCAACAGTGAATCCAAGAAACTCGAGTTCGCCGGTTTCGCAAGTTGTACGGTAGATGCTATATCCAACTAATTCACGGGTAGTTTCGTGTGCGTAAACAGGGAATTTTGCATTTGCTTTACTAGCTGGAATCATTCCTTTACCACTTGATACTGATTTAACAGTTGAGTAATCTTTATGTCCAGTAGTTGTAAAGTCTCCCTGACCCAAAGCAACTTCGCGGCCTGCTGAAGTGGTTACAAAACCACGTAACATCCAAGCCTGATCGTTAATTCCATATTCGCCGCTAATTGAAGTCCATGCAGCACCATTGTACGCAAAGTAATCATAACGGTTAGGAATCACTTCAAGGGCGCCGGCAGTAGGTTCATTAAAAGTATTTCCGGGTCTTTCAACATACATGGCAATCCAGAGATTTTCAGTGTTGTCAAAAGCAACTGCTTCGTTTAAGTAAACAATATTCCAGGTATCACCGGTAAGTATTCCCGTTACATCTTGTGAATAAAGCACGGTTTCACCATTTTCACCAGCCAGGATTCTTATTTCAGTAAGATAATCACCAACTGCTGGCATTTGATAAACAGCCACTTTTGTAACGAATCCTGTTCCGTATGCACTTAATTGAGCAGGAACAAATTTGGAACCCCAAATTAAGTTATAGTCAGCTACTTCTGATCCAATTCCTGCGTAGCCTATTACGTCATTATCGTAAGTTAACCATCCTTCTGAATTCCAGTCAATAAGAACAGAGGTCTCATTGACTTCGGTTACGTCAACAAAAGAGACAGGATGAGGAAACTCAAAAAGTTCAAAATCAGTGGTTGTCGTGCTTTCATTTTCTATTGTTATGCCTTGCACAAACTGATCAACATAACCACTTGCAGAAATGGTAAAATCGTAAATTCCGGATAGCACTGGACTCTCGTAATAACCATTTACATCAGTAAATACGGTATAATTATTATTTGAGTTGATCAAAAACACCTCAGCATTAGGAATCGGTTCTGCGGTTAACAGATCTGTTACTGTTCCATTAGCAGTAGCCTCATTCACAAGTTCGAAAGCAAAACAACTTTCACCATAGCAGCTGCTTCCGCCATCTTGATAATTTAAAACAATACAAAACTCATGTTCACCAATCCCAATTACCGTTGTATTGAAAAAAGTATCTGCTGTTGTAATCAGAAGTTGGCCATCAATATAAACACTAGAGGAGATAGCAGCTGGAAAATCAGGATCCAGTTCAGGTTTCTCCCAATTTAATGAAGCAGCATAAGCACCTGTTATTTGTGTTGCTGATAAATTAAAGGCTGAAGGATAATACGAACAAGGCTGAAAAAGAGCGTTATAACTCAGATTTTCTTCCGGCATCTGAAAAGTAAATGGATTTGAGTTGTTTATCGTTGCTCCCTCTTCATCCTGCCATTCGATGAAGAAGTAATCTGCGGAAGGTGTGGCATATATTGAAACAGTTTCACCAGCAAGGTATAATCCCTCTCCGGCAACTATTCCTCCGTTTTCAGGGCTTGAGCTTAACGATACAACATATGAATCTGAAGGCTGATCTGCCTGCACTGTCACATCATCTATAAACCAATAATCAAATTGAAATTGATCACCTTCTATCACCCAGGCGATATAAGTTTCGTTGCTGGTATTATTTAAAGGAACATTAGCTGTGCGTGGGCCATAATTACCCTGTCCAGATATAAAATTGAAAGGCTGGTCAATCCAATTTGTCCCATCATTGCTGGTTTGTATTTTAATTTGGCAGCCATTTCCCCAATCATCAAAAAAGTATTTGAAAGCCAAGTAAATTGTGTCAGAACCAGAAAGATCCAATGCAGGACTAATAAATCTGGAAGTGCCTATTCCTTCTTGCCATATGGCACGCATTTCGTTTGCCTGGCCGCCGGCACTATTGGAAGCGTTTACAATCCAGGCCGCAGTACCCGAAGCACCTTCGATGGTTTGAGACCAGCAGGAGGGCCAATCCATTGCATCAAACGATTCAGCAAAGGGTAAGGTTTGAGTTTCGCAGAAGGTTGTAGCCTGCGCCATTACTCCCGGAGAATAGTTGAGACTTTCATCAACAGACCATAATTTATAGTAATAAGTTGTGCTCCCACTGAGATCCTGATGCTCAAATGTAGTAGCGTTTCCGGCCAAAAGAACTTCCTGTCCTTCTGATGGAATATCACCAACCTGAAAACTCTCTCCTGCCAATGGAGAAATAAAATTTCCATCAACAGAAGTGATCAATAATACATCATTACTATTTTGATTAAGTTCCCAGTTTAAGCTTATTGCTGAGGCACTTTGTGCTGTTGCCGAAAAGTTTATTGGATTATAAATACCTGACAAATAAGCCATTGCTTCCGTCAAAGCCTGATAGGCATTCAATCTGCCACTTCCCAATTGTCCGTAGTAATTTGGATTCAATGACTCAATATCATCTGTGGAACTAACAAGTATGCTCCAAACATCAGTATTGCTCACTTGTCCGTAGGCCAATGAGGCAATAAGTGCAGCAGCACCCGATACGTGAGGGCAAGCCATCGAAGTGCCTTGGTAAAAACCATAATTATTTCCGGGTAAGGTACTCAATACACCACGGTTTGTCACGCTGTTGGTTTCTCCACCCGGGGCGCTGATATCTACCCAATTCCCATAATTAGAATAATATGATCTGATATCCTGGTTATTTGTTGAAGCTACCGATAAAACACCAGCATAATACCCGGGATAGTAGTCGAGAGAGGAGTTATCGTTACCCGCTGCAAAAATTGTTATACCGCCATTAAGTAATGCATCTCCTCCCCCATTTTGATTAAAATAATCAATGGCATCCAATTCAGCTTGATTATAAGCGCCAGGCGAGGTATATCCCCAACTATTCTGTGAGATTGCTGCTCCATTGTCAGCTGCCCAAATGGGAGCCAAATGAAAACCTCCTGCATTATCACCAGAAAATACCTGAGCTGACATCAGTCGCACACCATCGCTATTTCCACTACCGCCAGCAATACCAGCTACCCCAACACTATTACCAGTTGCAGCAGCCACTGTACCCGCAACATGTGTTCCATGATCATCAGCAGTAACATTAGAAGTGTTTGTAACAAAATTGAATCCTATACTTTCCCACATGTTTGGTGCAAGATCGACATGATTATAATCAATCCCTCCATCAACAATTGCCACAATTACACTCTGATTTCCTGTTGCCAAGTCCCACGCCTCCGGGAGGTCGATATCAGCATCCGGAGTTCCCGCCTCTTGTCCGGTATTGTGATAATGCCATTGGTAACCAAAATACTCATCATCAGGCATCCAATTGCGTCCCTGACCAGCATCAGAAGTTCGTGAACTGCTTAAAATCTCTTTATCAACATCAATTATACGCTTCTTTTTATACTCAGGCTCCGCTACTTCAACTTCTTTCAACTTATTTAAAGCTTTAACAGCTGATTTAATATCTGTTTCTTCGTCCACTTGTATTGAATACCACAAGTGAAAACCCCAATCCTTTTGTTTCTCATCAAATCTCAATTCATTTTGACCCAAAGCAGCAAACAATGGTTCAATTTTTGTATTACGGAAGTTAGTAAGTAAAGCATCAATTGATTCTATACCGAACCTACTGTTACCGTTTTCATTGATTTGTAAACTATAAGGGTCTATACCACCCGCATAATTGTTTTTTAGTTTAAGGCGAATCACGCCCTTCAAATACGCCTCTTCCGAAAGGTTGTCGATATTTATCGGAGGGCGTTCACCTCGCTTAACTAATTGTATTTCATTGGCACTTTTATTAGATTGGGGATACACCGGATCAACCCAAAACAATAGCATTAATCCTGCCAGAGAAAAAGCTAAATAATGATTTAAAGATTTCATGGTTGTTAATTTATTAGTTCAAGAAAACATTTTTTACAAAAACAGCCTGCACCCTCTCCTTAAAAGGAGCATGGGTAACAGGCTGTAGTATAGATGAACAATTAATTGATCTTAACCAGCTTAAAGGTAGCTTTAACTGTTTGCTTATCTAAAATACGGATGATATAACGTGATGCAGCAAGTGTTGAGACATCTATTTGCGTGACTTTATCAACCAGGTTGCCTCTCTGAACAACAGCACCAGCATAATCATAAATCTCATAATAGAGATTTGCTTCATTAACATCCAGTTTTTTAAATTCAATAGTTGTCTTATTAACCACTGGATTAGGATAAACTTCGACATAATTTTGCCAATCTGGTAGGTCATTTAGGCCAACGATCAACCGGAAGGTAACATGAATTGTATGCTCTGTTACAACATTTTCAAATGTGTAAGATTCAGCAAAGCCAATACTTTCGCCATCAACAAAAACTTCATCTACCATGAATTCCTCATCAGGTTCAAAAGTAAACACGACATCTTCTCCCCAATCAACCACTATTTGACCGGAAGGATCAATACTACCGTGATCACCGGCTGTAGCTGTAATGGTATAAGTGTTTATTTCAAACAGAACGACTATTGTATGGTCGTCTTCTATGAAAGCAAACTCATACTGGTCAACAATCCCTACACTATTGCCATCAACAAGAACATCAGCAATATGGTGTCCTGCATCAGGCGTAAATGTAAACACCTCACTATCGCCATAGGTGTAGTTCAGCGTTCCAGAAGGTGTAATAGAACCATTTCCTTCTGCAGATGCAGTAATGGTATAAGTATTAATAGCGAAAATTGCATGTATAGTATGATAATCGGTAATGTTTACAAACTCATAAGTACTAACAGCACCAACACTCTCGCCATCAACAATCACATCGTCAATATAATGACCAGGAGCGGGCGTAATAGTAAACGCCTGAGATGAACCATAATCTAAAATTATATGTCCATATGGATCAATCAAACCATTTCCAGCTGATGTTGCTATAATGGAATATTGCTTTATTTCAAATTCAACATGAATCGTATGATCACTGGAGATATTGCCAAATGTGTAGGTCGAACTGTTTCCAACACTTTCGCCATCCACAATAACATCCGCAATTTTATAGCCTGTTGATGCATTCATTGAGAACTGAAGCGTAGTTCCATAATCAACTGTAATTGAACCTGATGGATTAATAGTGCCGTTTTCTGAAGCACTTGCAGTAATTGTAAATGTATCAATTGTAAACTCAGCAGTTACTGTAAGGTCTGAAGTAACATTTAAATCTGTTCTTGGGTTTTCTGTACTTCCATCACTCCACTGCACAAAATGATAATTATCATCTGCAACCGCTGTAACCGCACTCCCATCGTCACCATGATTCACATATTGAATAGCGGTTCCACTAATTGAACCATTATTACCTGCCAGATATGTCAAAGTATATACATTTACTGCAAAGCTGGCATGAATCGTATGGTTTGCATCGATATTTGTGAAGGTATAATTGGCTAACGCACCCATACTCGTTCCATCAACAAGTACGTCTGCAATATAATGACCTTCGGCAGGTGTTATACTAAAGCTCAGGTTTTCACCTTCAATAACAACAATTTCTCCCACAGGGTCAATTGTGCCGTTTCCAGACAAAGTAGCTGTAATAATATAGGTGTTGATTTCATAAGTAACATGAATTGTTCGATTAGCTGTTACATTGGTGAATTCATAAGTTGCAACTGCACCAATGCTATTACCATCCACCAGTACATCAGCAACGTGATAGCCTGCATCAGGAGTCATGGTAAATAGCTGGTTTGAACCATGTGATACAGAAACTTCTCCTATTGGATCTATTGTCCCATTGTTTCCTGTAGTGGCAGTAATAATATAATTGTTTAATTCAAAAGAAGCCGTAACAGTGATGTCTTGAGTCACGTTTAAGTCCGTTCTGGGATTTTCAGTAGAACCATCGCTCCACGACATAAATAAATATCCATCATAGGGAACAGCAGTTACGGCAGTACCATCACTTCCGTGTTCTACCACCTGGGTCAGATCACCGGTAAGCGAGCCGTTTTCGTCGGCAAGATAAGTAATTGTGTATGTGTTGATTGCAAAGCTGGCGGAAATTGTATGTGCTTCACTTACGTTTTCGAACGTATATGTTGCAACCGCGCCTACACTTATTCCATCAACCAAAACATCATCAATAAAGTAGTTTTCGTCAGGAGTGATGGTAAATGTTTGGTCAGCTCCATAATCCACTATAATATCACCTGCAGGTGTTATTGTGCCGTTTTCGCCTGCTGATGCAGTAATGATATAGGAATCTACATCAAAAGAAGCCGTAACAGTGATGTCTTGAGTCACGTTTAAGTCCGTTCTGGGATTTTCAGTAGAACCATCGCTCCACGACATAAATAAATATCCATCATAGGGAACAGCAGTTACGGCAGTACCATCACTTCCGTGTTCTACCACCTGGGTCAGATCACCGGTAAGCGAGCCGTTTTCGTCGGCAAGATAAGTAATTGTGTATGTATTGATTGCAAAGCTGGCGGAAATTGTATGTGCTTCAGTTATGTTTTCAAAAGTATATGTTGCAACCGCGCCTACACTAATTCCATCAACCAAAACATCATCAATAAAGTAGTTTTCGTCAGGAGTGATAGTAAATGCCAGATCGGCTCCGTGTTCCACTTCTGTAACACCTAAAGGGGTTATTGTACCATTTTCGCCTGCTGATGAAGTAATATTATAAGTATCTATAGCAAAATTGGCAGTAACGCTTAAATCGGCCATATTATTGTAGTCGGTTCTTGGGTTTTCAGTACTTCCATCGCTCCAATCAACAAAATGATAAAACTCATCCGCAACAGCAGTTACTGCAGATCCATCACTACCATGATCAACTATTTGTGTAGTTTCACCGATCAAGGAGCCATTTTCTCCTGCCAGGTAAGTAAGTGTATAAGTGTCAATAGCAAAAATTGCTTCAATAGTATGGTCTTCAATAACATTATCAAAAGTGTAACTTTCAACAGCGCCAATACTGGCTCCGTCAACCAGCACATCATCTATATGGTAGTTTTCTTCGGGAAATATTGTAAAAAGTTGGTCGCTGCCGTATTCAACAACGGTTGGTCCGATTGGATCAATTGTTCCATTGCTTCCGGCTGATGCTGTGATGGTGTATGTGTTTATGGCAAAGCTTGCATGAATAGTATGGTCAGCATCTATGGCTAAAAACTCATAACTTGAAACTGCACCTACACTGATACCATCTACCAAAACATCAGCAATATGATAGCCTGTTTCGGGGGTAATAATGAATTCCTGAGCAGTGCCTTCATCTTTTATGACTTCTCCTTCTGGCGTAATGCTGCCATTATCGCCGCTTGTTGCAGTTATCGTATAGGTGTTGATAGCAAAGTTTGCCGTAACAGTTAAATCTCCTGTCACATTCAGGTCAGTTCTGGGGTTTTCAATAGATCCATCACTCCAATCAACAAAATGATACATGGTAGCTGCAACAGCTGTTACGGCAGTTCCGTCAGAACCATGCTCAACATTTTGAGTGGCTTCTCCTGTAATTGATCCATTTTCACCTGCTAAATACGTCAGCGTGTAGCTATTAATTGCAAAGGAAGCATTAATGGTATGAGGCTCCGTTACATTTATAAATTCATAGGAATCGACAGCTCCAACACTAACGCCATCAACCAGCACATCATCAATATGATAACCTTCATCAGGAGTAATTACGAAAACCTGATTTAAACCATGATCAATGTTTATTGTACCAGAAGGCGAAATAGTTCCTCCCAAACCTGCAGTAGCTACAATTTCATAATTAATAATCTCAAAATCAACATGAATAGTGTGATCTGCTGTAACATTTTGAAATTCATATGTTTCAACATCCCCAACGCTTGTGCCATCTACTAATACATCTGCTACTTGGTATCCAGCATCTGGAATCATTGTAAAATCTTGGCTTGAACCCTCCCCTATTATTATTTCACCAACAGGAGCAATATCTCCATTCTCTCCTGACGTTGCAGAAATGGTATAAGTATTAAAGGCAAAATTTGCCGTTACTGTTAAATCAGCTGTTACATTTTCGTCAGTTCTGGGGTTTTCCATCGAACCATCGCTCCAGCCTACGAATAAAAATGTTGGGGCTGGAATAGCTTCGACAGCTGTTCCATTACTGCCATGATCAATAGTTTGAATCAAAGTACCACTTAAAGATCCGTTTTCACCGGCAATATAAGTAAGGGTGTAGGTGTTGATTTCGAAGCTAGCTGCGATTGTGTGCACTGCTGTTACGTTTTCAAAAACATAAGTGGATACTGCACCAACGCTTGTGCCATCAACTAAAACATCATCAATATGATAACCTTCGGCTGGCGCAATACTAAAGCTTTGATTAGAGCCATAGTTTACTGATACAGCTCCAGAAGGATCTATTGTGCCATTGGCATCTGCAGTAGCGGTGATAATAAATGTTTGTATGCTAAAGGAAACAGCAATGGTATGATCGGACGTAACATTTTCAAAATTATAAACAGCTACTGCTCCAACACTCACACCATCCACAAGAACATCTGCAATATCATATCCGGTATTAGGCGTTATTGTAAAACTTTGATCACTTCCATAATCCAGCTCAATGGCACCGCTGGGGTCGATCGTGCCATTTTCGCCGGCAGTGGCTGTGATGGTGTAGGTGTTGATTGCAAAGCTAGCTGCAATTGTGTGACCTTCTGTAATGTTTTCAAAGTTGTAAGTTGTAACATCTCCCACACTCACACCATCTACAAGCACATCATCAACATGATAGCCTGCATCAGCTGTAATGGCAAAAGATTGATCAGATCCGTGGGTGACAGAAATATCTCCCGATGGGTTTATGCTACCATTGGCTCCAGCAGAAGCGATAATGGTATAGGAATTTATTTCGAAACTTGCTGCAATAGTATGGTCAGCAGTAACATTGGTAAAAGTGTAGGATGCTACATCTCCAACACTTACACCGTCAACCAGCACGTCCAGTACATGATAGCCCTCATCAGCCGTGATCGTGTAGGCCTGATCTGTTCCGTAATCTACAGTAGTTTCACCAACAGGAGCAATACTCCCATTGTCGCCAGCTGTAGCTGTAATGGTATATGTAATTATCTCAAAAACAGCTTCAATGGTATGGTCAGCTGTTACATCAGTAAAACTATAAGTGCTAACTGCACCAACACTGGAACCATCTACTAATACATCCGAAAGGTTATATCCTGCATCTGCCATAATCGTAAAGCTTTGAGAACCATTTTCCATCACCTGAACTGCTCCATTAGGATCAATGCTGCCGCCTGTTCCTGCTGAGGCAGTAATGGTATAATAGGTTCCCTGGAAAATGGTGAAAGTAAAAGGATCTGCAAAATCACCCACCTCACCCATATTCTCGAAAGTGGCTGTCTCATTAAGATCAACAATTTCATCGCTATCGGCTAAATAAGCCTTGAAAGTAATGGGTTCATTTTCAGTATTAGAGGCTACACTTAAAAAAATAACCCCCATCCCGGCAAGTGGACTTGAAACACCGCGTAACTCGTCTCCCACAAACGCTGCAACCATATCATTCTCATTCAAAGAAATACTTCCATCCAGATATTGCAGTTCACTAACAAAATTCATGGTGTATTGAAAACCACCTGGATTATCCCAATCGGGAGGTGCAGCTTGTGCAATGTTAGGCTTAATTATTACTGCTATGAAAAGCATAAGTAAAAAGTAAATTTTCCGTTTCATAATTGATTTTTTTTAGTGGTTTAATAAAATGTTTATTGGTTATTTAATTAATAAAGGATTATAGACTTGATCACCTGATGAAAATCCTTATGGTGACTAAATTGGATTAAGATGGTATAGATACCCGGTTTCAGTTTTTCCTTTTGTATCGTAAAGCTGTATTCACCTTTGTTTAGTGTGCCAGCTTCAATAGTCTGTACAATCATTCCCTGGCTGTTAATTAATTTCATACTTACTTGGTTTTGAGCAAATAAAGTATAGGGAATAGTCGTCTTTGATGTGAACGGGTTGGGATAAGGATTCCCTACAAAGAATAACTTAGCAGTTTCCTGGTTTATTCCAGTTATTTCTTTGAGATGAAAATGTTTTGGGATTTTATAGGTACCTATCTCACCAAAAGATAAAAACTCAAATGATTCTTGCACCTCGAAAAAACGCTGCTGCTCGTTTAACCATACTTTAAAAGTTACCTCAACACCTTGATCCTGATCAGACCCAATACTAAGGAAAAAACTATTGTTAAACTGCGGCAATGGAGCAGCAACCCCAACACATTCCCCATTTATATAGGCAAGAATCCTGTCGTTGCTATTACTTAAAACCTCACCTTCTTTAATAATTTCACCAACAACCATCATTGTGTAGGCTTTGTTTTGCTGTACACTAACTTCATCAAATTCGAATTGCTGACTACTTAACTGTATGCTTTTATCAGATGATTCTTCAGGAAACAAAACAGTACAGGGCTGCGCCATCTTGAATACATATCCCTCGCTCGGACACAATTCGGTTATTGTTCCTATCCATTGTGATCCTGTATATAGCGCAAATTTATTTTGTCCTGTGATGCGATCGTCTGGACTTGGCGGAGGAGAAATATTAGCTGTAGCCTCATTAATAGGAATACATTCCTGAGGCAAAAATCCCACCCATGTGTAACCGGCAGTTAGGTCAATAGGCTCAATAGACACCTTATCACCAACTACTTCAATAAACTGAGCCTCACATAGTTTCATTCTATACATCTTTTTTGGATCAAGGGTTGTAAGGCTCCCCACCCAGCCATCATTATAATATAAAGCAAAATCGGTTTGCCCTATAATTCTATCATTCGCGCATGGTTCCAGATTATAAAACAATTCATTCGGCTGCATACTGCCCGGATTTACATTAGAACTAAACCAAGTATATCCCTGATAGAAATCAAGGCTCTGAACCTTACCATTTTTAATTTGATAAGGATCTTCTATGGAACCGATTAAAGCCTGATTTTCAAAGATAAACCCGGGATAGCCTACAAGCTCTGAACATGTTGAACTTTGCCATAATTTAAGTGTTACAACCTCTCCGTTTTCAAAATTGGATGCAACCGACATAAACACCAACCCATCATTATCTACTGACGGTGATGCAATACCCCTGCACTCACCCCCTACAAATGCACCTACTTTATCATTTTTGTTGCCAGATACTATCCCATCAAAAGTTAACTGGCCAACTACCTGCATGGCATATTCATAATTATTCTGCAAATCCCATTCAGGTATACATACAAAATTCGCAACTAATTCACGATCAGAAATTATAGTAAAAGTAAATGTTGTATCCTCTGAAACTATTTGCTCATTTTCTGTCCAGTCGCTAAATGCATACCCAGTTTCCGGTATAGCGTTTACTGTTACTAATGTGCCATGACTATAAACTCCTTCTCCATAAACGACTCCATGATCGTTTGCTGCCAGTAAGTTAACTACATAGGTATTAATTACAAAAATGGCTTCTATAATGTGATCTTCTGTTATATTTTCAAATGTATAAGTAGCATCTTGACCTATACTTTGTCCATCAACCAATACATCTTCAATATGATAACCTTCATTAGGAAAGAAACTGAAGCCTTGACTGCTTCCGTGTGTAACTTCAATTATTCCGGCAGGTTCAATACTTCCATCCCCTTCGGAGGTTGCTGTAATGGTATATGTGATCAACTCAAAGCTTGCCGAAATAGTGTGATCCTCAGTGATGTTTTCGAAATTGTAACTCGTTAATGCTCCAACACTTACACCATCAACAACTACATCTTCTATTACATACCCTTCATCCGGAGAAATTTCAATCATTAAATCTGTTCCATATTCTACAACAGACTCGCCTGCAGGACTAACTGAACCACCCTCAGTGGCGCTGGCTGTTATAACAAAAGTATCAATAGCAAAATTTACTAATATACTATGGTTTTCATTTACTTGCTCAAAAGTGTACTCAGAAGGCTGACCAATACTATTACCGTCAACTATAACCTCATCAATATGATAGCCATTATCAGGTATAAAATTGAAAAACTGGTCAGCACCTGCCTCTACTGCTATTAAACCACTTGGCACAATATTACCATTATCCCCTGCTGCTGCATCAATTTCATAATGAGTTACCTCTGGTTGAATTGTAAAAATAAAAGGATTGTTAAAACCACCTACTTCTCCCAAATTTTCAAAAACAACTGTTTCACTTAAATCAACAATCCTGTTTTGATCAGGCAAATATGCCTTAAAATTTATAATCTCGCCCGATGCTTGATTTGATAAAACTGTTAAAAAAATTAGCCCATCAAGTCCGGCAATAGGGCTGGCAACACCCCTGCATTGCGCATTATAAAAAGCTGCAAGTAAAATATCTTCGCTTACGGCATAACTGCCATCCTCTAATTGCAACTGACATACAATTGACATATTATATTGCATGTTAACAGGCGGAATCCAATCAGGAATTTCTGAAGTTGATTCAAATTGAGCTGTTACTGTAATATTGCCCTGCACATTTTCATCCGTACGTGGATTGTCAGTGATTCCATCACTCCATTGAACAAACTGATAATAATCATTTGGAACAGCAGTCACAGATGTACCATTAGCCCCAGCAGCAACTTCTTGGTAGAGGTCTCCTTCCACCGTGCCACCTTCCCCCGCAATATAAGTAAGTATAAAATAATCGGTGGAACCAGATTCAAAATATGCCTGAATTGTATGATTTGATATTACATTATCAAAAGTATAAGTAGTTGCAATACCAACACTACTTCCATCTACAAGTAAATCACTAATCTGATAATTATCTGCTGCCGTAATAATGAAACTTTTCGAGTTACCTTCCTGAACAAGCACATCTCCTGATGGATTTATGGTACCATTAGATTCGGCACTTGCTGTAATGGTATAATATACTGGTGCTATTCCATCGTCTATGGTAAAAATAAATGGATCTGCATAACTACCTATTTCAGCCATATTCTGAAACAGAATTTCCTCATTAAGCTCAACAATTTCATCATCATCTGATAAATATGCTTTGAAAGTAATAGTTTCGCCGGAACCCTGATTCGATCCGATTGTGAGAAATAAAACTCCATCCCCATCCATCGGACTGGCAAGCCCGCGACATTCCTGGCCAACAAATGCAGCAACAATATCGCTTGTATTTGTTGAATAGTTGGTTTCATCTATTCTCAATTTGGCTAATACCTGCATATTATATTGCAGATTTGGTTCCGGAGACCAATCAGGAATACCTGTTGTGGGGCTAAAATTAGCTGTAACACTTATGTCAGCGACTACATTTTCGTCTGTTCTTGGATTATCAGTAATGCCATCACTCCAAGTGTCAAAAGTAAAACCTGTTTCTGCCAGAGCCAAAACCGCCGTTCCACTGCTTCCATGCGTTACCGTTTGAATGGTTTCGCCCTGAAGACTACCTCCAGTGCCGGCTTCGTAGGTTAGTGTGTAGCTGTTAATTTCAAAGCTGGCATGAATCGTATGATCTTCCTGGATATTTTCGAAAGTATAATTAGAAACAGCTCCTGCCGAAACAGCGTCAACAGAAACATCATCAATATGATAACCTTCATCTGCCGTTATAGTAAAACTTTGGTTACTTCCTTCAGCAACAGTTATTTCACCAGATGGATTTATCGATCCAGTTGCATCAGAACTCGCCTGTATGGTATAAAGATTCTGTCCAAAATTTGCTGTAAGAGTTAAATCTGTCGTAACATTTTGATCAACACGCGGATTTGCAGTGCTACCATCACTCCAACTGGCAAATGTATAGCCTGCATCTGGCACTGCTGTTACTGCTATACCATCACTGCCATGATCCACAATTTGAATAGCTTCACCATTGATGCTGCCGTGTTCGCCGGCAAGATAGGTGAGTGTGTAAGTATCGATTGCAAATGTGGCATGAATACTGTGATCGGATTCAACTGCAGTAAATGTGTAATCAGAAACTATTCCAACACTGTTTCCATCTACCGTTACGTCCTCGATATGATAAAATGCATCAGCTGTTATGTTGAAAACTTGATCTGTTAATTCTTCAACTACCACATCCCCCACCGGTGACATGCTTCCATTAGCTCCTGCAGATGCCGAAATGGTATAGTATTGAGGTGGAATATTGTCATCAATTGTTAAAATGAAAGGATCGTTGAATGTTCCAATTTCTGCCATATTGGCAAATTGAACCGTTTCGTTTAAGGTAACAATACTATCAAGATCAGCCAAATAAGCTTTGAAACTTATTGTTTCGCCGGAAGTCAGGTTTGATGCTACTGATAAAAAGAAAATGTCACCAGTAGGATTAGCGATACCCCGACATTCAGTTCCGGAAAAAGCGCCTAAAATATCATTGCCATTGGCTGTAAAGATACCTGTCTCTACTTCCACCATGGCAATAACATTCATCTGGTATTGTAAATTAGGAATCGGCTCCCAATCAGGCATACCCGTCATGCTGGTAAAATTGGCCGTCACTGTAAGATCTGCTGTAATATTGTCGTCAGTGCGGGGATTGGAAACAGAGCCATCACTCCAGCTTTCAAATTGATAAGCTGCATCAGCAACAGCCAGCACGGCAGATCCGCTTCCGCCATATTGAATAGTTTGGACCGTATTTCCACTCAAACTCCCGCCATCACCTGCAAGATAGGTCAGCGTATAGCTGTTGAAAGCAAATGCCGCATGTATGGTGTGGTTTGACGTAATGTCTTCAAAAGTATAAGTTGCCGGACTACCAACGCTGCTGCCATCTACTGATACATAGTCAATGTGATAACCTGTATTCGGGGAAATCTGAAAGTTTTGATCGCTTCCTTCTGCTACAGTGATATCTCCTGTTGGAGCAATCGTACCGTTTTCTGTTGCACTGGCTGAAATGGTATATAGGTTTTGGCCAAAGTTTGCAGTTACTTCAATATTGGCTGTAACGTTCAAATCGGTTCTGGGGTTTTCTGTGCTGCCATCACTCCAGCTGGCAAAGGTATATCCGGCGTCAGGAGTTGCAGTAACTGCTGTTCCATCGCTGCCATGTGCCACCTGCTGGTTGACGCTACCGCTCAGGCTGCCGTGCGATCCGGCCAGGTAAACCAAGGTGTAAGTGTCAATTGCAAAATTGGCATGAATAGTATGCGCAGCTTCTATATTATAAAAGGTGTAGTCGGTGGGAGTTCCTATCGAACTGCCATCAATCAACACCTCTAAAATGTGGTGATAATCATCAGCAACAATTAAAAAACTTTGGTCCGTTCCTGATTCAACACTAATTACACCTTCAGGATCGATGCTGCCATTGCTGCTCGAGCTGGCTGTGATCTCATAATAAACCGGAGGTATATTCTCGTCAATGGTGAACAAAAAAGGCTCCTCCAGTGTGCCAATAGAGGACATGTTCTCGAAACTGACAGTCTCATTAAGATCGACAATTGAATCTAAATCTGCCAGATAGGCTTTGAAACTGATTGTTTCACCAGATGCCAGCTGTGACCCCAAAGTAAGGAATATTGCCCCATCCAGAAAGTCGAGCGGTGAAGCAACACCCCTGCATTCCTCACCCACAAATCCGGCAATAAGGTCGTTGCCATTTGTACTAATGGTGCCATCCTGATAGGATAAATTGGCAGTGATATCCATATTATAGGCAGGATTGGATAGTGGAGTCCAATCAGGAGGGCTAGCCTGAAGCACCAATGGAAAAACAATAAACAAGCTGCAAATAAAAATTACTATTTTTTTTAAACAATGTAAAATGGAAGTTCTCATGATTTGTAGTTTTTGGTTCTTTTGCATTTCGATGGGCAATTTTCTCTTAATCGAAAAATGATTGGCTAAAAGAGGACTTTAAAACTGCCTTATCAGCTAATAAAATTAGAAAGCAATTTCATAACATTTGCATTAAATCATACTTATTGATGGAAGGGACTATTTTCTGGTCTGAATAGTTTAAATGAATGATGGAAGCTCTTTGTGTTTTTTACTAAATCAGCCAAAAAAGAGGAATTTATCAATAAAAAAAGATTGAAAAAATGCGCTTGAATTACAAAAAACACCGCAGTAGAAATATTTCGAATGTGCTACTAAAAATTATTCTTGTCAGGTATAATTTACAGAAAACCGCTCAATCATTGTAATAATGCCGTGCCTGCGAGATTTGGGATAATCAGGGTTAACTTTGTATTCAACTCACATTTTATCATTAACGGGACAGTACTGTCAGGCACAAAATTTGGGCAGACAGCGCATAATGATTTAGCAAAAAGTCAAAGGCACGACATTATCTTGTAAGGGATGATAATGATTAAAAAATGAAGAACCTCTTAAAGTAGTGTGTTATATCAGTTTGGTTTTTGATCTTCACCAGAATTCTAACCAATAACCTAAGCATAAGACGAATTTGTAATCAAAACAACATGAGTATCAGGAATCATGAATAAAACGAAAATGATTTTCTTCGTTTGCCCCGTCCCTAAAAAGAGCGAAGAAAATCAAACAATCTCTTTAGCACAAGGATAAATACTTGATAATCTGTTAAATAATGAAATTATTTTCTTGATCCCGACACTCATTAAAAACAATAAGCAACAGGCCTTACGAAAAAGCTATTTGGCCTCAGTTTGGCTTTTGACACTAAACTCTTCCTGCGATAGGTCTTAATTTTGTGTATTTCCGAAAACATTCCCCACAGAAGTAAGCTGGGTAAATTATCTCAAATAGGTATAATTGACCAACTGTACCTAAACAAACCAAGATTAAAGTAAATGATTGCATCCTGGCTGCCGGAAGGAGGCTTTTGGGAATCCAATTCTTTTAGCATGAACTCATAACTTATCAAGAGGTGCAAAAATAGGTCAAGTGTAAAACACTTTTTGCAACCAAATCCTCGATCAAATGAAAAAAAAACGAAAAAATTGATTTGGCTTGCATCATTGATTCATACATTTTTCAGCTCAAATAGATATGCTGCATCAATAAGTCAACAATCAGACTATTTATTTACAAATGTTCAATAAATTTACAACTGATCTAACTGCAAACCAACTCTTAAAATTCAAAATTTCATGCCATGAAAAAAACATTTTACCTTAGTAGCCTTCAACCGATTTTTTTGTTGGCTTTATTGTTTTCCGTTAATACTTTATTAAGCCAACAAACCGGCCAATTAAGTTTTGTAAACGCATCGGGCGATCCGGTATTGAACTATCCTTCAGGCGAGTCAGTTTACCTCAAGCTCATTGATGAGGACCGTAACCTGGATGGACTGGAGACTGACAGCGTACAGGTGATGATCAGCAGTGAAACCGAAACTGCTGCCGAAGCTGTTCAACTCTATGAAACATCCAATGCAAGTGGTATCTTTACCGGAAGCATCAACACACAGCTTGATGCTGCTATTGCCGACGACGGACTGCTGCAGGTAACCAAAGGCGATAAGCTCACTGCTACCTACAACGACCCGGCCGATGACTTTGGCAACCCGGTCACAATTACCACTTTTGCCTTTTATGATGTGACCCTGCTCAGTGGTGTTATTGACGCCCACACCACCTGGACAAAAGCCAACAGCCCTTACCTCATCACAGGTGATGTAACCGTAAACCAAAACGTAAGCCTCACCATTCAGCCCGGTGTGGAAGTACGCATCGTTCCCTTGAGTGACGACCAAAACGGTGGCACTGACCCCAACCGATCCGAACTCATCATCAACGGCTCACTCATCGCCAACGGACTGCCCAACGACAGCATCCGCTTCCTGTCAAACAGCGAAAACCCTGCCCCGGGCGATTGGTATGGCATCAGGGTGAATGGCCCCTTCAGCAGCATTTCTTTCAATGCCTTTCAGCATGCTTCGCGCATTCTTTATTTTAGAGATTACTACAGTACTAATGACACCATACAGCTAACAAACAATCATTTTAGCCAATCCGGTAATGGAATATTTAGTGAATGGTATTATCAAAATTTTAACATCGAAAACAATGCTTTTGCTGACCTCTCAGGAAACGCTATATATTGCTATACCAATCGCGGCCATCTTAATATTCATAACAACATTATTGATCAGGTAAGTTATGGTATATATATCATAAGCCACCAAAATCTAACTGTCAAAAACTCAATCACCAACAATACCCTCAACAATGTCAGTAACTTTGGGATCGGTCTTAATGGGGTCAATTTTGATAAGATTACCAACAACCAGGTTCATAATTCTTACTATGGGATCTATGCGCAACATATATCCGGAAAAATCCTTGGAAATGACATCCAATACGCTTCCGATTTTGGAATGGTTATCGACATGTCCAACATACTGGCCGAAAATAACCTGGTTAAAAACAATGGCTCTGGCATTTACGTTACCACAAACTTTGAAAATCCCGTAACTGATACCTTGCGCTACAACACCATCACCAATAATAACTACCGCGGCATACTTAATGAAAACTATGCCAAAACCGTAGCACAGTACAACAATATCCACGACAATGGCGGTTACGGTCAGTTTGATTTTGAAAATAACTCCGCCTTCGATCTCGATGCACGTTTCAACTTCTGGGGCGATGCCACTACAACCGAAATGGAAACAGGCGCAAATCCAAAGAATATCTCCAAAATCAAAGATCAATATGATGACAATAACCTTGGGTTTGTCAATTATGGGCAGTGGCTGCCCTGCGAAGGCTGTCCGCCAGACGCTATCACCGAAACCGGCAAATTAAGCCTTACAGATGTCAATGGATTGCCTGTACTGAACTACCCTGCCGGGGAAACCATTTATCTGGTTCTGGAAGATACCGACCAAAACCTCAACCCTGCTGAAGCAGATCAAGTGGATGTGCTCATCGCCAGTGTTACAGAAACCGATGGCGAAACAATCATACTCACCGAAACCGCTGCCAACAGCGGTATCTTTACCGGAAGCATCAACACACAGCTTGATGCTGCTATTGCCGACGACGGACTGCTGCAGGTAACCAAAGGCGATAAGCTCACTGCTACCTACAACGACCCGGCCGATGACTTTGGCAACCCGGTCACAATTACCACTTTTGCCTTTTATGATGTGACCCTGCTCAGTGGTGTTATTGACGCCCACACCACCTGGACAAAAGCCAACAGCCCTTACCTCATCACAGGTGATGTAACCGTAAACCAAAACGTAAGCCTCACCATTCAGCCCGGTGTGGAAGTACGCATCGTTCCCTTGAGTGACGACCAAAACGGTGGCACTGACCCCAACCGATCCGAACTCATCATCAACGGCTCACTCATCGCCAACGGACTGCCCAACGACAGCATCCGCTTCCTGTCAAACAGCGAAAACCCTGCCCCGGGCGATTGGTATGGCATCAGGGTGAATGGCCCCTTCAGCAGCATTTCTTTCAATGCCTTTCAGCATGCTTCGCGCATTCTTTATTTTAGAGATTACTACAGTACTAATGACACCATACAGCTAACAAACAATCATTTTAGCCAATCCGGTAATGGAATATTTAGTGAATGGTATTATCAAAATTTTAACATCGAAAACAATGCTTTTGCTGACCTCTCAGGAAACGCTATATATTGCTATACCAATCGCGGCCATCTTAATATTCATAACAACATTATTGATCAGGTAAGTTATGGTATATATATCATAAGCCACCAAAATCTAACTGTCAAAAACTCAATCACCAACAATACCCTCAACAATGTCAGTAACTTTGGGATCGGTCTTAATGGGGTCAATTTTGATAAGATTACCAACAACCAGGTTCATAATTCTTACTATGGGATCTATGCGCAACATATATCCGGAAAAATCCTTGGAAATGACATCCAATACGCTTCCGATTTTGGAATGGTTATCGACATGTCCAACATACTGGCCGAAAATAACCTGGTTAAAAACAATGGCTCTGGCATTTACGTTACCACAAACTTTGAAAATCCCGTAACTGATACCTTGCGCTACAACACCATCACCAATAATAACTACCGCGGCATACTTAATGAAAACTATGCCAAAACCGTAGCACAGTACAACAATATCCACGACAATGGCGGTTACGGTCAGTTTGATTTTGAAAATAACTCCGCCTTCGATCTCGATGCACGTTTCAACTTCTGGGGCGATGCCACTACAACCGAAATGGAAACAGGCGCAAATCCAAAGAATATATCCAAAATCAAAGATCAATATGATGACAATAACCTTGGCTTTGTCAATTATGGGCAGTGGGCAGACGAGGGTATCGGTATCCTGAACGATGAAGCAGAACTATTGTCTTTCCAATTGCAGGATCAAATAGAGGAACCTCTGATCAATTACGACAACAATACCATAGCAGTTACTGTTGAGAATAATAGCAACCTTACAAACCTTACTGCCTGCTGGACAATTTCAGAAAATGCAGTGATGACCATAAATGGTGTCGTTCAGGAATGCGGTATCACAACCAATGATTATACAAATCCAGTGGTTTTTACAATCACTTCAGAGGACGGACAAACTGAAAACAACTGGACAGTAAATGTAACAGTATTTGAATATTGCACTCCTGATTGGACTATTGTACCTAACCTTCAGTA
The DNA here is from genome assembly GCA_964592595.1 of uncultured Lentimicrobiaceae bacterium. Classification (GTDB taxonomy): domain Bacteria; phylum Bacteroidota; class Bacteroidia; order Bacteroidales; family F082; genus UBA5536. The sequence continues at coordinate 13,285 of CAZQFH010000034.1, read as the reverse complement.
TAATATGCAGGTAATAGCTCAAATTTACCTTGCCGATGACGTTTCTTTAAATCCGAACGACCTGGTTGGAGCTTTTGTTGGAGATGAATGCCGTGGCATAGCATCTCCCTTAGTTGATTTTAATGGATTGGTATTCTTAACAGTAAACTCAGCCACACTAAATGGAGAAGAAATAAATCTTAAGATTTGGAACAGTGAGCTTTGTGAATCTTGTGAAGCACAACCTTCATTTATATTTGAAAACCAAACTGAATTAGGAACGCTTGACGAACCCATTGCTGTTAGTTGTTTTACATCCGTTAATCTTGAGATCGATCTAGGTGCCGGATACAACTGGTTTAGCCTTAATGTTTCTCAGGAAAACATGCATCCTAATAATATTTTCGCCGATTTAACAGCCTGTGACAATGACCGGATCATTGGCCAAACCGCCTTTTCTGTCTTCACAGGAGAACAATGGGTTGGTTCGCTAACGAGTTTAAGTAACGAACAGATGTACCGCTTAAAAATATGTGAAGCCCAGCTTTTGACAGTGACAGGAGAGCCAGCCGAATTACAGCCAATTTCCATTAATGCAGGCTACACCTGGTTAAGTTATCAGGCGCAATCCTGCTTGCCTATCAATGATGCGTTAGCTGAACTCTCCCCTGAACCCCAAGCCAATGACAGGTTAATTGGTCAGCAAGCCTTTGCCGTGTATAGCGGCAGCAGCTGGATTGGATCACTCACCACACTGTGTCCGGGCGATGGCTATGTAATCAAATTGAGCAATCCAAGCACACTCACCTATCCTGTCGTGCAACCCAATGCCATGAAATCTGACGCTGCCAGTCAGGAACTTGAATCCCCAATTGCAATCAAGCCGGCCAAGTATCTCAACCATACGATGACCATTGTAGCTGCTCTCAGAGGTGCAGATGGTAGCACCTACAATGATGCAGCAAACAGGGTGTATGCTTTTATCAACGAACGCTGCGTAGGTATGGCTAACCCTCAGGAAACAGAAAACGGCTTGATTTTCCTGAATGTGGGCGAAAATACCGAAGATAAGCAAGCGGTTACTTTCAAAGTGTGGCTTGATGATGAAAAATCATTGTATAATGCCAGTGAAACAACAGATTTTGTTCCTCTGAAAGGTGTGGGCGATTTCAACCAACCCTTCCTTATAACTATTGGCGACAAAATTGATGAAAACACTGCATGGCAAATAGGGTCTCCTTATCCGAACCCGTTTACCGCAGAAACCATTTTACCCGTTAGCTTGCAACAAGAAGCTACTGTAAAAATCAGTATTTTTACGGCACTGGGGCAACTCGTTCAAGATCCTATCGAATACAAAGGTCAGGTGGGCTTGAACAATTATATAATTCGTGGAGAAAACCTGCCTCAGGGAACGCTGCACGTTTTGGTTGAAATACACTCACCATCAAATAACTGGCAAAAGAGAATGCTGCTGATTCATCAGTATTAGTGCTTATTAGTAAATGTGAATAACCCCTTCGCACTGTGCGGAGGGGTTTTTTGATTCGAATCCTTTTAATTCATTATCTTATCAAATCAAACTAAGGGTGAGATGAAAAATTGAATCATTTATTTAACCAGCTATAGTTAATCGCATTTAGTAAAAAATCAAGTTAATGCAAAAAACTGGTTTTGAATCATATAACAAAAAACCTGCCTTGATGTGTAAGGCAGACAGTTAAAAAGCTTGATGCCATTTGCTCCTGCAAAGGCTTTCTGGCTTTGGCTACTCTGCTGCCAGTTGTTTGCAAGTTGTAGCATTTTTTCGCTTCGTTCTCCGAAAGTAATAGGTCTTGTAATTTTGACTGCAAAATTGAGGGGCTATTTTATAACTCACAAGATGCCCTTGGCAGGAGGGTTACCTTAATGCTTAATAATCCAACTAAACAATCATATTCAATTCCTTTAAATGTTTAGCTGACACTGGAAAATCTTTAATTTCAACATCCGTTTTAATCTCACAGGTCTTTGCTTTTCGATCGACCCTGCTCAAACAATCAAGATTAATAATCACCGAACGATTAATTCTAAAAAAATTGTTTTTAGGTAAAAGCTTTTCAATATTTCCCAAATTAACAGATAAAAGCTCAGTTCTATAATTATTCAAATATATCTTAGAATAATTCCATTCTGCCTTAATATACTGTATTTCATCAGGTTCGATCAAAACAAATCCATGTCTGGTATTAAAACGTATGCGTCTTTTTTCCTTTAAGATGCTTAAGAGATTTTTCATCTTTAATGGCATATCCTCTTTTATCGACTTCTCGTTTGTTAACCGGACAATAAGCTCATGTATATCATCCGGATCAAAAGGTTTCATCAAAAAATCAAAAGCACCACATTTAATTGCTTTCATTGCATACTTTTGAAATGCAGTAATAAAAACAATCCTGGGGTAAATATTCAGCTGGTGTAAATCCTCAACCAGATCAAAACCTGATTTTCGAGGTAATTCAACATCCAGAAAAACTAAATCTACAGATTTTGTCTCGAGAATTGATAATGCATTTTCAGCATTCAAAGCACTATCAACTATGCGGATAAAATCGTACTGCGTCAGCAACCGTTGAAGTGTTTCACAGGAATGTTGTTCAACGTCAACAATTATCGTTTTAATCACATTATGATCAGAATGCAGGGTTGAAATTTGGTTTGGTTGATGCATCATTTTTTTAATATTAATTGTGATTGTTTGTAAGTATCAAGTTCTAAAATATAAGCTCCGGCCTTCAGACCCGTCAAATCAATAATCGTTATTGGTTCATTGATTTTACCAGTGACAACTAATTGACCTAGTGCATCAGATACCTTATATTTTGTATTATTGTCATCAAGCAATAACTGCTTAGAAAGCTGAAGAAATATTTTATCTCCAGCCGGATTTGGATATAGTTTTAAAGGAATCTGATTAGCAATTTTTGAAAAGCCTGTAAGGGTAGTAAACGAAACATTAATGCTATGATTTTCAGTCACGCTATCAAAAAGAAAATAAGTAATCGGACCTTGTGAAGAATTATCAACAACCACATCTTCAATTTGAAAACCAACATCAGGTAAAAATTCAAACAACTGGCTTTCCCCGTATAGAACCTCAATCGTGCCCGACGGGAAAATAGATCCATTGTCACCCGATTTGGCTTCAATAATCAAACTTATTTCTTGAAAGCTAACGTGAATAACATGATCCTGATCCACTTCCTCAAATGTATAAGATATGATATCACCTAGATTGTTTCCATCTACCATTACATTTGCAATGGAGTAACCTGTCTCAGGTGTAAAAATAAAGGCTTGGTCAAAGCCATGTTCCACCAACACATTGCCTTCCGGCGAAATTGTGCCGCCCACACTGGCACTGGCTTCAATAATATGGTAAAGTGGTGGTGTATCATCGATAGTAAAAATGAAAGGCAGCGTAATATCCCCAATTTCACCTAGATGCTCAAAAACCAGTGTCTCATTTAAATTGAATACCTGATCTTGTGCTGCAAGATATACCTTAAAACTTACGATTTCACCCTGGCTTTGATTTGATGCCACTGATAAAAAATAGAACCCCTCCAAACCATCCAATGGAGAAGCGATTCCCCTGCATTCTGCTCCAACAAATGCACCCAAAATATCCTGCGGGTCTTGAGAAAATCCCCCCTCTTGCAACTCAACTTTGCAAACAACTTGCATAGCGTATTGCAAACCAGCTTCAGGAATCCAGTCAGGAGGGTTAGCTCTTAAGTTGTTTGGGTTCAACAAACAAAAAATCGTTGAACAGACAACTACAAAATATACCAAAAAGCATTTTTTGGCGGCACTAAACACTACCACACCGGCAATAGAACCAGTGCTAATATTTTTTTCAATCTTGGGCATTAGTAGCATCCTTTTAGTTAAAAAAGATAGATTGCTACTTGGTTTGTGGTTGATAACTGCTGTAAAAATACTAATTTTTCAATTAATTTTTAAAAATACCTGAATTATTTTTTTTTTGATCTTGATCTACGTTAAATCTTTAACATGCATTCACCAAACAAAAGACTTCAGCTTAGCCTTTTCTTTCAAGAGCCTCAAATTCAAATTCTTCTGTCTGCTGTTATTTTCAAACATGCGGCTCAATTCACTATAGTTGCCATTAAGGTTTTTTTGTGTCTAATTTATCACTAGTCTGATCATTTTACTATGATTTGAAAGTGTAACTTCAAGCAAGTAAACCCCTTGTGCCAATCCAACACTTTCAATGGTGAAATGCTGATGGCCTTTTGTTGCGGTAATACTTTTCGCAGGGACAACCTGGACTCCCCGGCTGTCATATATTTTATAAGAAATTTCTGATCCCTCATTCAGGTAATAAGGCACAGTGGTCTGCCCCTTGAAAGGATTAGGATAAGGCTCCCCAATCCAGAAACCATTACTTTGCTCTTCTTGTCCTGCCATATCCTTCAAGGTTAAATAAAAAGGACTACTTGGCTCACCAATGGCTGCAAAAGGTTCATAAGTAAGGCTTTCGTGCAAAGGCAATAATTGTTGCTGCCCATCAAGCCATAACTTAAAAGTAATTTCCTCTGAAGATTCAAAATTACTGCCAATACTCAAAAAAATTAAGCCCTCCTCTCCTTGTGATGGATGCATCATTCCGCTCACTTCACCATTGATATAGGCATAAACCATATCTTTTTCACTCACTAATAACGCGTCATTGTCCAGCGCCAATTTTGCGACAACTGTCATGCTGTATAACATATTGCTATTTGGTTGTATTCCAATTGGTGACTCAACTTTTTCAGACAATTGAATATTCTCCATGCCTTCGCTACCCCTAACTTGCTCATAACTAAGTGTACTTGCGTTAGCCAGCCGAATTACATAACCTACTCCAGGGCAGAGAGTATTTAAAGTCCCTACCCACTCACTTCCATTGTACAAGGCAAAAGAATTTTGAGCGATAAGGCGATCGTTATAGGAAGGTGAAGGATTCAAATTGGCTAATGCATCGTTAATGGGCATGCAATACTGAGGCAAATGGCCTATCCAGGTGTAACCAGCGCTTAATTGAATCGGATCTATTGGAGCTTGCATTCCGTTTAGCGTTAGTACTTGTGGGCTGCATAATCGCATTACGTACATCCGATTCATATCTAATTGATTTAGCGATCCAGCCCAGGCAGAACCAGTAAAGAGGGCAAAGCTTGTCTGTCCGATGACGCGATCGTTATAACATGGTTCAAGGTTATCAAAAAGATCATTCAGATACAAACTGCCTGGGTTTACATTAACACTGAACCAGGTGTAGCCCTGCCCCAACAAGATTTCTAAGTTATGGTATTCAGGAATTATTTCAATTGTGATTTCACCATTGTTTATCCCATAAAGTATATTCTCAGAATTACTGTTTCCTAATAATGCATGCTCCAATATCAGTGGATAATTTCCTTCTTCCACGCCTGCTGCAATTAATAACGCTATACTTACAACTGTTCCATCGTTTTCTAAAAAAGGCATTTGTTCGAATGAAAATGCCAATAGCCGAACTCCTCCATTATCAAGGGATGTAACTGAAAGCATATGGTCCTGGCTACGATCTTCATTCAGAAATGCACTTCCATTAACATAAGTGATGCCAGAAGGCAACACTACATCAACCTGAAAACCAACAAATTCATCATAATTTTCCACACTAATCTCAAACCACACTGTAGTATCAGCTTCTGATGTGAGATTAGCTGCAGTCATATAATTCGGACTAAAAACATTCGCCGTAAGGCTCACATTAAATGGGTTTTCGTCAGGATCGTCCGAAAAAATACGCATCGTAGCCTGGTTTTGACCTGTGATTTCCGGGTCAAAATGAACTGACAATTCACCACTCTGATTACTGGGGACAACAAGCGGCAAACTACTGGCGTTTGAATAAGCTGAATTGGTAAATGTAATAGCATCAATTGTTAGGATTTCCTGACCATAATTATAAATAGTTAAGCTTTGATTTGAAGTTGCATTAACGGCTACATCGCCAAAGCCCAGATTAGTATTAGCATCAATATCTGGCGCTGTGATGTTAAGACTTCCGTTGGTATAAGCTGAAACAACATTGTCTCCATTCGCATCTCCGATTATTACATTACTGATATCCAAGGGATACCATCCTCCCGCACCATTGATATCGAAGCCAAGTGTTATGATCGTCCCATCATCGCCTGCGAATGGAGTATTTGTGGGTGATAAACCAATCACGCGCAGGGTGGTGCTGTTAATCATACTTACGCTAAGTTGATGGTCTGTTATCCGATCGGAACTTAAAAAACCTGATTCACTCACATACGTCAATGGCGAAGGAAGGTTAAGATCAAATTGAAAACCAACAAAATCCTCCATATTGTTTATAGAAAAAGATAAATCCGATTGAGTGCCGGATGCGGCCTCCATATCTCCTGTATGCAGTTCGTTCACTGCAAAGGCAATGGCTTCTAAGTCAACTGTAACGACGGGTTGATCCGGATCATTGGAATGGAAGCTCATGGTATTGGCGTATGTTCCTTTAACCACAGCATTGAATCGGATATTTACCGCAGTGCTCTGACCTGGACTAAGTGTAAGGCTGCTATTCCCAAGATTTTCAAAATAGATGTTATCAATATCAATCAAACTTACAGACAATGTTTGATTCCCTGTGTTTTGTAACGTAAAACTGCGATCGGAATTTCCTCCAAGCGGTATGCTGCCGAAGTCTTGGCTATCCGGACTTACCTGAATATCAGATGCCTGAATGGTCAGGGTGCCATTTATGATGCCAGTCAGGATATTTCCTAAACTTGCATGCGCTATAATACTATTTTGAATATTCAAGGCATAATCGCCTGGTATGTTGCCCGCATTGAGCTCAAAAGTAGCAACAGTACCCGTATTTCCGTTAAATGGTGTATTATTTATAGAAAAAGCTATTATGCGCAGCAAATTACCACTGAGTATACTGGCGCTGATGCTATGGCCATTACTTCTTGTTGCATCCAGAATAGTAGAATTGGCAACATAAGTTGTATTTACCGGAAGTGGAATATCAAGCTGAAAACCTACAAAAGGATCAGCATTAGAAATGTTGATACTGATGGTAACTTGTCCGCCTGCAGCCACACTTGCATCCATTATTTGTATGATGTTTTGGGCTCTTGTTTGAAAACTAACGGCAAACAATATTGCTAAAACAACCAACCATTGTAACCGTCTTTCAAAACGCCTTTTAATGAAATTTAAGCTTACCATAATTTTAATACTTTATGAATCGTTGTTTGATTTGTTGGATGTATGCTCACCCGGATAATTCTCGCCTGTAAAATATCAGCTTTGCCTTGAGCTATTTCAGCCAGCGCAAAAAAATGCGTTCCTTTGGGATAGCTTTTTTGCATTCGACCTGTTAGTTTCCCTCCCACCGTAAAAAGTGAAAAAGTGAGGTCACAGCTTTCTGGCAGGATAAGTTGTATGCATTTTTGATACCTTAAATACTTTAAGTCAAATTGATTATCAATGGCATGTAATGGATCATTCCCAACAAGAATCAGGTTGAGTTCACCATTAACCATACCTGTGATTATGTTATCTCCAACTTCGTTTATCATGCTGCCAGCAAGAATTTCCAGTGCATAGATTCCTGGAAACATCGAAGTGATAACTTGTATTTGGAAGACTGAACCTGAACTTCCAATAAAGTCCTGATTGGTGGGTGAATAAGCTATGCAATTTAATTGTTGAGCTGATAGCTCCACACTAAGTTGATGGTCAACAGCACGATCAGTCAGCTGTGCCGTCGAAACAATCCAACTCATACCTTCTGGCAGTAACATAGTGGCGCTAAAGGAATTAAATGAAGTCCGGTTTTCGATGTTTAGTGTCAACAAAATAGTATCATTGGGATTAGCAGAATTTGTTGGTAATTGCATCACATTATCCCCTTCGCGCAAGACAATAAGTTGCAGGCTATCAGCGACAGGCTGGCATGGCAGTGTTGGAATAGCATGAAGCTTCAAACTCACTTCTCCATTTAGTTTATCCCTTGCACCAGGCCAATAAACAGGATGTAAAAGACTCGTATTGTTAAAAGTCCCATCACCATTACTCGTCCAAAACAGTGAATCTGTTCCGTAAACCACAGCATCTGAATTTTCATAAAATTCATCAAGTGGAACAACATAATCAGAACCAGGGATTGCCTCTGCAGGAGTATGAATTGTAACCAAGACGCTGTCAGTAGCAAAATCGCAAAGTGCATTCCCGAAAGCTTGCACTACGAGCCAAATTTCTGACATTTCAAGATCCTCATCAGCAGGATAGTACATAGTATTAGCATTGTGAGGGTCATCAAATGAACCATTTCCTCCTGACCAAATAAGACTATCAGCAAATTCATAACTAGCATTTAAATCAACCGTTTCACCAAAACAAATCAGCTGATCTTCACCAGCTTCGACCCAAGGTGGTTCAAATACAATAATAGCCTGTGTATCAGCCGCTGCTTGATACCCATCATCAACACTTATAAAATACAGCTTTGAAATTTCCGGCTCGTCGCTTACTATGTAACCACTTGCTTCAAATCCGATAGGATCCGAAGTCCAATTTAAGTCTGGATACCAACCACCACCTGATACCACTGCTTCCAATATAAGTGTTGCACCTAAACAAATACTATCCGAAGAAGCGATAAGTTCAACGCTAAGTGGTCCCATGGTTTTGATTGCACCATCTAATGTAGCTGTAAGTACATTTTGACCATTAGTGTTAGCAACTAAAGCGTTAATTAAAGGCAGGTTTGCCTCCATTGCCCACAATGGCAAGCTAAGCTCAAAAGCTGCCACCTCGCCCTGATTGCCATTAAAAGGTGTGTTGTTCATCGAAAAGCAAAGAATACGTAATATAGTATCCTGCACCAAAGTAGCACTGATCAGATGATCGGCAGACCTGCCCGGATTTAATGTGACACTTTGTGGGTCGATATTGACATCCGATGGAAAAGGAATATCGCACTGGAAAGAAGTCACCTGCCCGGCATTTTGAATACTGATACCCATACTTACCTGATCTCCAGGGAAAGCCTGTATTGAATCCAGTTCAAGGATGTACTGAGCATTCAGTTGCCAGCTGAGGCTACAACTTATAAACAGCAGGATTCCATAACACAAACTTTTCCGAGCCATTGTTTGAAACTAATCTTGTTTTTCTATCAGTTGAATATTACTTTTCGTTCCACAGTTCGTAAGCCCTCTTTGTGCTGTATTTCCATTTTAAGGATATATACCCCTTTGCTTACTGTATTGTTGCGCTGGTCTTTGCCTTCCCAGTAGATACTACCCAAGATATCCTGACCTTCGTAAAGCGATTTTATCATCCTTCCCTGCTGATCATAAAGACGCAAAGCAACTGTATTGGCTTCGGGCACATCCCAGCTGATCAACAGTTGATGACTGAAAGGATTGGGTTGCACCTGCAGCATCTGCTGATCAGCGCTTTGCTCTGGCAGATCATCAATGCCAAAGGGCAGCACTTCTACCTGATCGCCTTCCAGTTCACCGCCTATTATCGAGTTAAACTGAAGCTCAGCAGGAAGCTCGGGACCGATCAATTCCAACAAACGGCTTTCTCCGGCAGGGATGGTCTTGCCATCCAGGCTGAATAAGATGGCTTGAATACTGTTCGATTGCTTTGCTGTTGCCAGCTCAAAGCCTGTTAACCTGCTTTTGATGCGCAGTTGATCCGAATCTATTCCTTCGGGCAGCGCCAGCTCAAACTGCAAACCTGCGACATTGCCTTCGCTGTGTAACCAAAGCTCATGACCCCGCCATTCGTAATAGGCTTTTTGCTGGCTGATCATGGGGTAAGGACGATCGGAAACGGCTTTTTGGTTCATGATCAGGTTCACCACCCCAATGATATCCAGCAGGTTGATCTGTCCGTCGTAGTTCACATCAGCTGCATCACTCAGGAAAGGTTCTGGGTTTTGGTTGAGGATGTAGCTCACGATGGTGGTGATGTCGAGCACATTCACCGTCATATCGCCATTGGCATCGCCGTTAGCAGCGGAGAAGGGAGTGGCTGAAACTACTTTGGAATAGTCGCTTTCAGAAAAGTCGGTTTTCATTTGGGTGAACATATAGTAATAAGTTTCATCCGGTAAAACTTCAAAATCAATGTAGAGCGAGTCAGTTACTAAACTTTCATTAATGAGTAAAGTATCTCCGATGGGATATCCATTTTCCATTTGAAAACGATAAAAATTATAGCCAAGCACATCAGTACCTGTTTCAACAGGCCACCCGAGTGTAACTTTACTAATGCCGGGGGTTGCAATAAAATCTACTGATTGTGAACCAGCCACCTGAACCACAAACTTAAATCGGCTTCGTTCTATTGGAATTTCAAAATGATCGGTGTCCCTTGCATGAGCTACACGAATGGTGTTTATACCATCACCGGTGCTAAGAGATGTGGTATGATAGGCAGTCCAGACAGTAGAATCAGCACTCCAATAGGCTGAGTCAATGACTTGGTTTTGAGTGAAAGGAAATCTTACCCCAAAAGTGACAAATGGATCGTAATAAGTGTCCATAGGCCGGTTAAAGTAAACATCTACTTTCATTACATCATCTATAATTAAGTAATCTTCAAAGTCCTGCGGATTCTGCACATTGATTTCAATTTTCCAAACTACACCATGGCATTCCTCAGGGGGTTGGTACAAATTATTTATTGGCTCAAGAACAGGCCGCTGAGGCTGCTCAAAAAAGTCCAATATATTACTTCTAATATCATTCAGATTTGTGGTACCCCAATAGTTTGATTCAATGTAATTGATAGATTCAAAGGAATGATTAATCGCAAAATCCCAGGAGTTAGACCCAGAATTATCTATAAATACATTATGCTTGATGTTACCTTGCATTATTGGTGTATAATCATAGAGGCTGGCCATTGCTACACCATTATGCCAATATTCTAGAGCTTTGTTGTTTGCAATAATATTATACTCAAAACTGGCATTATCTTCATATCCAATTAGAGCCATATGGTAAACATATGTATTATAATTATCTTGAAAAACATTATACTTATAATCGCCTCCATTTCTTGTTAAAATGATGGGCATATCAGTTACATGATATCTAAAAATGGAATGATAAATCTTGGTAACATTCGAGAGATAATGCCCAACCAAGTATTCATTCCTTCCATTCTCAAAAACACAATACTCAAAATGATTATCGCAACCATCAACCAAATAGAAACCCCTGTAATAAGCTCCTAGTGCACCTGTAAAAGTTATCATACTGTCAGGAGACCCTATGGCTTTTACTTGATTATAGACATAAAAGTACATATTGCTCCTAAACTTAACTGTAACTCCGGGATCAACTATTAAGGTGTCGAAGAAGCATGGATCGGTAACGATATAATGCACCCCTGGAATAAGCCTGAGTTTTGAATAATTGCCACCAAGTTCTACACCATTTTCAACAAGAATCGTGAACGGACTGACGATTGTATCAATGGTGTTGTTTTTCTCATACATGGTCAATAACTGGAGTGAAACATACCTGCCATCAGTAAGGTTCGGATTGGTGGTAAAGGTAATTGGCATTTCGGATACCTTGGATGCATATGCACTTATATTACCAAACGAAACAGAGTCATCTATAAAATTCAAAGTAAGGGTATCCTCAAATTCAGCAAAAGTTACTTTGCCCCAAACATTATTAATATGGCCACCTGCATTCATGATTTTCATGTAAAGACCAACCATTTCACCAGCATCAATTCGGCCATCCTGATCACCAAGTGAGTCAGTTACAGCAAAAGATTGAAAATACAAATCCGGGGGGGGTTCATTGAGAATACTGTTTGGGATATCCAAAACATCAGCCTGAAACATACTGAGCTTATTCAACTGAATCAGTTTCGCAAATATTTGTTCAATAGATAAGTCAGACTGATGGTTTTTCATTAAAGCAACAGCTCCTGCAACAACGGGAGTAGCCATGGAAGTACCACTGTAATAACGGTATTGACCATTGGGAACAGTGCTAAGCAAGGATAAGCCGGGAGCCCTGACCTCATAGTTGAACTCCATGTCATTAAAAAATATTGAACCATAAGGCCTGCCATCGAAAATAACAGGGCCGGTAGGGTCATAATTCGAAAACCAGGCATTCCATCCGCTTGGCTCCGTTGCTTCCACACCCAGCACCCAGTTGTAACTGGCAGGAAACATATGGGCAGTCATTGGAAACGGAGGCGTGGGGTGATCAATTTTATAATAACTATTCCCCGCAGCTGCGATAATCGGTCCCTTGGAATAGGCAAATTCAAAAGCTAAGCGTATTGTAATGCTTTCGCCATAACCGCCCCAGCTATTGCTGAAAATATTGGCTCCATTTTGCGCCGCATACCAAATGCCCTCTGCAATCTGATTTACATAACCAACGCCATTACTCTGAAATACCTTGATGGGCATTATCTTTGCCCCCCAACTCACGCCAGCTATACCAATTCCATTGTCTGTTTCAGCAGCAGCAATTCCTGCACAGTGCGTGCCGTGGCTGTTGTCGTCCATGGGGTTGTTGTCGTTGTTTACAAAGTCCCATCCACGTATGTCGTCCACATAACCATTACCGTCAGAATCTTGACCATCAAGTATTTCATTGGGATTGATGTCTATTTTATTAACCAAATCAGGATGCAGCCAATCAACGCCAGTATCCAGAATGGCTATCACCTGTGTGCTATCACCGGTTAAGGTGTCCCACATCAGGTCGGCTTTTACTTCGGGCAGGTACCATTGCTCGTCGTACAATGGATCGTTGGGTACCACCCCGCCCTCATGCTGGCCTTTCATCGGATGCAGGTCATCTGCAGAGACAGGCTCCGAAACCGGAATAAGACCGTGAATGAAAGCTGTTGCATTTACTTCGGCATATTCCACCTCTTCGAGCTTATTCAGTTCTTCGGCCACTTGTTCAGCATTAAATTTCTCAGGATACTTCATGAGAAAAATATTATGGAACTGTGGCACGGGCTTCTCCGTACCGTCTGGAAAACGGATTGTGCCTGCATTGCGCTCGTAGCGGGCAGCACGAAAAAGCTGTTCGCTACTGCTTACCGACCATTTTTCAAATGCTTGATCTACTTGAACAAGGCCTGTCCGCACAAGATCGTTGGACTTGCTGAAGTTAATTTTTATTTCGTCTTTAAACTTGACGATTACTTCGCCTGGCTTGTACTTGAG
>CAZQFH010000033.1:0-37692 GCA_964592595.1 uncultured Lentimicrobiaceae bacterium | reverse complement strand
TTAACTGATTGGTATTGTGACAATAAATAGAATTCTCATGGGAGGTTTCTGCAAGATATTTGGAAGTCTGCAATAAAAATCCTTGCACCAGATATTACCCCCGCTCAGCGGGGCTGCACCTCAATACCTTGTAGTAGTATCTTCCTTATAAATATTAACGGTGCTACGCACCTTGAAATGAGCCACAGCGTGGCGATAATCTTTATAAAAATAGCGTGTATCAAAATACCGTAGGTGCAGCCCCGCAATATGCGGGGGTAATATTGACAGGGATTGTCGATTTCGAGTTTTTCAGCAAGTCCTAATTAACAAATGATGACTTAAAAAATATAATTCTCAAAACAAATGAACCTTAAACATCAGGCTTACCAAGTCCAAATAAAAACACTATTTAAACTGGTTATAAATTAGAGGTAATGAACCATTTAACAGAGCAATAATCACTAAAAATAGCGCTAAAAACTGTAATTTTGAGCAATGGATAGCATTAACTTTTAAATAAAAAATAATATGGCAAAAGTCAGAGGAGCCATTGTTGTTGACGTTGAGAAGTGTAAGGGTTGTGAAGTTTGTATTCCGGCCTGCCCTACCGACGTTATCGCACTGGCTAAAGAAGTAAACGGCAAAGGATACCACTATGCTTACATGGAAGACCCTGAGGCGTGTATCGGCTGTACAAACTGTGCCATCGTCTGCCCCGACGGTGTGATTACAGTGTATAAGGTTAAACTTTAACCTATCATTGTCAAACAATTAAAAAACATTATAATGAGCGAATTGAAACTCATGAAGGGGAACGAAGCCTTAGCAGAAGCAGCAATCAGAGCTGGTGCTGATGCCTATTTTGGATACCCGATAACCCCTCAATCAGAGGTGATTGAATACCTCATGGCCGAAAAACCAACCGACAGAACCGGCATGGTTGTGTTGCAGGCCGAAAGCGAAATTGCAGCCATCAACATGGTTTATGGTGCTGCCGGTGCAGGGAAAAAAGTTATGACTTCATCATCAAGTCCCGGTATCAGCCTCAAGCAAGAAGGCATTTCCTATATCGCAGGAGCAGAACTACCCTGCTTGTATGCCAATGTGGTGCGTGGCGGCCCAGGCCTTGGAACCATTCAACCTTCACAAGCAGATTATTTTCAAAGCACCAAAGGAGGCGGACATGGCGATTACCGTCAGATTGTGCTGGCACCTGCATCAGTGCAGGAAATGGCTGATTTTGTGCGAGATGGATTTGATCTGGCATTCAAATACCGTATTCCCGTGCTGATTCTCAGCGATGGGGTAATTGGTCAGATGATGGAAAAAGTTGAACTATTTGATCCAATTCCACGACTTACCGACGATGAAATCAATGAAAGATATCCGTGGGCCACAACAGGTAAAAAATCAGGAACTGAACGCAGAATAATCACTTCGTTGGATTTGGATAGCCATAAAATGGAAGAGCACAACCATAAGCTTCAAGCCAAATACCAAGAAATTACCGAAAAAGAAGTTCGTTACGAATTAATCGATTGTGATGACGCTGAATACATCTATGTGGCATATGGTTCGAGTGCACGTATTGCTCAGAAAGCTGTTAAGCTTGCAAGAGCAAAAGGTATCAAAGCAGGACTGTTCCGTTTGATCACGCTATTCCCTTTCCCGTCCGTTAAAATGTTTGAAATGTGCGGCAAAGGCATAAAAGGCTTCCTGGCCGTTGAAATGAGTGCCGGACAGATGGTTGAAGATGTTCATTTATCCGTAAAAGGCTGCTCCAAAGTGGAACATTTTGGGCGTTATGGTGGCATTGTGCACACACCCGAAGAAGTACTCGAAGCGCTTGAACAAAAAATAATAGGAGGTTAAAATCATGGCTGAAATAACACTGGAAGACATTATTAAACCCGAAAATCTGGTTTATACCAAAACTAAACTCATGACGGACAAAGTGCTGAGTTATTGTCCGGGTTGCGGTCATGGAACTGCCCACCGAATCACGATGGAAGTAATCGAAGAATTGGGTTTGGAAGAACAAACCATTGGCGTTGCTCCTGTTGGATGCTCGGTTCTTGCCTATGAATTCATGAATATTGATATGCAACAAGCTGCACACGGACGCGCTCCTGCCGTAGCAACTGGCATTAAAAGAGTATGGCCAAATAAAATCGTTTTCACTTATCAGGGAGATGGCGATTTGGCTGCTATAGGCACCAACGAAACCATACACGCCTGCAATCGTGGCGAAAAAATTGTGATTATATTTATCAATAATGGTATTTATGGCATGACTGGAGGTCAGATGGCACCTACTACCCTTCCCGGTATGAAATCGTCCACCTCACCTTTCGGCAGGGATGTGCAAACAATGGGTAACCCCTTAAAGGCCACAGAATTAGTTGCTCAGCTACCAGGAACCTATTTCGTGACACGTCAGTCTGTGCATACCCCTGGAAACGTTAGAAAAGCTAAAAAAGCAATCAAAAAAGCATTCGAGAATCAACGCGACGGGAAGCCAGGCGTCTCCTTTGTTGAAATAGTTTCCAATTGCAATTCCGGATGGAAAATGACACCTCGCGATTCCAATGTTTGGATGGAGGAAAATATGTTTCCTTTCTACCCGCTCGGCGATATAAAAGTTGACGGTCAGTTACTTTAAGATGTTGAATTAAAATACCAGAACAATGACTGAAGAATTAATTATAGCCGGATTTGGCGGACAAGGTGTACTCTCTATGGGTAAGATTTTAGCTTATAGCGGCATTATGCAAGACCAAGAAGTAAGCTGGATGCCATCCTATGGCCCGGAAATGCGCGGGGGAACAGCAAACGTTACCGTTATCGTAAGCGACGAACGAATCAGCTCACCTATTCTTACGATTTTCGACTCTGCCATCATCTTGAACCAGCAGTCGATGGATAAATTCGAATCGGGAGTTCGGCCTGGTGGCACTTTACTTTACGATCCAAACGGAATCACCGGTCATCCGGAAAGAAAAGACATCAACATTTACCAGATTGAAGCCGCCCGATTAGCAGCTGAAATGGGTAATACTAAAATTTTTAATATGGTTGTGCTTGGCGCATACCTCAAAATTAAGCCTGTCGTTAAGATGGAGAACGTAATTCGGGGCTTGAAGAAATCATTGCCCGAACGCTATCACAAACTCATTCCGCTCAATGAAGATGCGATTAATATGGGTCTTAAAAATGTGATTACTGTTCAAGAATTACAGTAGTTGTAACCAAAAACCAAAATCAAAGCCTTCCCCTTAAAAGGAAGGCTTTTTTATTTCGGGCAAAAATTAACTTTGCACCTATGATTCATATAAAAGCCTTACTCGACTCCAAATTATCACAAATCACTAAAGATCTGATTTTTATTGCTAATGACCCGATCAGTATTCCACATCAATTTAGTAGCAAAGAAGATATTGAAATAGCTGGTTTTCTTACAGCATTGTTATCCTGGGGGATGCGCAAACAAATTATCGAAAGAGCAGGTATTTTGATGCAACTAATGGATAATGCTCCCTATCAATTCCTGATGCAAGCAAAAGCAAGAGATTTTAGTCGATTGGAACAATTTCAATACAGAACATTTAAAGGTATTGACTGCCATGCTTTGGTTTATGCCCTTGCAATGATTTACAGAAAACATGACGGATTGGAACAGACTTTTTCGAGTGGTTTTGCACAGGGAAATATTTGGGATGCAATTGTATTCGTCAGAAAAATACTGTTGAGTTATCCCCACGAAAAACGAACCGAAAAACATTTGGCAAATCCCGAAAAAGGCGCTTCTGCGAAGCGAATCAATATGTTTTTGAGGTGGATGGTAAGGCAGGATGAATCCGGAATTGATTTTGGATTATGGAAAAGCATCCCAGCCCATGCCTTAATTTGCCCACTTGATCTTCATACAGGAAGATCCGCACGCGAACTGGGGTTACTAAAAAGAAAACAAGACGACAAAAAAGCTGCAGATGAACTCACTAATCAGTTACTTCTGTTTGATAACCATGACCCGGTGAAATATGATCTTGCTTTGTTTATGCTCAGTATGGACAAACAATTACAAGGTTTATAAACCAGCAAAGCCGGCGCAATGGCCGGCCCTACTGATCACATCAAACGAGAAAACTACAAATGTACCCCTCCTCGGGCGTGAAGAACTTTTTTATTATAAAATCCCTCAATTACGATTGAGAAATTAGCTTCCATTTTATTTGCAGTGGCTTCGGTTACGAGGATATTTCCTGAGGTACATTTGTAAAATTCATCCGAAGCACCCCGAACGATGACTTCACATTTGTTGGCATTGGTGCCAAATTTGTATTCACCGGGGCCTTCGTAAGGATTAAGCATCAGCTCAAAGATTACTTTTCCGGCAAGTTCATCGTTCATTACCATTAAACTTAAATCATTCTTATTAAGAACGTACGTATCGAGGTGATCGCTGCAAATACTTTTGTTACTAAAACCATCCATGTCCATAAAAAAAACACCGTCACATAACTCATTTTCCGAATTAACCGACTGCTTGCAGCCACCGAGTGGCAGAATAACAGCCAAAGCAAAAAGTACTAATAACAATCTCATGGTTGGATGAACTTTGCAACAAAACCGGCTTAGTTTTTACTTACCACTTACTGATACAGAAGTACTAACTGTGAATGACTCACCTATATGCGAGCCACTCTTAATTGTTCCGGTGATAATAAACGTCCAGGTACCACTTGTTCTAACGAAAAAGTTTGGAAATGTAATTGGTTCACTTCGAATCAATAACATGCCATTACCAAGGTAAGTGTCATCTTGCAAAGCGCCCGGTGATTTTACTTCTACTTTAATCAATTCATAATCATCTGTAACACAGGTAATGTAGAAATCGATTGTTGTGGCATCAATAGCTATTGATGTTGCCGAAAAAGATGGTGTGTAAGTAGTTGGTGGCGGAGTTGGTTCCGGATCATCTTTTTTCTTGCATGATGATGTTGTAAACATAACAAACATCAGCAGTGTGCCTAAGGCAATGAGTACATTTTTTGTTTTCATTGTAAATTGATTTAAGGGGTTACATATGGCTGCAAATTAGTAATAGCAGGCCCCTAAAGTCAAATCAATTTGATCAATGATTAAGTTTACTTATTAAGTGTATTACCTGATTGAGTATTTGCAAAAATCAAACATGATGTTGCAAGGCCGACAGAAAGAATTCTTTTCGTCGACTCGACACAGGAACGCGTTCTTTAGTTGAAAGAATTACAAGACCTACACTTTTTTCAAAGGTTATCACATGACTAAGATTGATCAGATGGGACTGATGAATGCGACAAAAACCAAAAGGACTTAACATCTCATCAAACTCTTTGAGTGTTTTTGCAACCAACACAGCTTTACCATCTTCCTGGATTACACGGGTGTAATTTTCGTCGGCTTCGCAGCGGATCACCTCATTGATTTTGATCACATGCATAGCGGTGGAAGTATTGAGGATAATTTTCTTTACCGGTTTGTCTGGTTGCAAATTATCTTCAAGTGTTTCAATTTGCTTATTAAGCAAATCCTCATCATCCATTTGTTTTTCCAGTTTATCTATCGATCTAATCAATTCCTTAGGGCTTAAAGGCTTAAGCAAATAATCCACTGCACTCAGCTTGATTGCTCTTAGGGCAAAATGATCAAAAGCCGTAACAAAAATCACTTTGAAAGGAATTGGTTTGAACTTTTTCAACAATTCAAAACCATTCCCACCGGGCATTTGAATATCCAGAAAAACAACATCAGGATTATGCTCATTTACCATTTCAAAAGCACTGCTAATGTTTTCGGCCTGTCCTATCACTTCAATATCCTTGCAATAGTATTGCAACATATTTAATAAAGCTTTGCGCGAGTTTTCCTCGTCATCAACAATTAATGCTTTTATGCTCATGCCTTAATTTTTTTACTAACAAAACTACCTCTCAGTGGTATTTCAAAAGCTACTCGGGTTCCTTTTACCAGGCCATCTTCAACAATTTCATCCAAAATGAAAGGAATTCGGGTTTTTGTTTTCCTTTCGAGCAGTTGAAGACGCTCACGGCAAATGGAAATGGATAAGGACTCATGTTGATTAATCTGATCATCAGTTTTCATACTTTTTGAAGCCACAATCCCAATTCCATTATCTCTCAATTCAAATCTGATTTTTTTATCAACCAACTTATAACTCAATGCTATCACACCATCCCTAAAACTATTTTTGATTCCGTGTTCCAAAGCATTTTCCAGAAAAGGCTGCGTCATCATTGGAGGCACATAGGTAACTTCAGTATCTATTGCCTGATCAACATTAATACTAAAATCGATCTTCTCGGTAAAACGAAGCTTTTGAAGTTCCATATACAAACTGATGGTTTCAATTTCCTTTTCGAGGCTAATAAGTTCGTGACGACTGTTTTCGAGAATAAGCCTGATCAACCTTGCAAAATCTGATAAATACTGGCCTGCAAGGTGGGTTTGATTGGAATAGATATAGTTTTGAATGGACGTAAGGGAATTAAAAATAAAATGAGGATTCATCTGCAAACGCAATAACTGCTGATTAAGATCGGTGTTCAGCCATTTCATTTTGATATCACGTATTCGTAAAAACCAAATCAAACCAACAAATCCAATGATAGAAAGAATTATTAAAACTATAAACCACCAGCGCTGCCACCAGGCAGGAATCACATTGATCAATAAACGAGCCTCCTGATCACTTCTATTGCCATAAGCATCACCTGTACGCATTTTAAAAATATAATTTCCGGCCGGAACATTAGTAAAATAGGCTGATTTTTGCTGCGGCATCAACGCCCTCCATTCATTATCAAATCCTTCGAGCTTGTAGTAATAAGTGTAAGGCTCTTCCTTTTCCCAACGATCAGTACCAAAATGAATGGTAAAAAAATTCTGGTCGTAGGCGAGTGTTACTTCATCAAGATTTTCGAGCATCGGTATGTAAAGCTCATTAAACACATCCAAATGTGTTAAAAATACCTTTGGAAAAGCATGTTTATAACCAAGTTTATCCGTATCGACAAGAGCCAGTCCGTTTGCACCAACCAGTATAAGCGTATTGTCATCCCATTGAAGTACAGCAGCTTGTGTAGGTTTAAAATTTAATTTCACATGCACACTAAAATCTGTGAGCCATTCGGCTTCTGGATCATAACGCATAAGACCGGCAGATGTAAGTAACCATAGTTTTCCGTCTTTTGTTGGATGCATCCGGTAAATTTCCAGAAAATCGAATTCAACTCCTAGATTTTGTTTTACGAAATGATCTTCGTTTGGCTGATAGGCGTATAAATTATAGCCTGAAGCCCAAATATTTCCATTAAAATCTGATGTAACATCAAATAAAAGTTCTTCAGAAATACCACCTCCCTTTCTCTTATTTTCGAAATACGAAATAGCGGTATCTTTTTTACTATCATAACAAATTAAGCCAGATTGTGTAGTGGTAATCCACAATTTATCATCCTTAGCTTTAAAAAGTGATGTTATAAGACGATCGGCATAAGGATCAGGAAGCAGAGCTGAAAGTTCACGATCAAATTTACCTTGCTTATGGTCAAAGACCGTTAAACCGGGACCACCCCAAAAACCCAAATAAACATTCCCCTGCTGATCAAAATCGAAATCGTTGTACCAGTCTCTTTTAAAGCTGAAAGGATCATAACTAAAGTTCTCGAACTTGGCGCCTCCATGAGGCAATCTTCCAAAGCCCCTACCCGACCAATAACCTACATATAAAGTGCCATCAGGGTGCTTTTTGAGAGAGCGGATATGAGGTGAAGGGATATCTGTTCTATTTTCAGGGGAGTAATGTTTAAAAGTAAAATTACGCATATCAAGCACATCTAATCCTTCATCAGCAGTAGCTATCCATAATTCCGTTTGCGACTTACGCTCTAAACTTGTAATCCGGCTCGATGCAGGTGTATGATATAATCCGGGAATGTGAAACAGGTACTTAACCTCCGATTTCACAGGTTGATGCGTGGAAACACCATTTTCGTGAGCCAGCCATATCCGTCCGCTTCTGTCTTCAAAAATATCAAAAATTCTAACGCCGCCAAGCGATCCAGGATCATTATTATTTAAGCGGAAATGTGTTACCTCTCCGGTTTGCATTTTAATTTTATAAGCACCATTACCACTTCCCAGCCAATATTTTCCATCGCGGGATTTTATCATATCGTACACCGTTCCTGCCCGGTATTTATGAAAATACTTGCTGTCTTTTTCGTACAAGTAAAGCCCTTCGAGTCCGCCAACCCACAACAATCCGGGCTTTTCATTAAAAAGAAAGGAAACATCTTTCTCCCTCTTGGTACCCGGAGCCTCGTTAGGATCAATTTTAAGTTGCTCAAAACTATTTGACTGCTCATCATAGAGCAAAGGTGGAATACCACGCCCACCAACAAACAAATCTCCATCCATATCTTTGATCACCGCATGGTAGCGATAATAGGGCTGCGACACTGACTGATGGTGTTGTAACCTTACGATTTCCTCCGTTTTTCTTTTATACTGATTAAGCCAGCCATCGGCAGTTTCGAACCAAAGCAACGAATCGCCTTCTAAATATATCGCACGCACATATACACTATCAATTATTGCTATATCCTCACTAAAAAAGCCAAAGACATTATCAAATCGATCGTTAAATTCGTCATAGGTTGAAATACCTCCTGAATGCCCAACCCAAAGTTTGCCCTCTCCATCAACCAGTAGCGAGCTGATTAAATTTCCATGAAGTGAGCCTGTTATTGAATCGGCGAGATATACACGAAACTCATACCCATCAAAACGGCCTAATCCTTTTTCGCCTGCCAGCCAAATAAACCCAATACGATCCTGAACGATATCTGAAATGGCTCCCAAATCATGATCTTGTAGATATTCAAAGTTGGAAAAGCGGGCAAAAACATCTTCTTGAACCGTCCATTCAGGTGGAAGCTTATCAGCAGTGGCAGCGCTTTCAGCAATACCAAAAGACGGAAATAAGAAAAACAGAAATATAAGTAGATTTACTAACCTCATTTGCAGCATTTCACTGCCCCAAAGTAAACTTTTTTTTGATAGGACACTTAATCCATCACAGTATCTTTTTCGTTGTTGCAGTCGCAGTTGATGCTTTTGTTGTACATCTGCATTGCTCTCCAGCTCATACCCATGCTCGAGAATCCGCCATCGTGAAATAAATTTTGCATAGTGACTTTACGGGTAAGATCAGAAAACATGGTGATACAATAATCAGCGCATTCTTCGGCATTAGCATTACCAAGCGGTGACATCCGATTAGTGAAGTCCATCAGTCCGTCAAAACCTTTAACGCCACTTCCGGCTGTAGTGATTGTAGGCGACTGCGAAATTGTATTTACCCTGATTTTTCGGTCACGACCATAGATATAACCAAAGCTGCGCGCTATAGATTCCAATAATGCCTTGGCATCAGCCATATCGTTATAGCCGTAATGTGTACGCTGAGCCGCTACATAAGAAAGCCCCAAAACTGATCCCCATTCATTTATGGCATCCATTTTAAATGCGATCTGCAACATTTTGTGGAAGGAAATTGCTGAAATATCCAGTGTTTTATTCAGAAAATTATAATCTAAATCACTGTAAACACGCTTCTTACGCACATTTAGCGACATTCCGATCGAATGCAATACAAAATCCACTTTTCCACCAAGCACCTTCATACTTTCATTAAATACTCGCGTTAAATCTTCGACAGAAGTAGCATCTGCAGGTATTATAGTTGCATTGCATTTTTTGGCCAATTCCTCCAACTCGCCAAATCGCAGCGCCGTTGGCGTATTACTCAGTGTAAAAACAGCTCCTTCTTCAAAAGCCTTTTCAGCAACTTTCCAGGCTATTGACTTACTGTCGAGTGCTCCGAAAATAATTCCTTTTTTCCCTTTTAAAAGATTATAGGCCATAATGGTAATTTTTAAAATTAACAGCGGACAAAGATAGTTCAATTTTTAATTAGCAGCTTTTATGCCCGTAAATGCATGATTTAAGCCGTTTTTTAGGACTATTAAATTGATCTTATATAAGTTAAGAAATTATATGCACAATAAGAGTTTAAAATTACTGAAAAAGCGCATGCTTATTTAAAAAGCTCTTTGGCAGCCTTTAAGGCTGTTGAAGTAACATTATCATTACTCAGCATTTTAGCCACTTCATGATAACGTTCGGCTGCCGAAAGCACTTTAATTACCGATTGGGTGCGGTCATTTTCTTCCTTTTTAAAAACATGAAAATGGTGCTCAGCTTTGCTGGCTATCTGAGGCAAATGAGTTATCGTAATCAATTGCATACCCGTCGACATTTGTTTTAAAACCTTGGCCAACTTTGCTGCTACCTCGCCGGAAACACCGGTATCAATCTCATCGAAAATCAGCGTTGGAATCATCCCAGTATCTGAGAGTTTATTTTTAACGGCCAACATCAGTCGTGACAATTCACCACCCGAAACAATTTTTCCCATATCAGCTACAGCAACGCCTTTATTTGCCGAAAACTGAAAAAACACCTTTGATTGTCCATCTGGATGCAATTTTTCTGTTCGCTCACATTGCAAACGAAAAACCGCATGAGGCATTCCAAGCTCATGAAGCACTTTCGTTACATCACGTTCAAATGGTTTTGCAGCTACCACTCTTTTTGTATGGAGACCATCGGCAAGCTTTTGCAAAACGGTAATTAATTTGCTGAGTTCAATTTCTTTCGACTTTAGTATATCCTTATCAAAATCCAATTTGTTCAGTTTAGCATTTAGTTCCTGATGCACCTCATGTAAAGCCTTATATTCCTGCACCCTATGCTTATGCATCAGATGATTAATAAGGTCGAGGCGTTCTTGACAATGGGTTAATTCCTGCGGATCGAACTGGCTTTCATCTTCCATTCTGGCCAATTCAAAACTAATGTCTTTCAGATCAATATGAATACTTTCTATTCTGGCATTCAAATCTTTGGCTTCAGGTAAATAATCTGACAATCGTTTCAATTGTTGACTAAGCTGATTGATCTGTTGCAAAAGCGGTTCCTCAGATTGCTGTAGAATTTGATTAGAAGTAAAAAGCGTCGCTTTAATTTCTTCGGCATGGGTTAAGGTGTTGAGCCTTTGTTCAAGTTCTTCAAGCTCGTTTGGCTGCAATGCTGCCTTTTCAAATTCTTCCAGTTGAAAACTTATCAGATCAAATGCTGCTTCGTAGCTCTCCAGGCTCAATTTAAGCGCTTGAATTTCACTTCTCAACTGCAAATAATCTTCATATTTTGATCTATAGCTTTCCAGGGGTTCAGGACTTTCGAGCATCGCATCCAGTACATTTAATTGATATGCTTGATCAGTAAGCAGCAAGGAATCATGTTGGGCATGTATATCAACGAGTTGTGCTCCAATCAATTTGAGCTGCTGAAGGTTCACAGGTGTATCATTAATAAATGCTCTTGATTTTCCGTTAGGATTTATTTCTCTTCTCATCAAACACTCCTGCTCAAAATCCAGATTAAGCTTTTCGAAGACAGGTTTTAAGCGATTATCATCAAGTTGAAAACTTACTTCTACAAAACACTTTTTAACTGGGTCTGCCAAAACAGAGACATCAGCGCGTTTGCCTATTACCAATCCCAATGCGCCCAATAAAATTGATTTTCCTGCTCCAGTTTCACCTGTTATTACAGTAAAACCCGCTTTAAAATCAATTTCCAGCTTATCAATAAGGGCATAATTCGACACCAGTAGCTTTTGCAACATAATCGTGTGGGATTTGTCGCAAATTTAAAGAAACAAATGGATTAAGGATGCCTATTTAGGTGCGAGAATTTTTTCGTACTTGGAAGCGTTTGCGGGATCGATTTCACGCATGATATTCACAGCCTTCGTTTTTTCCTGGGGGCTTCCCTGAGAAAAAACATTAATGATCTCATCTCTTTTTGCATCAAGGAAAAGCTGAAGCATCAATAAATTTGGCCTTTCGCGCCAGGTTTGTTCAAGAAAGCTGAGGGTTTCGCCAACTTTCGCCCTGCCTTCGTCAGGTTTTTCTGACATCACGTCAAGGCCAAGTCTGTGGTACTCATACAAAAACTGTCGCAAAGGACGGTAAGCCGGATTGGTCATATTTTCGACCAGCCAATAGCGGTTTCTGTTTCCGTCAAAAGCTTTCCAGCCACGTTCCGAGGCATTTTGCGCAGCATTTACAATGGATTCGGCAACCCTGAAAAACGGGTCGCCTCCATAAAGCGAGAAACTGTCAAAATCCATCCCCAAAAAATAATACAAGTAAAACGCCACTGTGGAAGTGAGGCTTGATGAATAGCTATTTTCTATGTAATCAAGAGGTTGCGATTCAATGTACCTAAACTGAAAACTTTCATCAACATAATTCAACAGCACACTATTGTACGAGGATTTATAAACAGGTCGTCTCAAAACCAGGTTAATTGTTCCCTTGAACTCGTCGGACGAAACGCGTTCTTTCACAGTGATGAGTATCGAGCACTCAATTCGTTCCTGATTTTTGAAATTAATATTGGTCCATTTTCGGTTATTAATAAAATCGTAAAGTGCTTGTTGCAACGACTCAAAGACACGACGATCTGTGCCTTCGATGGTTGGCGCCGTAACACGAATATCTGCCAAAAATTCTTGTGCCCTCAGCTTGGGTAATCCAAGAAACAGCAGCGCAAGAAAGATAAGTGTGGATTTAAACCTGAAAATATTATAAAGATTATTTAGCATTCGCCTGGTTTTTGCCTGTTAATTTATGAATAAGAACAATGAGTTTTCTAGCTAATTCCTTTTTGGATTGCAGCTCAAATTCAATTCGTTGATCATCTTTCGTCAAACAAGTCACTTTGTTGGTATTTGTTCCAAATCCTGCGCCGGGATCAGCAAGTGAGTTAAGAACGATCATATCCAATTGTTTCGTATCCAACTTATGTTTAGCGTGCGCTAATTCGTTGTTAGTTTCGAGGGCAAAACCAACTAAAAACTGGTTAAATTGCTTTTGTTCGCCAAGTTTCTTCAGTATATCAGGATTCTTAACAAGCTTAAGTTGAAGGGTTTCGCCAGATTTTTTAATTTTTTGATCTGCAACCTCTACAGGTTTGTAGTCTGCCACTGCTGCGCTCATTACCATGATCTCTGATTCAGCAAATAAAGCCATGCATGCATCATACATTTCCTGAGCAGTGGTAACCGGCAAAACTTCAATTGATGGATGTTCAACCCGAATCGCTGAAGGCCCCAAAATCAGTTTAACCGAAGCACCAGCTTCTGCAAAAGCATGAGCAATTTCAATGCCCATCTTTCCCGAACTGTGATTACCGATAAACCTAACCGGGTCGATAGCTTCATAAGTTGGGCCAGCTGTAATAAGCACACTTTTGCCATAAAAGGCATGCTGCTGTTTGACAAATTGCTTCAGCTCATCAAATATATCTCCGGGCTCCATCATCCTGCCTTCGCCACAGAGTCCGCTAGCCAGCTCACCCGAAGCAGGTGCGAGCAAATGATGCCCCCTTTTGAGCAAGCGGCTGATGTTATCCTGAGTGCTTTGGTGCCTGTACATATCCAAATCCATCGCAGGCGCAAAAAGCACAGGACAACGTGCTGACAAATAAACTGTTAACAAATAATTATCGGCAATTCCATGAGCTAATTTTGCTAAGGTATTAGCACTTATAGGAGCTATCAAAAAAAGATCGGCCCACAAACCCAGCTCAACATGGCTGTTCCAACTTCCGGTTGCAGGATCGAAAGCCTCAGTTAAAACCGGATTTTTTGCCAGGGTAGCTAAAGTTAGCGGAGTAACAAAATCCTTAGCCGATTCAGTCATAATCACCCTTACTTCAGCTTGTTCCTTGATAAGCAAACGTATTAGTAAAGGAATTTTGTAGGCTGCAATGCTGCCAGTAATTCCGATGAGGATTTTCTTACCCTTGAGCATCAGGAAATGCTATTAAAAATCGCTATTTTCTTTATGCGGATTGCGAAAATAAATTTCATTACTCAGAAATTCCTGAATGGCAATAAGCGTTGGTTTCGGCAAACGCTCATAAAACTTGGCAACTTCTATTTGCTCGCGGTTTTCAAAAACTTCTTCCAGGTTATCTGATGATGAAGCAAACTCACTGATTTTCTTATTGAGCTCTTCCTTCATTTCTATTGAAATCTGATTGGCTCTTTTTGAGAGAATTGCAGTAGTTTCGTAGATATTTCCAGTGCCTTCGTAAAAAAGGTCTTTCTGCCGGGTAACCGCCGTTGTGTCTGTTTTAATTTTTTTAAAGTCCATATGTGATTTTATTGATACGATTCTAAACGTTGTCTGGCTTTTGAGTCGATAATTTTTAAGTCAGATAAATACTCGCTCTCGGGATAAAGGTAAAGTAGGTTATTATATGCTTCAACAGCTGACTCGTAGCGTTCTCTTTTCTTTTCAGGAATACTGTTTTCTGCAAATTCGTAATAAGCCAGCGCCATATACTGCAAAACTTCTTCACGTCGTTCGGTGTCGGGGTAGTTTTTAAGCAAGTTTTCAAAAGAAGTAATAGCAGCCATATAATCCCGCATACGGTAATACATGATACTGATATTGAAATCTTTAAGCTCTAATTTCTTGCGCAAATTATCAATTAATTCATTGGCCTCAGCTACCCTTTCACTTTTCGGATAAGTGTCAGTAAAAACTTGCAACTCATTAATTGCTAAATATGTATTAGTTTGATCCAGGCTATACCTTGGCGAATCCAGATAATAGCAATACGCACTCATAAACAAACATTCTTCTGCTCTGGCATATTGCGGATAGGATTGCACATACCTTTTAAAGTAGTAACTGGCAACCGTATAATCTTTTAAGTTGTAGTAGCAGTAGGCAGTATAGTAGCTAATGTCTTCGCCTTTGGCAGTGCCCCGATAAGCAGCCTGCAACAAATCAAAAAGTTCAAGAGCTCTGTTATAATCATCACGTTCGAAGTAATCGACCGCAGCCTCAAATTTAGTTTCATTATCAGTGCTTTTTAGCAATTTATTATATTTGCTACAGGACGCAAACACCAGGCTCATCAAAATGAAACCAACGAAAAGCATTTTCTTAATCATGGCGCAAAAGTACACAAATTTCATAATGAAAAATCATTTTCGATCTTAAAGCATTCTTATCAAATGATTTAGTCCTTAGTGGTTTTAACCAGGTAATTACCAAAATCATCCTTACTCATCAGGTCTAAAAAACGTTAATACCAACAACATATTGCATACCTCAAAATCATTGATTTTTTGTAATTTCGCAGCCAAATTTAAAACTTAAATCTGTGGATCTATTTGATAAATGTACATTAAACCTTGGACCACTCGGCCAGTATGCCGATCAGGCGGAAGGTTATTTCATGTTCCCAAAACTTGAAGGCGACATCAGTAATCGCATGATATTTCACGGCAAAGAACGGCTGATTTGGAGCTTAAACAACTACCTGGGATTAGCTAATCATCCTGAAGTGCGCAAAGCCGATGCCGAAGGAGCTGCTGCTTTTGGCATGGCCTATCCAATGGGTGCCCGCATGATGTCGGGGCAAACGAATTATCACGAACAGCTCGAACGCGAGCTTGCTGCCTATGTAAAACGAGAGCATGCTTACCTCTTAAATTATGGATATCAGGGTATTCTCTCTGTAATAAGTTCAATTGTCGATCGCAGGGACGTGATTGTTTACGATAGCGAAGCTCACGCCTGCATCATTGATGGCATGCGCTTACATTTTGGAAAACGGTTTGTATATCCGCACAACAACATCGAAAATTTGGAGACACAACTCAAACGTGCCACAAAAATGACAGCACAAACGGGTGGTGGAATTTTGGTGATAACAGAAGGTGTGTACGGCATGTCGGGTGATCTGGGTAAGCTCGACAAAATCGTCGCACTTAAAGCCAAGTACAATTTCAGATTGCTTGTTGACGATGCACATGGTTTTGGAGCAATGGGAGCTACAGGAGCTGGGACCGACGAGCATTATGGCGTACAAAAAGACGTAGATTTGTATTTTGCCACTTTTGCGAAATCCATGGCCGGAATTGGAGGTTTTATTGCGGGAGATTACAAAGTGATCAAATACCTGATGTACAATATGCGCTCGCAGATATTTGCGAAATCACTTCCCATGCCAATGGTTATTGGTGCCCTCAAACGTTTGGATATGATTCGTACCCAACCCGAACACCGTGAAAAACTCTGGACAATTGTAAAAACGCTCCAAAATGGATTGAAAGAAGCAGGACTCGATATCGGAAATACTGAGTCGCCCGTAACACCTGTGATGCTTAACGGAACCGTTGGCGAAGCCACACAGATTACCTACGACTTACGTGAAAATTACAATATTTTCTGTTCAATCGTTAGTTATCCTGTTGTACCAAAAGGCATTATACTTCTGAGACTTATTCCTACAGCAGTGCATACATTAGAAGATGTTGCCTATACCATTAAGGCTTTTAAAGAAGTGAAACAAAAACTTGAACAAAAAGCCTATACATCTGAAATGGCCGATATTGAAAACGTTTAAACAATCGGGGGATCACTAACATGATCCCCCCTTTTTTTAGTCAAATGAACAACCAACTCAGCAGACGGAATTTCTGGATAATTGCACTCAACTCAATTATAGCCTTTGTGCTTTCGTATTTGTTTATTTTCTATATCAACCAATTATCTTTTGTGCTTACAGCCGGGATGTACGATTACGAAATTTCTATTGACTATAACGGTTATTTCTTTCATATTGAACCCTATGAGTGGACGCATGATGCCGTGATTATGATTTTTAGTTCGGGCTATATACTAACGCTCATCTTTGGCATTTTATCCTTGTTGGCTTTTTATCAATTGGTTGCTGATGCCATACCTTTTAAGGTGTTCTTTTTTTGGTTAAGCTTTCATGCCATCACCTATTTTTTTGGAGGCCTGATGCTGGGTAATTTGTTAACCGAAGGTATTGGACATGTTTTCAATTGGATGTACCTGACTGATACTTTCAAGATGATTATTTCACTCATCGGCTTTTTTGGTCTTTTGCTTATGTCCATTTTTTCTGCACGACTTGTTGCTTTATCAGCTAATGCATATTTTGTAAGGTATAACGAACGTATCGCTCCATTTTTTATAACTGCACAAGTGATAGTGCCCTACCTAATTGGCTCCGCTTTGATCTATATCTATTTTCTTCCAGACGGGCAGTTTCACGAACGTTTCAGCTGGATTATAATGGGCGTGATGCTGATACTCTTTTTCCTGAGAAGCAGGTATTCTGACGATTTAATGTTTGAAGAAGATGACAACCGCACCATCCGGTTAATGCGTGGCCTTGTTGTTTTTACGGTACTTTTTTATGCCCTTTCAAGGGTGCTCCTGCACAAGAGCATATACTTTGTATGGTAAAAAAAAACCGAAGAAGAATCTCCGGGCCTTTAATCTATTGGGTAAATTTTTCAGATTTTACTGTAAAACGATCTTTTTATTGACCACTGTTCCCTGCTGCATTTCAAGCTTAAGCATATACATTCCGGCAGGAATTTCTTTAAGATCAAGTAATTCACGTTTTTGAGAAGCTTCCTTTTGCCAAACAAAATTCCCCTGCATATCCAACACTGTGATTGCAGAAAAAGCAACGGTTGATTCGATATTGATAAGTCTAAAAGATGAGGGATTAGGCCAAACAGCTATTTTAGAACTGCTTTTTTCGGTGAGCGCAACAGTTGAGGTACAGGAAACCTGAGCTGCCCAACCCAATTCAGTTACTGAGCCATCCGAATGAAACTGAAAAGTTAATGCACCTGCTTCGTTGCCGGCGATAACTTCTCCTGGAGAATTATTTCCACAATAGGTGCCGATAAGTGGTGCCATCGTGGAGGTGCCATCAAAAATTTTCAACCAATCGTAATTACAGCTGGCCTGATCTTCCACTGCAAAACTCAAAAACTCGACTCTTACCAAAGCTTCCTCTTCGTCCGGAAGGATTGTCATAACAATATCCTGATCATTACCATAATCATTGTTAGGGCCACCGGCATCGTAAAAAATGCCATCGCACATATTATAAGTGCCATCCTGCATCAAATAGATCAGATTTACTTCAATAAGATCTTCCTTTAATACGGTGCTGGATTCGCCGTCGTTGTCTGTGATAGTAAGTTGGACATCAAAATTACCTGTTTCGTTGTAAACTATATTTTGAGGATTTTCATCTGTGGAGATGGCTGGCTCACCGCCTTCAAAAATCCACGCATAACTCACTATATTTTGACCGTAAGAATTATTGGAGAAATCAATGGATTCGCCCTTTGCAATGCTGTATGCGCTAGCAGTGAAATCAGCGATCAAAGTTCCGGGATTCAATGCTACATTTTGAAATATGGTCTCATAATCCGCAGTTGTAACATCAATTGTTTCGGGGTAATATCCTTCGGCTGAAAAGGTAACAGTCCAATTACCGGATTTTAAAGGTCTAAAGTAGTCTCCATCGGGCAAGGTGCTGTAAACGTAAGAGTTATCAAGATCATGACCATCCACTTCTACCATTGCTTCGATCGGATCACCTGTAAGCGCATCTGCTACTGTTCCTTGCAATCCATAAGTAGCTTGTTCCATATAACTCAACAATGAGGCCTTGTTGTAGTCCCAATGTGCAGGCAATTGATTAGCAGGAAGCGTTTTAACTGCTGATATTTCGAGGATAAACTCCCTGCATGAAGCAAAATAGTTCATATAATCCTGACGATTTCCAGAAGTAGAGTACCAGGCATAACCATTTGTGATTCCGTTATTTAGATCGGTGAGATAACCTGAAGGGCTATAATACTGCGCGGAATCAGCATATTCGCGGCTCACCATGATCCACCATTCATTATCGGCATGCAAGCGCGCCCAGGTATCCCATGGATAATTCACAACTTCGGCTCCACCATGAAAGTTGGCAGCCATAGTAAATTGATAATCTTCGGCTAACTGCATAAAATGCAGTGTTTCTTGCTGATAGGCATTCCCATCAGGATGAGGGCCGTCTTCGGGATCGGGATAATTTCGATTCAGGTCTAATCCATTGGCATTGCCACGTATTGAACCATTTACGGTATTGTTACCGGCATAAAAAGTTCCATCAGGATTGGCTAAGGGGTTGATAAAAATATCCAGGTTATCAACAATATTAGTCACACGAGGATCAGCACCGTAATTTGACAACAAATAGTGAATTAATCTGAGCGTGAGCACATAACCAGCTGTTTCATCACCGTGCATAGCAGCTGTGTACAAAAACTTAGGCTTGCCTGCAGCAGATCCATTATTGATGCGCGCCATCAATAATTCGCGGCCACTGTTTAAAGTTCCAAAATTAAACACCTCACAGTTATCGGGATAGTCGCTTTCGAAATCCTGCATCATTTGCACGTAGGCATTGTAAGTAGGATAGGCATCCCATTCGAGAAGTTCGCGGCCATCAATGTGATCTGTCATCTTCACTGTTTCGATCAACGAAGGAGGCATTAAAAGTTTTGGCCGATAACCCCTGTTTTTGAGCTGCTCAAACTGTTTTACATTAGCATAGGCAGTGATTCCTGCTTCAGTGAACCCATCTATGGAAATCAGAGTAATAAGTTTTTTTACCTCGGCAGGATCTTCTACGTCCAAACTAAAATAAATCTCAGGACGATTTTTGTAAAGCTCAACCAGATCGGTTGTTTGAGCTAACATCAACACGGGTAATGCCAGAAAAATCAACA
Organism: uncultured Lentimicrobiaceae bacterium; assembly: GCA_964592595.1. Lineage (GTDB taxonomy): Bacteria > Bacteroidota > Bacteroidia > Bacteroidales > F082 > UBA5536. The sequence goes on along the minus strand of CAZQFH010000033.1, from coordinate 17,876 downwards.
GCATCAGAATTTTTTGTATAAATTTCATTTGATAAATAATTAATAAAGGTTTTGGTTTGACAAATAAACTTCCTTTAAACTGGTTTTTAGTTGATTACTAGCTTCTACCAGCGGCAGTCTTGTTTTGCTGCCACATACCCCCATTATTTCGAGCAAAGCTTTTACGCCTGCGGGATTCCCCTCGGCAAAAAGCAGATTAATCCTATCGAACATCTGATAATGAAGCTCAGCAGCTAGTTTCATATTGCCGTTTCGGGCCGATTTTACCATATCCGAAAACTCCTTGCTAAATGCATTTGCGGCAACGGAAATCACACCGTTTGCTCCAAGTGCAATTAATGGAAAAGTAAGGGCATCATCGCCTGACAGCACTACAAAATCACTTGGTTTGTTTTGGATTATTGTCATAATCTGCTGCAAATTGCCCGAAGCCTCTTTTACTCCGATAATATTCGGGTGCCGTGCCAATTCGAGACAGGTTTTTGCAGTCATATTTGTTCCTGTGCGGCCAGGCACATTATACAAAACAACAGGCACAGGGCTCTTTTCTGCAATAGCTGTAAAATGCGCTATCAGACCATTTTGCTGAGGCTTGTTGTAATATGGTATCACACTTAAAATACCCGAAATTCCATTTGGTACTCCCCTCTCCAACTGCTCGAGCAATGCGCTGGTGTTATTTCCTCCCACACCCAGCATAATCGGGCATCGCCCTGAGGAAGCCTCGAGAATTGCTTGCACGACTTCGCCTTTTTCTTTTTCATTCATTGCTGGCGCTTCGCTGGTTGTTCCCAAAGCCACCAGAAAATCAACACTGCCATCCAAGGTGTGTTTCACCAATTTTTGAAGTGCTTCAAAAGCTATACTACCATTATCTTCGAATGGCGTAACAAGTGCGACACCTGTTCCCTGAAACAAATGATTATTCATAATTTACTCCGTTTAATCTGAGAAAATAATCCCAAAATACTGTCAGGCATTTTATTTCTTCAGCATCTTCGGACATGCGCAGGTATAAATCTGTAAGGTTTGCTGAATGCGATGCAAATCCAACCTTAAAGGCTGCCTGCTGTAAAGTTAACAAGTAATGACCAAAAATAGTTGAATCAAAAGTAAAATCCATAAGAATATCGCATTTGTGATCCAGTATGCGCTGAACTTTTTCGTTCTTTAGTTTTCCGAAAAGTGTAAAATCTTTAGTATTAACCAAAATTACTTTTTCAGGAAGTTTAACCTCGGCGGAGTTTCTGGTGTTCAACAACAAAAACAAGCTCTCTGAACCTTTAAACTTTTCACTTAAAGATAATGCGATTCCTTCGATTTTATGCAATTGATGGTGATTTACCAACACCACAATTTTTTGAACTTTGTTTAACGAAGGCAGTTCAGCATTACGTATCTTAAACTGCTGGTTTAAAGCTCTTTGCAAAAAAAACACTTTGATACGATTCACTTATAGCCTCGATTTTGGGCTGTAAAAGTAAACTTTTTAAGGCATCCATCAGCTTAAAATGCTGAGGTATCTTTAACAAAATATTAACCAAAAGGTATTTCTAATCAGTATGATTTTAGGGTCAGAAAACGCAAAGTCTCATTGGAAATGTGTTATTTTGCAGAAATGAAAACAGCATACATTACTATTCTTGGAAGCGGCACTTCACAAGGCGTTCCGGTGATAGGATGCCGTTGTGATGTTTGTTTATCAACAGATAAACTGGACAAACGACTGCGTGCTTCCATACTGATTGAATCGGCTGAAGCTACTGTGGTTGTTGATACCGGTCCCGATTTCAGGCAGCAAATGCTTCGCGAAAACGTAACTAAAATGGATGCCGTTTTGATCACACATTGCCACAAAGATCATATTGCCGGAATGGATGATGTGCGCTCATTTAATTTCCTTCAAAAAAAAGCAATGCCCATTTTCGCATCGCCGGAAGATCAGGAAGTGATAAGAACTGAGTTTTCTTATGCCTTTGCTGAAAAAAAATATCCGGGCGTTCCAACGATTGATTTAATTGACCTAACGGAAAAAGATCTTTCTATTAAAGACTTAATAATCAAACCCATGAGGGTAATGCATCGGTATTTACCGGTTTTTGCTTTCAGAATTGGTAATTTCGCTTATATCACAGACGCAAATTATATCCCCCCCTCAAGCTTTGAGGCATTAAAAGGTATTGATATTCTGGTGATTGACTCAGTGCGGAAAGAAAAGCATATTTCACATTTTTCACTCAGCGAAGCCATTGAAGTGGCCAGACAGCTCAAAGCAAAAACGACTTATTTTACGCATATCAGCCATCTGATGGGGAAAGCAGCCAACGTAAATGCAGAACTCCCCGAAGGCATGCAGCTGGCCTGGGACGGACTGAAATTAGAAATTGTTTATTAAATATCCCTGTTTTCGACCAGCATATACAGGTCATTTTCGAGGGGAAGATATCCCTGATCGTAAACAAAAAAGTAAACACGCCCATCGCGGGTGGTATAAGTGCTGGTGAAATATTTAAAATTAAAACCCTGTAAATCAAGTACTGTTTTTCTTACCGTTGTTTTCCCGTTAGGGTTCAAATTTTTAAGCACTGATCTATTGCGCTTCAAAATGTTATTAATATTACGGATCAAATTAATCTGATCATGATTCTGCTGATGATGGTAGTTGTTGCGGCATGAATCGTTACAGAATTTTTTATCAGCCCTTCCGAGCAGTGGCTCATTGCAATACAAACATTTTTTTTCCATATTAAGGTGGGTTGTAGCAGGCTAAAATAATAAAAATCCAAAAAACGGCAATCTATTTCCAGCGTTTCACCAGGTCGTTAAGGTAAGAAATCACAGCACCAAAACCAAATATTCCGGAAACTATTTGTATTGCAGCAAATAAACGACCAAGGTTTGTAACCGGATATAAATCGCCATAACCCACAGTAGTCATAGTCACCAAACTCCACCAAAGCGTATCCTCTGCTGTTTGAATATTTCCATTTTTTTGCTCGACCAATAATACCATAAATGAAGATATGATAATTGTTAGCACGATAATCATCACCGCAAGGCCATAAAAGGATTCCTTCTTTTTAGATTTTATGAAACTAACGAGAATACTATAAGATTTAAATATTCGCAATATTCTGAATACACGCAAGATACGTGCAAATCTAAGGGCGTCAATTACCGGGATAGAAGAAAGCAAATCGACCCATCCAAAAGTCCTGAAATATTTCCAGCGATGCTCTGAACGATTGAGTTCGGCAAAAAAATCGTAAAGGAAAAATGCACACAACGCATAATCATAATAATTCAACAGCTCATATAATTCCGAATCAGCCGGAAGAAAAAAGCTAATCGACAGTAAAATGATACTTACTACTGATAGCAGTGCAATCACAAGCTTGGTTACCGACATTGTTGCCAAATTTAGTTAAGAAATCACTCCAGATTATCTTTGCTATTTATTTCGATTTTCGAGCTGACTTACTCGAAGTAGCATATTTTCCTACAATGATAGCAATAATTATTGCTAAATACAATTGTCCGATGATAGCGATGAAATAAGAAAATGTTTGCGTTTGACGTGTGGCTGGCACAATATCACCATAACCCACTGTTGCCATACTTATAAAACTATAATAAATAAAATCTGTAAATCTCGGAGTAACAATATATTTGGGAAAACTAAAAGCATTTGGATCCAGCACAAAAAACAAATGCGCCAGGTAACCGGCTACGATTCCCATAATCAGGTAAATATTGATGGCTGCAAGCAACATATCTGAATTTACCTCACTGGATTGCGATAAAAACCTTAAAAGTGAGTAACTAACAAAGCTGAAAAAGACAATCATTGCAACCAATCTGAGTATCATCACAGCCTGGTTGTCAAGTCCGGCAGGTTCAAGCCATGTTACAACAATCATCAAAAAAACAACCAAAAACCTGAATTTCCTACTTTTTGACCCTGACTGCGTTGCCACTATCATGCTTTGAATAAACAAAAAACTCAGACAGGCAAAAAAAAGCAAATCGCTAAAGGACGATGTATCGAGAAAACCCGGAATCAGCAGCACCAGCAAACTCGACACCAGCAACAAAAAAAACCTGCGCTTCCGAATTTGATGCCGGATGTTTGTTACAATTCCTTTATTGGTTTTTGAACTCACTTTACCAGGCACCCCCAAGTGTTTTATAAAGCTTTACATAGGCATTAAGTAAGTTCTGCTTATTTTGAACGAAAGCCAGTTCGATTGAAAACAGCGCTCTTTCGGCATCAAGCAATTCGAGGTAGCTGGTTATTCCACTATCATAACGATTACGCGCAAGAATGGCTGTAGTACGGGCAGCTTCCAATTGAATCTCTCTGTATTTAAGCTGTTTATCAAAGCTTTCCAACTCAGCCAATGCGTCTTTCACTTCATAAAATGCCTGCAAAACCGTTTGTTCGTAAAAGGCTTGAAATTCTTCAATTTTTTTCTTCTCAATCTCGGCATTGCGTTTTAGTTTCCCAAACTGAAAAACAGGTCCAAAAAGATTTGCACCGATCGACCATGCCGGATTACCATTAAAAAGGTCTTTCAATTCATTACTGGCAACTCCGCCGGCCATTGTAAGGCTCAACGAAGGAAATCGGAGGCTTTGTGCCACTCCGGCCGCTGCATATTGTGCAACCAATTGTTGCCTGGCCTGCATGATATCGGGACGCCTTTGCAAAAGATCGGCAGGCAGGTAATTAGGCAAGGCTTGAGGCAAAAGCTGCTCGCTCAGTTTTCCGCTTAGCATCTCCATCTCATATTGAGCCGTTCCGGATAAAAGCCCAAGCGCATATTGCGTGGCCTTTACCATTTGCTCATAAAGTGGAATGCTGACCGCTGCTTCAGCTTCCTGATAAACGGCTTGCTTGTAATCAATTTCTGCTATTACACCCCGTTCAAAACGCTGGCGCATAATATCGGCCGATGCACTTCTTGAAGTGTAAGTATTGCGGGCTATCTGTAGCCTTTCCTCATAGTCGAGCAATTGAAAGTAAAGCCTTGCCGCCTGACTTTCGACAGTTAGCTGCATGGCATAGCGGGCAATATCTGAAGCCAAATATTGTGCATTGGCAGCATTGCGCGCATGCCTGTATTTTCCCCAAAGATCCAGTTCCCAGTTTATTAAACCAGCTGCAAAAGCATTGTTTACCGGACTTGCCAGCTGATTATTTCCAGTGAAGTCGCCACGGGAAATTCCTGCCTGAACATCAAAAGCAGGCAGCAAATCTGCTTTGGACACTCCCAAGGCAAGAGCCGATTGCTCTAAACGGCTCATGGCCATCATCACTTCATAATTATTTTTAAGCGCGCTTGCTATCACGCTATCCAAAACCGGATTAGTAAAAGAATCCCACCATGCAGCGTTAGTTATGCTGTCTATTGAAACCACCTCGTTAAACCCTTCGGGTAAGGCAGGGTTTTTATCACTAAACTTTGGGCCTACCATGCATCCATTTACTAAAACGACGATCAGCAGGAAACTTATAATTCTTAGCTTATTCATGAGGTAATGCTTTTGGATCAAGGTTTCTTTTCTTCTCATAACCGGCAATTTTACCAATTAAAATGAACAACATTGGATACATGACCACGCCAATAATCGTTGCAATCAATATACCGCCAAACAAAGTCATCCCCATTACTTTTCGGGCTTCTGCACCAGCACCTGAAGCAACCAGCAAGGGTAATATTCCAAGAATAAATGAGAACACCGTCATCAAAATAGGCCTAAACCTCAGTTTTGCTGCCTCCATTGCCGAATCGAATAAATTACTGCCTTCCTCAAACTTCATCTTTGCAAACTCCACGATTAGAATGGCGTTTTTGGCAGCCATCGCAATAAGCATCACCAGCGAGATCTGAGCAAAGATATTATTCTCGTAACTGAGACTCATAAAACGGAAAAGCCACAAGAATAAAAAGGCTCCAAAAAGTGCAAAAGGTGTGCCGAGCAAAACGCTGAATGGCAATGACCAGCTCTCGTACAATGCTGCCAGAATCAGAAATACCAGCAAAATAGAAAATGCAAAAATGATGGCCGTTTGTCCGGAAGCTTTCTCCTCCTGAAACGACATGGCATTCCAGGCATATCCAATATCTGAAGGCAATGTTGCGGCCACTTCCTTGAGTGCCGCTCGTGCCTGCGAGGAGGTATAGCCCTGCGCAGGATTTCCGGTAACTTCAATTGATCTGAACAGATTGAAACGGGTCGTAAATTCTGGTCCAATACTGTTTTCCACATCCACTAATGCCGACAAGGGAATCATTTCATTATTTCTGTTTCTCACAAAGAAACTATTCAGTTGCTTTTCGTTTTGACGATAAGCGGGCTCGGCCTGTAAATAAATTCGGTACAAGCGGCCAAAACGGTTGAAATCATTGATATACATACCACCCAACATTGCTCCAATGGTTCGGTGCAATTCGCTGAGCGAAACACCGGCTTTCATAGCTTTTTCGCGATTCACATAAATAAAACGCTGCGGAACATCGTTTCGAAAAGTTGTGAAAGCACTTGCAATTTCGGGGCGTTCGTTTGCCCGCTGCACAAACTCTGTCGTTTTTGACGCGAGGTAATCAAGCGTGTTGCCTCCTTTGTCCTGAATCATAATGCTAAAACCCGATCCGTTGCCAAGTCCTTGAATAGGAGGCGGCCCAAATGCCATAACAGTAGCAGGTTTCACACCCATATAAAACTTGTAATTCAATCGGTTAACAATATCACTTACCTTTTCATCCCTCAACGACCAGTCCTTCATCGTAACAAAAAGCGAGCCCGTGCTGGTTGACATACCACCCGAAAGCAAATTATATCCCGGAATTGCCGTATAAAATTCTATACTCTCCTCTTCAGCCAAAATAGCTTCAACTTCTTTCACTGCTTCAAGGGTTCTCGAAAGTGAGGAAGCACCAGGCAACTGCACATTCATAATAAAATAGCCCTGATCTTCATCCGGCATAAAACCTCCCGGAACCTGAAATCCCAAAAAGCCAGCCAATACACCAATTATAGCAATAAAAACAACACTTCTGACCAATTTACGGCTAACGATATTTGTCAGGCTTAAATATTTTGATCCCGATTTTTCCAAGCCTTTATCAAATGACTTGAAAAATCTGGCCAGCAAACCTTTTCCTGTTTTCTTCTGTCGCAGAATCAAACTGCTAAGCGCCGGACTTAAAGTAAGCGCATTAACCGAAGAAAACAACACCGAAACCGCAATTGTGATGGCAAACTGCTGGTACAATTTTCCGGTAATTCCACTGATAAAGGAAACCGGAATAAACACTGCAATCAAAACAAATGTCGTCCCGATAACAGGCCCGGTTACTTCTTTCATCGCAACAAGTGTTGCCTCCCTTGGGCTTAATCCTTTTTCGATATTTACCATCACGGCCTCAACCACCACAATGGCATCGTCAACTACAATGCCAATGGCCAGCACCATTCCGAGCAAAGAAAGCGAGTTGATTGAGAACCCCATCAGTGGGAAAAGTATAAAGGCACTCAATAATGAAACAGGAATCGCCAAAACGGGAATGAGGGTGGCGCGCCAGTCCTGCAAAAAGATAAACACCACCAAAACAACCAAAATAAGGGCAATGATGAGTGTTTCAATAATCTCATCCATTCCAGCTTTGATCGGAACGGTAGTATCCAATGAAATATCGTAGGTTAAATCATCCGGAAAATCAGCTTTTAACCGCTCCAATGTAGCTTTCACCTCGTCGGAAACGGCCATTGCATTGGATCCTGGCGCCTGATAAATAAAGAGTATAGCACAGTCAGAACTGTTTAGTCTGGTAAAAGCCTCATAGCTTTCTGATCCGAGTGCCACATCTGCTACATCTTTAATGGTAATCTCAGCGCCATCTTCAGCAATTCTAATCACCACATTTTCAAACTCTTCAGCTGTTTGCATCCTGTCTTTTAAGGTTACAGAATACGTAAAATCTGTTCCTTCCGGTGCTGGTTCGCCCCCGAATTTACCTCCCGGAACGATCACATTTTGTTCCTTAAGCGCATTCATTATGTCGGTAACGGTGATATTGAGGCTTGCCATACGTTCAGGTTTCACCCAGATTCGCATCGCATAATCACTCACACCCATCACATTTACTTTCCCAACTCCCGAAAGACGAGAAAGTTCATCACTCATATTTAAACGGGCATAATTACCAATAAAATCACGGTCGAATGTTTTATTTGGGGAAGTCAAAGAAACAATCAACATCGGAAAGGTGAAAGATTTTTCAACGGTTACTCCTGTTCGGTTTACCTCTTCGGGCAGCTGAGCCGAAGCTGCTGAAACCCTGTTTTGCACCAACACGCTCGACATATCAGGATCGGAACCAAGGTCGAAAGTAACGCTGAGGCTCATACTTCCCGAGTTAGTGTTTACCGACTTCATATAGAGCGAATTATCCACTCCATTGATCTTCTGCTCGAGCGGCGTGGCAACTGATTGTTCTACATTAATTGCGTTAGCGCCTGTGTAGTTCGCATTCACTTGCACAAGCGGAGGTGCAAGATCGGGATATTGTTCAACGGGCAATTGCGAAAGCGAAATCAACCCTGCTATTGTCATAATTATGGCAATCACAATGGCCACTATGGGCCTTCTGACAAAAAAATTATCCATAGCTGATTATTTTGTTGGTGCAGGTGTTTCTTGAGTGGCAATGGCCTTGATTTTCATCCCGGGTCTCACTTTTTCAAAACCCTCTGCAATATAGCGCTCTCCTTGCTTTATTCCACTTTTCACGATAAGTTGTTGCCCAACGGTATGGCTTACTTCAAGCATACGGTTTTCAACAGTGCCGTCAACATTAAGCACGTAAATCTGATGCTTGGTTTGCAGCTCCCGCACAGAGCGTTTAGGAATCAAAATCCCCTGTTCAACAAAATCATATAGCATTTCGATACGTGCAAATTGTCCCGGACGAATCATCCCTTCGGGATTAGGAAAGGCAGCCTGCAACAGGATGGATCCGGTATTGGGATCCAAACCACGATCGACAAGATCAATCATCCCCCTGTGCGGGAAAAGACTGTTATCAGACAAATACAAGCGAATACCTTCTTCCTTGGCCTTTTGATTATAAATAGCACTATTACGCCTCTTCATCAGCAGGATATATTCATTTTCGGCCAGAAAAAACTTTACTTTGATGGTATCAGTCTTCGAGACAGTATTAAGGATCACCGGATTAGGTTCGCGCCCAACATATTCGCCTGTGGTTGCTTCCGAAATACCAATAATTCCGCTAATTGGAGATTTTATAATGGTGTAACCCAGTTCAAGCTGAGCAGCCCTCAGATTAGCTTTTGCTGCTTCAACAGAAGATTTGGCGGCTTCATATTGCGCTACGGCAGCATCCAGATCGCGCTGGCTTACAGCATTATTCTCAGCGAGCGGCCGTATTCGTTTCAAATCGCTCTCGGCTTTGACCAGCATGGTTTCAGCTTGTGCCAAGTTGCTCCTAAAAGCCGCTTCCTGAGCCAGGAGTGGCTGCTGATCAATTTTGTAGAGCAACTGACCGGCCTTCACCCTTTTGCCTTCTTTAAAAAACATCTCTTCGAGCACACCATCAACGCGCGCCCTGATAGCAACATCCTTGGCACCGTATGTTTGTCCTACAAATGACTGATAAATAGGAATATCCGTCAACTCAACAGTTGCAACCGGTAATTCCAGCAAAGGCTTGGCCGGAGGAGTTTTATCTCCACAGGAAATGATTAAGGCCGTTAAGAAAAGTAAAGCTATCGAAAAAACTTTTCTGGAGAAGAAAGCTGATAAATGGATCATAGTGGTTAGTTATTATGTGACCATAAAGTTTTATAGTCAACGAAAATAAAAAGAAAGATTCATTTAAAAAAACAAAACTTAACCATGTTTTACTTTTAGTTATATTTTAAATTTGGCTTTGGCATTATTAAACGAAAAGCTTTTTGAGAACGAAACTTAAGGAAAAGCTTAGGTTAAGTCCTTGGGGTTAAATCTATCTTTATTTTACTCCAAAATCAGCACATTGAAATAAATACGTTCAAAGTCTGAGTTTTTTTTGTTGATTGATGAAAAATTATTTCCTATATTTGAAAACTAATCAAAACCCAAGCAACCCATAGACATTGTTTAATGTTTATCTATATGCCTATATATCAACTTGCTATAAAAATAGCAAATTTGTTCTATTGTCGGTTTTAACGAATTAATTTGAGCTGCAAATGAATAATTCAGGCAGTAGTTAGTTCGATTTATGAAATTTTGAGCGAAATTTTTAAAAAATGGCTGCTTATCAAAATTGAATTATTATGATTGATAATACAACATACGAAAAATATTTCCTTTGCCTGCTCAAAGGTGCCAGAAATGAATGCATTACAATTGTTGATGATTTGATCGACCAAAATGTTGCCATTGAAAAAATCTATACCCAGCTCTTCCAGCGAGCGCTTTATCAGGTTGGCGAATATTGGGAAATGAACAAAATTTCAGTTGCCACCGAACATATGGCCACAGCCCTCACCGAAACTTTGATGATCCGCTTACAGCCCAAGATCTTTTCGATTGAGCGCATAGGGAAAAAGGCAGTAGTGGCCTGTATTGCAAATGAATACCATCAGGTAGGAGCAAAAATGATTGCTGACATTTTTGAAATGAACGGATGGGATGGTTATTTTATTGGTGCAAACACCCCGTTAAAGGATCTTATTCATTTCATTAAAGAGCAAAAACCGGATTTAATCGGGCTTTCATTGAGTATTTATTTTAACATGCCAGAATTGTCCAAAGTATTGGCCGAGCTTCGGGAAAATTTTACTGAAACACCTATTCTTGTGGGCGGTCAGGCCTTTAGATGGGGTGGGGCTGAAATTGTAGCGCAATTTAACGGTGTTGCGTTAATAACGGGCATCGACACCTTACAAAAATATATCAGCAAAAAGAATTAATTATGGGAGACATTAAAGAAATAATTTTGGATTACCTCGACACGAAAGCATCAATTATTAAGGTGATTACGGACAAAGAAGGAGTGATCAAACACGCCAATGCTTTTGCAGAAAAAATAGCCGGCAAACAACTTCAAGGAATGCCAATCCAATTATTTTTTACTGATTTCAACGCCATACTAAAGGCAGACTATCTCCTGAATGAAAAATTGAGCTATAGCCTGCTAAATGTAAATACACACCGCAATATTCCCGAGTCTTTTTACTTCAGTTCTTTTGAAATACCCGAAGGCATATTATTTATTGGTGAAGCAGATCATGCTGAAGCAGAAGAACTTAGGCAAAATATGCTTAGCCTAAATAACGAGCTGAATAATATGGCGCGTGACTTGCAAAAGAAAAATATCCAGCTTGAACAACTCAATCAGCTTAAAAATCAGTTTCTTGGTATTGCTGCCCACGATCTGCGTAACCCGATTTCTACAATCATTATGTTTTGCGATTTTTTACTGGATTCTGATGACCAGTCAAATTCTGCTGAATTGAGAAAAATAATTGAAACCATTAATAAGTCCAGTGAGTTTATGCTGAAGCTTCTGGAAGACTTACTCGATGTAGTAAAAATTGAATCTGGTAAACTTCAGCTAAACCTTGAAACAACTGATCTGGAAGATTTATTGCGCAAAAATATTGGAATCAATTCCATTCTTGCTCAAAAAAAAGCTATCACGTTAAATTTGAACATACCTCAGAATCTTCCTACTATAATAGCAGATCAAATTAAAATTGAGCAGGTATTGAACAACCTGATTTCGAATGCATTAAAATTCTCACACAAGCAAAATACAGTAATAGTAAGTGCTATTAGTATTGATGAATACGTTTTAATAAGTGTTCAGGATCAAGGACAAGGCATTCCAAAAAATGAACTGGATAGGATTTTCACCCCTTTTTCGCAGATAAGCGTAAAAGGAACCGAAGGCGAAAAAAGCACAGGTTTAGGCTTGAGTATTGTAAAAAAAATTATTACCGGACATTTGGGAAGAATATGGGTAGAAAGTGAAGTTGGAAAAGGCACAACATTTTTCTTTACGCTTCCAATTAACAGAAAAAACACTTAAACATAATCATTATGGAAAAGAGAGCTTTGATCGAAGCTGCTTCGTTATTGGTAAAACCTTCGGAAGAAGCCAGAGCTGAATACCTGAAGCATGGCAATAAAATGGTTAATCGCCTGAACGAAAAGCTAAGCCAGCGCGACGACCTCAACCGGCTCATCGGTGAAGGAAACCTGGAAATGATGTATGACAACCATCGTAACCATTTGCGCTTTATGGCTTCAATCTTTAAAGACTATAACCCGGTAGTATTCACCGAAACGCTATTATGGGTATATAAAGCCTATCAAAGTCATGGATTTCAACCAACTTATTGGGCTGCACAGCTCAATAGCTGGATCGAAATCATGGAAAAAGAAATCAAACTGTCGGACTTTGACGAAATATTTCCATTTTACAATTGGATGGTTATCCATACACCCGATTTTTCTTTGTTGGGACAAAATGCTGATCATTCAGATTCAATGCATTAGTATTAATAGCTTACCATGAACCCATCATTTTCGTATTAGAAGAATCGACCAAGCATCAAACCCATGCCGAACAACTCAAGAAAAACGTCCAATAAAAAAAACAACCAGTCAGATCTGATTTTAAATGCTATAGCTGACGGTTTTGTTTCAACAGATCCTGCAATGAACATAACCTATGCCAACAAAGCTGCTGAGGCACTTTTTTCAAAAAGTGCAGATAAGCTCATTGGTAAAAACCTTTGGAAATGTTTTCCCGAAATGGAAGAAAATAGTTTTGGGATAGCATGCACAAAAGCATTAAAGCTCCGAAAAAAGCAAGTTGTCGAGGATTTTTATCCTGAATTGAATCGCTGGCTGAGAAGTTGTTTCTATCCAACTGACGAAGGTGTTACAATACATATTGAGAATATTTCGGATCAGCAAACAACATTAGCAACCGGTTATGGAAGTATGGAAAATTTCTATAACTTTTTCAATGCAACCAACGATTTTTTATGGGTGCTCGATCTTCAGGGAACTATTATTGATGCAAATTCCACAGTCTTTAACAGGTTGAAATATAACAAAGAAGAACTACTTGGTCAATCTGTTTTGATGGCACACCCCAATCAATACCAAAATGAATTGTTGATAATAGTTAGTGAAATGCTTGCAGGCAAAAGAAGCAGTTGTCCGATTCCGCTGCAAGGCAAGGATGGAACAATAATACCAGTGGAAACGTTTATCAGCCAGGGACAATGGAATGGCAAGCCAGCACTTTTTGGCGTAAGCAAAGATATTTCGCAACTCAAATTTTCGGAAGAAAAGTTCAAAAAGGCATTCTATACCAGTCCTAACATTGTAGGCATTAGCGACATTGAGACAGGTGAATATGTTGAAGTAAATCAAACATTTTATGAGCTTTTAGAATACACACCTGAAGAAATAGCCGGTAAAAAAGTAAAAGACCTGGTGCGGATGGATGATGCATTCAGGGAGAAAGCCTTAAAGTCGCTAAAAGAAGATGGAACTGTCCGAAATCTGGAAACCATCATTTATTCCAAAACAGGCAAACCCATTCATGTGCTTTTATCGTCTGATCTTATCAATATAAATGACAAAACTTATAACTTCACTACCGGAGTTGACATTACAGCCTTAAAGCAAACAGAAAATGCCCTCCGAAACAGCGAGCAAACCTCCCATTTCTTATTGAGTACAGCAACTGAACTCACTGGTTTTACTTCAGCAAAACAAGTATATGCCTATGCCGCAAAAAAAATACACAAGCTACTTGAAGGGCACTGTATTGTAGCAGTTGTTGAATATAATCATAAAATAAATCAATGGAAGATGCAGCATTTGGAAGGTGTTGGGAAATATCTTACCAAACTGAGTAGTTTATTAAATATTGATATTCAAAAGCTTGGAGGAAAAATTAGCACCAAATACTATGATCAAATACTGAGTGGCAGATTATCCGAGCTGCCGTTTGATTTTCCTGGATTTTTTAATGGCATTTTTTCTGATAGAATCGGTCATGCAGTAAAAAAACTGCTTAACATCGAAAAGATGTATTGCATTGGTTTTAAGCAAAATGACCAGCTTTTTGGTAATATTACTTTTATTTCACATCCAAATACTAATCCTTTTGAAACCGAAATAATTGAATCATTTGTAGCTCAGATAGGTAATTTTATCAACAGAATAAAAGCCGAAGAATTTCAACGTGAAACAGAAAACCAATTCAAGACATACATTGAAAATGCTCCTTACGGGATTTTTGTAGTAAATAAAAAAGGCCAATACCTGCAAGTTAATGAAGAAGCATGCAGAGTAACAGGATTTAGTAAAAACGAACTGCTAAAGAAAAAATTTATTGAAATCGTTGAACCCGAATATTATACAATCGCTGAAGAGCATTTTAAGAGGGTTGCTTCCGAAGGCAAAGCTTATGGAGAAATAATTGGATTGAACAAGAATGGAGAAAAAAGATGGTGGAGTGTATCAGCAACTAAAATCACTGACAATGAATACCTGGGATTTCATCAGGACATTACCAACCAAAAAATCGACAGTGAAAACCTACTCAATCAAAAGAAATCCATCGAAATCATTCTTCAAACTACCATTGACGGTTTTTGGATTGTGAGCATGGCTGGCAAGCTACTTGATGTGAACGAGGCTTATGCTAAGATGGCAGGCTACTCGAAAGCGGAATTACTTAACATGTTTATTTCAGAGATTGATGTGCTTGAAGATCCAGAAGATACGCATAAACATATTCAACAAATCGTTAAGGATGGCTCTGACTTTTTCCAAACCAAGCACCGCCGCAAAGATGGAAGTTTTTTTGACGTAGAAATCTCTGTTACTTACCAACCTCAACTGGGTGGTCAATTAATTTGTTTCTGTCGCGATATTACAGACCGCAAACAATATGAAGAAAAACTTGCTGAAATCACTCAATACCTTAACAATCTTATTTCCAATGCTAATGCACCCATTGTTGTTTGGGATACTGATTTTAAAATAACCCGTTTCAATACTGCCTTTGAATTAATGACTGGACTAGCTGAAACTTTTGTGATAGGCAAAAGTATTGAAATATTGTTCCCGCAAGAGAAAGCTTCTGCAATCATGCGGTTTATAAGAAAATCTTCTAAGTCATTTTCGCAATGGGAAACTGTTGAAATACCAATAAAACATGCCGATGGCTCAGAGAGACTCGTAATTTGGAACTCAGCCAATATTCTTGATAAAACCGGAACAAAAATAATTTCAACTATTGCACAAGGTCAGGATATTACCGAAAGAAAAAAAGCAGAAGACATTAAAAAAGAACTGCTTAAAAGATTTCAGATCCTTGGTGAGCACCTGCCGGGCTTTATTTATCAATACCGCATAAGACCAGATAAATCTTCACATTTTCCTTATGCAAGTCCTGGTATTCAGGCAATTTATGGCGTTAAGCCTGAAGATGTGCGCCAGGATGCCACTGCTGCTTTTCAAGTAATACATCCAGACGACCTGGAACAGGTAAAGGATGCTATCGAATTTTCTGCTCTCACACTTAATCCTTGGCATGAAAGCTATCGGGTATGCCTCCCCGATGGGAAAATAAGCTGGGTTGAAGGGAACGCAACACCTCAAAAGCTAGAGGATAATAGCATCGTTTGGCACGGCTATATTCAAGATGTTACTTCGAATATGCTTGTACAGGATCAATTGGCAAGAAGCGAAAAAAATCTGCAATATTTACTTGATTTACACCGCATATCCGAAAAAAAGGAAAATGAAATCAGGAATTATTGCCTCGAAGCCAGCCTCCAAATCACTCAAAGTCAGTTTGCCTTTATTGGAACCGTTAGCAAAGATCAAAAAATCCTTGAGGTAAATACGTGGTCTAAATCCGTGATGGAAACATGCGAGACACCTGTAAAACAGCACATTTTTAATATAGACGAAATTGCATTACTTGGAGCTTCTGTAAAACAGCAGAAAACCATTGTTGTTAATGATTATGATTCCACAGCCGAAATCAAAAATGAAACACCATTCGGACATGTAGCCATCAAACGTTTTCTTAGTATTCCAATATTCAGCAAAAACAGTATTGTTGCCGTTGGAGCAGTTGCTAATAAAGCAACTAATTATACGGATACAGACATCAGAGCATTGAGCTCATTGCTTTATGAACTATGGAATATTACTGAACTGAGAGCCGGTAAGAATGAAATACAAAAATTATCTACCGCTATGCAACAAAGTCCTGCAAGTGTGGTAATTACAAATATTGATGGCATAATAGAATACGTAAACCCAAAGTTCACTCAAGTCACAGGATATTTAGCCAAAGAAGTTTTAGGTAAAAAATCTAACCTGCTAAAATCTGGTAAACAAGCCCCTTCAACCTACACAGATTTGTGGGAAACTATTTCCTCAAATAAAGAATGGAGGGGCGAATTACATAATCGAAAAAAAGATGGATCACTTTTTTGGGAGGCAGTATCAATCTCTCCAATATTTAATCAGGAAGGAGAAAAAACGCACTATATCGCTATAAAAGAAGATATTACCGAAAAGAAAATTACAGAGCAAAAACTCCTCGAAGCCCACAAAATAAGTAAGCTGGCAACTTTTGAACTTCATTGGGAAAGCAAGCTGTTTACTGCTTCCGAAAATATGGCTTCAATCTACGGATATGATAATACACAACAATTGACTTTCGATGACTGGCTTGAGTTTGTTTATCCTGCAGACCGTCCTTTTATAATGCAATTTATAGCATTAGCCAACCAAAACAAACTTTCTCAAATTGATACCAATTTCAGAATAACAAGAAGTACAGATAATGAAATCAGATGGATTCATGCAGTTGGCGAAATTCAATATGATACACAGAACCAACCGGCATCGCTTATAGGAACAATAAGAGATATTACGGATTTGAAGCATTATGAAAATGAATTAATTGCTGCAAAAGAAAAAGCAGAAGAAAGCAATCAATTAAAAAACGCCTTTTTACAAAATCTTTCGCATGAGGTTCGTACGCCGCTCAATGGCATTATGGGATTTTCGGATTTATTAAATGAAACTGACCTAACGGAGAAAGAACGCAAAACATACACAGATATCATTATTGAAAGAGGTTGGCAGCTCACATCAATTATTAACGATATACTCACTATTTCAGCTATCGAAACAGGTCAGGAAGAATTATACAATGATGAATTCAACATCAACGACCTGATTAGCAATTACAAGGAGTTATATAAAGATCAAGCGCTCAGAAAAGGTTTGACGCTCATCACAAAATCAACGCTAAGCAAATCACAGGCTACTATTTATTGCGACAGGTCGAAAATCGGTCAAATTTTGAATAACCTCCTTAATAACGCTTTAAAGTTTACGGCAAAAGGTCAAATAGCATTAACTTGTTCTTTAAACAGGGAGATGCTTGAATTTGTTGTTAAAGACACCGGAATAGGAATAGAAAAAAGCAAACAGCAGCGCATTTTTGATCGTTTTGCACAAGCGGACGATTTTATCCGCCGCGACTATGGCGGCACAGGTTTAGGGTTATCCATTTGCAAAGGCTTTGTTGAGCTTATGGGGGGTCAAATCTGGCTTGAATCAGAACCTGGCACAGGCTCTGCATTTTATTTTACAATCCCTTACCGCCCTGCTTTATCAACTAGTGAAACTTTAGCTGGGCAGTACGAAACAAGACATCAGGGTGAGCAATTTAATATTTTGGTTGCTGAAGATGAAGAAAGCAACTTTCTTTTGTTACAGCTGGTACTTAAAAAGCTTAATT
>CAZQFH010000032.1:0-39776 GCA_964592595.1 uncultured Lentimicrobiaceae bacterium | reverse complement strand
GCGCACCGGTAATATTGACAGGGATTGTCGATTTCGAGTTTTTCAGCAAGCCCTATTTAACAAACCCCTGATCGCTCGTAGATAGTCAAAAGCAAAATAGCATAATGCCTCTCAAACGCCGCATCGCAGCCGGCAAAGCCACGCCAGAGGAAAAAATACAATTCGCAGGGCAGGTTCAGCAAATTGTTAAAAAAGTAATCACTGCCCTGCCTGATGGTGTAATTATAGTGCGTGAAGTAGAATAAAAACTACTGTTCTGCCCTATAAAAACCTGAAATTTGACAAGTTCCAAGGCCTTATTGTATTCGTTACAATACTTCCTGAAGTCAATTCGGCAACCCTTAAAGATTTAGTATCATCCATTATAGATTGCAAAGCATGCATTTTTCTCGAACTAATATGGTACTCCCTTAATTCTTTTTACTTCCAATCACTTATGTCTAAAAAACAAAGTAATCAAGGAGTCGGATTATGAATACTGATTTTGATAAAAAACCACTATCTATTTTTAAATGGAAAATTAATGTTTTAGAATCTTTTTTAAGCCTAAGAATAATAAACAAGAACTTCACCCATAGTGGTATAGCAAATACCTGTTCATCCGAAAAATCTATTAAAAAAGGCGGGAGTCCCCACTCCCGCCTCCAAAACCAAAAACCCAAAAACAACTACAGGATCTAACCTGCACCATTTAAGATACCTTAAATATTATTTACCCCTCAACATTCTGATGGCTATCATTTCGGCTGCCTTGATCAGCGGATAGGCTGCCGGTGATGCTGTAAGACAAGGATGCGTTCCGATTTGCATTCCCAGTAAGGTGTTAACGGTCATGCGATTTTGAATGGCCAGCCCAATTACGTTGGTAAGCTCGCCAGCTTCCAACCCGCCAATTACCTCACCTCCAATGATCACGCCAGAATGCTTGGCCGAAACCAGTTTTACGATTTGTTTTTTGGCATCTGGCAGGTTACCTGGGTGGCGGTCAACGCCTTCAAAAAGTGCCGACATACACTCAATACCTTCCTCCTGAGCACGTTGCTCGGTTACGCCTGCCGTTCCAAAACCTGTATCTCCGATAGCAGTACTGTAAATCGCAATAGTTCCTGTAAAAGTCTTGACAACATGCAGGTTAAAGAGGTTCATCCCGGCAATACGGGCTTCGGCGCAGGCCGTTGAAGCCAACATGGTTGGTACCCTGCGGCGGGTAACGAAATCACGCTTCTGGGCACAATCGCCCACAGCAAAAACATCCGGCTCGTGTGTACGCATGTATTCGTCAACAGAAATAAATCCATCTTCATCTGCATGAATACCAGCCTTTTTAGCCAGCTCGCTGTTGGGTCGATAGCCCATCGACAATACAACAGCATGCATGTCAAATACTTGACCATCCTCAAGCATGATTTTCTCAACCTGTCTGTTGCCGCCAACCTCCTTGATTCCTGCACCTGTAATCACCCTTATGCCGCGATCAGTAAGCATCTGATAAATCTTTTCTGAAAGCTCCACATCAAAAGCGAGGTTCAAAATATGAGGTAGTTTTTCAATCAGGGTCACCTCATAGCCTCTCTTGTTCAATTCATCAGAAAGCTCAACTCCGATAAAGCCGGCACCTATCACAGCGACTTTTTTGGCTGTTCCAAGCTTTTGTTTCATATCATCCAGGTAAACTTTATCCTTAGGAATAACAAAAACACCTTCCAGGTCAGCACCTTTGAGCCATTTAGGTTTCACTGGGGTGGAACCAGTAGCAATTACCAACTTTTGATAAGTAATGACATCACCACTCGAAAAGTGAACTTTTTTGCCTTTGTAGTCAATTTCAACAGCCTCATCTACAAGCGATTCGATGCTATTTTTTTGCATCATCATATCAACAGGCATGATATTTTTCTCGCTGCTCTCGAGCGTGCCAAAAATGTAAGGAATGCCACAAGGCACCATCACATCTTTCTGCTTTTTTACCAGCGTAAAATTCTTTTCGGGCCAATGTGCTTTTCCTGTTACTGCTGTCACCATGCCTCCGGCGCTTCCGCCGATAATCAAAACATCTGTTTGTTTCATTTTAAAATAGTTTTTAATCATTAATATTCAATGCCCTTGCGGGCTTCAGTTCCGTTATCATAGTAATGTTTGATTGCTCGCATCTCGGTAACCAAATCGGCCAGCGCAATGAGTTCATCAGGGGCATAGCGACCAGTGATGATGATTTCCAGCTTTCCGGAAGCCTCTCGAAGCGTGTCGAGCACTTCGTTTAAGTCAAGCAATTTGTAATACAAGGCGATACACAACTCATCCAAAATCAACACATCAACAGACTTACTGGAAATAATTTCCCTGACAAGCTTCCATCCGGCTTGAGCCGCTTCAATATCAGCATTTTCAGGCTCATGTTTGATAAAGCATTCTCTCCCAAATTGTTGCATTTCAATCGAAGGCAAACTTTCAAGCACAGCCAATTCGCTGTAAGGCATTCCTTTGACAAACTGCCCCATAAACACACGCATTCCGTTGCCTGCTGCCCTGATTGCCAGTCCGATTGCTGCCGTTGTTTTTCCTTTGCCGTTACCTGTGTAGAGGTGTATCATTGCTTAATAGTTTCCGCTGAAGTTTTCAATACCCATTCGTTTCTTATTATTTGTTCTTTCAATTTATACTACTTGATTTCGAAAGCATTTTCAGGACAAACCCTCACGCAGATGCGACAATTGCGACACTCCACTTCCTGCACGAAAGCCTTTCCGTTAACAAAACTGATGCAATCGGCAGGGCAAATACTGATACACGCTGCACAGGCCGTACATTTGATAGGATTAACCACCGGAAATTGTATCTCACGTTTTTGTTTTGCAGGCTTAAAATCCTCCTCTTCTTCCACTTCCAGTGCAACAAGTTTTTCAGCTGCTACTTCCTCATTACTTTTGTAAGTAGCGTGTCCGCATACCGGACAATTTCGGGATGAACAAGGTACACCGGGTACATGTCTGATGGCAGCTCCGCAATGCCCACACACGCAATAAGCCGGGAGATGACTGCCATGCCGATGATTATGATGATAGGTTTTCATTACTACAATGCTTTGAGCTCCTTATTTTTGAATTTATTGTAAGCCTCCTGCAAACTCAAATTATGCGCATCAACATAGATGCTCATATCAAGGTTTTTGAGTGCTTTGTATGCCGTATCGCCAGGCCCGTTGCCGGTGATCAACACATCAGGATGCAGCTCATAAATGCGTTGCGCCGTGGCTGTACCTGCACCATGTGCATCAGCCTGAACTGCACTGTTGTCGTACACTTCGAGCTGCGCTGTTTCTTCGTTATACAATACCAAATAGGCCGTGCGACCAAAGCGCGGATCAATCTGCGCATCCCAACTGGTCCCTGCGGATGTAAATGCAATTCTCATAATACATTGATTTTATGTTGAATAGAAATTATAATAGCTTCCATAAGCTGATTAAGCTTTTCACTTGTTTCCACAATTGTTTTGCCTTGAATCATCGCAGCCGTGAAATCAGCATCATAAGGAATTTCACCTAACATAGCGATATCCTGTTGCTTACAAAAATCCCTGATTGCGCTTGCCTGGTCGGGATTGATATCAGCTTTGTTGATAATACATCCGGCTTGTAACCTAAATTTTTTTAACACCTCCACCAGCCGTTTCAAATCATGCAAGCCCGAAGCAGAAGGCTCGGTAACCAATACCACATAACTGGCACCTGCCAATGAAGAAACCACGGGGCATCCAATGCCGGGCGCTCCGTCAACTAAAATCAGATTACGTTGATACCCGTTAGCAAGTTTCCTGGCTTCTTCCTTGACTTTTGCTACCAGTTTTCCGGAATTATCTGCTCCGGCATCCAGGCGTGCATGTGCCATTGGATCTCCTGTGCGGGCTGTGGAAACAAAAAAGTCACCCGAACGACGCGCATGCAAGCTGATGGCATTAGTAGGACAAACGACTTCGCAATAGCCACAGCCTTCACATCTTAATGGCTGGATTTCATATTGCTCAGCACCTTGGTGAATAGCATCAAAATGGCACACTTCCTCACATTTGCCGCAATTGATGCAGGCTTCAGGATCAATTTCTGCCAACTCGCCACTAAAAAAAGCTTCCTCTTTATGCACCTCAGGCTGCATGAGCAAGTGCATATTGGCAGCATCCACATCGCAATCTGCTATAACGGCCCTGCCAGCTGCCAACACGCCTAATGCTGCTGTTACAGAGGTTTTACCCGTTCCGCCTTTGCCCGATAACACAATGATCTCACGCATATTGAACCTGTTTTTGCTTTATAAAAACAGCGAGTTCCTCTAAAGCTTCTTCCAAGGCAGCATTTTCACGCCAGGCAAGTTTCGCCGCTGCATACTGCTCTGCCAACTGCCTATCGTATGGAATGCGGGTAGCAATGGTAATATTTTCACTTTTGCACCAGTTTTCGACCTTATCGTCTCCCAAGCCCTGTCGGTTTATCACGACTGCAAATGGCTTGTTTATCTGACGCATGGTATCAACAGCAAGCTTTAAATCGTTCAACCCAAAGGGTGTAGGCTCTGTTACAAGCAGCACGAAATCAGCTTCATCCACTGCCGCAACCACGGGACAAGAGGTTCCGGGCGGGCAATCGAGAATTTGGAGTTCAGGTTTGGTTTCGAGCTCCTGCATATATTTTTGAGTGGCATGAATCAGTGGAACAGCCTGTTCCTGAACAACATCCAGCCGACTTTCGATGAGTTGTAATCCGTTTAGTGTCCAATGAGTCGTTTCGCCCATGCGATAAGGCTTCATTGGCAGGGCTTGTTCAGGACAAAGGTCAGAGCAAGCATAACAGCTGTGGCACAACTCATTAAAAACCGTGATAAAATCACCCAGCCTGATCACCGCATGAAATTTACAATGCCGTGTACAATCGCCACAAAGTGTACAGCGATCGCTTTGCCATTCGGGAATCATTTTAAATTGCGGATTAAGCACTTTATTTTCAGCATCAAAAAACAAGGCATCATTGGGTTCTTCCACATCCAAATCAGCCAATAATACGGCCTGCGTTTGAGCCATATAGTCAGCCAGATTAGTGGAAAGCAGCGTTTTTCCTGTTCCGCCTTTTCCGCTGGCAATCGCCAACTTAAACGTGCCCGTTTTAGTCATATGCCAGTCTGAGTTTTTGATTTGGTAAGCTGTCCCGGATAGCCTCTTGCAGGAAGGGTGTATTCCAGGTATTCAGCTTTTGATGTATTACATAATACTTTTCCGGAATAGGATGAGTTCCGAAAACCACCTCCATACCGTATTGCTCTTCAATAAACTGCTTGAAATAATCCATATAGGGACAGGGCGGATAACCCACCAAAAAACCTGTAGCAAAATGAATCACCGTTGCACCATTCTTTTTCATTTCGCCAGGAGCATATTCGATGTTTCCTCCCGGACAGCCGCCGCAACTCGTATAGCCACAATCTCAAGCTCCTGATCGCGGTATCGCTCAAAAGCACCTTCACGATTTTCAGCTGCTCTGAAACATTTTCCACCTGCACAGCCTTTATAGCGATCGCAGATTATTATTCCGATTTTTGTTGTCAGTTCTTTCATAGCTATTTAAGTCTCAAAATGATATAAATCAGTAAAATACCTGTCAAAATCAATCCAAATTGAATCAAGGAAGACTTTACGGAAGATTTGCGGTGCATCTCAGGTATCAGATCAGCCAGGGCGATATACAAGAAACTTGCTGCTGACAAAGCCAATGCATAAGGAATAAGCGATTGCATAGCCTCAAGGGTATAATAGGCAATTATACCTGTTAATAAAGCCGTACTTCCTGAAAGCACATTGAACCAGATGGCCTTTTTGCGGGAGAGCCCGCTTTTGAGCAAAATACCAAAATCGCCAAGTTCCTGAGGGATTTCGTGCATCATCACCGAAAGCGTGGCAAAAACGCCCAGCTCAAAAGAAGTGAGGAAGGAAGCTGCAATCACAATGCCATCAATCGCATTGTGAAAGGCATCGCCTATCAGAATGATGGGAACAGCAGCATGTTTGTGTCTTTCGCATGCGGCATTGCCACAGGTGCGCCAAAGGATAAATTTTTCGAGCAAAAAGAAAAACATGATCCCACCCAAAACGGCCAGCATCATCGGTCGTGCGCCAATCATGCTGATTCCTTTGGGCATCATCCCCAAAAAAGCTGCCCCCAACAAAGTACCTCCGGCCAAATACATCAGCAAAGTAGCCAAATGATCAAGCTTTCGATCAGGCAGCAGCAACATGAGCGCTGCTAATCCAACACTTCCCACACTGCCGGCAATCAAGGCTACTATTACATAAATTAATCCCATTGTTTAGTGAGGATTATAAACGATTAAATCACCTTTTTTAACTTCAAGCAAATCAGCGATAACATCACATTTGGCCATCAGCAAAAAGTACATCCGTTCGTCAGCTACAGGCAGCAAACCTTCCAGGTTGCCCTGTCCTTTGCAAATAATCAGATCAGCTTGCTGAAAGGCCTGTAAAAATGCGCGACTACAGTCATTTAAAATGGTGGAAGGAGCATCTGAACCATTGTCGATCACTTTGCACACCTCGTGAAGACCTGCTTGCAGCGCGTCCTGAAAAGTAATATCATTCAAGGCCGGTAAACCACGCACTACAGCTGTTAAATCTGGATGTTGCATGGTTTCAATAAACAGCTTATCAAAATAAATTTCGCCTGCATTATCACAGAGATACAATACTTTGTCAGCCTTTTTGATTTCCTGCATTAATTTCTCGGAATGGTCAATCGCAAAATCAGCGTCCAAAACTTCATTGATGGTTTGTTCCAGATCAAAATGCTGATGTGCCCCATAATCCATGATGTTTCCGGCAATGGCCAGCCGCAAAGCCAACATTTCAGGATTAGCAGCTTGTTTCACCTTTGGTTTCCATTCGTGATACAAGCTGTCAGCCTGACTATTACTGATCCTTTTCTCGTCTGCAAAAGGATCAGCAATGCCGGTTAAACGACTAAAATGCCGGCTGAGTTGTTGTTGCATTTCGGGGCTGCTCAGATTATTGGCTTCAATATGCGCTTCCAGTTGGTCGCGCACGGCTTGATCAATAGCCTTATCCTTGATCTGATGCTTGCTCAGCAAACGCTCGTAACCCCTTCTGAAACAATCGGCACAGCGATGGTCGCGTAATGATTGTTTAGTGGTGATGTCCATGGTGGTGATCATCGCTGTCGTGATCGCAGTAATTGACAGAAAGCGTTAGGCGATCATTCAGAAAATCATCCACAAGCTCTTCTGCTGTTTTTACTGGTGCTCCAACGAACACATTGATTCCAAACTGATTAAAAAGTCCAACAGCCTGTGGCCCCATACCACCTGCCAGCACATCTGTTGCGCCCTGTGCAGCAACCCAGCGTGGATAAGTTCCCGGCTGATGCTCAGGCGGATCGAAGCTGGTTACTTGTACAATTTTACTATCATTAACATCTACAAAGGCAAAAGCCTCGCAATGTCCAAAATGAGCCGACAATTTGCCGGCAGCCATAGGAATGGCAATACGTTTATTCATTTGTTTTAATTTGGGTTTATGGTATTTATTTAGTCACTTCTCATCTCAAGAAATGACGTTTCAAAAATTAATCCTGACCTCCTCTGAAACGCTGACCACGGCCTCTACCGCCGAAGCGCTGTCCGAAACCTCTTCCTCTTCCCCGGAACGGAAGCTGATTAGGATCATCGGATTGTTCTGAATTGCCGAACCATCCTCTTCTGAATGCATTTCGACGATTACGCAGGCCTTGCTCATTTCCGCAACGGCCTCTTTGACCTCCTGTTTGAGGGCCTTTGCCCTCGGGTCCTGTTTGATCAAATCCTGGCATGATAACCTCCTTTATTTATTTAGGTTGATTATAATTGAGTCTTTTTCCCTTTCCTTCTTCCTCTCCACAATTGCTGTGGCGACGTTTGCCGAGACCTTTTCCGAGTTTTTCGAGCAAGTCGTTACCGTCAACATTTCTACCCTTTCCAAGACCTCTTCCTGTTTTTGGTCCTTTACCCTCAGGACCTGTGCGATCAAGCTTTGGCATGATGTTTTTGTTTTAAAAGGTTAATAAGCTGTTGTATGCTCGTTTCGGGCTTACGGATTACAATCAGCTGCATGCGCATCTGATCAAGCAGTGGTTGAATCTTTGGCCCGAAATCACCTGCTATCAATGATTTCACTCCTTCGGCGGCCAACCATTTCACAGCCCTGATACCAGCCTGATCAGTAGTATCTTTGAAAGGATTCGATCTGATTTGCAATTCGTTGGAATCATTGTCAAAGATTACAAAAAAGGCACAATGGCCGAATTGAACATCAATGTGATGATCCAGCGTATTACCTTTTGATGCGATGGCTACTTTCATAAACTGCTGTTTTGCAAATTGGTAAAATCAAGCTGCTCGATTTGCTGAATTTGATGATGGCCACAAAGCGGACAATCTTCTGCAAGCGCATCAGGATCGGGCTGATTAAAATAACTTCCACACAATAAGCACTGCAACCAGCTGCTCTCGAGGTAAACTTCACCGCCCTCAATTTCCAAGGGCCTTCCCTCGGCCAGCGATTGGGCAATTTTGTTTCGTGCGGATGCATAAATCCGCGTAAAAGTTGGGCGGGAAACCTTCATCAATTTGGCCGCTGCCAGGTGATTGAGGTTGTCGTAATCACACATTTTAAAGGCTTCATACTCTTCGTAATGCAAAACAATGGCTTCTGCATGCTTGTCCAACTCAGGTCCGTAAGGCCTGAAACCTTTTACAGCAGGCATTCCACTTAGTTTTCGGGGTGTTTTAAATCGTGGCATGTTATGAGCATATGTTCGTTTGCAAATGTAATGAACATATGTTCATAAATCAAAACTAATTAACAAAAAAAGTGACCAGAAAATAATTATTCTGATCACTTGATTATATACTTTTGATTAACTGATGCTTACATCTGCTTACGCGGCATCACCAGCACTTCGCTTATCATCACTTCATCGGGTTGTGTGAGGGCATAATAAATGGCATTGGCAATATCCGCTGCGGCAAGCGGAACCATATCACCACCTCTTTTGCTAAAGCTTTCCAGCAGGTCTTGATCCGTGATTGTTTGTGTGAGTTCTGTAGCAACTGCTCCGGGTTCGATGGCTGTAACCTTGATGTTCATCGAAGGCGTTAGCTCCATGCGCATGGCTTCAGAAAGGGCAGTAACAGCAAATTTTGTGGCATTATAAACTGCAAAACCAGGCCAAACTTTTCGTCCTGCCACAGAAGAAATATTAATGATATGCCCGCCACCCTGATTTTTCATCACAGGAAGCACACCAGCTATGCAATACAACAATCCTTTCAGGTTTACATCTATCATGCGGTCCCACTCATCAATTTTGAGCTTATCCATGTAAGATACCGGCATCAATCCTGCATTATTCACCAGCACATCAATCCGCCCATAACTGTCTGCTACTTCTTTAAAAGCGGCAAGAACTGACTCTCTTTCGGTAATATCCAATTTGATTACCATCGACTCTGTTTGATAGGCGTCCATCAGTTCCTGAGCCAGCTCCTGCAAACGATCTTCGCGACGTGCCATTAAAACCAAACGTGCACCATCAGCTGCGAGTTTGCGTGCTGTGGCTGCTCCTATTCCACTGGATGCTCCTGTTACAATAACTACTTTGTCTTTTAAATTCATCTTTATTTCTTTTTAGGGTTTATATCTAAACAAGTTTGAAAGCAAATGGTTGCATCTATGTTGCAATTAATACCCATAACGTGCTTTCCAAAGATTACGCAAATTTCGGCGCATTTCATCCTCCCTGGGATTTTTTCCCGGATCGTATAATACTGTCTTACTTATCTCTTCTGGTAAAAATTCCTGCTCAGCGAAATTTCCCGGAAAATCGTGTGCATATTTATATTCAGCTCCATAGCCAAGCTCTTCCATTAATTTTGTTGGAGCATTTCGCAAAGGCAAAGGCACTGATAAATCACCAGTTTTCCTTACTATTTCCTGTGCTTTGTTGATGGCCATATAAGATGCATTGCTCTTAACAGAACAAGCAAGGTAAACGGCAGTTTGCGACAAAATAATCCGGCTTTCAGGGAAACCTATTTTTTGAACTGCTTCAAAACAACTATTTGCCAGCAACAAGGCATTAGGATTGGCGTTACCGATATCCTCCGAAGCCAGAATCAACATGCGACGTGCAATAAACAGCGGATCTTCGCCAGCCTCTATCATGCGAGCCAAATAATAAACAGCAGCATTGGGATCGCTACCACGCATGGATTTGATAAAAGCAGAGATTACATCATAATGCATCTCACCCTTTTTGTCGTATTTCACCAAATTATTCTGAATACAACGTTTCGCATCGGCATCGTTGATGATTAATTGCGATTGCTCCGGATTTTCTTCAGCCAGCACATCAACAACCAATTCAATGGCATTCAACAATTTACGTGCATCTCCTCCACTGATTTGCAACAGAGCCCCAACCTCTTTCAGTTGAATATTTCGCTGGTAATCCTTTTGAAGTGCTTGCACAGCAGTATCGAGCAATCTAAGCAAATGATTCTTTTCGAGTGATTTTAGCACATAAACCTGCGAACGACTCAAAAGCGGAGCAATCACTTCAAAAGAGGGATTTTCGGTTGTAGCACCTATCAAAGTTACCAAACCTTTTTCGACGGCAGCTAGCAGCGAGTCCTGCTGCGATTTGCTAAAACGGTGAATTTCATCAATAAACAGAATTGGTGGTTTGGCCAGCATCCTGGCCCTGTCGATAACTTCACGCACATCTTTTACGCCCGAACTTACCGCACTGAGCACAAAAAATTGCCGATCAGTTTTTTTAGCAATGATATGCGCAAGCGTAGTTTTACCAACGCCGGGAGGCCCCCAAAAAATCATCGAAGGAATGCGTCCGCTCTCTAAAGCCCGACGTAAGATTGCTCCTTCACCAACAAGATGCTCCTGGCCAATGTATTCATCCAGCGTTTGCGGGCGTAATAATTCAGCAAGTGGTTGTGAAGATTTATTCATCAGCTTTTTTTTGTAGCCACAAAGTTAAGCTGCTTTTGGCAGCCATACCAGCTTTGACATTGAAAAACCCGATCAGTAGTATTTTTAATACTTTTGTTTTTCATTTAAAACAAGTGACATGAAGGTATTGATGATGTTTTGTGATTCCTTTTCGTATCGACCAGCAATTAAAAATCTGGATACAGCCCCCGAAGCTGAATCGCCCGGAAGTTATAAGGATGTGTTGGTTGCCTTTATTCAGGCCGAGGAAAAAGACGAGGAAGACCCCAAAGGGACAGAGGATAAATTGTTGAATGTAGTGAAATGGGGAGCCCGAAAAAACAACAGCCGCCATGTGGTTTTACATTCCTTTGCACATCTTTCGGAAAGTAAGGCCAGTCCAGAATTTACGCAAACAATTTTCAACCGTTCGCAAGAACGCATGCGCAAGGCTGATTGGCAGTGCGACCAAACGCCTTTTGGGTATTTTCTTGATTTGCAACTCTCTGCACCAGGCATATCGCAAGCCAGGATTTTCAAGTCATTCTAAAGATTTTTAAAGCACTTTTTTACCGTTGCGATTTCCAAGCTGTGAGATAATCAAAGGGAATTTTTCAAGATTGAAAGGTTTGCTGATGTATTCATTCATTCCGGCTTCCAAACATTTTTGACGGTCGTCTTTCAAAGAATTTGCCGTGATTGCTATGATTTGAATTGGTTGCCTAACTTTAAGGTCAACTTCCATCTGCCTGATTTTTTTCGTTGCTGTAATACCATCCATCACAGGCATTTGAATATCCATCAAAATGAGATCATATTGGCTTTGTTTGAATTTTTCGATAGCTTCCAAACCGTTCACGGCAAGCTCCACATCAAATCCCATTCCGCGCAGGCTTTGCAGCGAAACCTTTTGATTAATAAGGTTATCCTCAACTAACAAAATTCTTTTGATATTGCTGTCTTCAATCAAACCAGGCTCATTTCCAAGCGGAAGTTTCACGGTAAACCAAAAACGAGCGCCACGGTTTTGTTCGCTCTCAAAACCTATCGTACCATTCATGAGTTCAGCCAGTTGCCTCGAAATAGTAAGCCCAAGGCCAACACCACCATATTTGCGGGTATAGCTTTGATCGCCAAGTTGAAAAAGCTCCCAGATTTTGTCGCTCTGATCTTCACTTATACCTATACCGGTATCTGTCACCTCCATGCGAATCACTACATGGGCGTTATCTTTCTCAATCAATGAAGCGCTAAAATTAACAGACCCCTGCTCGGTAAACTTAAGCGCATTGTTTAGCAAATTAGAGGCAATCTGCCGGATACGCGCCATATCACCAATAAGGTAAAGGGGAATATTTTCGTCGATTCGGGAATGGAACTCCAGACCTTTTTCGGTGGACTCTTTTCTAAAACCTGCAAGCAATTCCTGCACTTCGTTATGAAAATGAAAATTAAGCTGATCAAGCTGCAACATATTACATTCCAGCTTGGCATAATCCAACATGTCGTTGGTCATACTGATCAGGTTCTGACTAAGCATTCCAATTTCTGTGTGAATAGCCTTAAGTTCCTTTTCAACAGGAATCTTTCGCGCTATGCTGAGCAAGCCGACAATACCATTTAATGGCGTTCTGATTTCGTGGCTGATGTTCGCCAAAAAACGGGTTTTGATATTGTTGGCAGCTTCGGCTTCTTCCTTTAATTCAATCATTTCCCGGAGGTTTTGCTCCAGATCATTTTTTTGCTCATCAATGAGCTGATGCCGCTGCTCAAGGATATGAAGTAAACGTTTGTTAAGTGACGATTGCTTGCGAAAATTTACCACCGAAAAAACGATTACAATCACAAGAAAAAGGGATAAAAACCCAATGATCCAATAACTTATATCAACACTTGCGATCAGGTTCAATAGTAAAACCAAATCTACTGTGATTGATACAAACAAAAGCCAAAGGAAATTAAAGTTAAGCAGGATCATTAATTATTTTCTTGAAAAGCTTTGAGTGAAATAACTTTTAATTAATTCAAATAATATGCCAAATTAAAAATAGGTATAACATATTGAACATGAATATATTTGTGCACGATTTAGGTTAAACGAATTCCCAATATTGGAAAACTTTTCCCTAAACAAGAAAATAACACCAAGGAAGAACGTTTTAATTAAATTTTCCAGTATCAGGTTTGAAAATCAGAAATTTTGAGGAAAAGGCAAATTCAGGCGATTTGATAAACTGATGATCGCCGATTTTTACAAAAAACCGAAACCGATTCAGTTTAATCTCTTCATTACGTATGAGTTGTAACAGAGATCGCTTTTCGATAAAAAAACGGGAGCCACTTTTATCGGGCAAATTTTTCTGCTGAAATTTCAATTCATCTTCAGGATTAAAAAAAAGCTTTGTGAGTTCTCTTTTTTTCTGAATGAGTTCGATCCCAAACTCAAAATCAACTGCTTGCATACCTTTATTTGATTTGCAATTAAGCTCGATGGTTGAGCCATCAGCTCGGGGGTTATGGTCAAAAATCAGAAGTTGCCATCCATTAACATGCTGATCCGAAATTTTATAAGTTTTAGGCTGACGGATATACCATCTCCTGAAACCATATCCTGTTGCAAAAAGCACAACCAAAATTAAGGTACCTAACTGATCAGCTGTCATGGATAAAAATTTAGGCAAAAATACAAATTTCGCAGGCTTATTATTCATCCAAACAACTGATCAATCAAAAAGCCAGATCGAAATGAAGGTAGCAATAAGCGAAAATTCTTGTATTTTTGAGCAAACAAATTATTCAAATGATAGACAAAGAATTGCTCCAAAGAATAAAGGATTTTCTTGGCTTTGAACTGGTTAAATTTGAAAGTGTTCGGATAAACGTTTACGAAATTCTGATTGGGATTTTAATAATTTTTATTACTGCACTATTGCTCAAACTTTTGCGCCGCATTTTTAAAAAATTAAGTCAAAAAGGCGTTTTAGATTCTGGCACGACTAACTCGATTTATCAAATCATCAAGTATTTTATCTGGGTAATTGTTTTTGTTCTAATACTCGACACAATAGGTGTAAAGGTCAGTATTTTCATCGCCAGTGCTGCTGCTTTGCTCGTTGGTGTTGGTTTGGGTTTACAACAACTTTTTAATGATATTGCCAGCGGCATTATCCTGCTCATCGAGCGAACCCTAAAAATTAATGATGTGGTTGAGATGGAAACTGAGATGGTGGGTCGTGTCGTAACCATCGGTTTAAGAACTTCGAAGATAAAAACGCGTGACAATATTTTGGTTATCGTACCCAATTCACAATTGGTGAACGATCGTGTTATAAATTGGAGTCATGCCGAAGCACTTACACGCTTTCATGTGGACGTTGGGGTGGCCTATGGCAGTGATATTGAATTGGTTACCAAGGTTTTAAAATCTTGTGCCAATGAACATTCCAATATCTTAAGCAAGCCCGAGCCCTTTGTTCGATTCACTAATTTTGGTGATTCGAGTCTTGATTTTCAACTTTTTTTCTGGACCAACGAAGCATTTATCGTCGAAAACACAAAAAGCGATTTACGCTATAAAATTGATAAGGCATTCCGGGAACAAAAAATTCAAATTCCTTTCCCACAGCGGGATGTTTACATCAAATCAACAACTTAAAAAATCATAAACGCAATAAATCTACTAACATGAACATCAGACCTATCTTCAATCTACTCCTGGTTTTATTTCTATTAATTATTATTCAAAACCCTTTACAAGCCTGCACCAATTATCTGATCACAAAAGGCGCATCCACTGATGGCTCCACCATGATCAGTTATGCTGCAGATTCGCATATTCGCTATGGCGAGCTATATTTCAGTGCCAGAGCTGATTGGCCAGAAGGAAGCACCTTAACCATCTACGATCGCGGAACAGCCGAACCTCTTGGAGAAATACCCCAGGTTGCACACACCTACCAAACCATAGGTTTTATGAATGAATTTCAGCTTGCCATAGGTGAAACTACCTTTGGCGGCAGATCAGAATTACAAGATACAACCGGACTTATGGATTATGCAGCCCTGATGTTTATTGCCCTGCAACGAGCCAAAACTGCAAGAGAAGCCATAAAAGTAATCGGCATCTTGGTGCAAGAACATGGCTATGCCAGCAGCGGAGAATCCTTTTCAATTGGCGATCCCAACGAAGTTTGGATCATGGAGATTATTGGCAAAGGAACTGATTTGAAATACGATAAAAAACTAAAGAAAGACATAAATACTTCAAAAGGAGCTGTTTGGGTAGCCATAAGAATACCTGACGGATACATCTCTGCGCACGCCAATCATGCCCGCATAACCAGTTTTCCTTTTGCCGACGGCAAATCTTCTATCACGGATAAAATGTGGGATCAACTCGAAAGCCCTGACCTCAGGGTAATTTATGCGCATGATGTGGTGGATTTTGCCCGCGAAAAAGAATATTTTCAAGGAGAAGAAAAGTCATTCAGCTTCAGCGACACCTATGCCCCACTGGATTTTGGTGCTGCAAGGTTTTGCGAACTGAGGGTTTGGGCAATGTTTGATCAGGTGAACAGCGGTATGGATCAATACTGGGATTATGCAACAGGCCTGGATTTGAAAAAGGAACGCATGCCGCTTTTTATCAAGCCCGATCGTAAAATCAGTGTTGCTGACCTGATGCAGTTTAAAAGAAATTACCTGCAAGGAACAGCATTGGATATGTCGCAGGATATTGGCGCCGGGCCTTACGGATTGCCTTATCGCTGGCGCCCATTGACCTGGGAACATCAGGATTCAACTTATTTTCACGAAAGGGTTACTGTTACACAACAAACCGGTTTTTCCTTTATCGCTCAGATGCGCAGCTGGCTGCCCAACGAAATAGGAGGCATCAACTGGTTTGGTGTTGACGATGCAGGCACAACGGTTTACGTACCTTTTTATGCATCCATGAATCGCATTCCACGCGCTTATCAAGAGGGGTTTGGTGATATTTTAAGTTATGAAAAAGATGCAGCTTTTTGGGTTTTTAATCGGGTGGCGCATTTTGCTTATTTATTCTACAACAGGGTGATGCCAGATATTAAAAAAGTTCAAAACGAATTGGAGCACAAATTCATCACTTATGTTTCCGCCAC
Source organism: uncultured Lentimicrobiaceae bacterium (assembly GCA_964592595.1). Taxonomy (GTDB): domain Bacteria; phylum Bacteroidota; class Bacteroidia; order Bacteroidales; family F082; genus UBA5536. Next base: position 23,577 of record CAZQFH010000032.1, on the reverse strand, counting down.
GGATGCCGCTGCTCTTACCCTCTACGAAAATGATCCCACACTTGCAGTGGATTACCTTACCGATTATTCGTGCAATATGGCGCAAATGACAGTTAATCGTTGGCAGGAGCTAAGCGAATTTTTACTCGTTAAATACCTGGATGGCAATATAAAACAAGAAAAAGACGGCAAATTATTGCGAAATCCCTGGGGATATCCCGAATCGCCAAAATTTCCGGGCTATCCGGATAGCTATAAAGAACAGCTTTTACACGAAACAGGCAATCGGTTTTTGTATCGCTAAGCTGCGTATAGCTCTGATAGTCTAATTGTAAGGCGTGATTTCATTCTTTTTATTTGGGAAATCGGTCCAACCGAACTCATCAGCTTTTGCAGGGTAAATAAAAACGCAGATAAACATCGTTGGGTAAATCGGCCTAGTTGTTTCTCCTTAGCTATAGCCTTGTTGGGCTTTACATTAGGGTACATTGCGTTTCATTACTAATGCCTGATATTATTTAATCGATTCAATAAATTGTTTAGCAGTCATTGTCGGCAATTTTGAATTTTTATAATCTTTAAGATTTCTGGTAATAATTATATCTTGCTCGCCTTCAATTGCTGTAAAGTATTGAAGACTGTCCTCAAAATCTGAAAAAGTCTCGTCATTTAATGCCAGACCAATAATTTTATCGTCTAATGGCAATACTTTAAGAATCAACTTAAGCTTTCTTAAAACTGATTTTGCTTTACTCGAATCTATTTGTTTCAATAAAACATAACTTGTATTTGCAAATGTCAAAGATGAAACTGCTAATTTGATTTGCTTTTTATCAGCCAGAGAAAATAATTCCGCTGCTTCTTCAAAAAAAGGCAGTCTACGCGATAATAAATCAATAACAATATTGGTATCAATAAATACTTTTTTCATCGGTACTTTTCCTCTAAATAATCACGATACGCGCTTTTATAATTGAAGTCGGCCGGCAAATTAATCACGCCGCTTAAGCTTTCTACAAGCGGAGTAATAGCTACCTCCTTATCAGCTTCTTTTTCTTTTGTTATGCTATCCAGATAAGATTCTATTAATTTCGAAAGACTAATCCTATGGCGGCGAGCATAGATTTTAGCTCTCTCAATAACACTATCATTTAATCTTAATGTTAATTTAGTTTCCATAATCTTTCAATTAATTTACGTGCAAATATAAATATTTTATACGTCAAATGTATTTTTTTTCAGGTTTGATGCATTTCTACTATATAAAAGTTTCCTGGTTCTGGTGCTTGTCCTTTATGCATTGAGCGGTTATTCGTTCAATAGGGTACAAATGACAGTTAATCGTTGGCAGGAGCTAAGCGAATTTTTACTCGTTAAATACCTGGATGGCAATATAAAACAAGAAAAAGACGGCAAATTATTGCGAAATCCCTGAGGATATCCCGAATCGCCAATATTCCCGGGCTATCCGCACAGCTATAAAGAACAGCTTTTACGCGAAACAGGCAAACGGTTTTTGTATCGCTAGTCAAATCTTAGTTCATCTCATAAGTAAGCGGAGCATCTGGACCAATTGGCAAACCAAAAATCATCCATGCGACCAGTATAATTATCCATACAATGGAAAAAATTACGGTATAAGGCAACATGGTTGAAATGATAGTTCCGATACCAGCTTTCTTGTCGTATTTTTGCATAAAGGCTACAATCAATGCAAAATACGACATCATAGGCGATATGATATTGGTTACCGAATCACCGATACGATAAACCACTTGCGTGAGTTCGGGGCTATATCCGAGCAACATAAACATCGGAATAAAAACCGGCGCCATGATCGTCCACTTGGCAGAAGCACTTCCCATTACCATGTTAATGATAGCCGTGATGATGATAAAACCAATCATTAGCGGAATACTTCCCAAGCCGGAAGCCTGCAAAGCTCCTGCTCCTTCGATAGCGAAAATCAAACCCAGATTGGTCCATTTGAAATAAGCCACAAATTGCGCTGCAAAAAACACCAAAACAATATAAACGCCAAGTGCTTCCATAGATTTTCCCATGCCCTTCATCACATCATTATCGCTTTTGATGCTGCCGGCGCCAATACCATAAGCAATACCCATCACGGCTGCCGTGATAAAAATGATTGCTACGATTCCATCCATAAAGGGCGAGTGCAGCAGACTGCCGGTTTCTGCATCGCGTAAAAAGCCTGATGCCGGAACGGTTCCCCACAACATTACAGCAATCAAAATTACTGCTGTTATTGCTGCATAGCGTAGTCCTTTCTTCTCAGCTTTGCTGAGGCGTTTTATTTCTTCGGTTTCGGAACCACTATATTTTCCAAGCCGTGGCTCAATTATCCGCTCCGTAACCCATGTGCCTGCAGCAGCAATAAAAAAAGTTGAAACGAACATAAAATAATAGTTAGCCGCTGGGTTTACAACATAATCTGCATCAATAATTTGTGCAGCCTCCTGCGATAGCCCGGCCAACAGCGGATCTATTGTTCCTAAAAGCAAATTGGCACTGTAACCACCCGATACACCAGCAAAAGCCGCTGCCATTCCTGCAATAGGATGCCTGCCAACTGCAAGAAAGATAATTGCGCTAAGCGGCACAAGTAACACATAACCCACTTCACTTGCGGTATTAGACAAAATTCCTGCAAAAACTACTACAAAAGTCGAAATCCGACGCGGAGAAGACAACACCATCAAGCGCAATGCAGTGCCGATAAGCCCCGAACCTTCTGCTATTCCGATACCTAACATCGCAACAAGCACTACACCCAGAGGAGCAAAACTGGTAAAATTGGTTACCATCTCGGTGATGATTTTATGCAAGCCATGAATCGAAAGCAAATTTACAGGACGTATCAGTTCACCCGTTCCGGGATGTGTAACCTCGAGATCGAATTGGGAAGCAATCCACGAAAGGATTAAGGCCAGGACAGCAAAAATGGCAAAAAGTGTTGCCGGATGAGGCAGGGCATTTCCTATTTTCTCTACAATATGCAAAAACTTATTTACCAAACCTTTAGGCTGTTTCGTTGAAGAGTTCATCAATGAAAGTTTTAAAGTAATTGTGAAAAATAAGGGGCAAACATAAAATATTCTATTTAGAATCTTTCCAAATAAATGTTAATAGATAGCGTATAAATCCTTTTGTTATATAATTAACATAATCAAAACGCACCAGAAGTTATAGCTAAATGCTTAGTTTAGATTTAAGAAATATACCATGCAATCCTCGAAAAAACATGTATTTTTGACGCCTTACTGCAAACAATGAAATCTAAACTACTCCTAAGCTTTTTCATCCTGTTACATTTTAGTGTATTTGCTCAGCCCACATGTGCGACCGACAACCGCAGTTTTATTGCAGGCGAAAAACTCCGTTACACAGTTTCTTATAACTGGGGCATCTTATGGATTAACGCCGGTGAAGTAAATTTCGATGCCAAGCTTACCCAATTTCAAGATCATTCGGTTTATCACTTCTTTAGTACGGGTCATTCCTTTAAACGCTGGGATTGGCTTTTTAAGGTAAGGGATACTTTTGAAGTTTATAGCCGAACCTCAGATTTACAACCGCTCTATTCGCGCAGGCATACACTCGAAGGTGGTTTTAGAATTCTTAATCAATATCATTTTTACCCGGACGAACAACGCGTTCTTGCTGAAAGGGAGGAATCAAGAACGCCTTATCATACTGATAATATTATGCTTTTGGAGTGCACATATGATGTGCTTACAGCCAGCTATGTAGCACGTTCGCTCCCTTTTGAAAACTACACTCAAGACGACACAATCAGCCTTAGCTTGCTGCTCGATGGCAAAACATTTGAGTTACCTGTTGTGTTGAAAGGCCAAGAAAAAATAAAAAACAGGGATGGAAAATATTGGGATTGCATCTTATTTTCTGCTGTACTTGACCGGGGAACCATGTTTAAAGCTGGCGAAGAACTTTTAGTATGGGTAAGCAATGACTTAGCCAGAATACCTATTATGATTGAAGCAAAAATTACAGTAGGAAGTATAAAAATCTACCTGACTGAAACCCATAACACAAAACTATAAAAAAACCGGTAAGTCAAAAAAATCGTATTACCGGCTTTTTAAGTTTTTATTTGCTGTCAGAATTTCCTCACACTTGATGCTCCAGATGTGTTAACATTTACTTTTTTCGGTTCTCCTTTATAACGAATATTTGAAGCACCGCTTCCTTCAACATCAAGGCTTTCGGTTACCCAAAACTCAGCCGAGGAGGCACCACTGCTATCAAAGTCAACAGTAGTAGCTTTTAAGTTAGCCAGGTAAAGCTTGCATGCTCCCGAACAATCAGCATCGAGGTTTCCAACAACGCCCTCAATCGTTAGTTTGCTTGCCCCACTTAAATCAATATCCAGACTATTTGCTTCCATTTCAAGAGCCACCTCACTGGCACCAGACATTTCCAATTCAAGCTTATCAAATTGCATCTTATTGCCTCCTTCAAGTTGAACAGCACCGCTTAATTCAATCTCGCTCAGGTCTTTAAAAGTAATGTATGCTTTCATGGTTTTGTAAGACCTGATAGTACCTCTCACAAAGATTTCGAGTTCTCCGCCACTAACACGGGTTTCGATACGATCCATAATATCGTCATCCGCTTCAATGATGAGTTCGTGCGCATCTCCCTGCACCAAAAAAACCTCGAAAGCACCACTTACATCAAGGCGGGTAAAAGCAGAAATATCGCGTGTTTCTTTTACAGCCGAAACCGGCAAAACTGCAGCATTAGCTTGTGATAATACACTGGCAATAAGTATGATACCAAGCCAAATCATGAGTGAATTCAATAAAACATTTCTTTTCATATCATTTTGGATAAAGTGAATAAATTTGAATTGCAAACGATTCAAAAAATAATCGTTTTTTCATCAGACGCAAGCTGCTGTGTAAAAGTTACAGGGCCTTGCAAAAAAGAATTAGTGCCTATTAAGGCGCACCGTAAAACAACTGCCCTCACCCAGAGAACTCTTTACAACGATTTCCCCTTTGTGAGCATGAACGAATTCCTTTACAATTTTTAGCCCAAGGCCTACACCCGACTCCTTATCAGTGCCTTTTGAAGAGTAAAAAGTATCAGCATTCATGATACGGTTAATGGTAGCAGTATCCATTCCCTTTCCGGTATCACATATACTAATATCCACATCATTAGCTCTAATTTCTGCCTCTATTGAAACTGTTCCATGATGTGGAGTAAACTTGATGGCATTATTGATGATATTTCTGAAAATGGTACCGATCATATTATGATCGCAGTAAACAATCAAGTTCTCAGAAACCTTGTTTTGAATCATAATTTGTTTTCGATCGGCTCTCGACTTCAGAAAAGTAATTTCTTCGTTGAGAATTTCCCAAAGGTCATTATAATCAGGCTGATAGCTGATATCACCTTTTTGCTGCAACGCCCATTGTAATAAATTTTCGACCAGGTTATAAAGATCAGTACTCTTTTTATAAAAATCACTTAATACTACTTTCTGTTCCTCTTTTTCAAACGAATCAAAATCCTCAACCATCAGGTTTAGAAATCCCAACATACTATTAAATGGTGAACGCAAATCGTGTCCTATTATCGAAAAGAGCTTGTCTTTGGTATCAACAGTCTCTACAAGTAATTTATTCTGTGCGGCAAATTCCAGATTAAGCTGATTTAATTTTTGATTGGCTTTTTGTAAGTTGCGTTGGGTACGGATCAGGAAAAACACCAATAGCAGAACAAAGAAAAGAGCCAGACTTACAGTAATTGTTATAACCTGTTGATCTGCTATGATTTGTGTTTTCCTTTCATTTTCAAATTTTAGGGTTTCATTTTCAAGTTCCTTACGCTCGGTATCGTATTTGGTTTGAAGTTCGATTAAAAAATCCCGGTAATCCCTTGCAGTTACCGTGTCGTCGGCTATATGAAAAAGTTTATAAAATTCGAGGGCTTTTGCATAATTGTTTCTATTTTCATTGACCATCGAAAGCAAACGATAAGAATCCTTAAGGGTTGCAAAATGATCAAATTCCTTCCCCAATTTAATGGCCCTTGTTGCAAAGTATTCACATTGATCCCAGTTTTTGGTTTCTTCGTAAAGTTCTGCCAGACCCACGTAATTAACCATTACACCAAATTTTATATCATTTACTGTGCAGATTTTGAGGGATTCCAAATATTTTTTTTTGGCAAGATCAAAATCACCTTGTTGTCTGTAAATATTCCCCAGATTGTGTTCAGCCCGAGCTTCATCATATACACTGCCAGTTTGCCGGGCAATAATAATTGACTCCAGAAAAACTGCAATTGCATCCTCATTCCTACCAAGCTCTTTATAAGTGATACCGATATTATTATAGTTCATGGTCAAATTAATCAAGTTGTTGAGCCTTTTATTGATTGCTATAGCCTGATTAAAATAGGTGATTGATTTTTCTAGTTCACCAAGTGATAGGTTGATTTGAGCCAGATTATTATACGTAACGGCTAAACTTGACTGATCATCAAGCAGTTCAAACAATTCAAGTGCTTTCATAAAGGTTTCGTACGCAGCTATCCGGTTACCCAAATCATCTTCAACCATGGCCCTGTTATTGTAATAGGCAGCCAATTTGATGGTATCATGCAATTGCTCAGCAATACCATGCATCAGTTCAAAATAATATAGGGCTGAATCGTATTGCTGTTTCATATTAAAAATTTGACCTTGTGTGTTGTACACATCAAAATGAATGTTAAGGTCTTCAACTTCATTGAGTTCTGCCATACTATTGCGGTTAAAAGCTAAGGCAGAATCGCTGATTGACAAATCCACATAAACCTTTGCCAATAATTTAAAGAACATTGTTCGTTCGGGATTCTTTAAATCGGTTGCTTGCGGTAAAAACTCCAACAGCTCATGCTTTACCTGATTTGGATTTGTTAAACGTATCTTTTCAAGTTCTTTCAAATAATTGACGCTCATATTATTACCTTGAGATAGCAAAATATTAAAAGGTAATATCAAGCAAATAGGGAGTAAAAAATACAGGTACACTAAAGGATTATTTCGTTGTTTGTATTGATTGCCGAACCTCATGATAGCTTGATGGATGTTTATTGTTGCAAATATAGCCTTTTGAGCGGGAATTTTTAATACCGCAAAATATTAATCTACTATTATGTTTATCAATGCTTTACAATTAAATTTAAAGCATTCTCTAAAAAACCTACCTTTGCGGTTGCAAAAATACCCCATACTATGGCTCTGATTCATTCCTTCGAAAAAAGTGGTAACTGGCTTTTCCGGCATCGTGGCGAGCTGCCAGTTGTTTTGTTTTTAATTGCTGTTCCGGTGGTTTATTTCACCAATATCAGTTGGCTAAATGAGCAAAATCAGCAGCTCATTTCCTGGATTGCCATTTTTTTAAGCGCATTGGGTTTTGTGATTCGTGCGGTCAGCATAGGTACAACGCCCAAGGGCACTTCGGGGCGAAATACCAAAGAGGGACAGGTAGCCGAAAGCCTAAACACCTCAGGTATATACAGTTTGATGCGTCATCCGCTTTATGTAGGTAATTATTTTATGTGGATCGGTATTGTGCTGTTTACTTTCAATTTAAGTTTTGTTGTGCTCATATCACTTGCTTTTTGGCTGTACTATGAACGCATCATGTTTGCTGAAGAGCGTTTCCTTGAAAGGAAATTCGGACAAAGCTACCTGGATTGGTCGCTTACAACACCGGCATTTATTCCCTGCTTCAAAAACTACAAAAAAAATCAAATTCCTTTTAGCCTAAAAAGTGTGTTAAGGCGCGAATATTCCGGAATGCTGGCCACGGTATTTGGATTTATGTTTATCGACCTTATCAGAACGTATTTCCTAAGCGGAAGTTTCAGTTATCAGCGAAACACTGTTTATATTTTTGGCATAGCATTGATAATCACACTTTTGTTAAGAAGTCTGAAACATTATACGCGCTTACTCAGCGAGGCAGACAGGTCTTAACTTTCAAGAGGTTTGTTGGTAATTCTCTTGTCAATATAATTGGAATTGAGAATCTTGAGCACACCCATATAGTCAAGGTTAAAGGCTAACAGGTCTCCCACCTTAAATCCTCCTCTGTTTTTGCCCAGGTCAACAGCCAACATATCAGAACTGGCTCCGGTGATGTCGATTCCGGTTTTTATTGGTTTTAAATGGTGCGGATCCACATCTAGCAAACCAATATCCAGCAAAGCCCTGCAAGATGATTTTCCATAATCAGCTTCGTCCACTTGAAACTTTTCGCCGGCAACATTGGTTCCCAGCTCACCAATTGGAACAACCGGCTTTTCCATTAGCTCAACAATTTCGGCATATAAAGTAAACACATTTGATTTCATGCCTTTGATGGTTTTATTGGTCACCAGGTTATTTCCAAAATACAAGGACTCCCCTACCCTGAAATGATTGATTCCGGCCGGGAGCATCTTTTTGAGCAAAAGTGGAATCGTTACAGAACTACCTCCCGAAACCCATGGGATTTTTACCTTAAAAGTAGCATCAATAAGTTGCTTGTACAAACTCAGCTGTATCAGCTTGTCGTGGCTGGGCATTACACCATTAAGGCAATTGAGGTTGGTGCCGATTCCCACAATTTCAATGTTTGGCAGCTCAAAAATCGATGAATAAAAATCAATTAAATTATCTCCTAACACGCCTTCGCGAAGGTCGCCCATCTCGATCATGATAATGATTTTGTGCTTTTTATGCTGCCTTACTGCCTCTTCTGAAATCAACTTAATGGTTTCAAATTCAGTATTAAAACTCACATCGGCATAGCGCACCAAACTTTTTACTGCTCTTCGGGCGGGTGGCTTGATATAAACCGTTTGAACATCTTTGTTGATTTTTTTGATAACCTTGAGGTTACTGATCCGGCTATCGTGTACCTCGCGAATACCCATTTCGATCAACTCACGTATATAGGCCTCATTCCCACATAACAATTTCGAAACGACTCCCCAATGGATGTTTCGTTTTTCGAAAAAATTGTTCAGAAAATTAAAATTATGATTCAATTTCTGATAATCCATTTCAATAAAAGCCATTTTACTTAAGGTGTTAAGCGGCGTAAAATTCCAGCAGGAAGCCGCGTTAATAATTCATAATTCAATTGATTACTTAATTCGCTAAATGAGGCAACACTAATCGTTTGATGTTCCTGTTCGCCTATCAAAACCACTTCATCTCCCACAACGACATCATCTAGTGACGACACATCTGCTATCAGCATATTCATATTGATCATTCCAATAACGGCTACACGCTGACCATGTATCAATATTCTGCCCGAATTAGAAAGCGATCTGCTATAGCCATGTGAATATCCGGTAGGAACTATGGCGATGGTTTTATCTTCGGTTGCAAGATAAGTAGTTCCATAACTAACAAATTCGCCCTGACGAACATTCTTCACAGCCATCACCGAACTTTTCCAGCTGATGATACGATTGAGCGGATCAATTTTTTTCTTGCGACGGCTCACATAATGGATAAAAGTTTCTTTACTCGGCCAATAGCCATATTGCAGAATCCCTACCCGAACCATATCGAATTGAAAAGCCGGGTAAACAATTGTAGCAGCCGAGCTGGCAGCGTGAATGCTATTGGCATGAAAACCATGATCGTTAAAAAGTCCTGTAAGCAAGCGGAAACGTTTTATTTGACGCTGAATCCGAACATGATTGGCAATGCTTTCGGCACCAGCCAGGTGAGTGCAAAGGCCTTCGAGCACATAAGCGTGCTTATTGGCTCTCAGCAATGGCCAAATCTCATTCAAATCGTAAGGCCCAAATCCGGTTCTGTTCATTCCGGTTTCCAACTCGATATGTATTCGGGCTTTAACTCCAATTTTATCAGCAATTTTTAGTGCTTCTTTCAGCCTTTCAGGCTCGAAAATCCAAAATTCAATCTCATTTTCAAGTACCCAACTTAAACCTTCGTCCGGTATCCATCCCATGATCATCACGGTGGTTTCGGGCTGTTTTATACGCATTACCCGCTCAGCTTCGTCGATACTGAAAACCGAAAAATGATCAATTCCGCAATGCTCTGCAGCCGGAACATAAATTTCTATCCCATGCCCATAAGCATTCCCTTTAACAACTGAAGAAATGCGCACATTCTTTTTTACGAACCTCTTGATAAAACTGAGGTTATGTGCAATGGCCTCGTAGCTCAACTCTATGGCTGAAGGGGTGTATAGACCTGTAGCTGTCATTAGTTTTTAATCAGACGATACTCCAGATACTTGTTCGTAAAACCAACTTTTTCGTATAAAAAACGGGCAGGATTGTTTGGCTCAACATGCAACGCTACATTCCCTTTCGCAAGGTCTATAGCCTTATTCATCAGCTGCTTACCAATACCTTTACCGCGCAATTCGGCATCTACCGCAATATAAACCAGAATGTTCTCAGGAATATATTCCTCCATTCCGGTGCGATTTATAACTACTGCTCCGGCCATTTTTCCGTCGATACTGCCAACAATTACAAAACCACCAACTACAGATGTTTCGCCTATTGCGTAATCAATCGCCTTGCGTATTGCCTCTTTTGAATCACCAAACTCATCGAGATGCTGATGTAAAAAGTCAACAATATTTCTTTTTTCGAGTGTTCCCATCGGGAGATAACTGTCATAGATTTGAATTTCCATGGTTGAAAATATTTTTTGAATAATAAATGAATAAATAAGATAAAAATGAAGCTGTGATACCAAACACATTGGCATCCAAGCCATAAGGTAAATTAATTTCAAGGATCAACAAGATGACGGTTGTTCCTCCGCCAGCAATCATAGCAGCTAAAGCGGCCCATTCGTTTCGCTGATTTAAAAATACCGCAGCCAGCAAAGGAACTAGCAATCCGCTGACCATAAAAGCATATGAATACAGCATCAGCGAAAGAACCTCGGTGAGCTGACTGGCAATAATTACGGCTAAAACACCCAGCAACAAAGTCATTAATTTTGAGGCTTTCATGGCAACCTGCTCAGTAATGGCATTTGGAAACAACCTTTGTAAAAGATCGTGCATCATATTGGAAGAAGACGCCATCAAACAGCTATCAGCAGTGGATAAAATTGCTGAAAAATAAGCAGAAAGAATAAGTCCCATCAAACCAACGGGCATAATAGTACGTAGCAATAATGGTAATCCCATTTCAGCGTCCATGCCGCTGCCAGCCGCAAAGCCTAATGCTTCAAACATACCATTTTGATAAGCCACCCGACTGATGAGTCCCAGGCCAACGCCCATAAAAGCCATTATGGGCCATTCAAATAAACCAGCAATGATCCAGGCTTTACGTGCTTCTGATACCGATCGACTGGCATAAATTCGCTGATATAGCGTCATCCCTACAAACCAAATCGGTAATATAGTAACCATCCAATTAAGAAACTGCTGCCAGCTGAGGTTACCAAACGAAAAGAACTCATCCGGAAGAGCAGACTGTATAGCTTCCCAACCGCCAACTGCGATCCACGAGAAGGGTATTCCCAAAAATATCAAGCCAGCCATTAACAAAATCCATTGAACCGTGTCGGTATATATAACTGCTTTTATACCACCAAGAACAGTATAAATTACTGCTACAAAACCCATGATCACAAGTGCATAGGATAGGTTAAGATCAACAAAAGCGGCAGAAGCCAGTTTGGCACCGGCTAGTAATTGCGAACTTGTGAAGCCAAGATATCCAATGCCAGAAATCAATCCAGCGATAAGTGCAGCCTTTTTGCCATAAAAATGTCGAAAAACTTCAGGAAAAGTAAAAAATTTCTGCTTGTCGGCTAGTCTTTTAATTCGCGGTATTAGGAAAACTCCGCTTAACCAGGCGCCCAGAAAACCAGTAAAAAGCATCCAGCTGCCCGACACACCAATTAAAAAGCCCAATCCGCCCAAACCAATTGAAAAACCACCACCAACGTCTGTTGCCACTACCGACAAACCAATATGCCAGCGTCCCATTCCACGACCACCAACATAATAATCCTCCACATCTTTGTTCCTGAGATGAAAATAAAAGCCCACACCAAGCATGCCGGCCATGTAAACGATAAAAATTAGGTAATCAATCCAGTTCATTCTGGCTGTGTTTTAAGTTGGCTTATTGCATAGCAGTTTTACGCGGACTCACCCTGATTATACCCACACCTTCGAGCTGATGCGCATTAAGAATTTGTATCACGCCATCGCTTTGTTTGAGTGGCACCAAAAGCTTTAATTCCTGATGCTGATTTTTATTTCTGATGAAACTTCTTATCGCTTTAATCAGTCCGGAGGCATCCTGTTTGCCTTCAAGGTATTTATAATAATAGCTAACACCTTCATTTTTTGCCGATATATCTGGTTCAAATGATAGTTCTTTTTTTGTCGATGTGTCCGACTGCATTGCTGAATTATCTTTGGAAGCAAACTTCACTTGCTCGAAGCCGTTGTCTTGAAGATATTTAACAAAAGCTATTATGATTTCTTCTTTCATCTAATGATTATAATTAAAGTAGAATGAATAATTAGTTTGTACAGAAACAAAAATACAACAAATACTTGAAAGCACCAAATTCGAATACTCCTAACGCCCAGTCAGAGCATTCTATTATATTCTTTTACAAGTATTTAACCGCTTTATAAAAAACCCGGTAAAAATTATAAATAAATTGAAAGAAAAAGGCAAGATGATAATTTCTATTCAAACTAAAAAATATACCAAACCAATTCAATACTGAAAGTCATCAATAGTGATCATGGGTGAAGCCGACTCCTCCTTGATGTTGAAACATTGTACCAAGAGCCCGAGTGAATCTTTGAGTCGCTTGATTTCGGCTTCTGAGAGCGCAGCCAGCTTATGCGACAATTGCTGATGCATCAATTCAGGAGACTGATCCAAAAGCTTTTTTCCGGAAGAAGTTAGGCTAACCACTGTAATTCGTTTATCGCCAGATTTGGGCAAACGGGCAACAAGATGCTTCTTTTCGAGCCGACTTACAATACCTGTTACAGTGCTCAGGTTGAGATTGAGATAGGCTGCAATTCCACTTATAGTAGATTGATATACAGGATTAGAGGCCAGGTAATGCAGGCAAAGCAACTGCGGGATACTAATTCCAAACTCTTTTTGAATGCGTTTCGACTCCAGATTGATTGAGCGAACAATTTTGCGAAGGTTGATGAGAACATCAGTAAAATCACTCATAATTAATTTGTATGCAACATAAATGATGTAGCAAAGAAAATAAAAATCAGTTACATTTGCACACCATTTCAACAAAAGTGAATCAAAATAAGCTCAAACCCCATCTTTTCACCTTGATTGCCATGTTGATTTGGGGCATTTCCTATATCTGGTCGAAACAGGTTTTTGAGTTTTTGCAGCCTGCCACAACGGTATGGTTCAGGCTTATCATTTCGGTTCCCTTTTTGGCTATCATTATCAAGCTTAGAGGAAAAAGTTTCAGGTTTCAAAAAGCTCATTGGCCGCTATTACTAGGGGTTTCATTTTTCAATCCATTCCTCTATTTCATTGGCGAAAGTTTTGGGCTCAATCTGGTATCGCCAACAATTAGTGCTGCCATTATTGCCACAATACCTGTCTTTACACCCGTGTTTGCCTTTCTTTTGCTGCGCGAACGAATCAAAGTAATCAATATATTAGGTTTGTTTATTTCTTTTGCAGGTGTACTTATTATGCTCATCGAACGGAAATCGGGTATTACAGTTTCGCTTGCCGGACTTGCTTTTTTATTTATGGCTGTAGTTGCTGCTATTATATATGGTGTGTTGCTCAAAAAGCTTACTTTTTCATATGGCCCCATACAGATCGTTTTTATTCAAAACCTGATCGGGATATTTTATTTTGTACCTGTCGTGTTCGGACTTGAATCTGCAAGTTTAAGCACAATCGAATATAGCACTGAATGGGTTATCCCTTTACTTCTTTTGGGCGTATTTGCCAGCTCACTTGCCTTTGTTACTTTCACCTATGGTGTTGAAAAACTGGGAATAGCTTATGCAAACAGCTATACCAATACCATCCCTGTTTTTACAGCTTTTTTCAGCTTTTTGCTTTGGGGAGAAAGCCTTACCTTTGACAAAATACTCGGAATATTGCTTGTTGCAGCTGGCGTTTTGCTAAGCCAACGTGTAAAATTTCGGGTAATAAAAACATAACTATGAATACAAAACCTAAAGTCCTTGTAATGGGCGCCGGGCTTGTTGGCTTGCCAATAGCAAAAGACCTGGCAAAAGATAAAACCTTTGAAGTAAGTATTGCCGATCTAAATCATGACCGCCTGAAACTGGCTAATTCTTTTAATATAAGCACTTTTCATCACGATTTAAGGCATTTTAATCCAGCTGACGATTGGTGTTCAGGTTTTGACTATTACATAAATGCCGTTCCGGGTGCCATGGGCTTCGAGGTGCTAAATAAGCTTATCCAAAAGGGAAAACCGATTGTAGATATTGCTTTCTATCCCGAAAATCCGCTTGCGCTCAACGAATCAGCATTAAAATATGGCAGCTGTGTAATCTGCGATATGGGCGTTGCGCCAGGCATGAGTCATTTGTTGAGTGGTTATGCCAGTGCGCAATTGGACAAAACCAACAACATCCTTATTTATGTGGGTGGGCTTCCGTCCGAGCGCACCCAACCCTGGGAATACAAAGCTGTTTTTTCGCCGGCAGACGTAATCGAAGAATATACGCGTCCGGCGCGCCTGATAGCATATGGAAGGATAGTAGAGAAACCTGCGCTTTCTGATCTCGAACAACTACATTTTGAAGGAATCGGAACATTAGAGGCTTTCAACAGCGATGGACTCAGATCCCTTATCACTACTTTGAAAGCCGACTTCATGGCCGAAAAAACTTTACGCTACCCAGGTCATGCCGCCAAGGTAAAGCTCTTGCGCGACAGTGGTTTTTTAAATGATAAACCGCTTGAAGATGATCCTTCCGGGCAATCTCCACTCAGCTTTACGCAACAAATCCTTTTCAAAAATTGGCAACTGGAAGCCGGAGAAGCTGATTTTACAGTAATGCGAATAATTGTAGAAGGTATTCATTCACAAGAAGGCCGAATGCGTTATACCTACGAGCTTTTTGATCAATATGACTCTGAAAGCGAAACCCACTCCATGGCGCGCACAACAGGCTATGCTGCCACTGCTGCATTGCGGCTGATCCATACCGGCCTTTGGAATAAACCCGGAATCCATTTTCCGGAAACGATTGGGCAATCAGAAGAAGCGGTGCGTTTCATGCTGGAAGAGTTGAGCCTGCGCGGAATTTTCTATGAAGAAAATATTCAATCACTCACATGATTACCAGTAAAACAAATCCTCAGATTAAGGCAGTTGTGCGCCTTCAAAAGTCATCGGAGCGCCGCAAAACGAATCGTATTCTCGTTGAAGGTCGTCGCGAAATCGAACGGGCAATTGCTTATAAAGTAAACCTTGAAACATTATTCTATTGCCCCGATCTTTGTCCTGAAGATCCTGATTGGCCTTCGAAAAACAAGATAGCTGTAAGCAAAGCAGTCTTTGAAAAAATCGCCTATCGGGGCGAAAGTGATGGGTTATTGGCAGTGGCTTTCACTCCTCAAAATAGTTTGGAAAAATTGCAATTATCCAACAATCCTTTGATTATCGTTCTGGAAGCTGTGGAAAAGCCCGGCAACTTGGGTGCCATACTGCGCACTGCCGATGCAGCTCGTGCCGATGCCATCTTGGTATGCGATCCGCTTACCGACATTTTTAATCCAAATACCATCCGCTCAAGTTTGGGTTGTGTTTTCAGCGTTCCGGTTGTTGCATGTAGCAGCAATGAGGCCATCCAATGGCTGAAATCTAAAAAGATTCAGATTTTTGCTACTTATCTGGAAGCCTCCATAAACTATCTCGACGCAAATTATTCCAAACCTGCGGCAATAGTATCAGGAACTGAATCAACAGGATTATCTCAACAATGGATTAATGCCGCCAATCAAAATCTGATCATTCCAATGCTTGGTATTGCTGATTCGCTCAATGTTTCGGTAAGCACGGCAATTGTAGTTTTTGAGGCCTTGCGACAAAGACGCAATGGATAGGTTCCACAATTTATTGTCGTGATTTAATTAAGTTGAACGAAGCAATTCAATACTATCCAAACAACTTTTACAGGTTTCAAAATCTTAGACGTTTTATAATTTATCGGTAGCTATCTCACTGCATATCAAATACTTTAGGGTAAGTTGTAAATACTGTCAATGTGGCTGGAAGTGCAGAGTAATCTTTTGAGGTAAACATTGATTTGATCTGCGTAATCCATCCTGTAATCCTCGTGAAGCTTTTTGGCAACAACATTAATCACCCTTTTCAAAAGCACGCCAACTTTAGAATCGAACTGCGTGAAACATGTGCCAAAAGTATTTTCAGGCAAAGAAAAAACTTCGTCAAGTACATACATAAGCAAATCAACCTCGTAATTAATATTTTTACACACTTTTACAAATTCATTAATGCGCTTAACACAGGCCGACAGCATATTTGCCAGCCTCAACTGTTGAGAATATCCTTTATAGCCTTTCCTAAAAAGATAATCCAGATCTGACTTGGCTTTCTCAAACAGTTCCTTGGCTCCCAACGATTTATCCAGGTAATTCACAAAAACAAATTCGTAAACCATTTTATCCTTGGAAGCAAGTTTCAAAACAATTTCTTTAAGTTCTGAGTAACTCAGACTACTAATTTGTTCTTTGGTTGATTTGTCTAATCTTGGCATAAAAAATCGCTTGGGGTTAGCAGAATAGTACACGTATTCATGATTAAAAACATGTTTTAGAAATATTCAGTAAAAATAATTTTTTTTGAGCAATGCGAATCCAAAAGAGCTTAATCCATCACAATTGAGCGGTATGTTAAATTTCATTAATCGTTAGAAAAAATCTTATCAAATTGATTTATAATACTTTATGAGTTTCGCAATTTTATTTAAAATTTCTTAGTCAAAAATTTAATACACTGATTTTCAACAGCAATCGTATTTTCAAGCAGAATAAATCTGAGTAGTAAAAACCAGATAATCTCAATAATTAATCTTTTACTATCTTTGTGGCTCTGAATGAGATTCAACTGAATGATTATCTACGATTTAATTTTTGTATTATAATCAATATCAGATAATTATAAGGCAAAAGTATTCACTAACACCTTAAACATTGGAAACTAAAATCACTGAAATTAACGGTTTGCAGCTGTATCACAGTTTTATGGCCGGTGCTCAGCGTATTTTTGAAAACCAGAAGTTGCTCAACAAAATCAATGTGTTTCCGGTTGCAGATGCCGATACCGGAACCAATCTGGCCTCCACCATGCGAAGTATTGCAAATACTGCGCAACCTCATCCCAATTTAAAGATCACAGCAGTAGCACTTGCTGATGCAGCAATGGTGGGAGCCCGTGGAAACTCAGGTATTATTTTTGCGCAGTTTCTTTATGGTTTCAGCAACGAAATCAAAGAAGAGCAGACGCTTACTGTAAGCGGCTTTGCCGAATACATGAAAAATGCGGTTCGTTATGCTTATGAGGCCATTGCCAATCCCGTTGAAGGCACAATGATTTCTGTTATCAAAGATTGGGCTGAATACATCTATCAGCTCAAAGACAAATTCGACGATTTTTTGAGATTACTCCTCGACGGACTCAAAAAAGCCATGGAATCGCTGAAAATGACAACCGAAAATCTGCCTGTTCTTGCTAAACGAAATGTGGTAGATGCCGGCGCAAAAGGCTTTGTAGTTTTCCTTGAAGGTATGTTCGATTACTTCAAAAACGGACAAATAGCCGTAAATTTTGAAGATCACAAAATCGAAATAGCTGAGGCCACTGACGCTATCGACCACGATGATATAAATTTTCGTTATTGCACCGAAGCAATGATAACAGGAACAAACCTGAAACGTAGCGAATTTAATGCCCTCATGGCGCCCTTTGGTGATTCGATGGTGATTGCCGGTTCGGATAAAAAAATGCGAATTCATATTCACACCGATAAACCCTGGGAGCTTTTTCAAAAGATTGCTCCATTAGGTACAATCACCTACAAAAAAGTGGATGATATGGTATTGCAGAATGATATTGCGAGCAATCGAAAATTCGATATTGGCTTAATCACCGACTCTACCTGCGACCTGCCAATGGATATGATTGAGAAATATCAGATTCAGGTTGTGCCACTTACAGTGCATTTTGGCCAGGATTTTTTCATTGACCGCATTACCATTCAACCACAACAGTTTTTTGACAAGCTGCGTGTGTCTGATGTATATCCTACCACTGCACAACCTGCTTTTAGCGAATTTGTGAACCGTTACAACTATTTAGCAACACATTACAAAAGCATCATCAGTGCTCACATCAGTGCGGGCATGAGCGGAACCTGGCAAAACAGTTTAAACGCAGCCAAAAAAATCCAAAATGAATCGGGTAAAAAGATTGATGTAATTGATAGTAAAAAACTTACCAGCGCTCTTGGTCTTATTGTGCTTCGCACTGCTAAAGCTATCGAAAGTGGTTTTACTCATGATGAGATTGTACAATCCATTCCTGCTTGGTCCGATAACACTAAAATTTTGGTTAGCTCACGTACCATGAAATATATGGTGAAAAGTGGCCGTGTAAGCTATTCCAAAGGATTCTTAGGAAAAATTCTGGGAATAAAACCTATCGTCGAAGTCAAAAATCACGGAAAAACTGAAACTTTCGGTAAGCCAATGTCAGAAAAAGCAAGCCAAAAAATTATAATGGACGAAATGAAACGCTTTGTCGGCAACAATAAAGTGTGGGGCTATGCAATTTCACATGCCGATAACCTGGAAACAGCACAATGGTATGCCGATCAAATGAAAGAACTCACTGGCGGACAAGAACCTGTATTTATTCAGGAAGCCTCCCCAGTGCTGGTAACTAACGTTGGCCCCGGTGTGGTTGCCCTTTCAGTTATGTTAGAATAATATTTTGATTTTAAAATTCTTAACAGGCAGGTTATGCAAATAGCCTGCCTTTTTGTATTCATTCTAAATACCAGTCATCGAAGCAGATTTTTAGCTCAATTTACTACATTTGTGCTTTTATTGTTAATTTATAAACAGTAATATAAGCATGATCAACAAAGCCTTAACACATCCCGAAAGTATTGTAGTTGTTGGTGCATCAAACGACATCAATAAGCCTGGTGGAAAAGTATTGAAAAACCTTATCGATGGTGGTTTTTCAGGTAAACTTTTTGTAATGAACCCCAAAGAAGCCAGCATACAGGGGATTAAGAGCTATGCTGATAATACAACAATGCCTCATGCAGATCTGGCAATTATTGCTATTGCAGCCCGTTTTATTCCTGATTTGGTAGATGCTTTAATCGCTGGTAATAATACCCGCGCGTTTATAATACTTTCTGCCGGATTTAGCGAGGAAAGTGCAGCAGGTAAAATTTTAGAAGACCGCATTGTAAATAGTATTAATGCCGTAAACGGTGCATTGATCGGTCCTAATTGCGTTGGAATTCTTACGCCTCAACATCACAGTATTTTTACTTATCCGATACCCAAACTCGATTCAACAGGCTGCGATTTCATCTCAGGATCAGGCGCCACGGCATGCTTTATCATGGAAGCCGGCATTCCAAATGGTCTCCGTTTTTCTAATGTTTTTAGTGTTGGAAATTCTGCACAGATGGGTGTTGAAGAAATCCTTCAATACATGGACGAAAGCTTCGATGAAGAAAAAGACAGCAAAGTAAAACTACTATACATCGAAAACATTGACAAGCCTGCCAAATTACTCAAACACGCACGTTCATTGATTCTTAAAGGCTGTCGCATTGCAGCCATAAAAGCTGGTGGAAGCGAAGCCGGCAGTCGCGCTGCATCATCCCATACAGGAGCGCTGGCCAGTTCAGATACTGCTGTTGAAGCATTGTTCCGAAAAGCCGGAATTGTACGCTGCCACAGTCGTGAGGAACTTATTACTGTGGCTGGAATTTTTATGCATCCCGAACTTAAAGGTAAACGTGTCGCAATCATAACTCATGCCGGCGGGCCAGCCGTTATGCTAACTGATGCACTTTCAAACAACGGTCTCGAAGTGCCGGCAATCAATGGTGAAGCAGCAGAAAAACTTAAAGAACAGCTTTTTGCCGGATCATCGGTAAATAATCCTATTGATTTTCTGGCTACTGGAACCGCTGAGCAACTCGGAAAAATTATTACGGCATGCGATCAGGATTTTGGTCAAATTGATGTGATGATTGTTATTTTTGGAACACCAGGCCTTTTTGAAATATTCGATGTGTACGAGGTGTTGGATCAAAAAATGAAGGAAATCAGCAAGCCTTTGTTTCCCGTGCTACCCTCTACCCTCACAGCTGCAAAAGAGGTTGCGTTTTTCCTCGACAAAGGTCGTATCAATTTTCCTGAGGAAGTAAATCTGGGACGCGCCTTGGCTAAAGTTTATCAAACGCCGAAACCTTCTGAAGATCTTTTGGATAATGTCGAAATTGACCATACAGCAATACGTAAAGTAATCCATAATTCTAATGAGGGATACCTTACTCCAAAAGATGTAAGTGAGCTGTTGGATGCAGCCAAAATTCCGCGCGCTGGCGAAGCTGTTGTAGATCGTCCGGAAGATGCACTTAATGCTGCCGAAAAACTTGGTTATCCATTGGTAATGAAAGTAGTAGGACCTGTACACAAATCTGATGTAGGTGGTGTGGTATTGAATATCAACAGCCCCGAAAAAGTTACTAAAGAATTTAACCGCATGATACAAATTCCTAAAACCACAGCCATCCTGTTGCAACCCATGCTAAAGGGAACTGAGCTATTTGCCGGTGCTACCAAGGAGGATAAATTTGGACATCTGGTATTTTTTGGATTGGGAGGTATTTTCATAGAAGTGTTAAAAGACGTAGCCTCTGGATTGGTTCCTATCAACGAAAAAGAAGCTAAACATATGATACAATCCATAAAAAGCTATCCCATCATTAAAGGCGTTCGAGGACAAGAAGGTATTAACGAAGAAGCACTTCAACAGATCATCTTGCATTTATCGGCTTTGCTCCAGGCAGCGCCTGAAATAGCCGAAATGGATCTAAACCCGCTATTGGGAAATGCGAAACAGGTAGTTGCTGTAGATGCCCGCATCCGGATAAAAAAGTAGCAAATCAATGAAACGAAACGATTGGATTGTTATTTTGGTAATTGTGCTGATTGGAGTTGCCTTTGCATGGATGCCAGGATTAGCTTTGACCTACGAGAAACTCAATCTGGAGCATGGCATACTTATGAGTTTTGTAAAATTTGCAGTACTTGCTACTTTCGGTGAATGTTTGGCATTGCGCATAAAAACAGGCAATTACAACCGAAAGGGCTTTGGAATCCTTCCCAGAGCAGTTGTTTGGGGATTTTTGGGTATTACCATCAAAATGGCTTTCGTGATTTATGCTTCCGGCACACCGCAATTACTGAGCTATTTTGGTTGGTCAGAAGTTACAACATCATTGTCAGGACGATTGAGTGTAATGGCATTATTCACAGCGTTTAGTATCAGCACAGCCATGAATCTGACATATGCCCCTGTGATGATGACCATTCACAAAATCACCGATACTCACATTCTTGAAACTGGCGGCACCCTACGCGGACTTTTAAGACCCATAGCAATCGGACGCATTTTCGCGAATCTTGACTGGAAAACACAATGGAATTTTGTTTTTAAAAAAACTATTCCTTTCTTTTGGATTCCTGCTCATACCATCACTTTTTTATTGCCTGTTGATTTTCAAGTGTTATTTGCTGCCAGCTTGGGCATTGCGCTGGGTTTGATCCTGAGTTTGGCAACACAGAAATAACCTGAAAATCCACATTATGATTCTGTTGTTTAATCATAAGAAACCCTTCTCATCACCCGAAAGCTGCTTTTTTCTAAAATGATTATAAATAAGCTTAAAAATGCAAACGATTGCGCCAGCTTTGGATAAAAGCCTTATCTTTGACAGTGGCGCAATAGCAAGCCCCGGAGTGCTTGTTCTGCATGGAAATTCTGCTTAAATCACTGCATCTCAGCAAGCCAAATCTTCGGTGACTTTTTTAGCAATTTTTTAAAACAAAATATTATGCAGCATACACCTATTCCGGCAGAGATAGTAAAAGCCAAAATCAAAGCAAGCGGTCTTGAAAAAATTGGGACTGCTTCCATCCGGGAAATAAAAAAACTTGTTGATACAATCGAAAAGGCCAGTGGCATCAAATTTATCCGGATGGAAATGGGCATACCAGGATTATTACCTTCAAAAATTGGCACTGATGCGCAAGTTGCAGCGCTTCAGAGCGGAGTTGCAGCTAAATATCCTGACATTCAAGGAATTCCACAGCTAAAAGAAGAGATCTCCAGATTCGTTAAAAACTTCATGAATATCGCTGTTGATCCAGGCAGTTGTCTTCCTACTGTTGGTTCTATGCAAGGCGGTTTTGCCTCATTTCTGACCCTGAGCCGCCTGCACAAAGAAAGAGATACTACGCTTTTTATCGATCCGGGTTTTCCGGTTCATAAACAGCAACACAAAGTATTGAACCTTAAAATGGAAACTTTTGATGTGTACGACTATCGCGGTGATAAATTACGCGACAAACTCGAAAGTTATTTCAGAAAGGGTCATATTCATTCGGTTTTGTATTCAAATCCTAACAATCCTTCATGGATTTGCTTCACCGAAAAGGAATTACAAATTATTGGAGAATTATCCAATAAATACGATGTTGTGATCATGGAAGATCTTGCATATTTTGGCATGGATTTCCGTAAAGATTTCAGCAAGCCCGGTCAAGCTCCCTATCAACCTTCAGTAGCCAATTACACCGACAATTTTATACTATTCATTTCCAGTTCTAAAGCATTTAGTTATGCCGGTGAGCGAATAGGTATGATGGTTATTTCTGATATACTTTTCAACCGGCGATTCCCCGATTTGAAACAGTTTTATGCCAGCGATCTATTTGGGCATACCATGGTATTTGGTACGCTCTATCCCTTGAGTTCCGGCACTTCGCATTCCGCACAGTATGCCCTGGCCGCAATGCTGAAAGCCGCCAACGATGGGCAATTCAATTTTGTGGAAGAAGTAAAAATTTACGGACAAAAGGCATCAATAATGAAACGATTGTTTATCGAAAACGGCTTTAACATTGTTTATGACAAAGATGAAGACCAACCCATTGCAGATGGATTTTATTTTACCTATGCCTATCCCGGCTTCAGCGGAATCGACTTGCTGGAAGAAATGATTTACTATGGTATCTCGGCAATCTCATTAGATATTACGGGCAGCGAACGTCACGAAGGCATAAGGGCCTGTACCTCGCTCATCAGTATGGATCAGATGTCCGAACTGGAAGAAAGACTCATTCAATTCCACAAAAATCATCCTATTAATTAGGGCCTGCTGAAAAACTTTTAACTGATTGGTATTGTGACAATAAATAGAATTCTCATGG
>CAZQFH010000031.1:9668-41218 GCA_964592595.1 uncultured Lentimicrobiaceae bacterium | reverse complement strand
AATTTATAGTCTTATAGATCCACGCCGAGAGGGGATACTGATAATTGATCGGCAAAATGGCGTGCGAGGGTTCAGCAACAACTAACGAGAGTCGGAATCGCATGGTTAATCGTTTTGGTCAGGTTGTACCTTCAGGCTAATACTTCAGGTTGTACCTGGTGTTTTATGGATGGGTTAAAAGTAAGCAATTGTTAAAATATTTCAAATAATTTTATTATAATATTTGAGACAATGATTAAATTTTCGTCAGGGAGTTCTTGGAGGCTTCTATGATATTACTGGTTTTAATTGGAAAAGCGCGGGTGTGATGCGTATCCGCCCTGCAAGTGTAAGTAACCCTATAACTGATCTTTAACAGAATGTACGTAAGCGTTTTGCATTGATGAGGCATTATTATCCGTAACAAATGAGGGCATTAAAACCACAAGTGAAGAGAAATTCCTTTACTGCATTAATTTCATTAATGTCAACAATTTAGAGAATATCTTTTCCTCTGCGTTCAGCTGCTTTTTATCACTTACAATTGAAATAAAACACTTGCTTTTACGCCTTTATTCCGTATTTTTACCAAAAGCAAGCTTATGAAAATTATTTGTCTTGGAAATTACCCCCCTCGTCAATGTGGGATAGCCACCTTTACTGAGAATCTCGTACAATCAATTTTGAAAGCCCAACCTGCTGGGGTTAAACTGGAAGTAATGGCCATGAATGATGGAAACATGACCTATGACTATCCAGCTATTGTTAAACATACTATACGTGATAACGACTTTAATGCCTATATCAATGCGGCTGAAATCATCAATCAATCCGGAGCTGATATTTTGCTGCTCCAGCACGAGTACGGTATATTTGGCGGGGTTGCGGGCGTTTTACTTTTGCAGTTACTCAGGAGGGTCAACTTACCCATTATTGCCTCTTTTCATACGGTTTTAGAACATCCCGACTTTCACCAGCGTGAAGTGCTGAAGGCCATTGCAAGTTACTGTAGTAAAGTAATTGTTATGAATGGACTAGCAATCCCCATGTTGAAGACCATCTATGAGGTATCCGAGCATAAATTAGCTAAGATTGAACATGGTGTGCCTGATTTTGAAGCCATGCAAGGCACACTGGAGCCAGCACCAGGTGCCTGGAAAAACAAAAAAGTACTGTTAACCTTCGGGTTGATTGGTCGCAGCAAAGGTCTGGAAACAGTCATACATGCCTTACCAGCAGTTATAAACAGGCATCCCGACCTGCTTTATGTCATATTAGGTAAGACACACCCGCATATTATCCGAAATTCCGGGGAGGAATACAGAAATTATTTGAAGCGATTGGTAACACAACTCAAACTGGATCAACATGTGATGTTCATAGATCGTTATGTAAGCGAAACAGAACTTGCCTCCATGCTTCAGGCAGCCGATATCTATATTACGCCTTACCTTAACAAAGCTCAAATCACAAGTGGTACATTGAGTTATGCAGCGGCCAGTGGGTGCGCTGTGATTTCAACACCTTATTGGCATGCTGAAGAGTTGCTCGCTGATGATCGTGGTATTTTATTTCCTTTTCAGGATAGCACTGCACTTGCAGCGTCGATCAATAGTTTACTCGACAATCCCGAAAGGATGCGCAGCCTACAGCAAAAAGCATACGATTATGGAAAACAGTTGGTATGGCCTAAAATTGGCCAACACTACTGGACGTTCTTCAAGCAACTCATTAGCGATCATTCAGCAAAACAAGCGCAGCAAAAGCCGCAACCCGAAGTGAATTTTAAGCATCTGAAACGGTTAACCATGAAGGAAGGGCTCTTGCAACATGCTTCGGATAGCTTACCTGCATTCGAGCATGGTTTTGCTGTAGATGATAATGCCCGTGCAATAATCGTGATGATAGAGGCACTCAAAGCAGGATTGGAAGGGGCCAATGCAGAGATGCTCATCCCCTATCTGAGTTTTTTAAAGTACATGCAAAAAGAGAATGGGTCTTATCATGATTTTTTGAGTTTTGACCGAAAATTTATTAACAAAGAAAACTCCGAAGACGCCTTTGGTCGTGCATTTTGGGCTAGTGGCATGCTGGTACGATTTGCCCCTGACGATAGCTTTAAACGAATTGCACAAAAACAATTTTATAAGTCATTGCAGCAGCTCGACCAACTTAACTATGCCCGTGGATTTGCCAATTGTATTTTTGGTTTATTTCATTACATCAAATGTTTTCCGGATCAGGAACAAATGATTACTTTATTCAATAGTTTGGCCAATAAATTGATACATAAATATGAATTGCATAAAAGAGACAACTGGCACTGGTATGAAGATGCTCTAACCTACGATAACGGGCTGATACCTGCAGCACTTTACATGGCTTATGCTCAAAGTCGCAACAAGAAATTTTTGGAGGTGGCTGATCAAACCAGGTTATTTCTGGAAGATGTTTGCTTTAAAAAACCTTGGTTAAGCTTGGTTGGTAATAAAAAATGGCGGCGTTTTGACGATAGTTATGATTCGTTTGCACAGCAACCTATTGATGCAACTGCCATGGTAATACTTTATCTATCTGCTTACGAGGCAACTGGCGACAAAAATATGATTGAGAAAATGATACAAGCTTATCAATGGTATCACGGAGAAAATGATTTGGGTATTCCTGTGTATGATGAGGTTACCAAAACCTGCAACGATGGCATTGAAATGGAAGGTATCAACCTCAATAAAGGAGCTGAAAGTAACCTGGCTTATTTACTGGCAACTATGCTGGTTAGTCCATACAGGTTAGCATTTAAAAAATGATACTCCTACAGGTCTGTTTATTGATCACACAAGGATAGTGGTGACAAGCAAAGATCATCAATTGTTCAGCAGCCTTTCAAGCCGTAAAAGTAGGATGTTTCGCTCAATGGGTTTATGAATATAATCAGCCGCTCCCAAGGCCAGTCCTTTCGCTTCATCGGCCGGATTAGTATGCCCAGTTAGGAAAATAACCGGTATGTCAATGTTGTTTTTCCTGATGAATTCCAACATTTGATAGCCATCGAAATTAGGCATAGCAATATCTGAGAGTATAACATCAAAATTACCCCGGCCTATTTGCATGATGGCAACGATTCCATCCGGAGCAATTTCAACATCATAGCCTTCGGCCTTCAATATTCCGGCAATCATTTTTTGGTTGATCACTTCATCTTCAGCAACTAAAACACGGCCTTTGCAAGCTTTGCCTGCTTTTTTATCCTTTTTGAGGTCGGAAGGCACCAGATTGGTAAGTAATTCTGTTAATGGTATAGTAGCATAGGTAGAAGCTGTATCAGACATGGCATAGGGGATTACCAATTCTTCGTTGTTGATAATCGACCCGCACGAATAAACCACATTGGGAACATAGCCTTCACGTTCTTCTTCATTAGGCGAAATAAGGGGCTCACTCAATTGTCCGATTACTTTGGTGGGGTCGTCTAAATCAAGCAGCATGGCGCTGATTACGTATTTACGCATTGTGCCTACTCCATGAGTAATAACCAACCAACCATGTTCGGTTTCGATAGGCGAACCACAATTTCCCACCTGAATGAATTCCCACGGATATACAGGATCTTGCAGCTTGATGGCATCATGCCAGCGATTGATATCGTCTGAGAACATGATATAATTATTCACGCCATCAATGCGTGCCAGCATGACATATTTGCCATTCACCTTTCGAGGAAAAATCGCCATCCCTTTGTTTTGAGCGTTTTCGCCATGGATTGGCATGACTTTAAAACTATAAAAATCTTTGGTCTCGATCAGTTTGGGCATGATGCTAAAGCCATTGTATGCTGTGTATGTAGCAAAATATTTCACACGGCCATCGTCATCCGTAAACTTAACAAAACGCGCATCTTCAATACCATTGCTCTCAGCAGCAGCTACGGGAAAAATCACCCGGTCAGAAATACCCGTATCGAGCGAGAAGGAAATCTCATAGTGAGAATCACCCAGCCAGCTGATGGTTTGCAGTATCTTTTGTTCCTGCTCGCCAAGCTTTAATTCATGTTTGGTTTCATCAATAGCCTGATAAAGCTCGTTATAATCAAATTCATCCCGCAACTTGCTCATCACATGATTAACAAGGGTTTTGTCAGCATGCATTTCATGCAGCTTCGAAATGAAATCAGCTTTATGGTAAATGTAATTTTTCACAGCTTCGGCTTCATCTATCAGTCGGCCGGTGGATATCATATCTAAAGTATTATTCGCATCCAGAATGCCCCCTCTGAAAACGATGGAGGAGATGTGCCCTTCACCAGTAGCTCTGAAACTGATGATCACGCGTTTCTGCCCCTCCATCAATCCTGTTTGATCGGGGTCTTCAACCATCGAAGGATTGAAAAAGGCAGCCGATTCAATGGAATATTCTGAAGTGAAATAGGCGCCTATTAGTAATTGCTTGAACTGTGACAAATTATTCAAATCTCCGGCACGATCACCCATAATCTCTTTAACCCGCTCAAAATGACGCTGAAAAACTTTCGAAATATTTCGGTGTCGGGCTGAAAAATCACGCAAAGACTGGTTCAAGCTTAAACGCGCAGCTTCAGGAGGCATGGTAATCACCTTACCGATAATCGCTTTTACCCTGCTTTCAGGGCCTGGGAAAAAGAATCTGACAATCACACGTCGCGGATCGCTTTCAAATTTCAGTGGTTTTCTGTTAACAGTTGTACTCATGGGGATCGATTTAAATCATTTAATCTTTTTTAAGCCTACTAAAATGTATTCATCCGGTTTTATGATATGTTTTTTAGCCTCAATCACGTTGGGATTTTCTCTCAAAAGTTGTTGGTATCACCTTTAAAAAAGTTTATTTGAGTCAGTAACCCTTAGTAACAAATTAAAAAACAATTTTCAAACGGACTTTTAAAAGTACTAATTTTATTCGATTCCCATCTCATCATTTTTTTAGTGCCCGGAATTGGCCGAGAAATTCTGAGTAAATGCTGTTGCATCGATTGTAATCATGAAACACACATGACATGAAGCCGTTACAATACCTATAATCCGGGTTTTCGATAGTTATATTTTTAATCATTAAGGCACATCTGGAAATACACTAGGTTGCTGGTTTAAGAAATCCCTATTTTTGCCAACCATTAATCTCTTGCTATGATTTCAGTTCAAAACTTGTCGATGCATTTTACGGGCGATGACCTTTTTTCGGATATCACTTTTCTAATTCGCGAAAAGGATCGTATTGGCCTGGTTGGCAAGAATGGGGCTGGCAAAACGACTTTGATACGGCTGTTATGCGGCCTGGAGCAGCCTCAAAAAGGTGATGTGATTGTTCCGGAAGACACTACCATTGGCTACCTGCCACAGGAGAAGGAGCTTGTCAGCGAACTTACTGTTATAGACGAGGCTATGACTGCTTTTGAAGAACAGAATCAGCTGGAGGAGCACCTCAAAAAGCTGGAACATGAGCTTCAGCAGCGAACGGATTACGAATCTGATGCCTACCATAAACTTATCGAGAAGCTGAGTTTTCTCAACGAGCGTATTGCCCTTCTTGGTGCCAATGCTGTTGAAGGTGAGGCCGAACGCATTTTGGTTGGGCTGGGTTTTGAACATGAGGATATGCAGCGCCGCATGCCTGAATTCAGCAACGGCTGGCAGATGCGTGTGGAGCTGGCAAAAATCCTGTTGCAACGACACGATCTTTTGTTACTTGATGAGCCTACCAATCACTTGGATATTGAAGCCATTCAATGGCTCGAGGGTTTTTTGCAGAATTATAATGGCGCCATTTTGATGGTATCTCACGATCGTACTTTCCTGGATGCCATCACTATACGAACGATAGAAATCAGCAATGGCAGGATTTATGACTATAAGGGCAGCTACAGTTTTTATGTGGAAGCCCGCCAGCAACGCATCGAAACGGATTTGGCTGCCTACACCAATCAGCAGCGCGAAGTGCGGGAGATAGAGCGTTTTATAGAGCGTTTCAGGTATAAATCCACTAAGGCCAAACAGGTGCAGTCGCGTGTGAAACTGCTCGAAAAAATGGACGAAATTGTGGTGGACGAGATGGATCGTTCGGCCATACATTTTCGGTTTCCGCCGGCACCGCATTCCGGTAAGGTTACCCTCGAAACAATCGGTTTAAGTAAGGCTTACGGCAGTTTGCAAGTCCTGAAAGACATCAATTTGCTTATTCCAAGAGGTGAGCGTATCGCTTTTGTTGGCCGCAATGGTGAAGGAAAATCTACCCTCTCCAAAATACTGGCAGGAGTATTGGATTATACCGGAGAACTAAAATTTGGGCATGAAGTAAAGGTGGGCTATTATGCCCAAAACCAGCACGATATGCTCGATATGGAGAAAACGGTTTTTGAAACGCTCGATGAGGTAGCAGTGGGTGAGATGCGTGCCCGGATAAAATCGCTTTTGGGGGCATTTCTTTTTAGTGGAGAGGCCATCGACAAAAAAGTTAAGGTATTGTCCGGAGGTGAAAAGGCAAGGCTTTCGTTGGCCAGGATGTTGCTTTTCCCGGTGAATCTGCTGATTATGGACGAGCCAACGAACCACCTCGATATGATGTCGAAAGACATACTGAAAAGCGCACTGCTTCAATATCAGGGAACTTTACTGATTGTGTCGCACGACAGGGATTTTCTACAGGGGCTCACCAACAAAGTCTTTGAATTCAGAAAACCAAGTATCAAAGTGCACGACGGGGATGTATTTGCTTTTCTGGAAAAGAAAAAGCTGGAGCATCTGCGCGAACTGGAAATTGCCCAAAGCAGGAAGCGGGAAGAAACAGCGCCTAAATCGCAGCATAAATTACAGTATGAAGAGCGTAAACAACTGGATAAGCTACTACGCAAATGCCAGCGCGAGATTGAATCTATAGAACAAAAGATTCACCAGCAGGAAAAAGATATTAAGACTATGGATGCCTTATTGGCCTCACCTGATGCACATAAGCAAACAAGCGATCCGGCCTGGTACGAGATTTATGGCAAACAGAAAAAGCAGCATGAACAGCTGATGGAGCAATGGGAGCTCAAACAGCTCGAAAAGGAGGAGCTGGAACAGCAATATCAAGCCATTCAATAATCGCGGGTGTAAAGAAAACTGGCAAAAGCAGCCAGTTCTTCCTTTTTTATTTGATCTGCTTCCAAATTGTTTAAAATATTGATAGCCTGTTGATAATAAGCCTGCATCACTTTTTCCACTTCTGCCTGCACATTAAGATGAGCAAAAATTGCCTTTACCTCACTAATCTTTGCGGGTTCGTCAATAGTGGTATCCGGCTTATAGAGCCAGTTCAATCTTTCTTTTGTAAGTTTATCGGACAGCTCCAGCGCTTTTAGGAGGAGGTAGGTTTTTTTGTTGGCAGCAATATCACCTCCCGACATTTTACCGAAAGCTTCTTGTTTGCCATACACATCAAGCAGGTCGTCTTTCAGCTGAAAGGCCATGCCCAAAGCAATACCAAAATCGTAAATGGCCTTTACCTGTGTGGGAGAGGCTTGTGCAACAACTGCCCCAATCTCGAGGCTGGCACCTAACAAAACAGCAGTTTTTAAGCGGATCATATTCAGGTAATCGTCAATGCTTACCACTTCTTCCCTTTCAAAATCCATGTCCATCTGCTGACCTTCGCACACTTCAATAGCTGCCTTGCTAAAAACTTCCAGAATTGCAGGTACAAGCTCGGTTTTGGTTTTTAAAGTGTATTGATAAGCCATGGCAAACATCGTATCACCCGACAGGATCGCAATGTCGGCATTCCATTTTTTGTAAACGGTTTCTTTACCTCTGCGCAACGGGGCTTTGTCCATGATGTCGTCATGCACCAGGGTGAAATTATGAAAAACTTCCACGGCAAGGGCAGGATAAAGGGCGTCATGAATATTGCCTTCAAAAAGATCGCATGCCAATAAAGTGAGCAAAGGACGCAGCCGTTTGCCTCCCTGCTGCATGATGTAAGCTATCGGAGCATAAAGCGCCGGTGGATTACCCTCAAAATTTTGCTTGTTGATGAGCTGATTAATCTCCTCCTGAAGTTGTTGTATGCGGGTCATTAGGACTGTTTCAGTAAGTTCATCAAATAGGTTCCATAACCACTTTTCAATAGCGGCTCGGCCAGCAAACGCAGCTGTTTGGCATCGATAAAGCCTTTGGTAAAGGCTATTTCTTCGATACAACCAATTTTTAATCCCTGACGGTTTTCAATCACTTCAACAAATTGTGAGGCTTCAAGCAATGAGCTGAACGTTCCGGTATCGAGCCAGGCAGTTCCACGGCCTAATACTCCAACTTTTAAATTGTTGTTTTCGAGGTAATACTTATTCACATCAGTGATTTCATATTCTCCTCTGGCGCTGGGTTTGATGTTTTTGGCTACGTCCACCACGCTGTTGTCGTAAAAGTATAAGCCTGGTACAGCGTAATTTGACTTGGGCTGTTTGGGCTTTTCTTCAATACTTACAGCACGTTGATCCTTATCAAATTCAACAACTCCATAGCGTTCAGGATCAGACACATGATAAGCAAAAACCACACCTCCTTCAGGATCATTGTTTTCAATCAGCAATTGCTGCAATCCACGGCCATAAAAAATATTATCACCCAAAATCAAGGCCACTTTATCTTGGCCGATGAATGCTTCTCCAATCACAAAAGCCTGTGCCAAACCATTGGGTACAGCCTGCTCGGCATAGGAAAACTGACATCCCAGACTAGTTCCGTCGCCCAAAAGTCTTTTAAAATGAGGCAGGTCGTGAGGTGTGGAGATAATCAGTATCTCACGAATTCCGGCCATCATCAGTATCGACAGCGGGTAATAAATCATGGGTTTGTCGTAAATGGGCATCAGCTGCTTACTAACGGCCAGTGTGAGTGGGTGCAAACGCGTGCCGGATCCGCCGGCGAGAATGATTCCTTTCATAAGGGTATGATTTGTTTAATTGCGCTAAATTAATGCCTTTGACAAGTATAACAAAGTTATTCCTTTTTAGTTTCTCTGTTTTCTTCTATTTCAAGATCATCGAGCTCAATATCGTCCTCCTCATCCAGAATTTCGAGCAGCGGCTCTTTAAAAGCCTTGGTTGTGATACGTTTGTCGAGCGTGAGTAACAAACTTGGTAAAACAAAAAGATTCGACAACATGGCTGCCAGCAGTGTGAACGAAACCAGGTATCCAAGCGCTTCGGTGCCGCCAAAAGAAGAAAGAATAAAAATGGCAAAGCCAAAAAACAACACCACAGCTGAATAAATCATACTGAAACCGGTTTCGAGCAAAGCTGCCAATACCGATTCTTTGATTTTCCAGTCGTTCATGATGAGTTGCAAACGGTAGCGCGACAAAAAATGAATCGTATTGTCAACACTGATACCTAATGCGATGCTAAAAATTAAAATCGTTGAGGGTTTGATAGAAATTCCTGCATAGCCCATCATGGCTGCCGTAAGCAATTGTGGGATGAGATTGGGGATGAGCGAAATTACTACCATCTTGAAGGAAGAAAATGTGAGTGCCATCAAAATAGTAATCACCAGCAAGGCCAGCAACAAGGACGAAATCAGGTTTTTGACCAGGTAATTGGTGCCTTCCAAAAACACAATGCTGCCTCCGGTAATATCAACAATAAAATCTTCGGGCGGAAAGATTTTATCAATTGTCGGCCTTAAGGATTTTTGCAGGGTGTCAATTTCTGTTGTGCCAATATTGGCCATTTGCACGCTGATACGTGTTTTTTGCAAGGTTGAATCTACAAAGGAATTGATGATTGACTTACTTCCACCGCCTTCCAGATTGGGCACATAAGAAAGTATGAAGTACCGCTCCTGGTTATTTGGGAGTTCATAATAAGCAGGATTTCCTTTAAAGAAAGCCTGTTTCGAAAACTTGACCACCTCAACCATCGAAACGGGTTTGCTAAGCTCGGGATAGCCACTCATACTGTCCTGCAGTGCTTCAAGTTTTTGCAGGGTAGAAGCGCGCATTAATCCCTTTTTCTTTTTGGTATCGATGCTGATCTCAAAAGGCATAACACCATTGAAATGCTTTTCGAAAAACATCAAATCCTTGTATAAACGGCTTTTATGTGAAATGTCATCCACCATATTTCCCGTTGTGCGAAGCCTCACCACGCCAAGAACGCCGGCAACTACAGCAATTCCTGTTATGATATAAACCACATTACGCCGATTGAGCACCACCCAAACGATTTTTTGCAGCAGTTTGTTTACATTGCCTTTTTCGAAATGCTGGATGTGCTGTGGTTTTGGATTGGGCAGGTAGCTGAAAATGATTGGGATAAGGAACAGACTAACCAAATAGGCAATTAAAATATTGATAGAGGCGATGATGCCGAATTCAACCAGTAGGGCATTTCCTGTTATGGTGAAGGCAGCAAAACCGGCGGCTGTAGTGGCATTAGTTAAGAGATTAGCTGCTCCAATT
Source organism: uncultured Lentimicrobiaceae bacterium (assembly GCA_964592595.1). GTDB lineage: Bacteria > Bacteroidota > Bacteroidia > Bacteroidales > F082 > UBA5536. The sequence goes on along the minus strand of CAZQFH010000031.1, from coordinate 30,772 downwards.
CTACGGATTACCCTGCTAAGCGCCTTGATTTTGTTGCCATGAATCAAAAACTCATTGTAATATTTATTGAGCAAAAAGATGGAGTTCTCCACGCCAATCACAATCAGCAGAGGTGGTAAAATGCCTGTGAGTATGGTGATTTTAAATCCAAAGATGGCCAGTGTGCCAAACATAATGGCAACGGTTATCAGCACAATTACAATGATAAAAAAAACTGCCCTAAAGGATCGGAAAAAGGCATAAAGGATAGTTGAAGCCATCACCAGCGAAAGAAACATAAACAGTACCAGTTCGTGCTGTATTTTTTCGGAGGTTATGGTACGTATGTAGGGCATGCCCGAATAATAGAGCTTGATAGCGTATTGCTCGGCGAAAGTGTTGAGTGTTGATTCGATTTCATGAATTAATGCCACGCGATTTTTGGTATTCAACACCTGTTTGTCCAGCGTAATCATCATCATGCTCACATCAGTTTCGCTGTTGAAAAGCCTGCCTTCGTAAAAGGGAAGTTGGTAGATTAGTTTTTTCAACGAATCCAGCTCCTGCTGTGATTGTGGCTTGCTGCTGATAACCGGAACAAAATCAAACTTTTTGAGGCTGTCGTTGCGCTGCAGCTGAAACATCCTTGCAATGGAAACAGCTTCTTCCACGCCTTTTATTGTGCGCACTTCATTAGTAAGATCATACCAGGCCTGAAAATGATCCAGCTCAAAAAGCTTCTCATCCTGAAGACCCACAAACATCACACTGCCGTCTTCGCCAAATTGTTTCTTGAAGTTCTCGTAAATAATTATAGTTGAGTCACTTTCGGGCAGCATGCGAGCCATTTCGTAGCTCATTTGCACACCAGATCCCAGCCATCCCATAAAGGCTGTGAGCAATCCAATAAAGACTAAATTAGTTAGTCTGTTTCTCAGAATGAAACGGGTAAGCAGCGTCCACATAATAAGTTCTTAAGGCATTGCAGGCCTAATCACCTGCTCATTTTTTTGAAAGGCCGAAATTACTACTTTAATCCCTAATTGGAAAAATTGGTTCAAAATTTGTATGCAAATCACAATTACAGCTGGGTTCGAAGTTTGGATTTATAGCGTTTTAAAATATTTTGCCAATCGCTCGAAGCTGTGTAAACACAAAAAAATAATAGGGTTATGAATGCTTTCACATTAAAGGGGATAAGCAATTTTATTTTGCTTATAATTTTGTCATTCAGTTTATTGCAATGCAGCACGCCGCAAAAGTTAATTGATCAAAAGCAATATGATTTGGCTTTTGATGCCCTTATTAAGAAAGGGCAGAATGGCCGTATGAATGCTGAGCATTTGATGCAGTTGAAACAGGTTTATCATGCAGCCAATCAGCTTGATCATGAAAGAACAACAAGTTTGAAAGCATCCGGATCGCCCGATATTTGGCCGGAGGTATTGTATCACCTTCAAAATATGCAGCGGCGAACGAAAGCAGTTCAGGCTTTATCACCCGATTTAAAGCAGCAATTGGATTTGAAACCGATAAATGTTGATGAAGAAGTGCTTGCCGCAAAAATTACAACCACACAGTATTATAATAGGCTGGCCGAAAAGTTATTGGCTTCAGCAGATCCTGATGCCAGCCAAAAAGCATTGCCTTTGTTTGAAAAAGTGCAACAACTCAACCCTGCCTTTCCGGGATTGGATAACAATATGCGCAGGGCTGTTTTCTCCATGGCCGATCGCGTGTTGATTGGTTTTAAAAATGATGCCGGGGTGAAGCTTCCGGCAGGTTTTGCCAATCAGGTTTTGAATCAGCAGGCTTTTCATGACTCGCCCTGGCAAAACAAAATCATCTGGTCGCCTGAACAGGGAATGGGGAATACCTATCAGCTTGTAGTTGTGCTGGATGAAATAGAAGTATCGCCTCACAAAACCGGCCAAACAAGCTATAACGAGAAGTTTGCGAATTTTGAAGCTGCGATAATTCGCTATGAGTTGCAAAAATCTGTGAGTTTATCCGGCCAGGTTCAAATATTTGCCAGTGACCAAAAACGAGCTCTCCTAATCAGTCCTTTTAATGTTAGCTCGCAATTTGATTACACCTATGCACGTTTTACGGGTGATGAAAAGGCGCTTTCGGAAGCAACAAGGAATCTAACCAGGAAAGCCGCCCTGCCTTACCCGGCCGATGAGTCGCTGCTAAAGGATGCCGCTGCGGAATTAAATAAAACCGTAGCTTTACTGCTGAAATAAGTGTGTTTTGTTTTAGACAGTAATAATAGATAATATCAGCTATTTTCTACTTCACTATTTCCCATATTTGGTTTTTTGTTAAATTTGACAAAATTGTCAATTAAGGTTTTTCAAAAAAGAATATTGGATAAGTTAGGATTATACATAAGGAAATTAAGAGAAAGTGCAGAATTGCCTTTGAGAAAATTAGCAGCTTCGCTTGATATTGACCAGTCAACTTTGAGTAAAATTGAAAGAGGAGAAAGGCAATTTACATCAGATATGATTCCAAAACTTGCCAAAGTGTTTTCTGTGGAATATAAAGATTTACAAATCATGTTTTTAAAGGAAAAATTGTTAAAGGACATATCAAATCAAGCCTTTGCTCAAGAGGCTCTGCTTGAATTGCAAAAGGAATTAAAAGACTAAAAAATGGATATTCAAATTGATAAAGGGAAAATATTTGCTCCTTTAAAACAAAAGTGGTTAATGCTTAAGCCGGAAGAAGAAGTAAGGCAAAAATATATTGCCAGGCTTGTGAATAAATATGGTTTTGATGTGGAGCAAATGGCTCAGGAAGTACAGGTCAACAATGCACATCGTGGCCAGGGCAGGGCAATGGCTGATATTGTAATCTGGAAATCTGCGAAGGACAAAAACGAAAATAACAGCCCTGCAATTGTTGTTGAGTGTAAAGCTGAGCATATCACTGTACACGAAGAAGATTATTTTCAAGGTTACAATTATGCTTCTTGGGCCGGTGCAGATTTTTTTGTTACTACGAACCTAAAAGAGACAAGAATTTTTAAGGTTCTAAAAGGAAAAATGCCTAAGAAACTGGAAGAAGTGATTAATATTCCTGATGCTGAAATAATTAACAACAATAAAAAAGTTGAGGAATTGTTAAGGCAAACAAAAGCTTTTACCAGAGATGAATTTTCAAAATTGCTTTTTAAGTGCCACAACATCATTCGCAATAATGACAAACTTTCGCCTGAAGCTGCTTTTGACGAAATAAGTAAAATCTTGTTTATTAAAATTCGTTACGAGCGTGATAATACGGGAGCTCAAATTTTTTCTGAGAAAGAGTTTAGGGATGCGCGAGCAAGTTATGAAAAGTACAGGCCAAAGGACGGGATTGAGTTTTATCAGTTTTTGTTTCAACAAACTAAAGAAGATTTTAAAGACGATGATTTATTCGAACCAAACGAAGTAATAAGAATTAGGGAAAATAGCTTTGAAGCAATTGTTAAGGAATTAGAAATATATAACCTTTCAACAACTTCAGATGATGTGAAAGGAATAGCCTTCGAAAAATTCCTTGGAAAAACCTTTCGAGGTGAGTTGGGTCAGTTTTTTACACCCAGAACTATCGTTGATTTTATGGTTGATGTTTTGGATCCACAGGAAGGTGAGGTGCTTTGCGACCCCTGTTGTGGAAGCGGAGGATTCTTAATCAGAGCTTTTGAATATGTGCGGGAGAAAATTGAGAATGAAATACAGGTTGCGAAGGAAAAAATTAAAAGTGAAAGTTTTACTGCTGATTACGAAAGCCTTTCTGAAAATGAAAAAGAAAATATTGATGAGAAAGTAAATTGGCAGTTTGCCAAACTCAATTATGAACTAGACATCAATAACCCCAATAGCAGATTACGGACATTAAGTTATGACTGTATTTTTGGAACAGATGCAAACCCAAGAATGAGCCGGACAGCTAAGATGAACATGATTATGCATGGTGATGGGCATGGCGGAGTGCATCATAATGATGGCTTGCTGAATGTGAATGGTGTTTTCGAAAACCGGTTTGATATCATACTAACTAATCCGCCCTTTGGTTCACGTGTTGAAAAAACTTGGAAAATTACTGAAGCTGATAAATATACTGATATTGATCGCATTAAAAAGTATCAAAAGCGCCATGGGCCGGAATATGATAAGGCACTGGATCAGGTTAACAACAATATCGGGAAACCATTATTGAGCTTATATAAAACGGGTACTATGAGCACCTTAACAGAAGTGCTATTTATTGAACGCTGCCTGAATTTACTAAAGCCCGGAGGCAGAATGGGCATAGTTTTACCCGAAGGGGTTTTAAACAATAGCAATTTGCAAAGGGTACGTGATTTTGTTGAAAGTCAGGCAAAAATAATCCTTATTACATCAATTCCGCAAGATGTTTTCATTGCATCGGGGGCAACAGTAAAACCAAGTTTGTTGTTTTTCAAAAAATTCACCGAGGATGAAGTCAAAGAATGGAAACGCATTGCTCAAAATGCTAAAAACGAGATAAACGCTAAATATTCGCCTCAAATTAAACCGATTGAGGAAAAATTGGCTTTACGTGGAAAAGAAGCTCCTTCAAATGACGAAAAAAAGGAATTAAGGATACAATTGAAAGAAATACAGGAGAAAATTGAATCGGAAATTAAAGCCAGGATTAAAAAAGATTTCGATTATCAAATACCCATTGCCGAAGTTGAAAAAGCGGGTATCAGTACAACAGGAGCTGAAATTGAAAACGAGTTGATTCCTTTGAGTAAGGAGTTTACAGCATACCGAAGGCAAAAACAGCTGTGGGATAATAAATTTGATGCAATAAAATACGAAGTAATGGAAGACGGTAAAATGTTCCGAATCCCCACGATTGGTGAACCTCAGGAATTATATGGGTAAAATGAAAAATACGTACTTACACAATATACAGTATTCAGAAGTACATTTTTGGGATGTAAAACGATATACCAATCATTTATCTCTTGAATTTGATAATGCCGTTTTATTGCGAGATATTTTATTTCCCTTTAGAAAAACTGTAACTAAGAAAGAATTGCAAAAAAAAGGATGGACTATAATTTCAAAAATAAATTTTCACGGAGAGTTATTTTTGCGTGAAAAAAATGAAATTCAATCCTATAAAGGCAGTTTAAATCTTATTCCTGAAAATAGTATCATATATTCAAAAATTAATGTTCGACATGGTTGTGTATATTATCATAAAAAGGGTCAAGAACCGTTTGCGGCAAGTACAGAATATCCAACTTTTACTTTTGATTCAGAAAAAGTAAATGGTGAGTTTTTGAAAATGGTTTTAAGAAGCGAGGAATTCAAGAAACTATTAAATACAAAAACTTCTGGTATTTCAAAAGCAAGAGTAAAGGTAAATGAGTTTTTAGACATAAGAATTCCTTTACCGTCATTAGTCGAACAAAACAGGATTGTAGAAGCCTACGATAAAAAAATAAAACAAGCAGAGGAACTTGAACAAAAATCAGTTGATGTTGAAGAAAATATTCAATTCTATTTATCTGACCAGTTAGGGATTGAAAAAGGAAAACGAAAAGATAAAAGTTTCGGGCTACAAACAATTTCTTATAAAGAAATTAACCGATGGGCTTTAAGTTATTTATTCAAAGAACAACGGTTTTCCATGGATAATGTAAAGTTTCCAATTGTACCGTTGAAAACATTAATTACATTTTTTAAAGGAGGTAAAACTCCTTCTACGTCGAGAAAAGATTTTTGGGGTGGAGATATTTACTGGACATCAGCCAAAGATATGAAATCGCTTTTTTTAGATTCCGTACAAGATAGAATTACTGAAAAAGCTACAAAAGAAGCTAAATTAGAAGTCTATCCTAAAGGAACTATATTGGGTGTTTTTAGAAGCGGAATATTAAGACATTCATTTCCGGTTGCTATAACACGAATGGAAACAACTATTAATCAAGACTTAAAAGCGATTGGTGTTAATGAAGAAGTTGTTTTAAAAGAGTACATTTTATTTTATTTAAAGACCTTTCAAAAAATGATTCTTGAAAGAGCTCAAAAATTTGGTGTAACAGTTGAAAGTATCAATTCAGATGAGTTTTTGGAAATTCCAATTGTTTTGCCACCGATACAAAAGCAAAAAATCATCGTAGCTTCAATAAGCCAAATGCTTGGTGACATTGATAAATTAAAAACTGATTCTATTTTATTAAGAAGAAATGCCCTAAAAGACTTTGAAAACGAAATATTTAAGCCATGAGATTAATACGCCTATACGTAAAAAATAACGGAATATTGAAAAACTTTGTCTTGGATTTTCCCCAAAAGCCTGATAATAATATTTCTGTTTTTATTGGGGAAAACGGTTCAGGCAAAACCACCGTTTTAGAGAGCATAACTAAAATTTTCAGTTGGTTTGTCAATAACGAAAAACCAACTTTTGAATTTGAACTTGAGTATCAGGTGCGTTTGGAAGACAAAATCATGGATTCAAGTACATGGAGCGAATTTAAGACAGATTACATCTGGGTAAAATTGTTTTCAAATAAAGATATTGTTGATATAGAATGCAATATTGCTGAAACTGTTTTGAAAGGGTTGAAAGCAATCAGGGCAAGTAAGGAACTTTCAGCTATAAAACAAACCATTAAAGACAATAAATTCAAGATATTACCCGATGCTATTGCTATTTACTATGCAGGCGAATCAACCAACATTAAAAAAATTGTTGAGGCCCATAATGAAGAATATAGCGTTGCAATCAGGGAACTATATGATGAAGAAAAAGAAACAGTACCACGTTCATTTTTTTACTACGAACCTTTTCATTTTAACTTACTATTTCTTGCTTTGCTTTCGTTCGAGTATGGTGATATTCCAAAAATGTTAGAAAAGAAGATTCAGTTCAATGCTATTCATTACTTCACAATAAAACTCAAAAAACCGCATTGGGCAAAAGGAAAACTAAATCCAGAAAACGATGAGTATTGGGGCGCTAAAGGCACTATAGCAGTTTTTTTGCGGCAGCTTATTGAATTATCAGCAAGGCGGCAACAAACTAAAAACGGAATCGCATTACATTTTGAGGGTGAAAAACGGCACAACCTATATAAAATCAAAGACTTATACGGTACAGAAAAAGATTTCTTTACCATTCTTGAAATGACTTGGTTAAACGACCTGATTGAGTCTGTTGATATTAGTATTACAAGGTATGCTAATTCAGAATTTTACCCTGTAAATTCAAACACCTTAAGTGAGGGGGAAAAACAAGCCTTAATAATTTTAGGTTTAAATGAATTGGTATTGAAAGAAAATTCTTTAGCCCTGTATGATGAACCTGATACGTATTTGCACCCACAATGGCAAAGAGAATTTATAGTTGAACTGGAATCCTACATTACCAACTCGGTTAATATTGAGAATGACTATGTCATTACGTCTCACTCCCCAAATATTGTTGCAGGAATAAAAAAGGAAAACTTGTTTGTTTTCAAAAACGGTCAAACAAAAGAAATCCCTTTTAATAGTTTTGGAAAGAATGTTGAATCACTGCTCATTGACTTTTTTAATGTTGAAGGAGTTCGAAATAAATATGTTGAGAATTTATTGATAGAAATTCAGGATATGGTTAAAAACAAGCAAATTGAATCCTCTGAATTTAAAGCGAAGTTTCAGGAATTGAAAGATATTTTGCGTCCTACAGCTCCAGAGATAGTAAACATAAACCTTGAAATTGCAAAAAGTCGGAAGAAATGATTCATATTGAAAAGACACCCTATCCAGCATTCGTTGATTTTGTTGAAAGGAACGAACCTCAAAACTGGGATGCCTTAGATGCAACTGTTCGTGCAAATACAAGAAAGTACATTTTGGTTGAAGAGCAAGGAAATCAATGTGCATACACTGAACTACCAATTGAATACGAAAAGAATAACTCTCACATTGAACATTTAATGCGAAAAGATTCATCGTTTTTTCCTGAATTGGCATTTAAATGGACAAACTTATTTGTGTCTTGCAACGCTTCTGATTTTGGAGGGAAATATAAGGATGAAACATATTTGAAGAGAAAAGTAAAGGCTTACAATGCATTAATACTTAATCCTGCACTTGAGAATCCATCCGATTTTTTTGAATTAAAAAGTTGGGGCGAACTGACAATAAAAGAAAACCTGAATGATAATGAAAGACGAAAAGCCGAAATAACAAGAGATGCGTTTAATTTGAATCATAATTCATTGATTAAGAGAAGAACAGAAATGATTCAAAGTGTAAAAGATTATAAAAGTGGTGGGCTTGATGATGAAATGATAATTGAGTGCCTTGCTGATAGTGGGTTTAAAAGTGTAATTATTACTGAACTATATTTTAAATCGACTAATTGATGACTTTACCTGCCTTCATAGAAGTATGGCCTTCAGTCGACTATAGTGATATGGAGTCTGGTCAGTCCGACATACGTAACAGGGTTTTGGCACCGGTATTCAAGCGTCTTGGTATAATTGAGCAATGGGGCAACGGCCTAAAAATCATTAAAGAAGAATTGGAGGCTTATCCTGAGATTGAATTCTCCTGGAAAGAACCTGGTATTGCTTTTAGGGTTTCATTAAGAAAACGTAATTTTAATCAACAGCAGGAGTTACAGCAGGAGTTACAGCAGGAGTCTTTGTATGGGAAAGTATTAAACTTGGTGCAAGTAAAAACCTTATCAACACAAGCTATTTCAACAGCTTTAGGACAGAAAGCTATTTCAGGCCAATTGTATGCAACAATCAATAAACTTAAAGAGGATGGTCTTTTAGAATGGACAATACCTAATAAACCAAAGAGTTCCAAACAGCAATACAGAATTACTCAAAAGGGAAGGCGTTTTCTGGAAAAACTGGAAAAGGACAAGTAAGTTTTTAATTCTAAAATAGTACAGCATTCAAAAAATATGATTTGATTATCCATTAGGCCATAGCGAGAATCGGCAACAATTTCATAAATTATAAAATGAACACAAAACATAAAGTACTTTTCATCGATTCGGCTCATCCTTTTCTCCGCGATCAGCTGGAAGGCATGGGCTTTGTTTGTGAGGCCTTTGAGGAAAAAAATCCGGAGTTTTACCGGCAAATTGCCAATCAATATGTGGGTTTTGTGGTGCGTAGCAAAATTCCACTCGATGAAACGATCCTGCCACTTGCAACCCAACTAAAATTTATTGCCAGGGTAGGAGCGGGCATGGAAAATATTGATGTTCCCCTGGCCGAAAAACTTGGAATTGTCTGTCTTAACGCTCCCGAAGGTAATCGCGATGCTGTGGGCGAACAGGCTGTTGGGATGTTGCTTTCGTTGCTGAACAAATTGCCTCAGGTGGATCGGGAAGTGAGGCAGGGCATTTGGAAAAGAGCCGAAAACAGGGGAACGGAAATCAAAGGCAAAACGATTGGACTGATTGGTTATGGCAATACTGGTAGCGTTACGGCACGAAAACTTTCGGGATTTGAAGCTGAAATCCTGGCTTACGACAAATACAAAAGTGGCTTCTCAAACAGCTTTGTAAAAGAAACAGCCATGGAAGAGATTTTTGAGCAGGCCGATATGGTGAGTTTGCATATCCCATTGACTCCTGAAACTGACTATCTGGTGGATCAGGCATTTCTGTCGCGTTTCAAAAAACCTATCGTGCTGATCAATACTTCGCGCGGACGTAATGTAAAAACTTCTGATTTAATAACTGCCATGAAAACAGGAAAAGTGGTTGGTGCCTGCCTTGATGTACTCGAATTTGAAAAGTTTTCGTTCGACGACCTTAAAGCCGACACTTTACCTGATGCGTTCAGGGAATTACTTGCTATGCCCAATGTGCTGCTTAGCCCGCATATCGCAGGTTGGACACACGAATCACACTACAAACTTTCGGCAGTTTTAGTAGAAAAAATCAAAAAGTTGAAGCTGTGAATTCCCTTCGAGAAAGCTATCTTGTAAGATTTGCCGCAGATTACGCGGATTAGGGCAGATTTGTGTTGCTCATTATCAGATGTTTATTAATCTGCGCCTATCGGTGTAAAATGAGGGAGCTACTTATCAGAGCGGACTCAAGCTTTTATGATTTCAGATTTTTATAAAAGAATTTACCAGTTCAAAATCTTTTTAAAATCGTAGTATTCAGGATTGCTGAGGTATTTTTTAGCAGCTTCATAGTCCTCTTCAGTGAGGTATTGTATGCCATTGTTAAATACCATTTCAGCTTTTTCTCCCTTGAGATTAACCAGGCGGGGCTTCACTTTACCATGCTCATCTTCAACATCTTTCAGGTATAGTGGAGCTGCTTCGCCTGCCGGATTAGAAGTAACCATCGCTGCTGTTATGCCTTTGTCGTACAATTCCTTAACGCCATAGCCCAGCAAACCGCAATACATCAGGTCGAAGGCAGTTGGACGGACACATCTAAGTTCATAGCCTAATTCAACAGGTCGGCTCTTGATATTTAGCTTGATTTCTTTGAGTTTATACTGAAGTAACATATTGTAAATATGTGCTTTACTAACATTTCCCAGTTCGGGATGACCATGATCGTCGTAGGTGAAATTTACGCCGGAGCTTTCTATCTCTTCGTTTGTCATAAAGTGAAAAACGCCTTCGCTTACGATCGCAACACCATAAGGAATACCGAGTAGATTGCGTTTTACCATGGACGAAATAATCAGCCGCGTAATACGATCAAAAGTTACCGGCACCTTATTAAACATCTCCGGAATAATAATCATTGGGAAATGACAGGCGGCGCCGATACCAAAAGCCAGATGACCAGCCTCGCGTCCCATAGCCGAAACTACAAACCAATTGCCGCTCGTTCGGGCATCTTCATAAATAGTTTGTGCAATGCGAACGCCTTCGTCTTTGGCCGAATAATAGCCAAATGTGGGCGATCCTTCCGGAAGGGGGAGGTCGTTATCTATTGTTTTAGGTACGTGAATATTTTGAATTTTCACGTTGTTTTCGGCTAGAAATTTAGAGATACGATTGGCTGTTGAAGCTGTGTCGTCACCTCCGATAGTAACCAGTAATTTCACATTATAGGTGGTGAAAAAGCGGGTGCTAAACTCGGTGTCTTTTGGTTTGTAACGACTCATTTTGAGCGCTGAACCACCTTGTTTTTGAATGTTATCGGCAAATTCAAAGGTAAAATCAATCATTTCAGGTTGTGCTGAAAAGAGACTTTTGTAGCCTCCGTGAAGTCCGATAACGTGATATCCCGATTTCAGAAAAACTTTTGCAACGGTACTGATAACAGTATTGATGCCGGGTGCCGGACCGCCTCCGGCAAGAATTACAATTGATGATTGCATTTTAATATTATTTTCGGCAAAGATAACAAGTATAGCTGTTTTGTAAAACAGAAAACAACATGTTGCCAAAGACAGCAATCTCCAATAAGGGGTCTTATGCGTTAAACTGTCTTTTTTTACACATAGTTTGGCTAAAAATCCCGCATTATTAAGCATGAACATTAGCTTTTATTATAAATTTTAACTTCAAATCAGCATAAAATGGCTGTATATTCAAAAATAATTACTTTTGTTTCCAGAGTATTCAACCTAATCTTAATATCAATGCGAAATAATTTAAAACATTTAATTTTAACAGGTGTACTGAGTCTGGCCTTTGTTTTTGGAGGTTTTGCTCAAAATGTCACCAACAAGGCAGCTTTGCAAGAGCTTGCCAAAGAGCAAAATCGTGAATGGAAAAAAATGGAAAAGCGTGCCGAAGCTTATGCCAAAGCGCATAATATTGAAATCTGGCGCGAATTGGAGGACGGAACCGTAATTCAACTTGTAGATGTTGTTGATGGTCAGCCGGTTTACTTCAAAACAGATAACCTTGGAGCAGCTATTACCACGCGTGCCAACCAACTGTGGGAAGGTGGATCAGTAGGAGTAGTAATCGAAGGCGAAGGATATGATAAAGTTGGAATTTGGGACGGTGGAAAGGTACGTAATACCCATCAGGAGTTTAATCAAACTGGTAGTCAGCGTATTATATTGGGTGATGGTGCAAGTTCGATGTCGGCTCATGCTACGCACGTTTCAGGAACCATCATTGCCGGAGGCGTTAACAGTGAGGCACATGGTATGGCACCGCTAGCAGAACTCAGGACCCACGACTGGAATAGTGTTGAGGGTGAGATGAGCAATGCTGCCGCAGCCGGAATGGAAGTAGCCAACCACTCCTGGGGTATGATTCGGGGTTGGAATTATGACAATGGCTGGGATTGGAATGGTAATTCCGGTATTTCTCCTGATGAAGACTATTTGTTTGGTTTTTACAATTCGCAGGCTCGCACCTGGGACATCATTGCCAACAATGCACCTAATTTCCTCATTGTAAAATCGGCGGGTAACGACCGCGGCGAAGGTCCGGGTAATGCTGGTCAGGGTGGTGAACCCGAAAAAGATGGTGGTGCCGACGGATACGACTGTATTGGTGGTTCTGGTAATGCTAAAAACGTTTTTACAGTCGGAGCTGTTAATGAAGTGCTTAACTATACTGGTCCAGGAAGTGTGAGCATGAGTAGTTTCAGCGGATGGGGCCCTACAGATGATGGCCGCATCAAACCAGATGTAGTGGGTAAAGGAGTTAATGTATATTCTTCTACTTCCGGTTCTGACAATTCTTATTCAAGCTATAACGGCACAAGTATGTCAGCTCCGAATGTTACCGGAACGCTGGCGCTTCTGCAACAGCTCTACCAGGAGTCGCACGACGATCCTATGCGTGCTTCTACGCTTAAAGGCTTGGTAATTCATACAGCTGATGAAGCTGGCTCAACGCCGGGCCCTGATTATATCTTCGGATGGGGACTCGTGAATGCTGAGCGTGCTGCTGATATCATCATTGAGGATGACGTGATGCAAAACTCTATCGACGAAATAACATTGCCTGTTGGAGGTAATTACACACGTGAGGTTACCGTATCAGGTGGCAATCCATTGCGTGTAACAATCAGCTGGACCGATCCTCATGGTGCTGTTCCGGCAGCTTCGCTTAATCCAAGAACACCTGTTTTGGTAAACGATCTCGATTTGCGTTTAGAGGACGAAGATGGTAACATTTTCTTCCCTTATATGCTCGATCCTGAAAATCCTTCAGCGGCAGCTACTACCAACACTAAAAATAATAAGGATAATACAGAAATGGTGTATATCGCCGAAGCCCCGGCAGGCACCTACACCATTTATGTTGATCATGATGGTACTATGGATGCTGATCAGGTTTTCTCGATTATCATCAGCGGTATCGACGAATTTACCGGTTTGCCGGAATGCTCTTCCGGCCTGATTAGCCCTATCGATGGATTTGATGGTGCTTTTCTGAATCATACTATCATCTGGAATCCAGCAGCTTTTGCTTCAGGTTATGACGTATATTTTGGAACAGATGGCGGAGGTACTGAAGTGCCTGCAAACATCTTTAACGGCGAAACCATCACGGATAATCATTTTGTTTATCACATGGAACCCGCAACCACTTATTACCTGATGGTTCAACCTCGTAATAACCTGGGTGTGAATGATGCCTGTAATAACATTTACAGCTTCACTACCATGGCAGCAGAGAACAATTATCCTTATTTAGAAAGCGTTGAGGAAGCCGATCATCCGTTATTGCCAGAGAAATGGCAAGCCATGGACTTTGGTTCGATGGAATGGAAAACTACAAATTTGATTGGTTACGAAAGTTCAAAAGCATTTGCATGTTTCACCTCCAACGGACAACCAGATGCGCTGAATAATTACCTGATCAGTGCTCCCCTGGCGGTTGAAAGCGGAAAAGAATACCTGGTTTCGTTTGCTTACAGAAGTTTTTCACCGGCCTCACAGGAAGCTATCAAAGTGATGTGGTCTGCCACAGCAGATACTGCAGCCTTTGCTGAAAATGTGGTGTTCGAAAATCCTTCGTTTGGTGAGCCTAACTGGCTTCTCGGCGATGCGCTGATTGTTCCCGGAATTGACGGACATATCTTCATTGGCTTCCATGCTCATACTGCAAACGGTATGGGAATGTTTGTGGATGAGGTAATGGTAGAAGATTGGGGTCCTGTTGGCGTAGATGAAGCCGTTGAGAAACAGCTGCACATTCGGTATGCAAATGGCGAAATCAGCTTCGAAACAACAAAAGACCTTGGCGCTGCAACAGTTTCAGTTGTAAATGCTGCTGGTCAGGTTGTTCTCGAAAAACAGCTCAGCAGCCTGCAACAAAATAGTATTCAATTTACACCCGATGCCGGAGTTTATCTCATTAAGGTTGAAGGAGAAAATATAACAAAAACCAGTCGTGTATTTATGCAATAAATAGCGAATGAAAGATTGTGTTAAAGCCCTGGATGTGAAAACATTCAGGGTTTTTTTATCCATTCATCAATTTGGCTCAGCTTAAGTTCCGGAACAACTACCTGAAGTGTGCTTCTGCTGCGTTGTTCGAGCAGAATGTTATGAGATTGATTCAAAAGCTCAGCGAGTTTTGAGCTGTAGTGCCTTGCTGTGAAAAGACTAAGGTTTTCGTTGTATCGTACAATAAATTTTTTTTCGAGGGCTTCTATCAGTTGAAACAATTTGTCGCGATCTTCATCAAAGCATAATGAAAGACTTAAAGCTGAAACCTGAATCAGGTTGACATGTATATGCCATTGATCGATAAGACCAAAAAGTTCGTGAAGCATGCTTTCGCCCATAAAATCATAATCACGGGCACTGATGCTCACCAAACACTGATTTTCTTTTACGATGTAGGAAGGAATGGTTTCGAAAGTTGAATCTGGCTGACTAATCCTGCTTGGCGGAATTTCAGGGTTTAAAAACGATTTTACGTACAACTTAATACCTGCATTCTGAAGTGGCTTGATAGTTTTCGGGTGAATAATGGTAGCGCCATAATAAGCCAGTTCGATGGCTTCGGAATAGGAAATCTTGCTGATTTTAAGTGTATTGCTGAAACGCTTGGGGTCGGCATTTAACAAACCTGGTACATCTTTCCAAATCCATACTTCAGGCACTTTGAGGCAGGCTGCAAAAACAGCAGCTGTATAATCTGAGCCTTCACGGCCTAATGTAGTAGTGGAGCCCTTGGCAGTAATTCCAATAAATCCCTGTGTAAGGTAAAACTGTTTTTCCGGATAGGTTTTTGGTATTTGCTCAATGCGTTTTTGAGTCTCTTTCCAATCAACAGCTGCAAAGCGGAAACGACGATCTGTTATGATGTAATCTCGCGCATCGATAAAGCCAATACCAAAACCTTGTTCTGTTAGAAAAGAATTGAGAATCGCCGTCGAAAGGAGCTCGCCATAGCTAACCGTTGCATCATAATGCTGATCAAAAGGTAAATCGGTGTGCTGGAGTTTATTTTCAAGTTCTGAAAAAAGAGAGTCAATACTTTCAATAGTATTTTCAGCTTTTTTAGACTTAAAAATTCCGGAAATAATGTGATAATGGAATTGTTTTAGCTGATTAAGTCCTGCCTGAAGCTTTTCAGCATCTTTGGAGCGTGCTGCTTTTAAAAGTTTTTCGAGGGCATTGGTAGTCTTTCCCATTGCCGATACCACAATTATAAGTTGTTCACATTCAAATTTTTTAAGGATTGTAGCCAGATTGCGCACCGATTCGCTATCTTTTACAGAAGCTCCTCCAAACTTAAAAACTTTACTGATCATTGGTTTCTGTTAGGAATCAATGCACAAAGGTAGTATTTTTGCCGCTGGACTTTTTGGGGGTCTATCGACTGGTTAATAAAACGCCAGTTATTTTTTGGACAGATCCCGCAATCGTTTGAAATTTTATCAACCAATTTTTAAACATGAAAACTTTAGTTGAATTTGTTTGGGAACAGCAGGAAAACGTGAAGTATGCTACTGGTGAATTTTCGCGTTTGCTTAACGACATCGGTATCGCGGCTAAAATTGTAAATCGTGATGTAAACCGCGCCGGACTGGCTGGTATTCTCGGATTTGAGGGTTCTGTAAATGTGCAGGGCGAAAATCAGAAAAAGCTTGATGTATTGGCCAATAACGAATTTATCAAGGCCTTGCGAAGTGGTAAACAGTGTGCTGCAATCATTTCGGAAGAAAATGATGATGTGGTTATTTTCGACGACGAAACCACACGTAATGCAAAATACATCGTGGCATTGGATCCTTTGGACGGCTCTTCCAATATTGAAGTGAATGTGCCTATCGGGACGATTTTTGCTATCTACAAGCGTAAATCCGTTGGAACTACCGTTACGCGTGAAGATGTATTGCAGGCTGGCACCGAATTGGTTTGTGGTGGCTACATTATTTATGGTTCTTCAACCATGTTGGTTTATACTACCGGAAATGGTGTGAATGGATTTACCTACGACCCAACTTGTGGCCTTTTTGTGTTGTCGCACGAAAACATTAAAATTGGTGAGGTTGGAGGAATTTATTCTATCAATGAGGCCAATTATATCTACTTCCCTGAAGGGGTAAAAAAATATATCAAATACTGTCAGGAAGACGATCCCGAAACAAACAGACCCTACACAACGCGCTATATTGGTTCGCTTGTTTCTGATTTTCACCGGAATTTGTTGCGCGGTGGAATTTATATCTATCCCGGAACTTTAAAAAATCCGCAAGGAAAATTGCGCCTGATGTACGAATGTGTGCCAGTGGCTTTCCTTGCCGAACAAGCCGGTGGCAAAGCTTCTGATGGTTTCAAACGCATACTGGATATTCAGCCGGAAGACATCCATCAGCGGTGTCCACTATTTATTGGTTCAAAAGCCATGGTTGAGAAAGTGGAGGAGCTGCTGGCAACTTACAGCAGCGATTTTTATAAATAAAATCAAAGCTTATTGCTTTCGGATCAGGCTTAATCCATCTCGGATAGGAAGTATGATCTGCTCCACGCTGGGTTCAGCACTTACTTTTTCGTTGAATAATCGAATAGCATTGGTTTCAGCGTCCTGAGCCGAACTGTCAACTACCTTGCCGTTCCATAACACATTGTCGGCAAGTAAAATGCCACCCGGGTTTAGTTTTGAAAGAAGCAGGTCAAAATATACAGGATAGTTTATTTTATCGGCATCCAGAAAGATAAGATCGAAGGTGGCGTTTAGTTGTGGAATGATATCGGCAGCTTGTCCAAATTTCAGACTTACTTTGTGAAATACTTCCGCTTTCTTCAGGTTTTCAAGAATCGTATCCTCTAATTCTTCATTGGCTTCGATGCTTATCAGATGGGCATCATCTTCAATAGCCAGCGCCATGGCAATGGTGGCATAGGCTGTAAAAGTTCCCACTTCTAAAAGCGTTTTTGGGCGGAGCACTTTACAGATAAGGTCAAGCAATCTGGCCTGAAGTGGACCGCTCAGCATACGGGGATACAGCTGTTGGAGATGCGTTTGCCGGAAAATCTCGTCCAAAACAGGATGCATCGGACTGCTGTGCTTTTCAAGGTAGGCCTGTAATGCTTTGTTAATCATTGAAATCGGGTATTCAAAACGACTTTTACCGGAAAGTCAGTCACATTCTGCATCTCGAAAAGTCTGGTTTCCAATGGTTTTTCTTTTCTGTTCAATTCAATCAGTTCGGGCCTGAGCACTACATAGCCGATATCTTTGGGATAAATGCTTTCGCAAAGCACTTCATAACTCACTTTTTGACCGGGCTTGATATTCGTAAACATAACAGGTTGTTCGCGGTACAAAAATTCTGCTTTTAGGGTTAGCAATCTCAACTGAAACCACAGGTGGTCAATATGTTCCTTGCTGTTGTTGGTCAAACTTACAATAAGGCGGGCTGATTGATAAAAAGTGCTGAGGTTGGTGAGCTGGATTAAAAAGATGGAATCCTGTTCATTTTCGGCAGCATAAAACCTTTGGTACCTCAGCGAATCGGGTTGAGGATTTAGAGGTTCAGTGCCAAATTCGGCCAATTTTGGTTTTAATTCCTGGCCAAACAATGGGTTAAAGTGCAGCAGGCCTAAAAAGATCAACAGCATCAGATAAAAAGCAATACGGTATGTGAAATTGTCAGGCATCTTCATGATTTGGGCTGCCAAGATAAATTAAAGTATTGAATTGATCGTTATTAAAAATCTGCTGTGCCACTTCCATCAGCAGGGAAGCATTGGTTTTTCTGATTTTTTCGGCAATAGTGCGCATATCGTCCACCTGTTCAAAAAGCAGGTGGCTCCTGGCGATCGAAAGCGTTTCGGAAAGTCCGGATTCAAAACTAATAGCCAGTTGACCAATTAGCTGTTGCTGGGCGCGATGAAGCTGCAGTGTACCCAGTTTTTGATTTTTAAGCTTAAATAGTTCTTTATGAACCAATTTCAGTGCTTTGTCGGCTGATTTTGGATCAATGCCCAGGTAAACTAAAAAAACGCCGGAATCAGAATAAGCAGTGTAATGCGATTCGATGGAATAGGCAAAGCCATACTTTTCGCGTATATTCAGGTTGAGCCGGCTATTGAGGCCTGGTCCTCCTAAAATGTTGTTCAACAGCACCATGCTATGCTTGAGCGGATGCTTGCGATCAAAGGCGATATTGCCAGTGATGCAATGGCTCAGGAAGCTGTTTTTGGTCTGTTGGCGCTGCTTGGGAATACAGGCCGAAAAACCTGTACGCGAAGAAGTTGATGGGTTATTGAAGGGTGTATTGAAATACTTTTCAGCCTGTTTTACGAAGGTGGGAAAAGACACATCACCTATCAACGCCAGAACCATTTTGGAGGTGGCATAATTACGTTTAACAAAGCGAAGTAAATCATTACGACTAAATTTTTTCACAGAATCGCTGGTTCCTAAAATAGGATGACCGATAGGGTGTCCGTCAAATAGCTGGTCTTCAAAATCATCGAAAATTTGTTCGGAAGGTGAGTCTTTGTAAGAGTTGATTTCGTCGAGGATCACTTCTTTTTCTTTTTCGAGCTCATGAGCCGGATAGCTGGCACTAAAAGCGATATCGGCCAATAGTTCCATACTTCTGTCGCAATATTGACTCAGGAAAGAAGCGTGAATACAAGTCTCTTCCTTGGTAGTGTAAGCATTCAGCTCACCACCCACGTTTTCGAGGCGACTCAGCACATGAAAGGCCTTACGTTTTTTTGTGCCTTTAAAAACCATATGCTCAATAAGATGAGCCATACCAAATTCATTTGCCTGTTCATCGCGTGAGCCGGTATCCACCATCAGTGCCAGATGGGCAATTTGACCGGTTTTTTGCCGATGGATAAGCCTGATGCCATTGGGAAGCTGGTGATAATTGTAGCTTGCTGTCATGTGATATGCTTTGCGATTGAAAGAAACAAGGGGCAAAATTAGACATTCTGCAAGGATTGCGCGTTGATGTTGTATTTTTGTTGTGTAATTTCATCATCCATGCAAAAATCCGGTATTTCAAAACCTACGCTAATAATTGATGCTTCTCGAGCCAAGGCGAATATCCAACGCATGAAAGCCAAAGCTGAAGCGCAGGGGGCTGTCTTTAGACCACATTTTAAAACCCATCAATCAGGTGTGGTTGGGCAATGGTTCAGGCAAAAAGGTATCGACAGGATTACGGTTTCGTCGGTAAGTATGGCCAGCTATTTTGCTGATCATGGCTGGGATGATATTTTGATTGCTTTCCCGGTTAACCTATTGGAGATCAAAAAAATAAATGAATTAGCCGGAAGGATAAAGCTGTACGTTTTGATTGAAGATTTGGCTGTTGCCAAACAGCTGGATAACCTGCTTGAACACCTGGTGGGTGTATACATTAAAATTGATTCAGGCGCTGGCCGGACAGGTATTCCGCTGGATGATGAAAATCGCGTGCTGGAATTTGCTGATCAGATTAATGTTTCTAAAAACATAAGGCTCAAAGGACTGCTTACCCATGCCGGACATTTTTATCATCAGCCCGGCGGGAAAACAGCAATAGCAGAAAAAACCCAACAGATTAATCAAAAGATGAAGGCGCTGAAATCAAAACTTCGGAAAGAGGATCTGGTTTTGAGTTGGGGCGACACACCATCCTGTTCCATGCTGGACGATTTGAAAGGCTTTGATGAGTGGCGTCCCGGAAATTTTGTTTATTACGATGTGATGCAGTATCACATTGGCTCATGCAGCCTCGGGGATATTGCTGTGGCGATGGCTTGTCCGGTAGTAGCCGTGCATCCCGAGCGCGAAGAAATGGTGATTTATGGCGGCTCGGTGCATTTTTCGAGTGAGTTTATTGCTGCTGATCAGGGATTTAGGCTGTATGGCTACCTGGTAAAATTTACAGAAAAGGGATGGACGACTCCTCTTCCTGGTGCTTGGCTGGCTCGTTTATCGCAAGAGCATGGCATCGTTAAGCTTCCAAAGGAGATTTGCCAGCAATATAAACCAGGTGATTTAATTGGGATATTGCCTGTGCATTCTTGTATCACGGTTTCGGCCATCGGGAGGCAGCACGATTTGGATGGGAATCTGATTCCAAAAATGGTTTCAATTTAGCCTTTTGGCTTCCTGAATTTGATAGTTTAGTCGCCTCCATAAAATGGTGTTTTAGTAGTTTCCCGCAGATTTCGCAGATTATCGCAGAGACTAAGTTTTGATGATTTAGTAAATTCGCGTATATTCAAGAAATATACGGGAAATATTTTAAAAAATGGGTAAATCAGTTTAATGAGAAAAATTGAGTTTGAAAGGAACAACATTTTTGATGTGTTTGTATTCACCACCATTTAGCCTTTTGGCTATCCTGAATTTGATAGTTTAGTCACCTCCATAAAATGGTGTTTTAGTAGTTTCCCGCAGATTTCGCAGATTATCGCAGAGACTAAGTTTTGGAAATTAAGTATCTGATAATTCTGCGGTAATCAGCGAAATCTGCGGGAGATTCCAAATAAGGATGATACAGTCTTTCAACACAAAACACGATATTGACGAGATAAGCTATTCGTTTTGAATTATTCAAGTGATACAATACAAAAATTCAGATCTGCGGTAATCAGCGAAATCTGCGGGAGATTCCAACTAAGGGTGATACAGTCTGTCAACACAAAACACGATATTGACGAGATAAGCTATTCGTTTTGAATTATTCAAGTGATACAATACAAAAATTCAGATCTGCGGTAATCA
>CAZQFH010000031.1:0-9568 GCA_964592595.1 uncultured Lentimicrobiaceae bacterium | reverse complement strand
ATCTGCGGTAATCAGCGAAATCTGCGGGAGATTCCAACTAAGGGTGATACAGTCTTTCAACACAAAACACGATATTGACGAGATAAGCTCTTCGTTTTGAATTATTCAAGTGATACAATACAAAAATTCAGATCTGCGGTAATCAGCGAAATCTGCGGGAGATTCCAACTAAGGGTGATACAGTCTGTCAACACAAAACACGATATTGACGAGATAAGCTCTTCGTTTTGAATTATTCAAGTGATACAATACAAAAATTCAGATCTGCGGTAATCAGCGAAATCTGCGGGAGATTCCAACTAAGGGTGATACAGTCTTTCAACACAAAACACGATATTGACAGGAAAAAGTTATTCTGAGATTTGATATTCACCTTTATTTAGGAGAGGTTTTTTGTATTTGTGATGCCCAGATGTTGATTTAAGTAAACCACAAACGCACGGAATGTTTAAATTTGTCGCAAAAATAAACATAGCAATGCGAAAACTGCTTTTCCTCTTTGTTTTTTTTGTTTTTATCGGTCTCCCTGCTCAGGCACAAAAAAGGATTAGTGATACTACGGTCTCCACTGTTTTGTTTCAGGCTACTTATGCTTTTCAAATTCCGGGAGGCGACCTTACCGAGTATTTTGGAAACAATTCTACCATAGGAGGTGGCGTAAGTTACAAGACGGATAAAAACTGGCTTTTTGGAGCTTTCGGGCATTTTATCTTTGGTGATCAGGTGAATAACAGGGCAGAAATTTTGCAAGGAATAAGTACCAATGAAGGTGAAGTGATTGATGGTAACGGTCTTTACACCAGTTTGGCTTTGTTTGAACGTGGCTTCCATTTACAGTTGAAAGCCGGAAAACTTTTCAGTGTGTTGGGACCAAATCCTAATTCCGGCCTTTATGTGCAGGGCAGTTTGGGCTATCTGATGCATCGCATCCGTATTGAAACGCAATTTGGTACGGCTCCCCAACTGATGGACGACTATGCGCTTGGCTACGACAGGATGCGAGGAGGTCTGGCATACGGAGGTGAAATTGGTTATTTGCTGATGAGCAATTCGCGTTTGTTGAATTTGAGTGTTGCGTTGGAATTTACACAGGTAGCTGCCAAAAGCCTGCGCGATTACGATTTCGCCCTGATGCGTAAAGACGATAAAACGTATAGCGATCAATATATTGGAATCCGCATAAGTTGGATGATTCCAACCTATAAGCGGGCTCCGCAGCAGTATTATTATTACTGAAATTGTCCGTTTTCTGTTTTGGCATTACATATAGTTTGGTGTTTACGCTGCGAATTTTAGCAATAGCGAAGAAATGAAAAATACTAAAATGGGATATATCATTGCAATCAACGATTTTTTGAGTTATCGTTTAATTAGGCGATAATTTGGATTATCGTTTAATTAGGCGATAATTTGGATTATCATTATTTTAAACGATATTTGCATTATGATAGCAGTTATTATTGGAGACATCGTTGCATCACGGCAGCTGAGTAATCAGGATCAATGGTTGTCGCCGCTGAAAACACTTTTCAGTAGCTGGGGAGATAGACCAAAGAAATGGGAATTAGATCGGGGTGATTATTTTCAGGTAGAGATTACAAGCCCCGAAGAGGTGCTGAGAAAGTCCTTTGAAATAAAAGCATTGGTAAAAAAAGTTGAATCTTTTGATCACCGCAAAAAGTTGAGTTCTATAGATATTCGAATGGCAATTGGTATTGGTGATAAAACCTATTCAGGTGAAACAATTAAAGAGAGTAATGGCAGTGCTTTTATATACGCAGGTGAAAAGTTTGATTTATTAAAAAAAGAGAATATTACCCTTGGTATCAAAACACCTTGGAAAGAATTTGATGATGACATGAATCTATACTTAAAGTTAAGTAGTATATTTATGGACAAGTGGACGGTTTCATCGGCGGAATTGATCGAAATTATTCTAAATAATCCAAATATTACGCAAGAGGAAATAGGAAAACGATTAGGGATCAAACAAAACTCAGTAAGCGGCAGATGGACAAGAGCTTATGTTGATGAATTATTTGAGGTTGAAGCGATTTTCAGAAGAAAAATAAAAGCTTTATCCTCATGTTAGTATTTATCAAACTCTTATTAGCTCATTTCATTGGAGATTTTTTGTTTCAACCAAAATCATGGGTTGTAGAAAAAGAAAAACTTAAAGTAAGGTCATTTAAATTTTATATTCATTTATTTACACACGGAATTTTAGTATTGCTGTTTTTATGGAACTTTAATTTTTGGCTGTTGACATTGTTAATTGTATTCTTGCATGGAATTATTGATGCCATAAAACTATATTTTCAATCAGAAAAAAACAAACTTAGCTGGTTCTTTATTGATCAGGCATTGCATATCACAAGCATCTTCGTATTATGGGTTTTGTTTTTTGAGCCAGAGTTGAAAATAGATGCCTTACATGCCGACAAAAGCATTTGGATTTACTCAGCAGCAATAATTTTTATCACTTTTGTATCAGGAATTATTATGCAGGTGCTCATGTCGGGCTGGGCAAAAGTCTTAAATGAAAAAAATGATGATTCATTAATCAATGCAGGTAAAGTCATCGGCATATTAGAGAGAATTTTTGTTTTTATTTTTGTGGTTACTGACAATTGGGATGGAATAGGTTTTTTGTTAGCAGCTAAGTCTGTATTTCGTTTTGGTGATCTAAAAGAATCAAAGGATAGGAAATTAACAGAATATATTTTGATCGGAACTTTAATAAGTTTTGGATTAGCGCTTGCGTCTGGAATGCTAGTGCTTAAATTGTTAGAGTATTGAAAAATAGTGTAGAGTAAAGAGTACAGTAATAAAAACTCATTTACTTTGCTAACGAACGAAATTGAAACGGATAATTTTGAAGATGAATTGATGAGATTGCTTTACACCATATTTATTCATTTCTACGGACTGGCTGCCCGCTTTGCTGCTTTCCGCTCGGCCAAGGCCAAAGCCTTTGTGCAGGGAAGACGCAATTTTCCGTTTCCGCCTCCTGGAGATGTCAAGCAATGGTTTTGGTTTCATGCAGCCTCGTTGGGCGAGTTTGAACAGGGAAGACCCGTAATAGAAGAAGTGAGGGCAAGATTTCCGGAAATAAAGATATTGTTGAGTTTTTTTTCCCCTTCGGGATATGAAATACGCAAAGATTACGAACTGGCCGATCAGGTGATTTATATGCCGCTTGATACTGTAAACAATGCCCGGAAATTATTATCAAATTATCAAATCAAGGCAGCATTTTTTATCAAATATGAGTTTTGGTTTAATCATTTGAAGGTGCTGCAGCAAAAGGATATTCCGGTATTTTATTTCTCTGTCAGATTCAGAGACAATCAGCATTTTTTTAAACCATATGTATCTTGGTTCAGAAAGCACCTGACATATGTTGAGCATTTTTTTGTGCAGGATGAGCATTCTGCGGAACTCTTGAAAAGTATAGGTATCAGTCAGCATAGCATTGCCGGTGATACGCGCTTCGACAGGGTAGCAAAAATTGCTGCCAAGGCCGATCCGATTCCAGAAATAGAAGAGTTCATCGCTGGCCGAAAGTGCATCATCGCCGGCAGCACCTGGCCTCCTGACGAAACGCTCTTATTGGAAATACTGGCTGAACTGCCGGATGATTATTGCCTGATTTTTGCACCCCATGATGTAAGTGATGCGCATATTGCACAGCTTAAAAACAGATTGAACGCTGCTGCAGGATTGTTTTCAAAAAAGCAGTTTGATCCGGCCAATAAAGTTTTGATTATCGATCAGATTGGGTTGCTTTCGCGCGCCTATCGTTACGCCCGCTTCGCCTATATCGGTGGTGGTTTTGGCAAAGCCATTCACAATATTCAGGAAGCGGTTACTTTTGGTTGTCCTGTAATTTTTGGGCCTAAACACGAGCAGTTTACCGAGGCTGTTGACCTGTTGGCGCTTGGTGGGGCATTTAGTGTTAACAATGCACAGGATTTGAAAGCCCGTTTCGATCAACTGATTCATGATGAGACGTTTTACCTTGAGGCATCAGCCGTTTGCAAGGATTATGTGCATAAACAGCTGGGTGCAACAACAAAAATTATGAGCTTTCTTGAAGAACGTTTTGCTAAACAATAGCTAACAGCCTAAGCCCAACATTTGTATCTTTGCGTTTTCTATAAAAAATCAACAATACCATGATACAACTCAGAACTATTTCGGCCGATTCAGAGGAAATCCATAAACTCTTGATGTTATCTAAAAATGTTTCAGGGGATTTACCCGGCCTGAATGCTGATGAAAACAAATGGATTTTGAAGCAGCGCAATGATCTGAAAAAGGAATTGATCACGCTTGAACGCTATCCGGTGGGGCTCAGTTTGCTTTTTTTGGATCAGGAATCTGAAGCTAATAAGCGCTATGAATCCTGTCGCAAGCATGGATTTGCATTGGTTCAATACCTCAACAAAAACGGATTGTCGAAGCTTGAAATCATCCCCGAAAATGGTTTGGAAAAGGAAGCAATGGCAGTGGCCGAAGGCATGGCGCTTGGAAATTATCAATTTTTGAAATACCGCAAAGATCAAAAGGAAAAACAAAATTGTTTATCTGAGATTCATCTCATTTCCAAAGCGATAGACCAGCAACTTGTAGATGAGTTGAATATCACGATCGAAGCCAATCATTGGGCACGCGATCTGGTGAATGAACCGCTCAACAAGCTCAGCGCCACAGACCTTGCTGCTCAGATCAGCGACAAAGTGCGTGCGGTGGGAGCAAAGGCTGAAGTGTTTAACAAACAAAAGATTGAAGCTCTGAAAATGGGTGGTTTACTTTCGGTAAACAAAGGCAGCATCGACCCACCAACCTTCACTATTCTGGAGTGGAAGCCTGACAATGCGGTAAACAAAAAGCCAGTGATATTGGTTGGAAAAGGAGTGGTTTACGATACAGGCGGTCTCAGTCTGAAACCCTCCAATGCCATGGATACCATGAAGTGTGATATGGCTGGAGCGGCTGTAGTATCGGCTTCACTTTTTGCCCTGGCCAAGGCTAAAATCCCCTTGCATGTGATGGCTCTCGTGCCGGCTACTGATAACCGCCCTGATGGCAATGCCTATGTGCCAGGTGATGTGATCACGATGTTTGACGGAACCACGGTAGAAGTGCTGAATACCGATGCCGAAGGACGTTTGATTTTGGCTGATGCCCTGTCCTATGCCAAAAAGTTTGAGCCGGAATTGGTACTCAATTTTGCCACCCTCACCGGCTCTGCTTCAAGGGCTATCGGAAGCCAGGGAATTGTAGCCATGGAAGTTAAAGCAACTGAACTGTTTTGCAAAATAGCCGAAAGTGGCGATGCTGTAAATGAGCGGCTGGTAAAATTTCCAATGTGGGACGAATACCGTGAGCAGCTCAATTCAGAGATTGCCGACCTGAAAAATATCGGCGGCCCGGAAGCAGGAGCTATCACTGCCGGAAAATTTCTGGAGCATTTTACTGATTATCCTTTTATTCATTTTGATATTGCAGGGCCTGCCTACATCGAAAAGCGTGATAATTACCGCGGAATTGGCGGAACAGGTATTGGCGTAAGGCTGATGTTCCATTACCTGAAAAAATACAGCTCCTGACAAGTGATCAGGACATATCCATCAGGTGCATAAAGTCGAGGTAGTGTGGGGCATCAATGCCAAAGGTCTCCACTGAGCGTCCCATGATTTTGTAGGTGCTTTTTTGTCCGGCGATGCGCGAAAAATGCAGTTCAAAAGCCTTGCCTTTCTGATCGGTATAGTTTACCATTACCAGATTGTCATTGATATCAGAGTGTAATTTGTGGTGACAGATAGGGCAATAGAACTGATATTTTTCTCCATCAGTCACTTTCACCTTTTCGTGATAACGGGTTTCGTAATTTCCTATCTCTGGATTCATCAAAAGCACAAAGCCTTTTTCGTTCAGATGATCGCCTTCTTTACCGGCAGTAAGTATCAGTCGGTTTTCAATCAATAAAAAGCCTTTGCAATTGGGGCAGCTGTAAGTATTATTCATATTGTTCTCCTTTCTTTTGCTCTAAAAGTACAAAATTTTGCACCTTTCAGCAAATATTTTTTCCGGTAAAATGGTTTTTTGCAAACCGTTGCACTTTCATTTGCTAAAATTCCTGTTCAGTTCAAAGGATAATAAATCAAAGGATTAGCAACATAAAGCTTTTTCATGCTCTGGGTAAAATCTTATTGAATCAGGGTAAAAGATTATCTTTGTTAAGACAATATCTCAAGCTAATCTAAAAATTCAAGTCCATGAAAAATATACCTTGGTCAGCTATGCGAATAGCATTTTTGCTGCTTGTCGGAAGTTTAATTTTTAATGCCTGTCAAATGAATCCAAAAACGAAACAAGAATTGCAATCCCCCAATGGAAAGATCAGTGTTGCATTGGTTTCAGGTAATGCTGGCGAGCTGGGATATACGGTAAAGTTTAAGGATCAGCTGCTGATAGATACCTCCTGGCTGGGATTTGAATTTAAAGATCAGGCGCCATTGATGAATCAGCTGGAAGTGACAAAGGTGGCGTTTTCTGAACTGGACGAAAACTGGGAAATGCCCTGGGGCGAGCAGCGCGTGGTGCGCAATCATTACAAGGAAATGCTGGTGAATGTAGCAGAGAAAACGACAGCTGCAAGGCAGTTTCACTTACAATTCAGGCTGTATGATGATGGTTTGGGTTTCAGGTTTCTCTTTCCGAATTTGGCTGATGATCAGGAAACTATCATCATGGACGAACATACCCATTTCAACTTAACGGCTGACCATCAGGTTTGGTGGATACCGGGCGACTGGGACATTTATGAGCATCTTTTTCACCATACCCGCCTGAGCGAAATTGATGCCATTGCCTTGCGAGATCACAACGATTTGGCTCAGACACATATTCCCTATAATGCCGTGAACACCCCCGTTACCATGAAAACGGATGCAGGCATTTATTTGAGTTTTCATGAAGCCAATCTCACGGATTATGCCGATATGACCATCAAAATCGACACCAATAATTTTAATCTGGTAAGCGAGTTGGTGGGTTCCGACAGACTGGGATATAAAGTGAAACGCACCGGAGCCTTTACCACACCCTGGCGAACCATTCAAATCAGTGAAACTGCTGCCGGACTTATAGATTCCCGGCTGATTGTAAACCTCAACGAGCCCAACAGATTGAGTGATGTGTTGTGGTTTAAGCCAACCAAATATGTCGGCATTTGGTGGGATATGCATCTGGGACGCAAAACCTGGGATTACGGAGCCACGCAGGACATGAATACTTATACCGGCAACACGCCACATGGCAAGCATGGCGCCACCACCGAATATGCCAAAGAACTGATTGATTTTGCTGCGGAGAATAATATTCATGCAATTTTGGTCGAAGGTTGGAATACCGGCTGGGAACACTGGATTGGATTCGAAGATCGCGAAGGCGTTTTCGACTTTGTAACCCCCTATCCCGATTACGATCTGGCAGAAGTGGTCCGTTACGGCAAATCCAAAGGAGTAGAACTGATCATGCACCACGAAACCTCTGCTGCTCCACGCACTTACGATCAACAGATGGACACCGCCTATCGTTTGATGGAATCACTTGGCATCCATTCGGTTAAGACCGGATATGTGGGTAAGATCATTCCCAAAGGCGAGTACCACCACGGACAATGGATGGTAAACCATTATCGTCGTGCCCTCGAAACGGCTGCCAGGCATAAAATTGCCATCAATGCCCACGAACCCATCAAAGCCACAGGTATCCGGCGCACCCTACCCAATGCCATTTCCCGCGAAGGATTGCGCGGACACGAATTCAACGCCTGGGCTTCTGACGGAGGCAATCCGCCCAATCACCTGCCTACTGTTGCATTTACGCGTATGCTGGCTGGCCCGATAGATTATACACCCGGCATTTTCAATATCAAGCTCGATCCATGGAAACCCAATAATCAGGTGAATACCACCCTGGCTCATCAGCTGGCTTTGTATGTGGTGATTTACAGTCCTATACAGATGGTTCCGGATTTGATTGAAGCCTACGACAAGCACCCTGCTTTTCAGTTCATAAGAGATGTGGCTGTTGACTGGGAACAAAGCCTTACCCTCAAAGGCGAAGTGGGTGAGTACGTCACCATTGCCCGTCAGCAAAGGGATTCAGACAATTGGTTTTTAGGGGCTATCACCAATGAGGATGCCCGCAAACTGGAAGTAAAACTCGATTTTCTGGAAGCCGGCACAACCTACGAAGCCCGTCTGTATCTCGATGCAGCCGATGCCCATTGGGATGAAAATCCAACAGCTTATAAAATCGTAAAACAGCAACTGAAACATGGCGATATCCTCAGCCTCAATCTAGTGCCCGGTGGAGGTGCAGCGGTTAGTCTGATGCCGGTGGAGTAGGAGTGGGAGGTGTTGTCATTGTTGACATAGTTGTCGTTGTTGTTTTGTAGTCCTTGTTAAAGTGTATTTAAGCAAAGCTAAATAGTGTCTGTCCATAAAATCAAGTGTTTGGACTATAATGTTCGAGTTCAAGCCTGCCTCGCCGTCAGGTCTACCTGGCAGCAGACAGGCAGGGCTTGCGCAGTTTTGAAAATCAAGGAGTTTACTTTGGTAAATGACTGTTTTCAAAACAAGCATAACGCAGAAATCGGACATTATAGACAAACACTAAATAGTAGTTATCAAGGCCTCAACGAGCCAAAGGCTAAAAGCTCCTGCTTAGCGGGACAAGCAGCTAACAAGCAATATTAACACCTCAACAGCCCCCACAAACCAGCAAGCACTTTCCATTGCAAAACATCAACGTAACGTAAAACATGATGCCTACTTCGGAGCGCATGAGCAGCAATCCCTTAGCCGTTTTTGCGATTCGTAAAAGATGAAAAAGCCTCCGTAAAGCTTTATGCCTCCCTCACAAACCAGCAAACACCTCTCGTAAAGCAGTAAAACCTTTTCACTGCCCGTGAGCTGCCTTTCGTGCAAACAAAACACCATCCCCCGAAAAAAAACCAGCCAAATTGTTTTGGGAAAGACTAGCATCTTATGCAACGACTCGAACGTCTTCTGCAAGGACTCGAACGTCTTATGTAAAGACTCGAACGTCTTCTGCATAAAGACATGAATGATGATGAGAAGTGGTTTTAGATTAGGTGGAGAGTGGGTCTTTTGTCATTTTCTTGCCCCCACTCCCTACATGGCGGTAGGCAAGCCCAATTCTTGGGGGCTCCAGCCCGGTGATGATTTGAAGTGAAGGTCTGATTTGGCTCGATAGCGCGCAACCCTGAAGGGGTTGCTGCTATTGTAGTTAATGTGGTTTTAAAAAGGGATTTCTACCCAGAATGGGTTGCGCTATATCTTAATTTGATCTGGAACTTTTCCTTGTTCCTGCCAGCATTGCGTTATCAGGTTGTAATACAACAATATTTTGTTTATGTTTTTTTCGCTTTTTCTTAATCCCGCCAGCGATGCGGCGGGACAGGTGGCAAGCTATCAAAAATCAAGTGTGAGCGATGCTATCCGCCCACAGCAACTAAAACAGCGGATAA
>CAZQFH010000030.1:0-43275 GCA_964592595.1 uncultured Lentimicrobiaceae bacterium | reverse complement strand
AACGGTTGAATACACGCACTATTGCGTATATATTCACCTTATACGTAGGTGCTGTTTGCATGACTATGAATAGTTTTTACATGGTAAAGGTAAAAAAACTCTCAATGAAAGTAAAGCTGTTGCTGTTTTAGCCTTAGTTAGATTTTGGCATCAATCAAACCAGCCTGCTGATGGGGCAGCTTTGTCTGTTAGCGGATTAACGTTTTCAGCGAAGCTTAATCCTATCCGCAAACTGGCACTTCTGATTATTTTTAAACCCTATTCAGTAGTCAAAGATTGCAGATAGAAGCAAAAGTACATGAAAATCAGGCGCTCACGCACTATCTTTTTTAACGAAGGCATAGCTGAGCTATTTCAAGTATAAAAATCGAGTAAACAAATGTTTTTGAAGCTATTTAGTATCGTAATAAATTACTAATGAACAATTTGGACAAAAACAAGGTTCTTCCACGAATGCATTAGGCACAAAAAAAGCCGCCCTATTAGAGGACGGCTCGTATATTTTTAAGTTTGGGATTAAATTCCCAGTTTGGTTTTTACTTTAGGAGTTACATCATCAGCTCCTGTACCAATATGAAGCAGCACACCAGTTGCAGCATCAATGATATAAGTATATCCGTTTTCTGATCCAACATCTTCAATAGCCTTTTTTACCTTGTCAATCAAAGGAGTAAGCAGTTCATTTCTGCGTTCACTGTAATCCACATCAGCATTTTGTTGAAAATCCTGAATTCTGGTTTGCAGATCTGTAAGCTCTTTTTCTTTTGACTGGCGGATCAAATTCGACATAGCAGCAAGGTTATTTTGATAATCGGTGAGCTTTGTTTGGTACTCTGTAGCCATTGCGCGAAGTTCATTCTCAAGTTGTTTTTCAAACCGTACCAATTTGTTTTCAATGGTGTCACGCTCGGGCATCATGCCCATGATTTCGTTTGAATCGATGTAGCCGATTTTTAGGGTTTGTGCTTGAGCAAAACTACCTAAACCAACCAATGCAATTACTAAAAATAATTTTGTTAAAATTTTCATTTTCTGATTTCTGGAGATTAATAATTCAATTTTGAGCCGCAAATGTAGAAAAATATTTTGAGAAAAGAGCTAAAAATTCTGTTTGCCATCAAGGCTTAACATGCTTTTACTGTTTATTTTCTGTCCTCACGGCGAACCGTTTGCATCACATTGCCAATTTCGTCGAGTACATCGTCCGAAATATCAAATTTATCACTGGCATACAGCATCGTGGCACCAGCCGATTTATCGAAGACGAAAGCATAATTACGTGTTTCAGCAATTTCCTGAATGGCATTGAAAACTTTTTCCTGGATAGGTTGAACCAATTCGCTGCGTTTCTTAAACAAATCTCCTTCAGGACCAAAATATTTCATTTGCAGGTCTTTTACTTCTTGCTCTTTTTTGATTATTTCATCTTCGCGCTTGCGTTTCATATCTTCCGGTAAAAGAACAGATTCCGTTTGATAATCACGATACATTTTCTCAACGACATCATATTGAGCCTTGATTTCTTTTTCCCAACGCTCAGAATATACATCCAGTTCAGCCTGAGCATCAGTATATTCCGGAATGTTATTCAGGATATATTCCGTATCGACGTATCCAAAGCGCTGATTTTGCGCCTGAACTGCAAGCAAACCTGCAAACAGTAAAACAATCAGTGTAAGAAATGCTTTATTTTTCATAGCCTTTAGATTTTAGATTTAAGTGCTTATTACCAAAAAGCCTGCCAAATTTTTTAATCAAGTGATTGGTTGATCGAGAAATGGAACTGACTTCCGTTAGCATTGGGGATTCCAGGAATTTCATCAAAGCCGTAACCCCAATCCAAACCCAGGATACCAAACATGGGTAGGAACACCCTGATTCCGGCTCCGGCCGATCTTTTTACATCAAAAGGATTAAAATTATCAAATCCTAACCATGAATTTCCTGCTTCAACAAAGGTGAGGGCATATATGGTGGCACTCGGGTTGAGGGAAAGTGGATAGCGCAATTCGAGGGTATATTTGCTGTAAATATTTCCACCAATATTTCTATCCTTGTAATAAAAAGGTGTAATGGTTTCGTTGCCGTATCCGCGCATCCCAATAATTTCGCGGCCATCGAGGTTGTTGTAGCCCGATAGTCCATCACCTCCCAAATAAAACCGTTGAAAAGGTGTAACGCCAATATCTTTGTTGTAATATCCCAAAAATCCAAATTTTAATCGCGTGGCGAGCACTAATTTAGGTAATGTTTCTACATAAAGTGAAGTATTTAGTTTCCATTTATGATACTCTACCCATTTAAACTTTTCATTTTCGTCCAGCGTGGTATAATCTTTATCGCTGAATGCAGAGTAGGGAGGCGTTAGTTCCAGCGACAAATTTATATCGGAGCCTGATCGTGGAAAAATAGGCTGACTAATCGAGTTTCGGCCGAAGACAATATTGTAACTGAACACATTAAAGAATCCTGTTCCTGTTCCAACGCTAAAAATCTGTGAATAATTTTTCAAATCATAGCGCATCAGGTTGGCTGCCTGATAGAGCGTAAAAAAGTCATCAGGCCATCTTAAGCGCTTGCCAATACCGAGTGTGAAACCGTCAATTTTAAAGGTAGCCCGGTTAGTATCTGATTTTGGAAGCCCATTGGAATACAATGAATGATAATATGATACCGTAAGTGAAGTTGGTTTACGACCACCAAGCCATGGTTCTGTGAACGAGGCACTATAACTCAGATATCCAGTACCATAAGTTTGTAGTCGTAATGAAAGTTTTTGACCATCACCCGAAGGAATTGGCCTCCAGGCATCTTTTTTCAAAATGTTTCGCAAGGAAAAATTATTGAACGACAAGCCCAGCGTCCCGATTATTCTGCCGTATCCCCATCCACCACTCAATTCGATCTGATCAGCAGAAGTTTCTTCAACCGTATAGGAAATATCCACTGTTCCGTCCGAAGGATTAGGTTGCACATCGGGGGCAATTGTTTCGGGGTTAAAATAACGTAGCTGAGCCA
This sequence comes from uncultured Lentimicrobiaceae bacterium, assembly GCA_964592595.1. GTDB lineage: Bacteria > Bacteroidota > Bacteroidia > Bacteroidales > F082 > UBA5536. The sequence continues at coordinate 40,257 of CAZQFH010000030.1, read as the reverse complement.
ATTCGCGTGTTGTGCGGATAATGTCGGCGCGGCTAAACAACTGACCAGGCATGGTGCGTAATTCGCGAATAACCACATGATCATTTGTCTTTGTGTTTCCCTTGATAGACACATTGCTGATACGCGCCTGCTTCCCTTCCCTGATACGAATTTCAAGGTCGATGGAGTCGTTCTCTACCAAAACCTCAATGGGGTCAGCCATAAAAAACAAATAGCCGTCGTCCATATACAACGAACTCACATCCAATCCGTTGGGATTGTAGGTAAGGTTTGTCGTAAGCAATTCTTTATTATAAACATCACCGGATTGAATTCCTAGCACCGAACTTAAGAACTCACTATCGTATTTGGTATTGCCAACCCATTTAATACTTCTGAAGTAGTAGCGCTCGCCCTCGTTGATTTTTAGCTTAAGGCCAAGACTGTTATCTGCCAGCCTGTAAACAGAATCATCAATAATACTGGCATCACGATAACCTTTGGCATTATATTTTTGAATGATAGCCTGCTTGTCATCCTTAAAATTGGCAGGAATAAATTTTGACGACTTAAAAACTCGCGGACGAAAATTTTCCGTAAAATACGTTTCTATTTGTCTTACAGCGTTCAAAGGTCTCACATTAATTGCTTCCCATGCAGTATTAACAACCAATGATCCAAGTGGATTAAGCGGGTCAAACACGCCTTTTAGCTTGGTTTCTTTCATTGCCGAAAGAACCTGATCGTCAGATAAATCCTTGTTTCCTTCAACCAGGATTTCGCCAATTTTTACCTTATTATTTTTCTCGACTTTGATTAGCATGTCGATATAATTCTCGCGGGTAGCGTCAGGAACTTGCTCAATTTCAACCTCTGTATCCAGGTAGCCTTTTTCGGCAAAATGATCCTTGATGATATCTCGCGTCCTGACAAAAAGATGATCAGTAGCAACATCGCCTCGTGTAAGGTTAATTTTGGTGCGGATATCATCTGCCTCGCCCTTGCGTAAGCCTTCGAAAGAAAAGCGTGAAACACGCGGTCGTTCCTTCAATTTTATCTCAAGAAAAACTAAATTTCCGGCAATCTCTGTAGCATAAATGGCCACATCTTCAAACAAGCCCTGATCCCACAGCTTGCGAATGGCATCTGTTATCGGGTCGCCCGGAATCTTTACTTTTTGACCGACAGATAAACCCGACAGCATAATTAATACATTCTGATCCAGGTATTTTACACCATCTACTGTAATACCGCCAATTTCGTACTCTTTAGGTTTACTGTAATCAAATGCTGAGAGGTCGGAACCAATCTGAATCTGAGCCTGAAGCAAAACAGAACTTAAAAGACTAATCGTTACAAGTAAATAAAACAGCAAGTTACGCGTGTTCAACGGCAATTCTTTTCTCCTCATTCCTTATTTTTTCTGCTTTGTAATTTGTTCACTGGTTTTCCCGAACCTGCGTTCGCGGCATTGGTAGTCGATAATGGCAGCATAAAGGTCTTCTTTCCGAAAATCCGGCCAGAACTTTTTGCTAAAATAAAGCTCGGCATAAGCAATCTGCCAAAGCATAAAATTGCTCAATCGTGTTTCACCGCTTGTGCGTATAAGTAATTCCGGATCAGGCATGCCATGTGTAGTAAGCAAGCGTTCAATACATTGTTGATCAACATCTTCCGATTTACAATCACCTCGCTCAACTTCAGCAGCAAGTTTACGCACAGCCTGAATTATTTCCCATCTGCTCGAATAGCTTAGTGCCAATGTAAGTGTCATGCGGTCGTTATGTTGGGTCTGATCCATCGCCCTGAGCAAATGTTCTCTGTTGAGTTTGGGCAAACTGTCCAAATCCCCAATTGCATTCAAGCGGATATTGTTCTTATTCAAAGTAACAACCTCATCCTTTATGGTTTGCAAAAGCAGCCGCATCAAAGCATTGACTTCGAAACGCGGACGCGTCCAGTTTTCGGTTGAAAAAGCGTAAAGTGTAAGGTACGAAACACCCAGTTCGGCAGCTGACTCAGCAGCTTCACGAACAGCTGTAACCCCATTCTGATGACCAAAAATCCTTGGTTTTCCCTTACTTTTGGCCCATCTGCCATTGCCATCCATGATGATAGCAATGTGCTTGGGCAACCTTTCGAGGTCAACCTTTTCTTTTAAACTCGTATGTGTTTGCTCTGACATACAGTAGGTTCAGTGGTTAGTTTGGTTAAAATTATCGCAACGTTGATTTCCTATCAAGTCAAATTTGTATGTAAGCGTGATACCAGCATAGCTAAACCAATCATTTGTACTTGAATCTCCCCGTTTCATTCCGGCATCAAAATTTCCGGTGGGATAAGCATAAACTGTACTGACATCGTCAATATAATCCGTAAAAGTTTTATGCATTCGCCATTCAGCAGCTAGTCCAACGCGTTTTCCAAGACTGTATTTTACTCCTACTCCAAACGGAATGGAAAATGCCATTTGGTTGTAGGAGACACCCTCAGCCTGCCCAGGATTTTGAACTTGATTGTCATAAAATGGTTTGGGATCAAATGTGAAAACCGAAAACCCTCCGAAAATATAGGGCGTTACATAATCTCTTTTGCTTCCGGTAAAATAATCAAAGAAATTGAATTCGGCTATCAGGCTAAAGTCATTCACCCGTGTTTCAAAAGCAAGCGCACGACTCTCATTAAACTTAACCACAGCATCATCACCTATAAGTTTTCCCATCGTAAAACTTCCTCTAAAAGCCCAGCGTGTGTTTGGGTTATACCTGGCAATCAAACCATAAGCTGGTTCGGGTTGGCTAAATTGCCGGGCAGGATTTATATCACCTACATAGTAATTTACACCACCAAACAGGCCAACTTCCAGATCCTGTGCCTGATGAATGAACGGAAGCAATAACAGTAATCCGAACAATTTTAATCCCAAAAAGCTTTTATGATTTTTCTTCATAACGTCTAATTCCGCTTAAAAAGTTGTGCTCTAAAACTAAAATCACTGATTCACAATTTATTGTCAACTTTAGCGGTTTGCAAAATTATCATTTTTTTTCAACTCTCCACTTCATTAATTTCTGATATCCAGCCCCCACAAAAGCTTTTCCCTTATCGTACCAAAAAAATCCTTACCTTCCATCACGACCATATTTAACGCAAAAGGTGCTTTTCTGATCACAATATCCACCGAATCAGTCATATCAGCCATCCGCGAGTCCATGCTCAAGGTGTAGGAAGTGTGACGACCAACTACCCTCAGTTTAATCAAGCTATCGTCGGGTATAACGATTGGACGTACACTTAAATTGTGCGTTGCAATAGGCGTGATAACAAAACTGGATGATTGGGGCGCCAAAATTGGGCCTCCTGCACTCAATGAATACGCTGTGGAACCTGTGGGGGCGGCAACAATCAATCCATCAGCCCAATAGGCATTCACAAAGAGATCATCCACATACACCTGCACCACAATCAAAGACGTTGTTTCCTTTCTGAAAACAGTAAGTTCATTTAATGCATAATTTACTACCGGAAACAAGTGATCGGGCTTTTCGAGGGCCAAAAGACTTCGCTTTTCGAGCATATAATTTCCCTTAATAACTTGGTTAATAGCTGTTTCTATTTCGTTCTTCGAAATGCTTGATAAAAATCCTAATCTACCCATATTAATACCTAAAACAGGAATACCGGTGTCTCTGATCAAAGGCAGTGTATCAAGCAAAGTGCCATCGCCTCCAATCGAAAACACCATATCAGCCCCGGCTACCAGTTCCTTATGGGTTTCGAAAAGCTTTACTTCATTATCAGGGAAAATATAGGGTTTTGTCAATTCATAAAATGACTTATAAACCATTAAATCAACATCATACTGCAGCAGACCTTCGACAAGCTGCTTCAGAAAAGGTGTGCGATCACCACTAAAACTCTTTCCAAATAGTGCAATTGTCATTATTTAAGCAATTAGAGCCCACACGCAGCAAGGTTACGAATTTTAACGCCACTAAATTCTGATTTAACATTTTTTACACTCTTGCAACATGAGGCTTTGGTTATCATAATTATTTCATAAAACATTGTAAGCACAATATTTGTGCTATTTTGAATTTTCAAGCTTATATCGGTGCCATAAAATGAATAAAAAAACCAAATTCATTCAAACGATTTCGGGAATATTCAAACCTGAAAACCATATCGTAATACGTTACCAAATCCAATCCCAGTCCCGATCCAATCAACAGCTCATTGTTCAAAGGATTAGAGGGTTCAGGAATCATTGCACCGGCATATCCCAAATCAAGAAAAACATTCAGATAAAGCGCATAATGAATCTTACTGAACTTTTCGGTCGGAATAAGCGGCAGATTGCGCACTTTGGGTTTGATAACATTAAGCTTAAGGTTGTTTTTAAAAATCCCAAAATTATCACCATCAATCACATAAAGCTCATACGACCGCACAAAATCGTTCTGATAACCAAGAGCCCGCCGCAAATAATAGGGCTGAGTGTTTCCTCCCGAAAACTTAGCTGTGAGATTAGAAGCCCAATACCATCGGCCATTTATTGGAGTGTACCAATCAAAAGTCGTTTTTACGTATTGAAAATCAGGTGATGTTCCAGTGATTCCAAACCCAGACTTAGCAAATTCAAAATCGAAATAATGCCCTTTGAGCGGATAGGATTTACTATCCCTAAAATCATGTTTGAAAATATACTGAAGCGAAATAAAAGCAGATTTTTTACCCGAAATAGCCATAAAATCCGGGTTTAATTTAGTAATCGTATCTGCAAAAGTGTATTGCTCGTAGCCCAAATACAAAAAATGTGAATGCCGGTAGCCTATCCGATAGCTAAGAAGGGTTTTAAAAAAAAGCTTTTCCTGCGCATATCCATTTTCATTTTTAAAAAACAGCTGTTCATTACCAATGGTTTTGTAGGGAATTTCGCGACTCCGGGAGTAGCCTGTTTCAAACCCTATTCCAATATTTTGTTTTGATGTGAGGTATGGGATTTCGTACAACAAAGAATAATTCTGGTTGTATCCGGCTCGTAATAGCAATTTCAGCTGTTCCATTCTACCCCTGAAATTGTTGTGGGTAATAAAAACTCCATAATTCACCCGGTTAAAATCTTTTGTCTGCCACCAGGCATTGAAGTTACGATCGGCCAACTCAAAAATTGGCAAAGGCCAGATATACCAACGTTCTATAAGCCTGATAGTTATATTTATTACATTAGGTTTCAACTCATCAGGCTCCAGGTCGAGGTAAACAAAATTAAAAAGCGATCGGTTTAAGAGGTTTTCGCGCGACAAATCAGCACGTTGGCACAAATCTGTGAATAACAATTCCTGTCCTGTTTTAAACTCTAATTCTCTGCTGATAATTTTGTCGCGCGTAACGTCATTTCCTTCGATAGTAATTTTGCCCACGCTTACAATTTCTGCGTCAGTTTTATCACAACTGTATGTATCTCCAATAACGCTCACCTGAGCATCGACATTTGAGATCAAAGCAAAAAGAATAAACAAAAAGGCAAAAAATCTCATATATTCAGGTAATTCATCAGCGACTCATAGCGATCACGCATATCATCCTGATCGGAATGTTCGCTATAAAAAGCCACAATTTGATACTGATACCGATTAAAGGTTTGCAGGATAGGTTCAATATTTATTTTATTCACTTTCAGCGAAACCTGCAACTGTGTAGAATCTTCGTCCGAACGAGTGAATACGCTTAGGATTTTTGCGTCATTATCTTCGACCAAGCGCGCAATCTCCGACAACATATAGCTATTAGCAGGCATTTCAAGCACAATTATGCTACCAGGTTCGGATAAAGCATAAGCCTGAGCAAAATGTTCGAGCAACGACTGCAAAGTGATGCATCCAAGATAATTTTGATGCTCATCTAACACAGGAATCAAACTCAGTTTATAATCGTCCATCACCTTTAGCGCATCGAAAATATGCTGGTATTCATAAACATAAGGATTATTCAATGATAAGTTATGGCTGCCTATGGGCTCGTCCAACTGATTATAATCATAAATGTCAAATTCGGAAAGCAGTCCCAGAAATCGTGATTCGTTCACAATTGGAACATGCATCACCCGCAGATCTTCCATCCAGCTGAGTGCTGTTCGGGCTGTATCGCTCGTTCGCAATGGCATCACACCATCAGTAATCAAGTGTTTGGCAATCATATATTTTTTTGTTTTGTTTCGTCGTCAATTAACATATTCAAGTAATTGGTGTATCTGAAAGCAGCTATGTCACCCTGTTCAAGTGCCTCTTTTACTGCACAGCCCGGCTCGTGCCTGTGCGTACAATTTGCAAAACGGCATTGCGTCATAAGCTCACGCATTTCCGGAAAACGCTGAGCGAGGGTTTCTTTTTCAAGCTCATAAAGCCCGAATTCCTTGATGCCGGGAGTATCCACTATCCATCCTCCAAAACTTAGCTGATGCATTTCGGCAAATGTAGTAGTATGCTTCCCCTTGGAATGATACTCCGAAATATCACCAATTCTTAGATTTAAATTGGGATCGATTGCATTTATTAGCGCTGATTTCCCAACGCCGGAATGCCCAGAGAAAAGACTTACCTTATCTTTCATTTGCTGCTTAAGCTCCTCAAGGCCAAAACCACTCACTGCAGAAACAGCCAGACAATTGTAACCAATTTTTTCATAAGCTGCAATCAATTGGTTTTGTTCGGCAATTTGTAACTCATCCAAAAGATCGTATTTGTTAAAAACAATTGAAACAGGCAAATGATAAGCTTCTGCCGTTACCAAAAAACGATCCATAAAACCTTTAGAAGTTCTTGGACTCTGGAGCGTTACAACAAGTAAAGCCTGATCCATATTGGCTGCAATAATATGGGCCGCTTTTGATAAATTTGTTGCTTTACGGATGATAAAATTTTTCCGATCTTCGATATGATGAATTACAGCAGTTTGTTTTCCCTCCTCCAATCTAAACCCTACCAAATCGCCAACAGCAAGTGGATTAGTTGTTCGAATTCCTTTGATTCTGTACTTCCCTCGCAGGCGACACAATCGAAGTTGGCCATCATCCGTATAAACGGTGTACCAGCTTCCTGTTGAGCGGATGATAATACCTTTTTCAAGTGAATTAATCATAAAACGATGCAACTATGCTTTTGGGCTGTAAAACTTAAACAGAAAAGAAACTGCTAATCGGACAAAAATAGTATTATTCTGGCTGAAATCATCTTAATCTGTAAAAGCTCTTCAACAGTAAATTAAGAAAAAAAATTGTCCTTTTAATAGAAATTGTATCTTTGACTTTGAATTGTTCACATCAAAAACAACCCTACTTATGGATTTCACTACGTTAATCAGTTATTTTCAAGCCCCGATTTTAGCGGCAATATTGATACTATACCTTAACAGAAAGTTTAAGATTGAATCCAATAAACAGGTATTGAAAGCTTATGGTCTTGGCTTGCTATCGATTTCCGTTTTATTCTTTTTCGATATCATTGCAGAAGCCATGGGATATGACCAACTTAAAAATTTGAAGCGAAGTGGTTTTTACAGTTTCGTCATTATTGGATTTGGTTCACAACTGGGTGTTTTTGTTGTATTACGTTACCTCTTCCTTCCATTAAAACGTTTCAAATCGCCACTCGATGGGATCATTTATGGCATGCTTATCGCATTAGGCTTTAGCACAGTTGCTGTACCTCTTTTTGATATGGGGATATTCGCTAAACAGCCATCGCCCTTATTGCTTTATACGCTTCCAGTTGCCTCCTTGCTTTTTGGTGTGATCTTGGGCTTTTTTGTAGGCATGGGTAAATTCAGAAAAAACAGGATGATCGATTCTTTGACTGGACTTGGAGCAGCCAGTTTCTTCATGGGTTTTTTCTATTTTGGTTACCTCACTTCCGAAAAAACAATCATGATTTTGTATGGTATTGGCGTGTTTTTTATAGCCCTGCTATTATTGGTAAAAGCGACAAATATCAAACCTGATGATATCAAAAAGACATAGCAAAAGCTAGATTGCTTTTTGATAGCGCTTACCCGGCAATGCTGTTAAAATGCCGTCAAATTCCAGGTTAAGCAACACCGACGCCATACGTGATGAAGTGAAGCCAGTTTTTAATAACAGCTGATCCAATTCCTGATAGGATTCATTTTCAAATGCATCCATTATCGTTTGCTCATCCGGATTAAAAGCCCTGAAAAGCTTGGTTTGAACCGCCTTGCCCTTTTGCGGTGATTCCCAGCCCATCATATAACGCAGGTTAACGGCATGCTCAACCATAGCGGCCCGATTTGTTCTGATTAAAAAGTTACATCCTTCGCTGTAGGTATCTCCTACCCTTCCCGGAAAAGCAAAAACATCCCGATTGTAAGAATTAGCGATATCAGCTGTAATCAAAGCACCACCTTTCTTGGCTGATTCTACTACAATCAGTGCATCAACCATTCCCGCAACAATGCGGTTTCTTTTTGGAAAATTCTCTCGATCAGGATTAGTGTTACTTACAAAATCCGTGACCAATCCACCATTTTCCAACATTTTGACAGCCAAATTTTTGTTTGCAGCAGGATACAATCGATCCAATCCGTGAGCCAAAACCCCAACAGTTGGGAGCCCAGCCTTTAAAGCAGACCGATGCGCGTAGGTATCAATTCCGTATGCCAATCCACTCACCACTAAAACACCTTCATCCTTTAATTCCTCAGTAAGTTGTTCGCACAAACGTTTTCCGTATTCGGTAGCATTGCGGGTTCCAACAATTCCAATCACGCGGTCAGCATTTAAATCAGCATTCCCCTGATAATAAATCATCATAGGATTATCAGCACAATGCTTCAGGCGACGAGGATAATCTTTGTCGAGATAAAAAAGTGGTGTAATGGCCCGTTTCTGAATAAAATTCAATTCTTCTTCTGCTCTTCCAAGCACTTTTTGATTAAGCAGCGCATTAACAGTGTGCTGACCTATTCCAGGGATTTTTTCGAGGCTTCTCCTCTTTTCGCTAAAAACAGCCTCTGGACCACCACAATAAGCAATTAGTTTTTTGCCATTAACATCCCCGATTCCGGGAATGAGCGTGAGTCCGATTTGAAAAATGAGTTGGTCTGACATGGCCGCCAAAAATAATTGATTTATGCGATTTGACCTATCAGCACAGGCAGAAAAATCTTGTACATTTGCGCTAAAACCAATTTGCATAAACAAAAAACCATACTCTTTTGCCCTTTAAACTGGGGTCTTGGACATGCCAGCCGGTCAGTTCCAATAATTCGGGTGCTTCAAAAAATGGGATTTCGGATTATCCTGGCTGCCGACAAAGCCCCGCTGTCATTTTTAAGGTCACAATTTCCTGAACTGGAATGGCTCAGGTTTAAAGGTTTTGAGCCACGCTATGCCAAGGGCAAACAGCAGTTCCTGAAGCTGGCCTTTCAGGTTCCTTTAGCGTTATGGTTTAATTATCGCGACAGGCATTTTATTGCCAAGTTGCTCCAAAAAACAAAAATCGACCTCATCATTTCCGACAATCGTTTTGGCGCATACAGCAAAACAATTCCCTCGGTAATCATCACTCATCAGCTAAATCTCAAACTACCTGAATCATTCAAAATTTTTAGGCCATTGGCTAATAAGCTTAACCAAAAACTTATTAAGCAATTCAGCCAATGCTGGATTCCTGATTTTCAAGGACAAAACAGCTTATCCGGAGCGCTTTCCAATATTTCAGATAATTTTATTCCGACCGTTCATTTAGGGATCTTAAGCAGATTTTTGTCAGCCAAACCTCTGACACAAGAACCTAAAATCGACTTACTCGTTATCCTTTCAGGGCCAGAGCCACAACGCAGCCAACTAGAAAATACACTTATTGGTAAACTAGCTGGCGTAGCAGGAGAATTTGTGATCCTCAGAGGATTGCCACATTTGCATACCAATGAAAAGACAATTCACAACATCCAATTACTCAATCATGCCGCCGACGACCAGTTTTTGCAACTGATAAGCAGCGCCAAACAAATAATCTGCCGGGGAGGCTATTCAAGCATCATGGATTTGGCGACATTAAAGCGCCATGCACTGCTAATACCAACGCCGGGGCAAACAGAACAGGAATATTTAGCCAAATACCTTGCAGAAAAAAACTTGTTTAGTTTTGTAAATCAAGAGGATATAAAAACCACAGCATTTTTAAAAAAAATTCAGCCCACATCCCTCACCTTACCCGAAACCAGTCAGGAAAAACTTGAAGCTACGCTCAGGAAGCAATTACAATCATTAGGTATTTTGTAACTTTGCAGAATCATTCTAAATAAGTAATGCTATGCACATCCATAAGGATTTAAAAATGGCTGAAGTAATTCACATGAATCACCATCTTCTGCCAGTGCTCAACCGCTTCAATATTTACCTTGGATTTGGTGAAAGAACCGTAGAAGCTGTATGTATTGATCACCACGTGAACGTAGATTTCTTTCTCGAAATCGTCAATACTTTTCATGATTCTTCGTATTTCCCGCTCAGACATTTACAAAGTTTTAAGGCCAGCATGCTTATCGATTACCTTCAAAAAACGCATGCGTATTACCTCGATATTAAAATTCCGGAAATAGGAAGATACATCCGTGATATTGCACAAACTTCTGATTTTGAGGAAACACACAGAAAACTACTTAAAGATTTTTTTGAACAGTATCAGCACGAATTAACCAACCATATCAACAAAGAAGAGCAAGGCGTTTATCCTTATGTGCTTCGCCTCGAAAAGCTCATTGAATCAGCGGATGCAAGCCTTGAAACCCTCAAAGAGCTGCAACAATACTCTATCATGGAATATGAAGAGGATCATGACGATGTGGAATCCAAACTTTTCGATTTAAAAAATATCCTGATTAAGTATTTACCGCCTGTGCGCAACAACAAATTGCTCAATTTGGTTTTACATGAAATCTTCGAATTGGAGCGCGACCTCAACAATCACGGGCATATCGAAGACCTGATTTTAGTTCCTATAGTTGAAAATATGGAAAAAGAACTTCGTTTGCGATACGCTAAGCTAAGCTCCAATGTCTAACCGCCTTTGCATCCTTTTAATAGAACCTTCTTTTTTGATCAGGGAAGGCCTCAAAACCTTGCTGAGCAATCAGGGGCAGCCTTATCGTATCGAAGAATTTGATGCGCCTGTCGATGATTTAGACAAACTGATCAACCGCATCAATCCTGATTTGGTCTTCGTCAATCCAAAGCTTGTTATTCGTCTGATTAGTTTACCTCGCTACACCGAAAATAATTTTGAACCTTATTATTTAGGCCTTATTGAGCGCACAACACCTGCGCACATTCAAGGCAAATTTGATCAGAGGATTTGGCTTGATGCAGAAAAATCTGACCTCAATAAAGTGATGGAGAAAGTGCTGAAACACTTGCGCAACGGGCAGTCAGATACCGAAAGCACAAGCCTCAGCGAGCGTGAAATCAGTATTTTAAGACTTGTAGCCTTAGGCAACACAAACAATGAAATTGCCGACAAGCTTTTCATCAGCGCACACACCGTTATGACGCATCGAAAAAATATCACACGTAAACTTGGAATCAAAACAGTTTCCGGCTTAACGGTTTACGCTATTTTAAATCAACTGATTAAAGTTGAAGAAATTCAGGGCACAGATTGAAACGCAGAAACCTTTTGAAAGCTCATTTGTTAAAAAAATGTAGCTTTGTGGCCGCAAAATTTTAAAAGAAATTTTATCTGATTCATTTGTAATGAAATCAGTGTTTTAACGACAAATAACAAGAAAAAAAGCGTAAAACATATGAAAAATGTAGGAATATTTTTCGGTTCCACTTCAGGAACAACCCGCAAGATTGCAGAAAAAATCCAAAAAGCCTTCGGAAAAGAAGCCCATCTGCATAATATTAACGAAGCCGATTTAAAAACCATTGCTCAATATGAAAACCTTATTTTCGGAACTTCGGCATGGGGTATTGGCGACATGCAGGACGATTGGGAAGACTTTATAGATAGCCTAAGCGAAATAGACTTTAAAGGAAAAAAAGTAGCCCTCTTTGGTCTTGGCGATCAGGAGGAATATCCCGAAAGCTTTGTTGACGGCCTTGGCACGATGTACTGCCGCTTGCCGGATAAGTCTGTCGTTATTGGAGAATGGCCAAAAGACGGCTACAACTATTACTTTTCTTTGGCCGAAAAAGACGGAAAGTTTGTTGGGCTTGTCATTGACGAGCATCAGCAGGCAGATTTATCTGATGAACGCATCAAAAATTGGGTGCAAGACCTTAAAAAATCTTTCAATTAATCGCTTAAATCAGGTATTTAGGCATGTGTTAAATTTGCTTTATCTGCACTGAATATAACTTCTATGAAAAAGTATAAAGGAATCAAATTACTCATGGCTTTTGCTATCTTCTGGATGGTAATTGGCGATTTGATTACTTACCATCAAGAGGTGATATTCGGCGTAAAACTTTTTGAAGATAAAAAGCCCTTTACCAAACCAAAATCGCAAGAAGACGGAAAGACTGCAAGCTTTAAAACACATAAGGGCTCCGCTAAATCTGAAAACTGCCACAACTGCTTACTTTTAGCAAGTCTGGCTGAACAGGATAATAGTATCACAAAGCACTTTATGGCTATTAGTTTTTTCAGATGGCCTGCCACAACCCATAAATCCGTCCATAACAGCATTATCGGGCTTCGTGCACCTCCCTGCGTTTAAGCCTTCATTTCTTAATTTCGAAAATTATTTTTTTTTGACTGTTTATTATGTTACAAACCTAAAAATCAGGTTTGTACAAAAATTATTCATTAAAATTCACACATTACAATAATTGTTATGAAATCACTTTTACTTTCATGTATTGCCATGCTATTTATTGGCACTACTGCAATTTCAAATCCCGTTAACGACTCGGTAAGCATGGGAGCCGGCTACGCTAATGATGTTTGGTATAGTTTCGAGGATGGCGTTGTTGCTTCAGCAGAGCGAAACACCTGGGATATTGGATTTTACACCAACCGCTGGAGTGCTGGTGTAATTATCAACGACGGAATGGGATGCGAACTCGTTACTTATGGCAATGGCGACACATCCAGCTGGAACGCTATCGATACCACTGGAATGGCCAATTGGAAAAGACTCTACAATTCCGATACAATCTGGGAAGACGGCGCATTCAATCGTAATGCACTTGGCCACCCCGATTATGGGTGGGGCGTTTATAATATGGTATCTCACGATGTGGTTGGCGATTCAATCTACATTATCAAACTGGCTAATGGAGCTTACAAAAAGCTTTGGATCGAAAGCAAAAACAGTGTTAACAACACTTACATTTTTACTTATGCAAATCTGGACGGATCAAATCAGTTTACCGAAACACTTGATGCCACGCCTTATGAAGATAAATTGTTTGTGTATTACAACCTCTCCATTGGTGCAGTAATTGATCGCGATCCTGCAAAAGACAGCTGGGATCTTTTGTTCAGCCGCTATATGGGAACTGTTTTTGATAACTCCGGAAATCCGGCCAACTACATCGTTGTTGGTATTTTGAATAATGTAGAAACAGGAGCAAACAAAAATCATCCTGTTTCACCAGGTTTTGTTGAATGGTATGCCCAGCCAATGGAATTTCACAAAACTGTGATCGGCAGCGACTGGAAATACTTCGATATGAACACTTTCAGCTATTCTGTTACAGATTCATTGGTTTACTTTGTTCAAGCGCTTTCGGGTGATGTTTACAAATTTGTTCCCCTTTCGTTCTCAGGCCAAAGTGAAGGGAAAACTGTATTTACCCGCGAACTCATTTCCTTAGTGGATTTAACAGAACACACTACTGAACAAGCCGTTAAGGTTTTCCCAAATCCTGCTTCGGACCTGATAAATATCCAGCTTACCGGTTTTGAAAACGAACTTACATCGATTCAACTTTATGATCTGTCGGGTCGTTTGTTGTTGCAACAGGAAAAAAGACTCAGCAATGGACAGTTGAATTTTTCGGTTGAGCAAATTGAAAGCGGCGCCTATATGCTGCGTGTTATCTCGTCCGGAAAAGCTCATTCACAACAATTGATTGTCAGATAACTTATGTTCAAAAGTGTTAAGCTTATATTAATCATGCTGTTTGTTGGTTTTGTCCTTCACGGACAAAGCCAGCAAGCAGGTATTTGGCTCAAGGACCAGCGCAATAATGAGGCTATTGCTTTTGCTCATGTGTTGTTCAAACCATTTGATGGAAGTAAAAGCCTTACAGGCCTTACTGATATGAAAGGTTACACAGCCAATCCCTTAATAACTTCAGGCATATTTACTATCAGTTATGTTGGATATCATACCTTTACTGATACCATCCAGCCCGGCGAAAGTAGGCAAGTTATGCTTCGTTCGATGAGCATCAATATGGACGAAGTGGTAGTAACAGGTCAATACACGCCTCAGGCTGTTGATAAATCCATTTTTAGGGTAAAAGTGATTGGTGCCCGTGAAATTGATCAAAAAGCTTCGAACAACCTGAATGAACTGATGGCCACTGAGCTTAATATCCGCTCGATGAATGATGGTGCTTTAGGTTCAAGAATAACCCTGCAGGGTTTAGGCGGCGAACACATCAAATTCCTGATCGATGGCGTTCCGGTTATTGGACGCATGAATGGCAATATCGATCTTAATCAATTAAATCTATACAATGTTGGCCATGTTGAAATTATCGAAGGCCCGATGTCAGTCATTTATGGCAGTAACGCATTGGCTGGTGTGATCAATATTATCACCAAAGAGAATAATTATACCAGTCTGCAAACCAATGCCGAAGCATATACCGAGTCGGTAGGTGTTTATAATGTTAATGCGAATATTTCACTGAAAAAAAACCGCTGGAGTGGTTCGCTGGCCGGAGCGCGCAACTTCTTTGGAGGGTTTAGCGTTGTGGATACTTCGCGTTCAAAACGCTGGAAACCAAAACGTCAGTACAATACAGATGCAAGTTTGGCCTACACCTACCGCGAATTACAGGCTCGCATCACAGCTTCCTATTTCAACGAAATGCTGCTTGATAAGGGTAACCTTCTGAGTCCTTATTTTGAGACTGCTTTTGATAATCATTTTATCACCAACAGGTTTACGACAAAGGCGGATGTGAAAACCCGGCTTTTCAAAGACCGCTATTTGAATGTTTTGGCATCGTATGCTTATTACGACAGGGTGAAGAATAACTATTTTGTTGATCTCACCACGCTGGATAAACAACTCACCCTCAATCCAGAAGATCAAGACACTTCAAGTTTTGACCAGTACCTGCTGAGAGCAGAATTTAGTAAGAGCACCGAAAATTCAGCTTTTAATTATCAGCTTGGTATTGATCTGAATTATGAAACCGGAGCAGGGAAACGCATACTAGATAAAGAACAGGCTTTGGGCGATTATGCTGCTTTTTTAAGTGTAAAAATCAAACCAGCATTACGTTTGATGCTGCAACCCGGATTGCGATATAGCTATAACACAAAATACAAAGCGCCACTGGTTTATTCGCTCAATGCACGCTATGAGCTGGCAGAAGCACTCAGTTTGAGAGCTTCCTATGCAAAAGGCTTCAGAGCCCCTTCGCTCAAGGAACTTTATCTCGAATTTGTAGATGTGAACCATAACATCCGTGGAAACGAAAACCTCGAGGCCGAAGATTCACAAAATCTTAATTTCTCACTGCGTTATAATCACGAAAAACCCACTTATGATTACGGCGCCGAACTCAGCATTTTCTACAATAACATCAACAACAGCATCAGCCTCGCAACACTGGATGCAACATCGTCGCTCTACACCTACGTGAATGTTGACCAAATGATAACCCAAGGCTATCAGCTCAACTTCAATAACAGGGTTTATCCCTGGCTCGAAATAAAATTAGGTGCAGGACAAACCGGACGAAATCAGATATTCGATCAGCTTCCTGATAATGAAATGGTTTGGTCAACGGATGTGATGACACAACTCAACTACCTCTGGCGTAAAACTGATTTGAGATTTAACGTTTTTTATAAATACAACGGAGAATATCCCGAAGTATTTATTGGAGCTGATGATCAGGTTTTTAAAACAACTATTTCTGCTTTTCATACCATGGATCTTTCGATTAGCCGACAGTTCTGGAAAAATAATATCACCTTGCAGGCTGGTGTAAAAAACCTGTTCGACAACACCAATATCGACATCAAAGGCGATACAGGAAGTGGAGGAATACATACTGATGGAGGCACTTCTAGCCCTGTTGGCTGGGGAAGAACCTTTTTTGTGCGCTTAAATATTTCCTTTAAACAGTTTAATTGATGCGAAACATTTATAAGATATTAATGCTTTTTCCGCTTTTATTCACTTCTTGTTTTAAGGATGATGAACGTGTAACGCCATACGACAGGGGAGATAAAATCACCGCGATGATACCCATGACAGTGATTGAAAACGGAAATGATATCAGGCTTTATAAAAATCAGGTTTACTACAAAATGAGCGACTCGAGCATTGTTAGCAGCAACGATAAAACTTCCTGGGATCTCGCTTTTGATGCCACGGAAAACGGATACAAAATATGGCTAAACACCGCTAACTTTATGCTGGCAGGCGAAACAGCGCTCAGTGATCTTTCAGAAGTAAATTCGGCAGCTGGCCTGGATATGCGCTATGATCCATCAAGTGGCAATCAGGATTCAACTGTGCTAAGAAACTGGTTTCAAACTAATGAAGAAGACACCAGTTATTCCGAAAAAGTGTATGTAATCGACAGAGGTTACGACGAAGCCGGTACTTTGCTGGGTTACAGAAAAATAAAGTTTGATAGTTTGGTAAATGACACCTACTATTTCGCTTATGCCAATCTTAATAACACCGAAATAACCCAGGCTTCAGTTAGCAAACAACAAGGATATAACAAAGTTTATTTTTCGTTTGAAACCGGACAGCAGCTACAGCCAGAACCAGCGCAAACGGCTTATGATCTGCTCTTTACACAATATACCACTTTGTTGTTCACCAACGAAGGCGATCCTTACCCCTATCTCGTTACCGGTGTATTGCTCAACCCTTTTGCCACAGAAGTGGCTTTTGAATCAGAACTGTCATTTGATGAAATTGATCTGGTAATTGCCGGCAATTTGTCATTTACCCAACAAGCCGATCGCATTGGCTACAACTGGAAAGACGTGGAAGGCGATGTGGAAAGTGGCGTAGTAAATTACGTAGTGAAACCGGAATGGAATTATATTATCCGCACACAAAATAGCGAATTATTCAAAATGCGTTTCATTTCATTTTATGATCAACAAGGCGTGAAAGGCTTTCCCACATTAGAGTTTCAGCGACTTTGAGGTTGATACAACACTGAACTTTAATCAAAGCTAATTTTATTAGATTTATTTTTGAGCATGTCAGCCCGTCTTCCCGAAAAGGATTTTTCCTTTACTTTTGTCGCAAAATAACTGCTCATGTTAAATTTCATTGTTTGGAACGTTTCAGCCGAGATGTTCAGTTTTCCGGATTGGCTGCCCTTATTGGGAGGCAGAGGCGTAAGATGGTATGGAGCTCTTTTCGCGGCTTCTTTTGTAGTTGGCTATTACATCATGCAAAAGATTTTTGAGCGCGAAAAAATTGGCATCAAGGTGCTTGATCAGCTCTCTACTTATATGATCGTTGCAACAGTTGTAGGTGCTCGTCTGGGACATTGTTTGTTTTACGAACCAGCCTATTATTTAGCAAATCCAATCGAAATTCTGAAAGTGTGGGAAGGTGGCCTGGCCAGTCATGGTGCGGCTATCGGGATTATTATCGCTTTGTATTTCTTTAGCAGAAAACAACAGAAAACAATCATCTGGACATTGGATCGTGTGGTAATCGTGGTAGCATTAGCAGGCTTTTTTATCCGGACAGGCAATCTGATGAACTCCGAAATTTTTGGACATATCACAACACTTCCCTGGGGTTTTGACTTTGTAAGAGCTTCTGATCCAGCATTGAGAACGGATCCTCGCCATCCCACTCAATTATATGAAGGGCTGTTTTATCTGGCTACTTTTTTCTTTTTATACAGAAGCTATTTCAAAAAAGACATGGGGCAGAAACAACCAGGTTATATTTTCGGTATTTTCCTGATTGCCATTTTTGGATCACGTTTATTTATCGAATTCCTGAAAGAACCTCAGGTGGGATTCGAAGCTAATATGGCACTCAATATGGGGCAGTTGCTTAGTATTCCTTTTATTATCGGTGGTATCTTCATTTGGTACAAGGGTTGGAAAAAACGAAAAGTTTGAACATAAAAAAATCCCTGCCAAATAGATGACAGGGATATTTTTTGTGCTATAACTTCCTATTGAAAGCCCATCAGTTGCATCTGGCTCATAAAAGCTTCGTCCAGCTCATCAGCCAATTCCTTTTGACCATATTGTGATGCAAGCTGCGATAAGCGCTGTAGCACAGCAAGTGCCTCCTGAGTTGACCGATCATAATAGCCTTCAAAACGACTACTGAGGCTGCCATAATATCCAAGATCTTCAAGGTATCTGTCGGAAAGTGTTCTCAAAACAGCAACGGCTTTTTCAGTGGCTCCGGCTTCAAAATAAATCTCGACCCAGGGCAACATATAAAAGTCAAAGGTAATCTGTTCGTGTGGGAAAAATTCCAGACTTTTATCCAATACCATAACGGCTGAATCAGCTTTTCCCTCATTTAACAGGGCCTGTGCCAGACGCATATAACTTTGTTTGGCCATGGTTGAATTACGATAACTTTCGCGGTCAACCGTAACCTTTGGATCATTCAGGTTACCCCATTGGGCTTTGTTAACCAATAAATCATAAGAACCATCCGTATAAATACCCCCTAGATTCTTGTAATACTCTTTGGCTTTTACCGGCATAAAACGATAAACGACACCTTCCATATGGCAATATTCATCAACATTTAGCACCTTGCTCACACTGTTGGGATTGGCAAAGTAGATCGGACGCTCCCAGTTATTGGTAGCAATCAAATCAAGCAGCATCAAATCATTCTTATACAAAGCACTTTGGCGAATATCCCATACTATCTCATCCACAATCTGATCGTGCATGCTTTCGGGAACTGTACCACTGCGGATAACAGCCTCTTTGTCAATCTTCAATCTGATTTTCTTGGTTGGGACATAATTAATTCGTTCACCCGATTGCAGTGGCAATTTGGTCTGATCGCTCTCATTGGCAATAAAATCAACCACTTCCTTAAGCTCAACCGGCCCTTTAATTCGCTCAACAACAGGAATATATTCATTAACACCCTTGTTGTATTGATCGGGCTTGAGTGTTAGTGGGAGGCGATCTGAATCATAAACCTTTTTCCCAACCTGATGCACATACCAATCACCCGACGAAAGCATATAATTCACCACGCGCATATCCGTGCGGAAGCCCTCCACTTCCTGCACATACCAAAGTGGGAAAGTGTCGTTATCGCCATTCGTAAACAAAATCGAATTAGGCTCGCATTGCGCCATATAACTCATAGCAAAATCGCGGGCAGCTGTTTTACCAGAACGGTCGTGACCTTTCCAGCCTTCACTTGCCATGATGGCCGGAACCAGCAACAAGGAAATCACCGTTACAGCCACTGCAGCTATTTGCTTATTTTTCAGAAATTTGCTTATCATCTCATAAAGCGACAACACCCCTAAACCTATCCAGATTGCAAAGGCATAAAACGACCCGGCATAGGCATAATCCCGTTCCCGAGGCTGATAGGGCGTCTGATTCAGGTAAACGATGATAGCAAGTCCTGTCATAATAAAAATCAGAAATACAATCCAGGTATCGCGCGAATGTTTGCTCAGCTGATATAAAAGCCCAACAAGACCCAACAACAAAGGCAGGAAATAAAAACGTGCACGGGCAGGATTCTTCATGCTTTTGGGCAAATCACTCTGATCACCTAACCTAAAACTGTCAATAAAATTGATTCCACTGATCCAGTTACCATTTTCTATTTCCCCCTGACTTTCAACGTCATTTTGTCTTCCCACAAAATTCCAGAAGAAATAACGCATATACATATGACCAATCTGATATTCAAAGAAAAACTTCAGGTTTTGCCCAAAGGTAGGCCGATAAAGCACTTCGGTGCTACCATCGGGTTTGGTCACGCGGATAGGAATACCGCCTCTTCCGGCCAACTGCTGATACATTTGAATATGACTGGGTTTTTGATTTGACCACATGCGTGGAAATACTGTCGTAAAACGATCATCATAAACGGGTTGCGTACTTCTTCGGTAATCCGTTATGATGTATTTTCCTTTCGTATCATCCTTGATATAGATGGGTTTCCCGTCTTCATAATCCACTGCAGGTGCATTGTAATATTGCCCGTGCAACAGAGGCCAGCTGCCGTATTGCTCACGATTAAGGTAAGCCAGCATCGTAATGGCATTGTTTGGATTGTTTTCGTTGATCGGAGTATTGGCATTGGCACGAATCACCAGCATAAAAAAAGAAGAATAACCTATCAGGATAAACATAAAAGCCAGGATAGCTGTATTCAAAACAACTTTTCCTTTTTTGCGTGAATAATGCAAGCCATAAGCAATCAATCCAATCAATAAGATGAAATAAATTATTGTTCCTGAAGTAAAAGGCAAACCAATCGTATTGACAAAGAACAGTTCAAAATTACCGGCCAGCTGAACAATGAGCGGAATAATCACGCTCATAATGAAACCTAAAATAAAGAGCGAAATCAAACCTGCCACTACAAATCCTTTTACGGTTGGCTGGTACTTTTTATAGTAAAAAACATAAACAATAGCCGGAATGGCCAGCAAATTAAGCATGTGAACGCCTATTGAAAGGCCAACCAGGTAAGCGATAAATAAAAGCCAGCGATAATTATGCGGCTCATCTGCTACCCGTTCCCATTTGAGGATGGCCCAAAAAGTTACAGCAGTGAAAAACGACGACATGGCATATACTTCGCCTTCAACAGCCGAAAACCAAAATGAATCGCTAAAGGTATAAGCCAAAGCACCAACAGCTCCTGCTCCCAACACAGCAAACTGATTACCTTTGTTTTGACCGGTTGCATCCGTCATCAGTATTTTACGAGCAAGCATGGTGATTGACCAGAACAGGAACAGAATCGTAAAGCTACTTGATAATGCCGACATTACGTTCATCATCAGAGCAACGCGAGTTTCATCACCTAAGGCAAATAGTGTAAAAAACCGACCAATCATCTGAAATAGCGGCGCCCCCGGAGGATGACCTACCTGTAGCTTATAGGCTGTGGCAATATATTCGCCACAATCCCACCAGCTGGCTGTGGGCTCGAGCGTCAGAAAATAAGCCGCAGTGGCGATAAAAAACACGATCCAACCAACCATATTATTCAACTTGCTGAAATTCATTGTGTGGGGATTTATTAGGTTATCATTTTGAACAGCGAAAGTACATAAAACCCAAATAATTTCGGTAGAAAAACTGTTACTTTAGTATTTTTAACAGCCAATTGCTAAGCTATATTGCTGAAAAAGAACTCAAAAAACCTTTTTAAAAATCATTTCTTCGCTTTAAAAGCCTTTAAGCATGCTGTTTTGAAAGAAAAAATCATCATTTTTTTTTGCCATTCCATTTTTTTTCTACTTTTGCAGTCCGTTTTGCACGGTATTGTCCGATGGTGTAATGGTAGCACTGCAGATTTTGGTTCTGCCAGTCAAGGTTCGAATCCTTGTCGGACAACTCACTCTACAAAGCCTGCTACTTTGCGAGTAACAGGTTTTTTTGTTAGACGAATTTACGTAAACAATAAATGAAAAATTAATGTTGTTGTTTTTTCGTAAATCAGTGAACGTGAAACAAATTAAACTACTTTTGCAGTGGTTTTGTGGGAATGAAAAAGAGTTTGAGGGGGCGCAAGTCCCCTCTTTTTATAGATCAAAAAAATGATACAAAAACAGGATATCGTTGCGCTGGCCGAAGAGAGCCTCGAAGGCACCGACAGATTTGTTGTGGATGTTTTGATAAAACCCGACAACCTCATTTTAGTTTTTATAGATGCTGATTCGGCCGTAACTATTGATCATTGTGTCGAACTGAGCCGCTTTATCGAGAAACATTTTGATCGCGAAGAAGAAGACTTTGAACTGCGCGTTTCGTCCTCAGGACTGGACCAGCCGATCAAAATGCTGCGTCAGTTCAAAAAAGCTATTGGAAGATCAGTTATTGTAAAGTTTAAAACAGAAGAGAAACCTAACCTAAGTGGTGAGTTATTAGCAGCAGATGACACCGGAATTCAGGTGCAGGAAATAACCATAAAAAAACTCAATAAACTGAAAAAGGAAATAAAAGGTGGAATGCTTCAAATTCCTTTCAGCGAAATTGAAGAAGTAAAAGAAGTAATAGATTTTAATTAATTTTTTTATAACGTACAGACAATAAGTACCATGGACAGTATTAATCTGGTAGAAAGCTTTTCGGAATTTAAAGAATTCAAAAATATTGACCGCGAAATGATGATGCGCATCCTGGAGGATGTATTTCGGTCGATGCTAATCAAAAAATATGGTTCTGATGAGAACTTCGATGTTATTGTAAATATTGATAAAGGTGACCTCGAAATCTGGCACAATCGCGAAATTGTTGAAGATGATGGCGTTGAAGATCCATCCTCTCAAATTGCCCTTTCGGAGGCTATCAAAATTGAACCCGACTTTGAAGTAGGTGAAGAGGTTTCGGAATCCATCAAAATTAAAGATTTCGGACGCAGAGAAATTTTGTCGATTCGTCAAAATCTTGTCTCAAAAATTCTGGAATACGAAAAGGACAATGTGTATCAGAAATACAAAGAAAAAGTTGGCGAAATCATCACAGGTGAGGTTTATCAGGCCTGGCGTCGCGAAATACTGGTGCTCGACGATGAAGGCATTGAGCTAATTTTGCCCAAATCGGAAATGATACCAACCGATTTTTATAAAAAAGGCGATACTTTACGTGCTGTTGTTTTGAAAGTTGAAATGCGCAATGGCACTCCTTATATTATACTATCACGCACCTCGGAAATCTTCCTGCAGCGTCTCTTCGAAGGCGAAGTGCCTGAAGTATATGATGGTTTGATTACCATCAGGCGCATTGTTCGGGAGCCCGGACAACGCGCTAAAATCGCTGTAGAATCCTACGATGACCGAATCGACCCAGTTGGTGCCTGTGTGGGAATGAAAGGTTCGCGCATCCACGGCATTGTAAGGGAATTACGCAACGAGAACATCGACGTAATTAATTACACAAATAATTCTACCCTATTTATCAGTCGTTCGCTCAGCCCGGCAAAGATCTCATCAATTCAATTGGATGAAGAAACAAAACGCGCCGAAGTGTTTATGAAACCTGATCAGGTAAGTTTGGCAATCGGGAAAGGTGGATTTAATATCAAACTGGCAGGCCGGCTAACTGGTTACGAGATAGATGTGTACCGCGACACTGATGTAGATTCGGAGGACGTGGATCTACAGGAATTTATTGACGAAATCGATCAGTGGGTCATTGATCAGCTGCACAATATTGGCTGCGACACTGCAAAAAGTGTTCTTGCACTTTCTGCCGAAGAAATTGCCAACAGAGCCGATCTCGAAATGGAAACAGTGCAAGAGGTAATCCGCATACTTAAAGCAGAGTTCGAATAAAATACCTACTTTTGCAAATTCATAAAAATCATTCAAAAATCGAAAATTTGAATATGTCTGAAGGTTCCAAAACATCCGTACGTCTGAGCAAAGCAGCCCGGGAGTTTAATGTGGGTACCTCAACAATCGTAGAATTCCTTTCAAAAAAAGGACACCAGATTGATTCGAGCCCTAACACCAAACTGAGTCCCGAAATGTACGCCCTGCTTGTTAAAGAGTACCAGTCGGAAAAACAGGTGAAAGAGGTTTCCAAAAAATTGGGAATTGAGTATTCAGGTCGGAAAACTATCACCGCTGATGAGGTTGTGAGCGAACAATACGACGAAGACGAAGAAGACGATATCGACACAGAAGAGTTGATTATCAAGAATGTATCGGCTGGATTTAGCGAAACTATCACGGCCAAAACAGGAAGTAAAGAAAGCCCCAAAAAAGAGGTGCAATCCAAACCAGTTCCTGCAAAATCTGCTGAACCTGAACAGCCTGTTACCAAAGAAACTGCTGAGCCCCTAGAACCAGCAAAACAAGCTCAGGAAGAAACACCAAAAGTTGAAAAGGCTGAGGAAAAAATCCCTGCTGAACCAATTGCAGAGGAAAAGAAAGAAGAGGAAACAGTTGCTCCTCCTGTTGAAAAGGAAACGGTAGCTGAACCGCCAAAGAAAGAAGAAAGCGTAAAAGCTGAAACTGTTGAAACACCAAAACCTCAGAAAAAAAAGGAAGCTGTTGCATCAGAAAAAACAGAGAAAGAAGTTCCTGCGAAGGAGAAAGTTGATGAAGCTGAAAAAACTGTAGAAGCTGAAAAACCTACAGATGCCGAAAAAGAGCAAGTTGTTGAAAAGCAGGCTCTCGAAGAAACAACTCCCCCTGAACAAAGCGGACAACTCAAAGTGCTCGGCAAGATCGACTTGTCCAGCATGAATATGCGGACAAAACCAGATCGCAAGACTAAAGCTCAAAAGAAAAAAGAGGCAGAAGATCGCCGCAATAAGGATGTAAAGCCATCAACGGTAAAGCCCGTGGCGAAACCACCCAGAGAAACAGCTCCAAAAATTAAGGAAGCAGCTGAAGAACGGAAAGAGCAACCTAAAAAAGAAGAGCAAGTTGAGCCACCAAAAGTGGAAAGGCCAAGCAACTTTATGCCTACAGAAGTTCGTAAACTGGAAGGTCCAAAAATTTTGGACAAGATTGAACTTCCGGAGATACGTAAGCCAAAACCAAAACCCGTGGCTTCATCTTCACAAGATAAGTTGTCTGCAAGTCAGAAGAAAAAGAAACGAAGAAGGATTAAAACCAATACTACCGAAACTGGGCAGTCGCAACAACAACAACGCACACAGCAGAAACCATTTCCTCAAAAAGGAAAAGATCAGGGCAAACGAACCAGTAAGCCTGTAAAAAAAGACGAAAAGAAAGAGCTCACTGATGAAGATATCCAACGTCAGATAAAAGAAACACTGGCAAGGTTAAGTCCGGCTGGCAAATCTAAAGCCTCAAAACACCGTCGTCAGAAAAGAGATACGGTATCCAGTAACCTGGCCGAAGAAATGGCTAAACAGGAACAGGATAAGAGCACTTTGAAAGTTACAGAGTTTGTAACCGCCAACGAATTGGCAACAATGATGAATGTGCCTGTTACTGAGGTTATTTCAACTTGTATGAGTCTCGGCATGTTTGTTTCGATCAATCAACGCCTGGATGCTGAAACGCTTGCTTTGGTAGCCGAGGAATTTGGTTATAAACTGGAGTTTATCAGTGCCGATGTGCAGGAAGCCCTCCTGGAAGCTGAGGATGTTGACAATCCTGAAGATCTGGTCGAAAGAGCTCCAATTGTAACGGTAATGGGTCACGTGGATCATGGTAAAACACTCTTGCTCGACTTTATCCGTAAAGCAAATGTTGTTTCGGGTGAGGCCGGTGGCATCACTCAGCATATCGGTGCTTATGAAGTAGTCTCAGAAAGTGGACGTAAAATTACCTTCCTCGATACTCCTGGTCACGAAGCCTTTACGGCTATGCGTGCCCGTGGAGCCAAGATTACAGATGTAGCCATTGTTGTGATTGCTGCAGACGACAGCGTGATGCCTCAAACTGTGGAAGCTATCAATCACGCACAGGCTGCCGGCGTGCCGATTGTGTTTGCCTTCAACAAAATAGATAAACCCACTGCCAACCCTGATCGGATCCGCGAACAACTGGCAAACATGAATGTGTTGGTAGAAGAATGGGGCGGAAAATTCCAAACCCAGGAAATATCAGCCAAATCAGGTGTGGGTATCGATCAGCTGCTCGAGAAAGTACTGCTCGAAAGTGAAATCCTCGAACTGAAAGGCAATCCAAACAAACATGCAAAAGGTACAGTAATTGAGTCATCTCTCGACAAAGGCCGTGGTTATGTTGCTAAAATCCTGGTTCAAAATGGCACCATGCGTATCGGCGATATAGTACTTGCCGGTGCTACTTTTGGCAAGGTTAAGGCCATGTTTAACGAACGTAACCAGGCATCAAAAGAAGCAGGACCTTCAACACCCTTATTGTTGCTCGGATTGAACGGAGCACCGCAAGCCGGCGACACCTTTAATGTGATGCACGATGAACGTGAGGCTAAAAACATTGCTTTCAAACGTCAACAATTGCAGCGCGAACAAGGATTACGTACCCAAAAGCACATTACTCTGGACGAAATCGGCCGGCGTATCGCGATTGGTGATTTCAAAGAGCTTAATCTTATCGTTAAGGCTGATGTGGATGGTTCTGTTGAAGCCCTCTCAGATTCACTGCTGAAACTCTCTACCGAAGAAGTACAGGTAAATGTGATCCACAAATCAGTGGGAGCAATCAGCGAATCGGATATCATGCTGGCATCAGCTTCTAATGCTATCGTGATTGGATTCCAGGTGCGTCCAACTTTACAAGCACGTAAACTAGCTGAAAACGAAGAAATTGACATTAGACTCTACTCTATCATTTACCAAGCTATTGAAGAAATTAAAGCGGCCATCGAAGGTATGCTGTCGCCCGAAATTGAAGAGGTAATCACCTGTAACCTGGAGATCAGAGATGTATTCAAAATTACAAAAGTTGGTACAATTGCAGGTTGTATGGTGCTTGATGGAAAAATTACCAGAAATACCAAAATCAGAATTATCCGCGATGGTATTGTAATTTACACCGGTATGCTTGGCTCACTCAAACGCTTCAAGGATGATGTAAAAGAGGTTTCGGCAGGTTATGAATGCGGATTGAACATCGAAAACTTTAACGATATTAAAGTTGGTGATATTATCGAAGGTTATATGGAAAAAGAAGTTTCCCGTAAACTATAAAAGCTAAAACTTGATACTAATAAAGGAGCACCTGATTAAGATACTCCTTTTTTGTGTTTTTTATTGTCAACGTTTGATAAGCTGCGATCTGTCGGGTCCTGTTGAGACCAATTTTACCGGCACCTTTACATAATCTTCAATAAATCGAATATAGTTACTTAAGGCTTCGGGCATTTCACTGGCTTGTTTCAACTGGACCAGATTGGTTTTCCATCCCGGAAGCTCTTTATAAACCGGTTCAAGCTCTTGTGTACAAGCATCAAAAGGTAAGTGGGTAATTATCTCATTCTTATAGCTATACGCAACAGCAACCTTTAATTGATCAAAACTATCCAACACATCAGCTTTCATCATATAAAGTTCCACAACGCCGTTCAACATTACAGCATATTTGAGCGCTGGCAGATCGAGCCAACCACAACGACGGGGGCGACCGGTCGTTGAGCCAAATTCGTTGCCCTGTTTGCGCATCAATGCTCCATCTTCGTCGAAAAGCTCTGTCGAAAATGGGCCACTCCCCACACGTGTGCAATAGGCTTTAAAAATCCCAAGAACATTACCAACCTTGTTGGGCGCAATTCCCAAACCGGAACAAACTCCGGCAGTTGTTGTATTGGAGGAGGTAACGAATGGGTAACTACCAAAATCAACATCGAGCAAGGTACCCTGTGCCCCCTCGGCAAGGATTCGTTTACCCGTTGATAAAAGTTCGTTTATAAAGTATTCGCTGTCAACCAACTGAAGATTTCTGATAAACTCCAAAGCTTCGAACCATTCCCTTTCGTAGGCAGCAAAAACGCGCCCGTCAATTTTATATTCAGCGTAATCAAAGCCCAGATCGCTAACAAGTTTGAGGTGTCTGTCGCGTTGTGTTTGATAGCGATCTAAAAAATCCTCCATACAACTGTCGCCAATGCGAATACCATTGCGCGCTGCTTTGTCGGTATAAGTTGGGCCTATCCCTTTGAGTGTGGAACCAATTTTGGAATCACCTTTAGCTGCTTCCTGAGCAGCATCCATCAAACGGTGTGTGGGAAGTATAAGGTGCGCCTTTCGCGAAATGTAGAGCTTTTTAGTGATATCGATTCCGCTTTGATTGAGTTTATTAATTTCAGCTCTCAGAATAAGGGGATCAATGATCACTCCGTTACCTATCAGGTTGATGCAGCCCGGATTAAAAACACCCGAAGGAATAGTATGTAAAACAAATTTCTTGCCGTCGAATTCGATGGTATGACCAGCATTAGGACCGCCCTGAAAACGAGCAACAACATCATATTCAGGTGTTAAAACATCAACAATTTTCCCTTTTCCTTCATCTCCCCATTGGAGACCGAGCAACACATCAATCTTCATTTTTTTAGGCTTTGATAAACAAAAAAATACTGGCAAAACAACTCAGGAAACCCTGCATTTTACCAGTGAACAAATTTACACGAAAATATACCCGATATTACAAGGAATTTTTACGAAACAGCTAATTATTCTTGCGCAGAAGCTTTATCTTTTATTTTTCCGTAAAAAGTAAGCGAATGATGCGTGATTTCAACACCTAAAAGTTCCTCAACTGATTTTTGAATCTCCTGAAGGCGCGGGTCGCAATATTCCAACACCGTTCCGTCTTCAATATCAACAAAATGATCGTGCTGTTTGAATTTGAAAGACCGCTCAAACTGCGCACAATTATTACCAAACTGATGCTTGGTAACCAAATTACAGTCTAATAGCAACTCAATAGTATTGTAAAGCGTGGCGCGGCTTACCCTGTATTTATTATTTTTCATTCTGATATAAAGGGTTTCAATATCAAAATGACCTTCGGTAGCATAAATTTCTTTGAGAATGGTATAACGCTCCGGTGTTTTACGATGTCCACGCTGTTCCAAATAGTCCGTAAAAATTTTTTTAACGGTCTCAAAGGTATCGTTCATATTTTCTTTCATCATCATACAAAAACTGAGTAAACCGAATCAAAGCGTAAAATTACAATAAAAAAATGTTCTAATTAGAATGAATTTAAATAAAAACGTAAAATGAGTGGCTTTTTAATTGACTTGAAGCACTTATAGCTCCATATCATGAATACGTTCGAGGCGGGTTACTTTTTTTATCTCCTTGATTTTTTTCAACTTATCAATCAAATCCTTGAGATTTTGTGCATGATGAACATAAACTGTGATTGTAGCTTCAACCACCCCTTTTGAACTTTCGAGCTGTAGCGAACGGATATTCAGATTGAGTTGTATCGACATCACTTCCGTTAAGCGATTTAAAAATCCTACACTATCAATTCCCGTAATTTTTAATCCTGCCAAAAACGCAATATCCTCCTTTTGTTTCCACTTGGCTTTTACAATATTGTTGCCAAACTGCGACATCAAATTGATTGCCTTCGGACAGTTGATACGATGGATGTGCATGGGTTCATTCGGAAAAACAAGAGCAATAACCTCATCACCCGGAATAGGGTTACAGCACCTTGAAACCGTGTAATTAAATTCGCCTCCCTGATCCTTAATCAAGGATTGGTTAACATTTAAAGGAATTTTGGATGCATCATCCGATGGTGCAGCTGTTTTTGATCTGCTAAAAGGATTGGTGATATAACGCATCAAACCGCCACTGCTTTTTTCTTTGAAAACCTGCTTTATCCGCTGAAAATTTATTTTATCAGTAGCGGTAAAATAATACAAATCCACCAGACCACTTAATTCCTCATAATCAATAATTCGACTGATATTCGCTTTGTTAGGCTCCAGTTTGAGCTGTTGCAGGTAATTTTCGAGTTTCTCACGGCCTTCATCCCTGTAGCGTTTTCTGAATTCCCTGATTCCTTCCTTAATCCGCGATTTGGCACGGGCAGTAACTACCAGATCAAACCATTCTTCGCGTGGTTGCTGCACTCTGGATGTAATAATCTCAACCTGATCACCAGTCTTGAGTGGGTGATCCAATTGCACAAGTTTGTGATTTACATTTGCCCCGATACAGTGATTCCCAAGCTGTGAATGTATGTTATAGGCAAAATCCAAGGCAGTGGAATCTTTTGGCATCGAGATCATTTCGCCTTTGGGCGTGAAAACAAATATCTCGTCGGAAAAAAGATTGAGTTTAAAATTATTGATAAAATCTAGTGCGGAAGTGTCTTCGGCAGTAATCAACTCCCGAATTTTAGTGAGCCATTCGTCCAGCCCGCTTTCGGCGTGTTCGGAGTCTTTATATTTCCAGTAGGCAGCATACCCCTTTTCGGCAATCTCATCCATCCGTTCTGTCCTGATCTGCACTTCGATCCACTTACCGGTTTTGCTCATCACGGTGGCATGCAACGATTCATATCCGTTGGCTTTGGGCAGCGAGATCCAGTCTCTGAGCCTGTCATTATTTGGCCTGTAATGACTGGTAAGCGTAGCATACACGCGCCAGCACTCCACTTTTTCGAGCTCGACGGGACAGTCAACCACAAATCGTACAACAAAAGAATCATACACTTCCTCAAAAGGAATCTCTTTTTCTTTCATGCGTTGCCAAACCGAAGAGGCTGACTTTTCACTTAGCTGCACCCTGAACTTCATTCTCATTTTGTTGAGTGATGCTTCCACGGGCTCCAAAAAATTAGCAACAGCTTGTTCGCGCTGTGGTCGTGTATGTCCCATCTTACGAGTAATCGCCTGATACACGCCAGGTTCGGTATATTTAAGTGCCAGATCTTCCAGCTCACTTTTTATGGCATACAAGCCAAGCCGATAAGCAAGTGGAGCAAAAAGATAGGAAGTTTCAGAAGCAATTTTCCATTGTTTCACTGCAGGCATAGCATCAAGGGTACGCATATTGTGCAGCCTGTCGGCCAGCTTGATTAAAATTACGCGCACATCATAGGACAAAGTAAGCAATATCTTACGGAAGTTTTCGGCCTGCATACTTTCTACATCCGAGCCTTCAACCATATCATCAATCTTGGTAAGGCCATCGATGATGCGGCCAACCTGCTCGCCAAACATGCCCTGAATATCCGAAAGTTTATATTCTGTATCTTCCACCACATCATGCAAAAGCGCACAGATAATAGAAGTTCGGCCCAAACCAATCTCACCGGCTGCAATAGTTGCCACTTCGAGGGGATGATAAATATAAGGCTCACCCGATTTGCGCCGCATATCTTTATGTGCATCAGCAGCCAGCCTAAAAGCTTTGCGCACCATCCAGCGATCGGTGGTATCCTTGCGGGTATGCCACACCTCTATCAGGTTGCGGTAGCGCCGCAAAATCTCCGAACGTTCCTTGGGTGAATAGGTGTCGAGCATAAACCGCTATGTGTATTGATTTGTCACAAAATTAAACAATTCAGCAGCGCAAAAGTGCAGCCACTACTGTTTTTTCTTAAGACAATTTACTTTAGCAAAACCCCAATAAAAAAGTGCTATAATCATGCTTTTCTCAGCTTCAAACGGTATATTTGCATTCACTTTACCAAAGATCTATCAATTCACTCATGCAAAAACAAATCAGCATCTTTCTTATTTTCATGCTCTTTGTGCTGACAAAGGTTTTTGCTACCCATCAAAGAGCTGCAGAAATTACCTATCGCTGGCTTGGTGGATTCACCTATGAATTTACCATCACCATGTACACCTACACCCCCAGTCCGGCTGACGACGACAGGGTATTTTTACCCATAAAATTGGGAGATAATACTATTGACGATATCCCGCGTATCACTTTCAGGGCTTTACCCGACAACTATACGCTCAATATTTATCGGATGAATCACACTTTTCCGGCTGGAGGCAATTATACCATTTCCGTGGAAGATCCCAACCGAAATTTTGGAGTAGTGAATATCCCTAATTCAGTGAATGTGCCGATGTACGTGGAAACGGAACTCATTATCAATCCATTTTTGGGGAACAACAATTCCGTACAACTGCTCAACGCCCCTATCGATCAGGGATGTGTGGGTAAACTTTATATCCACAATGCATCGGCTTATGATCCGGATGGCGATAGCCTGAGCTTCAGGCTGGTTAACTGCAAAGGAGCCGAAGGACTTGATATTCCGGGATTTACACAACCTCAGGCCAGCAACAGCTTTGGTATTGATCCTGTGAGTGGCGAGTTACGCTGGGAGAATCCTGTTCTGCAGGGTGAATACAATGTTGCATTTATAGTGGAAGAATGGCGTCAAGGCGTGAAAGTGGGCTCCGTGACACGAGACATGCAGATTTTAATCGGAGCCTGTGCCAATAATCCTCCTGATATACTGAGTATTGATGACAGCTGTGTGATTGCCGGCACCACCCTCAACTTCGACATCACAGCCATTGATCCTGATGGAAACGCACTCAGCCTGACAGCCAGTGGCGGTCCGTTTGAACTGCCTCAAAACCCTGCTGTCGTTATTCCTGATTCGGCAACAGGAATGCCCGAAGCCACAACCAGTTTCTTTTGGGATGTAAATTGCAGCCACATCAACCGAAACCCCTATCAGGTGCTGTTCAGAGCGCGTGATGTGCATCCTGAAGTAAGCCTCACTTCCTTCAAAACTGTCTTTATCAAAGTTATTGCTCCTCCAATTGAAAATTTAACTGCCGAAGCCCTTGGAAACGGAATTGATCTGAATTGGAACGATCCTCCATGCACCAATGCACTGGCTTATAGGATTTACCGCCGTAACGGATCTTCTGGTTTTGTGCCCGGCTATTGCGAAACTGGTGTGCCTGCTTACACTGGCTACCGGTTGATTGCTGAACTAAACGATATGCAATTGCGTAGCTTCCGGGACGATAACAATGGGAATAGTCTTGTCCCGGGAATTGATTATTGTTACCTGATTACAACGGTTTATCCCGATGGATCGGAAAGTATCGCCAGCAACGAAGCCTGTGCTTCCTTAAAACGCGACCTGCCGGTAATAACACATGCCAGCAACGACAGCCTGAATCTTACTAACGGCCATGTACTTATCGCCTGGAGCCCGCCAACAGAACTGGATACCGTGCAGTTTCCTCCTCCTTACCGTTATCAGCTTATCCGCGAATTTGCAGGCGAAACCAGTAATATGTTTACCGGAATAGGTTTAAACGACACGCTTTTTACGGACAACACTATTAATATCAATCCATTAGATGATCAACCTGTTTATAGTGTTAATCTCGAAAATGATCAAAGTGGCTATATCGGCAGCAGCCCGAAAGCCAGCCCGATTGATCTGGAAATTGAACCTACTGATGAAACCCTCATTTTACGCTGGGAAGATAAAGTCCCCTGGATCAACGACAGCTTTGCGATTTACAGACAAACTCCCGGACAGTTACAGTTCGAGCTCCTTTCCTTCACCACAACGCATACTTTTGCGGATACCGGATTGATCAATGAAGAAAACTATTGCTACTATGTAGTTTCTTACGGAGGATATTCCAGTCCGGGCATTGTTCATCCCATCATCAATTATTCTCCTGTTAAATGTGCTGTTCCCCTTGATAATGTGCCACCATGCCCTCCCGAACTAACTGTGGAAACGAATTGCGAAACAATTGAAAACACTTTGATCTGGCACTATCCCGAAGCAGATAGCTGCAAGCAGGATGTAGCCGTTTACCTGATTTATTTCACGCAAAATGCTGACCAGGCATTTCAGCTGATCGATTCTGCTTCAAATCAGAATGATACAGCATGGACACATCAGCAATTGGAATGGGTAACAGGCTGTTATCACCTGAAAGCCCGAGACGAAAACGGTAACCTGTCTGAGGCCTCTAATATCGTTTGTGTTGATTTTGACACCTGTCCGCTTTACGAGCTTCCCAATGTTTTTACGCCTAACGCGGACCAATTCAATGATTTATGGCAACCCCTCAATTTCCCATCTGCCAATCCCAAAGCCAATGTCCAACGCATACAACTTACGGTTTTCAACCGCTGGGGAAACACCGTTTTTGAAACCACCAACCCGCAAATTGACTGGGATGGGAAAGATCAGCAGAGTGGAAAAGACTGTTCTGACGGTACTTACTTTTATGTTTGCGAGGTTTGGTTTCTGAGTTTCGATGGCCCTGTGAAGCAAACCCTTCAAGGTGTCGTTACAATTTTAAGATAAAACCCTTTTGATAATTCATCCTTAAAACCAACATCAATGGAATCAAAAAGACAAATTGGACCCGACAATGGCGCTGTTTACGGCCTTGGCATGATTGGCGCCCTGATTTATTACATCAGCACAGCCACCTCCTTTTGGATGGGAGCGCTGGGATTTTTGAAGGCGCTCCTGTGGCCGGGATTTCTGGTTTATGAAGCCATGAAAAGTCTGGGAATGTAGTTTGTTGTATGGCTCAGAATAACTAAAACAGCTCAGATCTTCGATGTTCTCAAAGCAAGACATTGCCGACTACTACGATCAAACCCTAACGCACTACCGCTTTTGGTGGAAGATGGATGAAAGCCTTGCCGTACATTATGGAATTTGGAAACCGGCAACACGCAATTTTAGTGAAGCCCTGCAGAACACCAACCAGATAATGGCAGAAATGGTTGGCATTAAGCCCGGCGAAACGCTGCTGGATGCCGGTTGCGGGGTGGGTGGAGCAGCATTTTATCTGGCTTCAAACTATAACTGTCAGGTAGAAGGTATCAGCCTGAGCGAAAGACAAATCGCTTTGGCACAGAGCCATGCCAAGCGTCTTGGACTGGATCACCAAACCCGTTTCAGCATTGCCGATTACCTCAAAACACCCTTTAAAAATCAGCGTTTTGACAAGATATGGGCATGCGAAAGTTTGTGCTATGCCAATGATTACAGTAATTTTCTGAAGGAAGCTTCACGCTTGCTTGAACCTGGAGGAAGGGTTGTGCTTAGCGACTATTTCCTAACCGAAAAAGGCCTTCCTGACCCTGATGGCTACCTCCAAAAATGGGGCGATACCTGGGCAATCAGCCGGTTTAATTACGCCAAATCTTTTCAGGAAGCAGTTGAAAAAAATGGGTTTAAAACCATTTTACGTAAAGATTTTACCCCTCAAATCCGTAAATCGGCTAAGCGGTTGTTTTGGTCCTACCTAATTGGTGCTTTGCCGGCTATGCTTTATAATTTAACACATCGTCCTCCCAGCTTCGCTAAAACACACTATCTCTCAGGTAAATACCAATACCTTTCTCTTAAAAAAGGTCAATGGCGTTATGAAATTTGGGTACTCGAAAAAACTGACTAACAAAGTCCTTACTCCTGAAAATACACCCTTTTCACCCTTCGGGAAATGCGGGTAAGGATTTCGTAAGGAATGGTTTCAGCTGCTGCAGCTAACTGTTTCAGCTTGAAAGCATCATCAAATACCACTACCGGATCTCCCTCAACAGCTTCAACATTGGTGAGGTCGATCATGCACATATCCATGCAAACATCACCCAAGATTGGAACCTTTTCTCCTTTAACCCATAAATTGCCTTGCCTGTTTCCGAGGCGGCGCGGTAAGCCATCGGCATATCCCACCGGAACAACTCCCAGCCTAACAGGCTGAGCAACAACAGTAGCCCGGTTATAGCCCACACTCTCTCCGGGTTTGAGCATTTTAATCTGCGAAATCGTTGACTTTAGCGCAATTACCGGCATCAAGCCCTCCTCCTCTGCAGCATTGGCCGGCACTCCATAAAGGCCAATTCCAAGGCGCACCATGTCGAACCCAGCATGTGGGAAGCGGATAATACCGGAAGTATTTAAAATATGCCTGGCAATTTCATAGGGAAAAGCCTTTTTAAGTCGCAAGCTTAATTGATCAAAACGGGCGATCTGTTCATGGGTAAAGTCATCGAAATGAGGCTTATCGCTTGCAGCCAGATGGGAAAACACAGATTGAATGCGTAACATTGGATTGGCCTGCAAACGCGCAATCAAGGTGTCGAGCTGATCCGGACAAAAGCCCAGCCGGTGCATGCCCGTATCAAGCTTGATATGCACCCTCACCGGTTTATTGGCAGGCAGGGCAGTGCGCGAGATCGTTTCTTCGAGCAGATCAAGTATTCTGAAGCTGAAAACCTCCGGCTCAAGCTGGTACTTGATCATGGCATCAAAACTGTTCTCTTCGGGACTCATCACCATGATGGGCAGATTTACACCTGCCTTGCGCAGCTCAACGCCTTCGTCGGCATAGGCTACAGCCAGGTAGTCGAGCTGATGAAACTGCAAAACATTAGCCACTTCAAAACTTCCACTGCCATAACTAAAAGCCTTAACCATCGCCATCAGCTTGATGGAAGCATCCATTCGGGAGCGGTAAAAGTTAAGGTTATGCACCATATGGTTCAGGTTGATTTCCAGCACAGTTTCATGCGCCTTTTCCTGCAACTGTCTGCTAATCTGCTCGAACTCAAATATACGCGCACCTTTCAGCAAAATCGTCTGATTACTGAATGCCGCAAACGGATAATGATTTAAGAAGTCGGCAGTGGATTGAAAAAATAATTTATTACCGCTAAAACGCTCGGATTGCCGGCTGATTGCCGGGCCGATACCGATAAGCGTATCAATACCTTTGGCCTCAATCAGCTTTGCAATATACGTGTACAGGTCAACCTCGTTGCGACCGCTTTGCAGGATATCAGACAAAATCAGTGTTTTTTGAGGATGCTGTTTTTGCTGTGCCATAAAATCAAGTGCTATCACCAGGGAATTTACATCCGAATTGTAGCTGTCGTTGATGATGGTGCAATTATTAATCCCCGATTTCAGCTCAAGGCGCATGGCAATAGGAGCCAGCTGCGACATGCGCTTTTTAATGGTTTCGTGCTGATAACCCAAAACCAACATAGCGGCCCAACAATGCAGGGCATTCTCAGTTGAAGCCTCGTCAGTAAATGGAATTTGCAGCGTGTATTCATTTTCTTTATAAAGCGCTTTAATGGTCGTTTGCTGTTCACTTTTTTCGAGCAGCACAACCTGCAAATCAGCTGGAATTTTTCTACTCCAGGTAAAACCTTTTACACTTCTCAGAATCTCAGAACGAATAATAATGGATTGAATATCTGCATGATCAGCACAGTAAATTAAGGTATCAACCTTAGTGAAAAGTTTTAGCTTTTCGCCAACCTTCTGATTGGTTTGGATAAAATTTTCGCTATGCGCCTGCCCGATATTGGTAAACAGCCCAATGGTGGGTTTGATAATATTTTGAAGCCTTTCCATCTCGTCGGGCTCAGAAATACCGGCCTCAAAAATGGCCAGCTGATGCTGTTTGTCCAGCTGCCAGACCGAGAGCGGCACACCAATCTGCGAGTTATAACTTTTCGGGCTTCTGATGATTGTTCTGACGGGGCTCAATAGCTGAAAAAGCCACTCTTTAATTATCGTTTTTCCGTTGGATCCTGTAATGCCAATTACCGGAATATCAAACTGCTTGCGATGCCATGCAGCCAGCATTTGCAAGGCTTCCAGACTGTTGTCCACTTTGATAAATGCAGCTTGATCCATGGATTTCCAATCTACCCGATCGTGACTGATCACAAATGCACGTAAGCCTTTATCGTAAAGCGATCGAATATATTTGTGTCCGTCGTTCCTGTTGGTAACCAAGGCAAAAAACATGCAGGCATCTGCAGTTATTAATTGTCTGGAATCAATAATAACATCCCGCACAATCAAATCTGCTGGACCTTCTGACAGCACTTTAGCCTGCATAATACCCGCCAGACTTGCTATGGAATAACTTTGGTGTAGCACAGTGCTTAGTCTATTGAATTGGATGGAAGCGGATCGCTTGTCATTTCAGCATAAGCCGCCCTGTTTTTGAGCACATCCAATGCCAGGTAGATGGCCTGTCGGAAGGAGTCCTCAGAAGCTTTGTTCTCGCCGGCCAGTTCATAGGCTGTGCCATGTGCAGGCGAAGTACGTACAAGCGGTAGTCCGGCAGTATAGTTTACGCCTCCATCAAATGCGATACTTTTAAATGGCGCCAATGCCTGATCGTGATACATGCCCATTACGCCATCGTATTTTTTCCAGGCTCCCGAGCCAAAAAACCCATCGGCAGGGAACGACCCAAAAACCAACACACCTTCTGCCCTAAGCTTCTCCAGGGCAGGATTGATCACCTCAATTTCTTCGCGACCGAGCAAACCACCATCTCCGGCATGTGGATTAAGCCCCAATACAGCAATTTTTGGTCTGCCAATTGTAAAATCTTCTATCAGGCTTTTCTGTAACAGTTTGATCTTACGCATAATAATTGCCTCATCGATTTTCGCGGGAACTTCTTTCAAAGGCATATGTCCCGTAAGTGTGCCTACCCGCAAATCATTCCAAACCATCAGCATCAGCGGTTCGGTTTGTTCAAAATGAGCGCTCAGGTATTCAGTATGTCCGGGGAAGTTAAATTGCTTCGACTGTATATTTTGCTTGTTGATGGGAGCAGTAACCAAGGCATGAATCTTGCCATGCTTATAGTCATGCATAGCCATTTCGAGTGCCTGAAACGCTGCCTCACCAGCTGTTTCAGTGCTTTGACCCATATCGATTTTCAGGTCGTTTTCGGTGCAGTTAACGATATTTATCCTTTTAGGATGAGCCTGATCAGCGTCTCTCACCAGGTTGAGGTGGATATCATTCAGGTTGAGGTGTTTTTTGTAGAAAGAGGCCACTTTCGACTGCCCGTAGATGACAGGAGCAAACAGCTCGAGCATGCGATTATCAGCCAATGCCTTAAGCATCACCTCGTAACCTATCCCGTTGAAATCGCCATGAGTGATCCCAATTTTAAAACGCATAGTATCTGATTCTCTTTTATTTTCAGCTTTCATAGCCTGTTGATTTTAAAGCAAAAGTACGTGATTTTTCTTGATGCTGAAAGCACGCATTTGTGATCAGGATAAAGCATGAGAAGTTACTGCACTTGTGCGGCAGGGTTAAAGAAATGCATAAAACTTGTTAGTTATAAGTTATTAAATTGCCAAAGCCAATGCAGGTAGAGGATCGTGCTGCTGCCATCGGGAAAATATAAACTTAGCGTCTGGCTCATGTTTCAAAAATAATCAATTCTTATCAATGGAATCAATTTTATCAATCGAAAATTGTATTGTTCAATTGGTTAATCCGACTATGAGTTACATTCTGAAAAACTGGAAAGAAAAAGCTTGGATGGATTTTCGGCGGCACGGATTGCAAATCCGCGCCAGCTGGGGGGCAGTTCTTTCTGGTTGGCACATTTATCCGGCTACAATGATATACAAGCCACATTGACCCCCAACAATAGTATAATTTTTAGTGTTGCATTCCAATAATTAAATCTTTCGTATTTTTACAGAAATTTAAATGAAATGAAAATAAAAAATATAATTGTTCATCCTTCAAACGAACAAGAGATTAGTGTTATTACAGCTTTTTTTAAAGCCTTAAAAATTAAGTTCGAGCTTGCAAAGGATTCGCCTTACGACCCTGAGTTTGTGGCCAAAATTGAAGAAAGCCGCAAGCAGGTTGCAGAAGGTAAGACCGTTAAAATTGACCTTGACGATATATGGAAATAGAATATACCCTGCAAGCCAGAGAAGATATAGATTATTGGAAAAAATCCGGCAACGCTTCCATTTTAAAGAAAATCCGCAAGCTCATTGAAACTATCACCCAAAACCCTTTTGAAGGCATTGGAAAACCAGAAGCTTTAAAATACAACCTCACAGGCTGTTGGTCTCGTAGAATAAATAAAGAACACCGCATTGTTTACGAAGTGTTTGACGATAAAATTATCGTGTATTCGCTTAAAGGTCATTATTAAAAATGCACCGGATTGCTCCGAGGCTTTTGTATTCTATGGATAGGTTATCGTCCAATACATACTCTCCAAATCTTGTAAACTCAAATCATACCGCTTCAATACCATATAGTTTGCTTTTACCGTATCCCATTGGGTCTCCTTCAATACTTTAGCATCAAATACGTATATCATCATTGTGTCAGAAGGAATTGAAAACTTAAAATCTGACTCTATGCAGTCTCTACCCCATTGAACTTGTGTATTACTTCCATTAGGAAAAACCTTGGTAAAATTGGGGTCTAATTCAGGGTTAGAAATTCCAACAAGTGTAGTTGTGTCAGGATAGTGAAAGGAAGATACAACATATAATGTATCAGAAGTTGCATTTTTAAAAGTTATCGTTTTATGACATTCCTTTTCCTTATCTCCACAGGCTTGGTTGAGAAATAAAGATATTGAGGTGACCAATTAATTACTTATCTTGTGAAGGAAAAATTGATTAAAAACT
>CAZQFH010000029.1:0-43309 GCA_964592595.1 uncultured Lentimicrobiaceae bacterium | reverse complement strand
TTTTTTACAAAAATACAATTAATATGTGTAAATATTTATTAGACTTTATATAAAAGCTGTTAAAGATCGCGTCTGTGTGGTTCAATTTAGTATTTTAGCTGTCAGCTTTATTTTAAAAATTTGCGCACAGGCTAACTAATTATCATGATACACATCACAGAAACTGCCCGTGATGCTATGCAGGGCATAAAAAATTTCATTCCAACAGCCAATAAGCAACAGTATATCAATGCTTTGCTGAAGGTGGGATTTAGCACTTTAGATGTAGGCAGCTTTGTTTCCCCAAGGGTTATCCCGCAAATGGCCGATACGCGCGAAGTAATTGAAGGGCTTGAATTGCCTGAAAATCCGCCTGAAATTATGGCGCTGGTGGTGAATAAAAGAGGCACAGAAGAAGCCCTTAAATGTAAACGCGTGCAATGTCTCTCGTATCCTTTTTCCATTTCCCCAACCTTTTTGAAGCGCAATTTGAATGCCTCTGAAACGGAAGCTTTGGCTATTGTAAAGGAGATTACCGATCTCGCTTTTCCAAATCAGGTAGGTCTGGTTATCTACCTGTCAATGGCTTTGGGCAATCCCTATGGCGACGACTGGAGCATTCAAATGGTAATTGACGGAGCAGCAAAACTTTTTGAGTTGGGTGTACGCAGGCAGCCTTTGTCTGACATCCTGGGCGAAGCCACACCGGATACGATTTATAAAGTTTATGAAGCCTTGATTCCGGCCTTTCCGGAAGTGGATTTTGGATTGCATTTGCATACAAGGCCTTCAGAGAGTTTTGCCAAGCTCGAAGCAGCCTGGGAAGTCGGCGTGCGCAGCTTCGAAACGGTTTACAACGGACTTGGGGGATGCCCCACAGCAGCCGACGAAATGGTTGGCAATCTGAGTACACAAGATTTGCTGCATTTTTGCGACCGGAAAAAGATAACTACAAAGCTCAACAGGGAGGCGCTCAATAAGGTTGTGCTGATGCAGCAAATGGGGTGAAATTTACTTTCGTTGACAATGTGAACGATATTATTTTAAGGAAAAATATCAGTATGTGTCAGGAAGCAAAAAAATTGGAACTAATAAATTGGTTTACAAGGATTAATGATAAAGACACGCTTAAGTTTCTAAATTTAGTAATGGATTCAAAAATTGGGATTGATGACTGGGGAGATGAGCTAACTCAAGAGCAGCTAGCCGGGATTAAAAGGGGTCTGAATGATCTTGATAATTGGAGATTTGTGTCTCATAGCGATGTGAAGAAAAAAATAGGGGCTATAAGGTTTTTTGGACTGATGAAGCCGTTTTGAATCGAAGATGAAATCATTGCTACATGACTTCAAAAAGCTGTTTTGAGTAAGCAGACATCTGTTTTTTAAGTTAAATTTCGATTTTTTTAAAAGCACTACCCAATCAATAATTATATTTTGTATCATTGTGGTCAGTTATTAGCTGACTATATTGATATGAAAAATAAAAATATTTCAAACCGCTCTGGCGAACTGTTGAAGTATTTCAATGCCATTGAACAGCATTATTTTGATTACAATGAAGCCAGAAAAGCACTTCCACATTCAAGCGAAAGTGCCCTAAAGGAATTGTTAAGTGATATGGTAAGGCGTGGCTTGTTGATGCGTTTGAAGAAGGGTTTGTTTTATCTTATTCCATATGAACAAGATCCGGAAACCTTTATGCCCGATTGGCATTTACTGGCAGAAGTTTTGACTAAAGAGGTGCCGCATTACATAGGCTATTATTCAGCCTTACAAATACATAATTTAATCACTCAACCATCTTTGAAAGAGCAGGTTGTTGTAGCTGCTCAAATGCGACCATCTCAAATTGAAATTAAAGAAATCAACTTTCAATTTATTTATCACAACGAAGGACATTTTTTTGGTGCCCAAAAAGTTTGGATAGATAGTTATCACAAAGTTTGGTGTTCAGATCTGGAAAAAACCTTTATCGACTGTTTGTTTAAACCTGAATATGCTGGTGGTATTGTTGAAATTGCCAAAGCTATTCACGTATCGAGG
Source organism: uncultured Lentimicrobiaceae bacterium (assembly GCA_964592595.1). Classification (GTDB taxonomy): domain Bacteria; phylum Bacteroidota; class Bacteroidia; order Bacteroidales; family F082; genus UBA5536. The sequence continues at coordinate 41,285 of CAZQFH010000029.1, read as the reverse complement.
GATAAAATCAAGTTTAAACAGCTTTTAGATTATGCCAAAAAATTTAACTCGCAAGCAGTTATAAAGAGGTTGGGTTTTTTGCTGGAAGCACTCCAAATAGATACTGAAATATTGGAAGTGCTTCAAAACCTTAAAACAAAGTCTTACGTAGTGCTTGATACAGAATTACCCAAAGAAGGTAAATGGCATAGCCGTTGGAGCATTCAGCAAAATTTGGATTTAGAAACAATACAATCTGCCATATTCACATGATTAAACCCGGAGAAATTCAGCAGATCGCGCGAAAAGCGAAAGTAAGAGATCAGCAAATAGAGAAGGATTATGTACTTTCCTGGCTGCTGCAGGGAATTGCTCAGCATGATTCTCTCTCTGACAGTTTGATCTTTAAAGGGGGAACACTGCTTAAAAAAGTATATTTTGATTCGTATCGTTTTTCTGAAGACCTGGATTTTACTTTATTATTTGATAATGAACTTAATGACAAAATTTTAGATAAGTTTAAGTCGGTTTTTGAGTTCATTAGTGCTGAGGCAAACATACCGCTGGAAATTACGGAGGAGAATGAGCATCAGGATGGAGGGTTCAATTTTTACATAAATTGTGTTGGGCCACTTGGTGGACAAGGGAAGCACAAAAGCGTTAAAGTTGATATTTCGGGTAATGAAAAACTGGTATTTGAAGCGAAGAAAAAGCACTTAATTGTTTCCTATTCTGATCAAATTCCACATCAACTTTATTGTTATTCATTGGAAGAAATATTAGTAGAAAAAATGAGGTCGATAATGCAAAGGATGCAGCCACGCGATTTTTATGACATTTGGTATCTGCTGGAAGCTCAACAGATGGAAGTCAAAATGTTTTGCAATGAATTCAGGCTAAAATGCGAGAGTAAAGCAATTAATCCTGATCATTTCTCACAAAAACTGATACAACGTTTACCGCAATATCGAGGTCGTTGGGTAAAATCAATGTCTGATCAAATTCAGGCTTTGCCAGATTTTGAAAAGGTTGAAAGAGAAGTGTTGAGGAGTCTGAAAAAAGTTGATTGGTTATTGTAAGCTTCTTAAATTTGATTTAAATGAAAATCTTGCTACTTGTTATTGGAAAAACTAACCAGTCGTTTTTGGATGAAGGCATGAGGCTCTACTTTGATCGGATCGAACATTATCTGCCATTTGAGTTTAGGGTGATTCCTGATTTAAAAAACCGAAAACGACTATCAGAAGCAGAACAAAAAGAAGCCGAAGCCAAACAGATTGAAGCCCAGCTACTGGCTGGCGATGTGCTCGTTTTGCTGGACGAAAACGGCAAAAACTACCATTCACGTGGTTTTGCTGCTTTTTTGGAACAGCAGATGCTGCAATCGGTTAAGCGCCTGGTTTTTGTGATTGGCGGGCCTTATGGTTTTACTGATAAGCTCAAACAACAGGCCCGTTTCCTGATTTCACTCTCGCCTATGACCTTTTCGCATCAGCTGGTGAGGCTGGTGTTTGCCGAACAGCTGTACCGGGCTTTTTCTATCATCAAAGGCGAACCCTATCATCATGACTAATGCTATCAAAAGAGGGTAATTTAAAAATCAACTTACTCCCGTTGTTTTTGTAGCAAGCATTACTGAGTCAAATTATTCTTTTGCGGTATAACTTATGCCAAACAGCTAAAATCTATACCTTTGCTTCAGGCTATGACACAAGGCAGATTCAGCAAATTTCAGGAATATGTGCTTCCGGCAATGGTGTTGCTTGTGCTTGCTTTTTTCTTTTTTCGAAACACCCAAACCCAATTTCCTGCTCATATTCATGCCTGGACGCAAGGTGATCGTTATGCTTTGGCTGTAGGTTTTATGGAAAATGGCTACGACTTTTTTCATCCTGCCACGCTCAACCTCAAACCCCGCTACGAAGCTGCTATTCCGCTTGAAAACCCACAAGGTATCACCAGTGTTGATTTTCCGATAATCGAATACCTTACCGCTTTGCTGATGGGCGCTTATGGACAGCCGGCTCCTTGGATTTATCGATCCATAATGCTGCTTATTGGATTGAGCGGATTGTTTTTTTGGTTTCGGTTTTTGCGCGAAGCTGGCGTCAACTATGGACTATCGCTTTCTGGTTTGTTGCTGGCTTTTGCTGCTCCGGTTTTTACGTATTATCTCAACGGCTTTATTCCCAGCACAAGTGCGGTGGCCATGAGTTTGGTGGCCTTGCATTTTTTTGCACGCTACCTGCGAAACGAAAAGACAAACACACTGATAACAGCCCTGATTTTTCTAACACTGGCTGCCCTGATACGCAAACCTTTTGTAATGGAAGTGCTGGCCTGGGCTGCGGCTTTTGTGCTTATTTATTGGAAAGAAAAACCGAAGCTTGGGATTGTTTTGCCGGGCTTTTTAATGGCATTAACAGTTGTTGGATTTTATCATGTTTACAACAAATTCCTGAGTTTTAACTTTGGCTCACTTTTCATCAATGAGTTAATGCCGGCAGACGATTTTTCGGAAACAATTCAGCTGATTCGGATGAGCTGGGCAAACTGGAAACTGACTTATTTTTCTTTGCCTGCATGGATATGGATTGGTGTGGCGGTTTCCGGGCTCTTGTTCAAAGGATTGGGCGACAAGCAAAATAAAGTCATGGGGCTTAGTGCATTGCTCTGGCTGGCGGCTTCCGGGCTTTATCTTTTAGTGATGTCCAGACAATTTCCGGCTCACGATTATTATTTTCTGGATAGCTTTTTTCTTCCAGTTTTGATTTTATCGGGATTGGGATTGCGCTTGCTGTCAAAAATTGAGAGGCCATTTCAATACGGTATTTTGATTATTGCCTTTGCACTGAATGGCTGGATGCTCAAGCAAAGCTTTGCCATTCAAAAAGAACGCAATACATTTAAGAGCTGGGACAGGACGGAAATTACAAGACGCAATTTTGAAGGTGGTGCAAGGCTCTTAGATGAGGCTGGTGTGCCTCCTGATGCCCGACTTTTGGTGCTCGATGCTTACACTACCAACATCCCGCTTTTGCTGCTTCATCGTAAGGGATACACGGTAATTAATACGACACCAGAAAACCTGCATGAAGCATTGGATTGGGATTATGACTATATCGCCATTCAAAACAGCTTTTTGGCCAGTGATGTCCTGCGTAATTATCCCGAAATTGCCGGAAAGCTGCTTCCGCTGGCAAATAATGGCCGAATTGGCCTGTATCGAAAAACACAAGCTGATAAATCGCCTACGTATGTTGAGCTTGTCCTTGTTAATGAGCAAAAGCTTATTTATCAACGGGAACTAATAAATACCTCGCTCGATCATGACAGCAGCCGCAATTGTCGGGTTTTTCAAGAGGCTTTCCTCCCATTGGCTGATACTGTTTTTGAGCCGGAAACAAGTGATATAAGTGTGTTTTTTGAAGCCACAATCCTTTCTGCAAACCTTCCCAAAAAACTTTTTTTGGTGATGGATGCCACCTCTGATGATGGGTTGAAGCACTACGAAAGTTTTGATCTGAGGCCTTTTTTTGAGGCAGATAGCACCAATGGAAGGCCTGCTTTGATGATGCAGACGCCAAAAGATTTCAATACGGAAATAAAACTCAGGATTTACCTGTGGAATGCCGGAGAGCAGTATCTTTGTATTGAAAATCTTGACTTTAAACTGATAAAATACCAAAATTAATTATCCCAATACCCGAATGATTATGAAGAATATTGATCAATTTAATCTGAAAGACAAAAAAGTGCTGATGCGTGTGGATTTCAACGTGCCACTCGACGACAAGTTTAACATCACAGATGACACCCGCATACGTGCTGCGATGCCTACTGCCGAAAAGATATTAGCAGCTGGTGGTTCGGTAATTTTTATGTCGCATTTGGGCAGACCGAAAGAGGGTCCGGAAGATCGTTTTTCATTGCGCCATCTCATCCCAAATCTCGAAAAACAGCTGAATTGTAAGGTGCAGTTCGCCAACGATTGCATTGGCGATGAAGCGGTTGAAAAATCTGCCGCACTTAAACCCGGTGAAGTGTTACTGCTCGAAAATCTGCGTTTCTACAAAGAAGAAACTAAGGGAGATGAAAGTTTTGCCAAAAAGCTTGCCTTGCTGGCAGATGTGTATGTGAACGATGCCTTTGGAACGGCACACCGTGCACATGCTTCCACGGCTATCATCGCACAATATTTCCCCGGAAGCAGCCTGTTTGGCTACCTGATGCAGGATGAAGTTTCAAACCTCGAAAAAGTGACCAAACATCCCGAAAGACCGTTTACGGCAGTTCTTGGCGGAGCAAAAGTTTCCGGAAAGATTGAAATCATCAATAATTTGCTTGATAAGGTTGATAACCTCATTATTGGCGGAGGCATGATGTTTACTTTTATCAAGGCTATGGGCGGTAAAGTTGGAAATTCCCTGATTGAGGATGATTTGCTGGAAACGGCAAAAAATGCTGTTGAAAAAGCCAAAGCCAATGGCGTAAAACTCTTAATTCCAACTGATACTTTGATTGCTGATAAGTTTGATAATGAGGCTAAACAGCAGCAATGCAGCGCTGATGAAATTCCGGATGGCTGGATGGGTTTGGATATCGGACCCGAAACCATTGAAGCCTTCACGCAGGTGATTTTGGCTTCAAAAACCATTTTGTGGAACGGCCCAATGGGAGTGTTTGAGTTTTCCAATTTTGCCAAAGGTACCAGTAGTATAGCGCATGCTATTGCAAAGGCAACTGCCGCAGGTTGCTACTCCCTCGTTGGCGGTGGCGATTCAGTAGCTGCTGTTAACAAATACGATCTGGCCGACAAGGTAAGCTATGTTTCAACCGGTGGTGGCGCTATGCTCGAGTATATTGAAGGAAAAGAACTTCCAGGCGTTAAAGCAATCCTGGAAGGTTAGTAAAATGAAAAAATTTCATGAAAAATGGAGTAATTAAATTTCCCTTTTTTCATAAGATACGCTTTGCCTTCAGGGCACTGGAGAATCGCAATTTCAGGTTGTTTTTCTTCGGTGCCTTGTTTTCGTTAATGGGCACCTGGATTCAGAATCTGGCTATTGGGTGGCTGGTTTATAAACTTACTGATTCAGCGTTTTATCTTGGTTTGGTGGGTTTTGCCAGTCAAATTCCGGCGCTGGTACTTACACCCATTGCCGGAGTATATGCCGATAGGGTGGACAGATTCAAAGTGCTGATTGCCACGCAAAGCCTGCCAATGGTGCTGGCGTTTTTACTCGCCGGCCTTACTTTCTCTGGTCATATTACAGTAACTGCATTGATTGTAATTGTCATCATCAATGGCATGGCAATTGCTTTTGATACCCCATTTCGTCATGCTTTTCTGCTCGAAATGCTGGGAGATAAAAAACTAATACCCAATGCAGTAGCTTTGAATTCTATGTTATTCAATACTGCACGTTTTATTGGTCCCAGCATAGGAGGACTGCTGATTGCCATGTTTGGTGAGGCAGTTTGTTTTTTGATTAATGGAGTAAGTTTTAGTGGTGTAATTATCGCTTTGTTACTTATGAAATTGCCGGGGTTTGTGAAACCTACAGCACACCAATCAGTCTTCAAAGAATTGAAGGAAGGCTTACATTATGCCTGGAATTTTCTGCCTACCCGCTATATGATCAGCCTGGCGATGGTGATTAGTTTTTTCGGGCTTCCGTTTCAGTCGTTTTTGCCCGTGTTCGCAGCAGAAATTTTACAAGGAGATTCACAACTGCTTGGTTTACTTGTTGGAGCATTGGGAGCAGGAGCGCTTTCGGGAGCCTTGTTTTTGGCTTCGCGTAACAATATCAGTCGTTTGCCACTTATGATTCGCAATGCAGCGCTGCTTTTTGGACTGGCTCTGATGGCATTTAGCTTATCAAAACAGAGTTGGCTCTCGTTGCTGCTTTTATTTATTGCCGGTTTTGGGATGATTATCAGCTTCGTTTCGACTAATACTCTCCTGCAGACCACAGTGGCCGAAGATCGCCGCGGAAGGGTATTGGCGCTTTACAGCATGTCGTTTTTGGGATTTACGCCTGTGGGAAGTTTGTTGTTGGGAACAATTGCCGAATATCTTAGCGTTCCCTATACTACTTTGATAGCCAGTTCAATCTGTTTGATTTATGCCCTGTTTTATGCTACAAAGGCCAGATTGGTGAAGCGGCAGATTTTATGATGTATCACTTAGTCAAAAGATCATGATGTTGAACTACTTCAGTTTAAAAGCGGTTTCTATTCGAAGAGATCTTCCTTGCTCAAACCATTAATCGATTTTTTGCGCTCGAGCAAATAAAAGATGAAATGAATTATTAATCCGATTCCCCAAAAGATTGCTATAAGGTAAACAAGCCTAAGGCTCTCATAATTAGAGTTTAAATCCAGTAAAAACCATAAAATTCCTATTGAGTTGAACAGGAAGTAGGTGACAAAATGGAACCGAAAACCGACATCATTAAGTGGAATCGATTTATAGTCATTTTTGCCAAAATGCCAGCCTATAAGAAAATTAAAGAAAAAGTAAATTATGGCAAGTATCCAGACGAAATCAAAATACTTGCATTCTAAACTGTAGCTCATGCCATAGCGAAAAGCAACGGCACCTAAGAAAAAAGAAATCGCAAAATACATAAGGTTTGTTGTAAATGCTTTCATTTTTATTCCTCCTTAATTTATTAGATCTTTGATACGTTTGTTAAAAAACAGATTGATATTTCTTTGGATGAAATTTTCAAGTAGGTCGTGACCTAATTCTGTTAAAAAATAATACTTTCGATCGGGTCCTTTGTTGCCAGTTCCCGTTTCAAAATCCACAACTCCAACATGTTTAAATTTTCTAAGTGTGCGATAAAGGCTTTGACTTTCGCATGTCATGGTGTATTCTGATTGCTCTTCGACGAAAGATTTTATTTCATCAACGTACTTTCTACCGTCCTTCAGCGAAAGAAAAATCCACAAGGTCAGTTGACCTTTTTTATACGTTTCCTCCCATGTAGCCAACAATTCAGCTAAAAGATTGCTATTTTTCATGATTTATACTTATAGTATTAAACAACATGTATAATACAAAAGTAATACATTAAATGATGGGAAAGCAAGTAAAATCAAAAAAAGTTCAACTAGAAGCATCAACTCCAATAAAGTACCAGATTATAAAGAGAAATTAATTGAACCGTTTACTTATTAAAGAGCAGTAAAACCCTCAAGAAGTGATGGTTTTTTGTAGCAATTCCTTATTTTTACGGCAAAAATTATCCAAATGAAGAAATTATTGTTTTTCCTGGCGGTGATTTTACTGCCTTACTACGGATTATTTGCCGGCGAGGGCATGTGGATCCCGATGTTGCTCAAGCAACTCAACGAAAAAGAAATGCAAGCGATGGGTATGCGCATCAGTGCCGACGACATTTATTCCATTAATAATACGAGTCTCAAGGATGCCATAGTGCTTTTTGGCCGGGGTTGCACTGGCGAAATTGTTAGTGATCAGGGTTTGTTACTTACCAATCATCACTGCGGTTATCGCCAGATACAGCAGCACAGTAGTGTCGAAAACGATTACCTCACCAATGGTTTCTGGGCCATGAGCAAAGAAGAAGAGCTCCCCAATCCTGGACTCACGGTTACTATGATGAAAAAAATGGAGGATGTAACGCAGCAGGTGCTCGATGGCGTGAATGAAGAAATGACCATGGAAGCCCGTAAACAAAAAATAAAAGAAAACTCTGATGCGCTGATCAAGAAGGCTGAAGAAGAGTCAGGTTATGAAGTAACAATTAAGGATTTCTTTATTGATAATCAATATTATATGATTTATAATGAAATCTTTAAAGACATTAGGCTGGTGGGCGCTCCTCCTTCCAATATTGGAAAATTTGGCGGTGATACCGACAACTGGATGTGGCCGCGGCATACCGGAGATTTCTCTGTTTTTAGGATTTATGTGGATAAAGATGGTAACCCCGCCGAATACAGCCCTGATAACGTGCCTTATCAGCCAAAGTCGCATTTACCCATTTCCCTGAAAGGAATTGAAGAAAAGGATTTCACTTTTGTTTTTGGCTATCCTGCCCGCACCAGCGAATATTTGCCATCACATGCTGTAAATTTGATCACAGAAGTAACCAATCCTCCCAAGATCAAACTGCGTGAAACGCGTTTGGATATTTTCAGCAAATATGCCAACAATGACCCCAAAGTACGCATTCAATATGCAGCCAAACATGCCGGCGTGGCCAATTACTGGAAAAAGATGATTGGCGAAAGCAAGGGAATTCGCCGCTTGAATGGCATTGAACGCAAACAGGCATTTGAAGAAAAATTTAAAGACTGGGCAGCTATTTCCAAAGGAAATTTTGGAGGAATAATTCCGGCTTTCGAAAAAGCTTATGGCGAAATGGAGCCTTATAGTCTGGCTTCAGATTATGTGCGCGAGGCTGGCATGGGGATTGAGCTTATCAGCTTTGCGGCACGCTTCAGAAATCTGAGTGAGGTAAACAAGGAAACTTCTGATGAAAAACTTCAATCGCTGGTTAAAGCAGCCGAAAATCAGGCTAAATCTTTTTTCAAAGACTATCATCAACCCATAGATCAGGAAGTTGCCGTTGCTTTGCTGGAACTGTACCGCGAAAACCAAAATTCAGATTTCCGACCTGAAGTACTCAACCTGATTGATCAAAAGTATAAGGGCGATGTGGAAGCTTATGTAAAGATGCTTTTTACCAAATCAATTTTTGATGATGAGTCGGCTGTGAATGATTTGCTGCGCAATTTTAATCACAAATCAGCAAAAAATATTCTAAAAGACCCTGCTTTTAAGGCATATGAGAGTATGCGTGTTTTTTACGAGAATGAAGTTGGGCCTCATTTGCAACGCTTAACTGCGCAAACCGACAGCTTGCAACGCAGCTATATGAAAGCGCAAATGCTAATGCAACCCGAGAAGCGATTCTATCCGGATGCCAATTTCAGCCTAAGGGTAACCTACGGATTAGTAGAAGGTTATCATCCGGCTGATGCAGTTTATTACGATTATTTTACCACACTGGAAGGCATCATGGAAAAGGAAGACCCAAACATTTATGATTATGTGGTGGAGGAAAAGTTGAAAACCCTACATGACACAAAAGATTATGGCCCATATGGCGATAAGGACGGACATATGCAGGTGGCTTTTTTAGCCTCAAATCACACAACAGGAGGTAATTCGGGCAGTCCTGTTTTGAATGCTGACGGCCAAATGATCGGAATCAATTTCGATCGCTGCTGGGAAGGCACCATGAGCGATTTGATGTATGACCCTGATATGGGTCGCAACATAGCTGTCGATATTCGTTATGTGCTGTTTATCATGGATAAATTTGCCGGAGCAGGTCATTTGGTTGATGAAATGACGGTGATTGAATAAGGCAAAAAAAGCAAGCTGATAGAAGGAAAAGCAACTGGTTGAAAAATTAATCGGTTGCTTTTTTTTGATGTCAATTATTTCAACAGATTATCTGTCTTGGCCTAATATTTTGATTATATTCAAAAAATTAGGCCTAAATTAAGGATTATATTCATAATATTAGGCTTAAAATTCAGAATTTTTAGGTTACACTATTACCTTTGTTGTAAAATAACACATAATGATTAACAGATTTTTATTGGACAAAATAGCAGACCAATGCTTCAGTAACAAAGTAATCTTGCTGTTGGGTGCACGTCAAGTTGGGAAAACTACCATGTTGAAAATACTTGTAGAAAAACTTAAGGTAGAAACTAAATGGCTCAATGCAGATGAAGCAGATGTTAATAAAGAACTAACCGCTGCCAATACGAGCACCGCTCTGATGCAAATGATAGGGTCGGAAACGAAATTAATCATTATAGATGAGTCTCAGCAGATTGAAAATATTGGATTAAAACTAAAACTATTGCACGATACGAAGCCCGACTTGCAAATAATTGCCACCGGTTCTTCTTCTTTCGATTTAGTCAACAGCAGCAGTGAGCCTTTAACCGGAAGAAAACGTACTTTTTACCTTTATCCAATTAGTTATCCAGAATTGGTGGCTACAACTAATAAGCTGGAAGCACGCCGCACCCTGCATGCAAGACTAATTTACGGATCGTATACCGAGGTGATTAACAATCCTGGCAAGGAGAAGAATTTACTTATTGAATTAGCGCAGAGTTATTTATATAAAGATATCCTTCGATTGGAAGGCATCAGAAAATCGGGTCATCTGGAGAAGTTACTTCAGGCACTGGCATTTCAGGTTGGCAATGAAGTTAGCTATCATGAACTTTCAAGAACTGTTGGAAATATTGACAGTAACACCGTTGAAAAATACCTCGACCTGCTCGAAAAAACCTATGTAATATATAAACTTCCGGCCTTGAGCAGAAATATGCGCAGTGAAATTAAAAAAGGCAAGAAATACTTTTTCTTCGACAACGGGATTCGTAATGTATTGATAAGCAATTACGCTCCTATTGAATTGCGTTCTGATAAGGGAGCTTTATGGGAAAACTTTTTGCTCTCGGAAAGGAAGAAACGCAACCATTATGAAGAAAATGTCCCCAGTACTTATTTCTGGCGCACCCACGATCAGGCAGAAATTGATTATATTGAAGACCTGGATGGTGTGTTGAAGGCCTTTGATTTTAAATGGAAAGCTGGAAATGTCCGATTTCCTCAATCGTTTTTAAATGCATATCCCAATAACCAAACGCAAGTAATTAATCAGGATAATTTTGAGTCATTCGTTGGAATAGCTTGAAAATTCAGGTTATTTTAACCACTTATTTTGCATTACATTCCTGTTTAGAATAGCTTTTTTAACAAAAAAAATACCCTTCACAAGCCTTTGGATGGTTACATTTGTCTGTACACTAAAAACAGCTTCATGGATACAAGCAGAAATTTGAATTTACCTGCCTCCGCAAAACCCCGCCTGGTTATTATCGGAGGTGGTTTTGCCGGAATCACGCTGGTTAAAGCCTTAAACAAAAAGGATTTTCAGATCGTACTGATCGATCAGAACAACTACCATAGTTTTCAGCCGCTTTTATATCAGGTAGCTACGGGCGGGTTGGAGCCTGATGCTATCGCCTATCCGCTGCGTAAATATGTGAAACGCTTTGGCAATTTGTTTTTTAGATTGGCAGATGTGCAACAAATTTTACCTCAAAAGCAGGAATTGATTACCTCCGAGGGAACATTGAACTATGACTATTTGATTATTGCCACAGGAGCCCGAACGAATTATTTTGGGAATGCTAACCTGGAAAGCTATACGATGGGAATGAAAACAATTCCGGAAGCCCTCAACCTGCGCAGCTTGATTCTTCAGAACCTGGAAAAGGCAATCTTCTCTAAAGACCCTATCAAACGACAGGCTTTGATGAACTTTGTGATTGTTGGTGGAGGACCAACAGGAGTGGAGCTTGCAGGAGCCTTAGCCGAACTGAAACGCTTTGTTTTTAAAGAGGAATACCACGACTTGAAAATGGATGATATGCAGGTTTTCTTGATCGAAGGATCGGCCAGGCTGTTAGGAGGTATGTCAGAAAAGGCGGGGCAAAGCACATTTGATTTTCTCAAGCATTTGGGCGTACAGGTTTTCCTCAATTGCAGAATCAACAATTATGATGGACATAAAGTAGAGATTGAAAACAGCACACCTATACCTTCTGAAAATGTTATTTGGGCTGCCGGCGTAAAAGCCGCACCGGTTGCCGGAATGGAGCAGGCCGTGATTAGTCATGGTGGTCGCTTACTAACTGATGTTTACAGCCAGGTAAAAGGTTTTAAAAACTGCTTTGCTGTGGGCGATGTAGCCTTTATGGAAGGGGATATTAATTATCCAAATGGTCATCCACAGGTGGCTCCTGTTGCTATTCAACAGGCAGAACTTTTAGCTAAAAACCTGAGCAGATTGGTTCATCAAAAACCTCTGAAGCCTTTTCAATATAAAGACAAAGGCAGCATGGCCACCATTGGCCGTAAAAAGGCTGTGGTGGATGTTGCTGGCTTATTTTTCAGCGGCACATTTGCCTGGTTTGTGTGGCTTTTCGTACATTTGATGGCGATTGTCGGCTTTAAAAACCGACTGGCAACGCTCTTGCAGTGGTTCTCAAATTATATCAATTTTAACAGTGCGCTAAGGCTGATTATTAGGCCTTTCCAACCAAAGAAATGAAAGCATGGCAAAGACCAAAACCGTCTTTTTTTGTAAAAACTGTGGTAATGAATCTCCCAAATGGATCGGAAAATGCCCTGCTTGTGGCGAGTGGAATACTTATGTTGAAGAAACTGTTGTAACGGGCAAAAAAGGCCAATCGCTTTCTAATAGTCTTGTCATGCCCGGATCTGCCAAACCTTTGCCCGTGCAGGAAATTAGTAGTACAAAAGTAGCCCGTATGGATATGGGTTATATTGAATTGAACCGTGTGCTGGGCGGTGGATTGGTGCCTGGCTCGCTGGTGTTGATAGGAGGAGAGCCCGGCATTGGAAAATCAACGCTTATGCTTCAGGTGGCACTTCAACATGCTAATCTTAAGGTCTTGTATATCAGTGGCGAAGAAAGCCAGCAACAGCTTAAAATGCGCGCTGACCGAATTGGTATTATTAACCAGGAATGTTTGATTCTTACTGAGACAGACACACGTGAAATAATACGCCATATCCAAACTGTTCAACCAGATTTGGTGGTTGTTGATTCTATTCAAACACTTCAGTCGCCAGCATTGGAGGCTACTGCAGGGAGTATTTCGCAAATCCGTGAATCGGCAGCTGAAATGAATAAAGTGGCCAAAAGTTTGCAGCTACCTGTCGTTTTGATAGGCCATATCACCAAAGATGGCAGCATCGCCGGACCAAAAATTTTGGAACATATGGTGGATACTGTCATTCAGTTTGAAGGCGACCGGCATTACGGTTTCCGCATTTTGCGTGCCATCAAAAACCGTTTTGGTTCTGCTGCCGAGCTCGGTATTTTTGAAATGCATGCCAATGGTTTGCGCGAGGTGACCAACCCAAGTGAGATTTTATTATCGCAACGCGAAGAGGCTGTGAGCGGTGTGGCTATCGCTGCTATGGTGGAGGGCTTGCGTCCCATGCTGATCGAAACGCAGGCGCTTGTAAGCACGGCAGCCTATGGCACACCGCAGCGCTCAGGAACGGGATTTGATATGCGTCGGCTGAATATGCTGCTTGCCGTGCTGGAGAAACGCGCTGGATTTCGGTTGGCAGCGAAAGATGTTTTTTTAAATATCGCAGGTGGTATCCGGGTGGACGATCCGGCTATTGACCTCTCTGTGATTGCCAGTATCTTATCGTCAAGCGAAGATATCCCAATAAGTTCTAAAGATTGCTTTGCTGCGGAAGTTGGCCTTTCGGGCGAAATCAGGGCGGTGAACCGCATTGAAGCCCGTATTGCTGAAGCTGATAAATTGGGTTTTGAGCGCATTTTTATCTCTAAATACAACAACAAAGGACTTGATACAAGCAAGTTTAAAATCGAAGTAGTTGCTGTAGCATCTGTTAATCAGCTGTTTGAAGCTTTGTTTGGGTGAGTTTTTATTCCTTTCACACTTAATTTTATCCGTAAAAAAACTGTTAATTTGTGTAGCATGGTCAATAAATTAACGTTAATTTGTGTACCATGGTAGATCAATTTATAGTATTTTTGTAAAAAACTAAAAATGATTCACCGTTTTATTACTAACAGGATTTTAGAAAGCTTAGTTCCGGGTAGGGTTACTGTTTTGTTTGGTGCCAGAAGGACCGGCAAAACAACTTTGCTTAAGGCACTAACTGAAAAGTTAGCTGAAAAGCGTGTGTTGATTCTTAATGGTGAGGACCTCACAGCTGCTGAGATTTTATCTTCAGGCAGAGCAGAAATTCTCAAAAATCTTACGCAGGATTATGATTATTTATTGCTTGATGAGGCTCAAAGTATAAACGGAATTGGTAAAAACCTAAAACTCCTGATTGATACACGACCCGAGCTTACAGTTTTGGCAACTGGTTCAGCGTCTTTCGATTTACGTAATCAGCTGGGTGAACCTTTAACTGGTCGTTCTATTCATTTTATGCTTTATCCGATTGCTTTTGGAGAATTGGATCTGGATTATCTTGAAACAGCAAAAAAACTTCCTCAGCTGATGGTTTATGGCTCTTATCCACAGATTTTAATGGAGAAAAACGAAAAGGACAAACGACGATTGCTGGAAAATATTAAAAACGGTTATTTGTTGAAGGATATTCTAATGCTTGATAATCTCAAGGATAGCTTATTCGTTTTGAACCTGTTACGACTGGTGGCATTTCAGATTGGCAATGAAGTTTCATTCAATGAATTGGCTAATCAGTTGGGCACTACCGTAAAAACTGTGCAACGCTATCTGGATATTCTGGAGAAAACTTTTGTGTTGTTCCGATTGAATGGTTTCAGCCGAAATCTTCGAAAAGAAATTACTAAATCCCCTCGGTATTATTTTTGGGACAACGGTATTCGTAATGTGATCATCAATAATTTCAAGCCATTGGAGCAACGGGATGATGTAGGTAAATTATGGGAAAACTATTGTGTTTCCGAGCGAATTAAAAAACAGGTGTATCAGGAAACTTTTGCTGAGTTTTATTTTTGGCGCACTTACGACCAACAGGAGATAGACTTACTGGAAGTAAATAATGAAGAAATTTCAGCTTTTGAATTTAAATGGGGTAAAAAGAATGCACGTATTCCAAAAGCTTTCCAAAGTCAATATCCTGAAGCTGATTTTCAGGTTGTTAACAAAGAAAACATGCATGAATTTTTAACTTTTTAATTTCCTGTAGCAACCATTTTCAAACCTACGATACTGATAATTAAAGTGGTGATGAAAAACAAGCGCCAAAAGTTAACAGCTTCCTGAAAGAAAACGATACCGATTAAAACGGTTCCAACAGCTCCAATGCCAGTCCAAACACCATAAGCTGTGCCCATCGGGATGTGATGTGTGGCCTTGTAGAGCAACCACATACTCATGCTTAGGCTGATCGCAAAAGCAGTAAACCACCAATAGGATGCAGGTGCTTCAGCAGTTCGGGCTTTCGAAAGGGAAGCTGCAAAAGCTACCTCAAACAGGCCGGCGATAATGAGGGTGATCCAGGGCATTGTTTATCAATTGGCTTTAAGTTAGAGATTTAGAGCAAATGGAATCATCAGTATTCTGTTTTTTCCCCGAAGGCTTTGTAAAGGTATTCTCGTAAACCGAACTCCCATAATAGATTCACGATCAGAATCATTATAAAAAATATTGCAATCGCCACAAATATCCCGGTGACTAAATTTCTGCGGTCTTCATTTATGAACTCAGTTATTTCTGATTCTTGTTCAAGTCTGCTTTTGCTGGTTTTGACTGGGAAAATAATTTTTCTTTTTTTCTTTGAGTAAGGATAATTCATCATGGTATGAAAATAGCTTTTCTTGCGCAATAAGGCATTGTTTGTCTTCAAACGCGCTATCATATCTGCAATGTGACCAGCTCCACCTCCAAACATAATTGTTTGTATTTACATTCAAATTTGTAAAAATAAGCGTAAATAGCCAATTAAAAAAGCTATTTTTTACCTTAATCAATTTTAATGAAACCACCTTCAAAATTTGTTAGCTGGCTTGTTCCGCTGGCCTTTGCACTTTACATCCTGATCAACAGGCTTTATTTTGCAGATCTTTACCACTTTTTACGGGATTACTCAGCTTCGGTTGTAGCTTATTTTGTGACTTATCTGTTAGTTGGTTTGCCACTTTTTGTTACTGTGATTGTGTTGTTCAGGCGGCAGTTTTTTGATGCGATTGGCATGCCGCGATCGTTGATAAAAGCTTTTGGGATGGCCTTGTTGTTTACACTTCCTATGTTTGTTGGCTATGCTATCGTGTTTGATTTTAATCGGGAATTGAGCTGGCAACAAATCATGCTGGGGGCTGTATTTGCCGGATTTTTTGAAGAATTATATTTCCGGGCGTTTTTCTTTGGACTGCTGTTTCGCTATACCCGACTGGGTTTTATACCGGCTGTTTTGCTTGGAGCCATTATTTTTGGGTCACTTCATTTGTATCAAAGCAGCGATATAGCAGAGGTGGTTGGTATTTTCATGATGACTTTTATGGGAGCAGGATTTTTTGCCTGGCTCTATGCCGAATGGAAGTTCAATCTCTGGTTTATTTGTCTGCTGCACACATTGATGAACCTGAGCTGGATGCTTTTTGAAGCCGGGGATAATGCTCTTGGGGGAGTTTGGTCTAATGTGTTCAGAATAATGACGATAGCAGTTGCAATAATCGTTACTTTACGCATACAGAAAAATGCACGAGCCAAGCCGGCGGTTAACCGCAATAACTTGTGGATCAGGAAGAAGATTAATTAGCCGATTAATATTGAAAATTAATCCCCTTGAGGCATTGGCAGCGTAAAATAAAACACCGACCCTGAACCCTCTTCGCTTTCGGCCCAGAGCTTACCGCCTTGTTTCACAATAAGTGCTTTGCAAAGGATAAGACCAAGTCCCGTACTCTCTTCTCCATCTGTTCCGGGTCGTGAAACTTTTTCGCTTATGTTAAAAAGTTTTTTCATTGTTACATTCGACATGCCGATGCCATTGTCGCGAACAGCAACTTGAAGCATATTATTGCCAAGTTTCATGGTGTCAATTTTTATGATACCTCCTTTGGGAGTAAATTTTATGGCATTGGATAATAAGTTTCTGATTACCATCATGGTCATTTGTTCGTCGGCCTCCAGATAGTCGTTGTTTTTGATGCCATTGATGAGGGTAAGTTGTTTTTTGTCGGCATGTTCTTTTTTGAGATCGAAGGCTTCTGTGATGAGGTCTTCAAGTAAAAAAACAGATTTTTCAAAAATCAGGCTGTCAAGCTGAACTTGTGACCATTTGAGCAGGTTTTCGAGTAGCTTATTTACCTTTTCCGCTGTTTGATCAAGGGTAAATATGAAATCCTCCAAATCCTCTTCTTTCATGGTTTTCCATCCATCACGAAGCAGGCTGGTCATACCTACAAATCCCGAAAAGGGATTTCTTAAATCATGTGCAAGGATTGAAAAGAATCGATTTTTTTGCGCGTTCAGTTCTTTTAAATCATTAGCCTGTTTTTCGAGTTGCTTATTGGAAAGCGCAATGGTTTGGTTGAGTGATTTAAGGGTTTTATTTTGTTCTTCTACCTTCAATTTGGCCTGTTTGAGTGCCAGATGATTATGGATGCGAACCAATACTTCTTCACTTTTAAAAGGTTTACTGATGAAATCTACGGCTCCTAAACTAAATCCTTTAACGATGTCTGTGACTTCATTTTTTGCAGTCAGGAAAATTACGGGTAAATCAGCATAACGACTTTGGGATTTAATTTTTTCGCAAACTTCAAAACCATCTATTTCTGGCATCATGATATCCAGCAGAATCATATCCGGAGTTTTTTGCTCGAGGTATTTCAGTGCATTGTGGCCCGAATTGGCAATTACTGGTTTGTATCCTTTTGATCGCAACAGCGTAGAAATTAATTGCAGATTTAAGGGGTTGTCGTCCACTACAAGAAGCGTAGCCGGGTAAATGGCATTCGTGTCTAACTCATTCATTTCAAGTTAATTTTATCGTTCATTTCTGTTAACAGCTTATCCATCAGTGCTAGTTGATGCTCGTAAAGTTCAAAGTCAAAATTTTCGTTGGCCAGGTTTAATCCTTCAAGAATATTATCCAGCTGATTGATGTTGAATTGTCGGCGCAGCTCTTCAAGTTGTTCTAAAAACACATTGAGCAATTCCATATCGAAAGCTGTTTTCAGTGCATTGAAATCATGAGCCAAACGCGCATTAAAAGTTTGCATAAAACCTTGGCATTGTGTGCGATTCAGGTCTTCAATATTTATTTCAGCAGTTTTTTCTGAAACTACAACCGAAGATGTGTGCGGCAAAAACTTAGTTAGGCATTCCAGTAATTCATTTCTTCCGACTGGCTTGCGCAAATAGTCATCAAATAATTCATTAATCAGTTTTTCGTCATGTTTCATGCTTGATGCCGTGAACGCAATAATGGGTATGGGGTCTTTCTCAAAAAGCTTGTTAATTCTTCGGGTAGTTTCATAACCGCTCAAACCTGGCATTCGCAGATCCATCAAAATCAGATCCGGCTTTTGAATCTTTAGCAGATCCAGACAATTTTCGCCATCCAATGCTCCTATCACACTTAGTTGCGTATCGGCCAAAAAACTCCTGATAAGTTCGCGGTTGTAGGCAATATCATCCACCACCATGATATTGGCTTCAATAAAATGCTTTTGCTGATCACTCCACGAAAAACCGTTTTCTTTTTTTGTTTCAGCATCACTTTCAGGGATATCGGGCAATGTTATGGTAAAGCAGCTGCCTTTGTCCTGTTCAGATTCAACCTGAAGATTGCCCCCCATATAATCAACGAGTTTCTTGGTTATTGACAGTCCTAATCCAATACCCCCAAAACGCCGTGCCGAGTCTGTTTCTACCTGATAAAAAGCATTAAAAATATTTTTGATATGTGTTTGAGGTATTCCAATTCCGGTGTCGCAAACTTTGATTGTAAGGTTGTAAAGCCCTTTTTTATTTGGCACTGGTATTGCTTTTCCAGTGATTTCTATTCCGCCCTGGCGTGTGAATTTGATCGCATTACCTACCAGATTAAATAAAATCTGACGCAGTCGCACATCATCAATTACCAGTATTTTGGGTATGTTTGCGTCGCAGTGAAAGCGGTAAGTCAATCTTTTTTCTTCGACTTTGGCTTTAAACAGCTGTTCCATCTCATTGAAGATGGTTTGCAAACGCACCGCCTCAGGATTGATAACAAGCTGACCTGCTTCTATTTTCGACAGGTCGAGTATGTCGTTGATCAGCGAAAGTAGGGTTCGGCCACTGGTGAGGACTGCTTGGATATAACTTTTATTTTGTTCGTCATCGATGGTGTTGAGCATTATTTCGCTAAAACCCAAAATAGCATTCATGGGTGTGCGGATTTCGTGGCTCATATTCGCTAAAAACTCTGACTTTGCCTTGTTGGCATCCTCTGCCAGTTTACGTGCCTTAAGCAGTTCGTTTTCAAAACGTTCGCGATAAATTGTTCCGGCAATAATTTCTCCGGCAAGACGCAACAGATCGATATGTTCTTTGTTCCAAAGTCGTTCTCGTTTTACGCTATCAAAACCAATAAAGCCTATCAGGGTTTCACTGTAAAATATTGGAATCGCAAGAAGGGAAATAATGCCCTGAGGTTCGAGGATTTCTTTTTCAACATGATATTGGGAATCAATTTCAGCGACTTTTGGGATGTACACATATTGCTTTTGTTTGAATTTTTCTTGCCATCTTGGAACAGCTGCAAAAGGAATTCCCTGTAGGTTATCGATTTCGGGTGTTATACCTTCATTACACCATTCATGGGTGTTGTCAACAGTGTCTTCCTGTGCATTATATTCGAAGATATAAACCCGATCTACGGCAGCATAAATACCGAGGCGTTCGAGCGTAGTATTGATAGCCTCATGGATTTGATCTGTTTTGGCTTGAATGAGCATGGAAGAAAATTTCAAAATCAGTTCATGCAAGTGATTCAGCGATTGCAGATTTTTTTCGGCTTCAGTAAGCTTGTGGTTTTCTTTAGCTTGGTTCATGTAAAATGATTTTTTTCAGTTTTTGCTGGAGTTGATCTTTGCTATAAGGTTTGCTCAAAAAGTCGTCGCAGCCGGCTTGTAATGCTTTTTCCTGATCAGCTTCCATAGCATATGCAGTTAATGCTATCACATTGATATCAGGGCGTTTTTGCTTGATTCTATGGGTTGCTTCGTAACCATTAATGCCGGGTATTTTAATATCCATTAAAACAAGGCTGATGTCTTTATTCTGTGTACAAAGCTCCACGGCTTCCAGACCGTCAGTTACCCAAATAATGCGATCCCGCTGTTCGGGACTCAGCACTTTGGTTAAATAAATATAATTTATTTCATCATCTTCTACAATCAAGATCTTTTGATGATTGCTGGGCTCAATTTTAGGTTTTTCGTAATGGTGTTCGTTTTCGGAATTGGAATCTCCACATGGAATTTCCAAATAAATTACGGAGCCTTTTTCTAACTCAGATTGAAAATTAATTGATCCGCCAAGCAACATAGCCATTTCACGCGCAATCGAAAGGCCAAGCCCACTGCCCTCATAAGTGCGATTGGCTGAACCATCGGCCTGGCTGAAATAGTCGAAGACTTTATCTTGATATTTTTCGGGGATGCCGCAGCCACTATCTGCTATGATGAAGTTGAGATAGCCCTTTTTGTGATTACAAATCAGTTTTACAAAACCTTTGTCGGTATATTTAATTGCATTACTAATCAGTTCGGAAAGTATTTTTACGACCATTTTTCGGTCTGTTCTGCAGGTTTTTAGCCGGCATTTTGTATTGAGATTGATTGTGAAACTGAGATTTTTTTCTTTGCAGCGGGGTTCAAAATTTGCTTTTAACTCATCCAGCAAAGGCAAAAGTTCGAAGTTGACATTTGTGATTTGTTTGTTGCCCGAAACTAAAAGCGATACTTCCATGATATCAGTTACGGTTTTGATCAAACGTTCGCTGCTTGCGTTGACTACGCTGAGGTATTCAATTTTTTCTTCATACGAAATTTCCTGATCAGTAAGCAGTTCGGCAAAGCCAACAATCCCATTAAGTGGCGTGCGGATTTCGTGCGAAATATTATTGATAAAAGCTGTTTTGAGTCGGTTGCTTTCTTCGGCTTGTTCTTTAGCCTTAACCAATTCGTTACGAATGCGGCGTTGCTCTGTGATGTCTTCTTTGATCGCTACAAAATGAGTGATTTTTCCTTGCTTGTCAATAACAGGCGAGATGCTGGCTGCTTCCCAGAAAAGGCTGCCGTCTTTGCGTTTTGTTTTGAATGTACCCCGCCATGATCCTCCACTTTTGATGGTATGCCAGAGTATTTGATATGTTTCAGCAGGAGTATGTCCGGATTTTAATATTCTGGGATTTTTTCCTTTTACCTCGTCAAAGCTGTAACCCGTATTGTTGCAAAAAGCAGGATTTACATATTCAATATGACCTGAAATATTTGTAATTATCACTGAAGCTGAGCTTTGTTCAATGGCTCTGGATAGTTTTAACAGTTCAAATTCGGCAGTTTTCCTTTCCTGAATATTGCGGGAGGTAAAAAGTCCGAAAACCTGACCACCTTCATCAAAATAACGTTTTCCGGTTGATTCAATCCAGATATAGCCTTGTTGGGGATGCAGGTAGCGGTAATTAACGGTATATTCTTTATTGGCTTTTTTCCCGAGGCGCAAGGTTTGTTTTACAAGATCAAGATCGTCGGGATGTATATGTTCATAAATGCTTTGTCCTATTACTTCTTCACCACGACCTGTAATACGTTTGTGTGAAGGGGAAATGAAGCTGTAATTACCATTAGGATCAGTAAGGATCACTGCATCAGCAATATTGTCGGTAATAAAGGCATTTGTTGCTTCTGCACTGCGGAGTTTTTTATTCACAGCAGCTTTTACATGCAGGTTTGTAAGCAACTCGGCAAATAGTTTTAATATCGTTGTTTCCTCATGGGTCCAAATTCTTTCCTGTTTCACGGCATCAAATCCTATATAACCCAGGCATTTGTCTTCAAATATCATCGGCAGTGTGGTGAGCGACTTTATGCCCTGAGGCTCAAGTATTTTATACAGATTACTTTCAGGATCCAAATCATCCACGCGTGAGATATCTATGGTTTGACCCTTTTTATGGGCGTTTACCCAATCGGGTATCATATCATTTGGAACACTTTTAAGGTTATCAATCTCAGATGTGATTCCTTCGGCACACCATTCGTGAGTGTTTGTCATGATTTGCTTTTCCCAGAGGTACTCGAAAACATAAACCCGATCTACTTGCGTAAACTCGCCTATTTCTTTGAGTGCTTCGGTAATGGCCTGATCTACTTTCCTGGTTTCAATATTGATAAATTTGTTGGAGAGTCTCGTCATAAGATATTGCAAATGCGACAGATAACTAAGTTCTTGATTTAATCGCGTATTGGAAGTGATATCGCGTACGATCGAAAGTAAGCGCTTATCATCAATTGGGCTCAATCGTGCTTCAAAATAATGTGTTTGACCTTTAATTGATAATTGATACTTGATTGTAACATTTCTTTTTTCGGTAAGGCATGTTTCATAGGCTTTCAAATGTCTTTTTAATTCTTGCGGTTCGAGCAAATCAGCGATATTAGAGCCAATGACTTTTTCGGGATTGAGCGCAAACAAATCGGTTGACTGGGCAAAATATTCCAAAAAGTTGCCATACTGGTCGCAAATAAATAGCATGTCGGGCAGGGCGCTGAGTACGGCATTCATTCTGGCCGCCTGCTCATTAATTTGTTTTTCATATTCCTTTCGCTTGGTGATGTCGGCCACAGAGATCAGTCCTGCCGGTTTTCCTTTATATTTGATTAGCGCACCTGAAAGCAATACCCATGGCTGATGACCATCTTTGTGTTGCATCTGAAATTCATAATTTGTTGGGACTTCATTGCCCAGCTGCCGTTTTTTTCCTCTTTCGCGTATCAGTTCCTGATATTCCGGTGCAACGAGTTCCCAAAACCTAAGCTGGAAAATTTCACCGGCTGACCTGCCTGTAATCCTTTCGCCTGCGGGATTGGTATAAACAAAATGGTCGTCCTGATGAATCATAATAGCAAAAGGGATTGTTTCGGCCAGCATGCGAAACTTCTCTTCACTTTCGCGCAGCGCTTCTTCCACTTCCTTTCTGCTGGTGATATCTATCAAAATGGCAATGGTTGCCAATTCTCCCATAAAAACTGCACTGGTTGTTCTGATAATAGCCACCCTCTCGGGCAGTGCTCCAACTTTTATGCGGATTTCATAGTCCTCTGATGTTTCAGCGGTTTTATCAGCATTTATTTGATTTGCGACCAGGTCTTTATCCTCAGGATGTACGAATTCCAACACATGATGTCCCAAGAGATCTTTTTCTCTCAAGGAAAGATTATTTAAAATGGCTTGATTGACATATTTAATAATACCTTTTTGATGAATCAAAACCATATCCGGAAGCTCTTCGAGCAATTTTCTAAACTGAATTTGATTTTGTTCCAGGATTTCTGATTGCTTAACTTTTTCGTCAATATCATTAACCATGGCAATAAAAAGCATGGAATTATTATCCGACTTATCGTAAGCAGATAGGGTGAGGCGACCCCAAACCAAAGTGCCATCTTTTTTGATGTAGCGCTTTTTGATTTCGTAGCTTTTGATTTCTTGGTTTATTAAAGCTGTAAACTTTTCGACATCATTGGGGATATCTTCCGGATGGGTTACCTCTTCGGCTGTCTTTCCGGTTAGCTCATCGGGTGAATAATCCAAAAAGTTGCAAAAATATTCGTTAGCAAATTGAATTACTCCTTTTTCATCTACAATAGCAATTCCTGCGCCAGTATGATCAAATACTGCCTGCAAGCGATCCTGATTGAGCTGAAGTGCTTTGAATGTTTCTGTTTGATCAGTAACGTCGGTGCCTATGCACTGTATTTCAACAGGTGTTCCCTGCGTATCGGTGAGTGCTTTGAACTCCCATGAAGATGTAAAAAAGCCGCTATGAGAATCGGGTTTCCTTAGAGTAATTGCATGAGATGACATTGGGCTCATCAGACACTTTTCAACGGTTTCCATACATATTTGCCAATCTTCTGCAAAAATGCTATCCATCGCTGATTTTCCTATTAATTGGTTAAAGGAAAAATTAAAACGTTTCAGAAAGTATTGATTGGCATAGGTGTATTTTCCTTGTAAGTCAGTACGAATCAGGTAAAATGCATTAGAATTCTCAAGTGAGTCTTGATCACTTCTTGCACAATCGTTAAAAACGCCTTTTTGCTTCACAACGAAAAGGTAATTGCCATCTGGCAGCAAACCCAAAGTAGGATCGTATTCAAACAATAAGCTTTGCGCTGGTTTTTTTAAATCCAGTTTAATTAAAAGTGGTTCATCTTTCTGTTGGTTTGTTTGTGCCAGTTCAAATAACTTTTTCTGATCCTCAGGCGAAAGCATAGTTGCAAGCAGTTTGCCTTTGCCCAATGTTTCTGTATTATTAATAAGATTCTCAAGTGCAGTATTAACAAAGCATATACTTGAATCAGATGCTAAAACCAGTAAGGCATCACCCAAGAGATTTAAGTAGCGGTAGCTACAATGTTTGCTAGTTTCATCTTTCATAGTAGTAGAATTAGTTCAATAGTTGAGTTTTCGCTTGAGCGTGATAATAAAGCTGCTGCCTTTTCCTGGTTTGCTATCAACCCTGATACTTCCCTGGTGCAATTTTACAAATTCGTGGGCGATAAGCAAGCCGAGCCCTGTACCTTTTTCACCTGAAGTGCCATCCTCAGATTTTGGTCTTTCCAGTTCAAAAAGGTTTTGAACCGTTTCTTTGCTCATCCCGATCCCGCTATCTTGGATGTGAATTTCAACTTTTTCTGAGATGCTTTTTGCTGTGATCAGGACTTTTTGATTGGGGTAAGTAAATTTAATTGCGTTTTGGCAAATGTTACGCAAAACAGCTTGCAGCATCCGTTCATCAGCTTCAACAAGCGTATTTTCAGGGATATTGGTTTGCAGGATAATATTTTTGGCTTTGGCTTCAGGGTTTAGCTGCTTGCAAAGTTCGGCAATCAATTCATTTACAAGCAGCTGTTCAGGATTCAATGGCATCAGGCCACGCTCCAGCCGATTCCAGCTAAGCAACTGATCGATCAGTGTGTTTAGCTGAGCAACAGTTTCGTGCAAAGTGTTAAGCATGTTTTTTTGCTCTTTTTGATTTGCAGGTGGGTGGTTTTCAAGTAAAATACCAGTCAAAGTTTCAATTCCTGCAAAAGGACTTTTCAGATCATGCGAGAGCACTGAAAAGAAACGATCTTTAGTTGCATTTGATTTTCGAAGTTCTTCGATGAGCTTACTTTTATGAAAGGCCAGTGCCAGATGATTGGTAGCAAACTCTCCCCATTCCAATTCGTCGGGTGTGAATTGATGCTTTTGTAGAAAGCCAATGAGTATGGCACCAAGTTTTTCTTGTCCAACAATCATTGGAATAGCTAGCATAGATTTAGTTTTAAACAGCTTTGTTATCGCCTTGCTGATAAAGGCTGAGTTTTCGTAATCGTGCACTACAAGTGGTTTGCCCTCTTCGAGCACACTTTGTGTAAGGCTACGTTCCTGAGGAGGTACAGCTATGCTTTTGTAATAGTCATACATTTTTCGGTGGGCTGCCAGCGGAATAGTGCGCTGTTTTGCTTCATCCCAGGCTGTAATATAGCACTCATCGCATTGCATCAGTTCCTTCAGGCTTTCAGTAAGATTTATCCAATAGTCTTTATCAGAATCGCGCTGCAGGGCCAGGTGTGAAAGCTGGTTGAGGTGGGCTGATTTGTTTTCTTTTTCTATCAAAAGCTTTTGCATGCGTTTTAGTTCAGTGATATCAATACCAGAAGCTAACAGGCCGTCTACACTGCCATCTTCTTGATAGATCAAAGTGGTTTTCCAAAGAAAAGTAATGCTTTTCCCATTTGGCAGTTCCAATTTACTTTCGACGGCTTCATCGGGTGTTTTTGCTTCATCGAAACAGTGATCCAAAAAGTGTTTTATTTTTTCTGTTTCATGATTTTCTTTCAACAACTTTGTCCATTGCCGGCCAATGAGTTCGGGTTTTTCAAAGCCTACCAATCGGCATCCGGCCTGATTGACAATGCTGACGGAATGATCTGGCTTAATCCCCATAATCACTGAACCGGCAATATCCAGGTATTGATGCGCTTTATTTTTTTCGTTGATGATTTGTTGTTCGTAATTTTTTTGGTCGGTAATTTCGCGGGCGATAGTTAGTAAGCGCGTTTTTTCGCTTAGGGTAACATTAAACGTTTGCACCTCTAAAATCATCATATTGATTTCGTCGCGCTGCAAAAGCAGTTCATAGGGCTCGCTTATTTTGCCCATGGCGTGCTGAGCCAATACACTGGCTACTTTCGGCACTTCGCTTAGGGGTAACTGTGAAAGATATAAAAGGTTTTTTCCGATAAAATTGTTTTTGTCGAGCCTGAAAAGTTTTTCGGCGGCATTATTGGCATCGATAAGATTGCCTTTGATATCGGTTAGCAGATACGCCTCCGGAGCTTCATCAAAAAGTATTTTTATGCTATTCAAACTGTCCTTAAGTTTGATTTTCGTTTCTTTTTGCTGACTAATATCCTGAATATAAAGCCAAACCATGCGTTCGCCGTTATCTTTGAAAAAACTCTCGCCGTGCAAAACCACTGTTATGGTATGACCATCTTTGTGAAAATATTCTTTCTCGTATGGACCAAACTGACCTGAAATATAGAGTGCCTCAGTTTGAATGCGGTCTAATTGGTGGAAGCGTTTAGGGGTGATGTCGAAATAGGTAAGTTGTTGTAATTCAGCTTTGCTGTAGCCCAATATTGTTGTCATCATGGGATTGCTGTCAGCAAATCTTTTGGTAGTGGAGTCAATTAGTGTGATGCCAATAGGAGCCTTGTGGTAGAGTTTTCTGAAAAGTGTTTCTGTTTCGTTTTTGTTGAGCTTAGTGTTTGCTTTAAAAACATTGAAGTCGGGTTTTTTTTGGCCGCGAGCCACTGCATGCGAAACCAGTGGAAAAAGCAAAACAAGCGATGGAGCATCCTCCTGATCTGTGGTTTTACAATTCCACGTAATCTGTTCTTTTGCACTTTTGATAAAGGTATCAAAAACACGTTCGGTTTCCTGATTAAACCAATCTTGAGCCAGTTCCGCATCACTCAAGTCCGGAATGATTTGCTGCAGTATCTGATCTTCCAAATCGCCAAAAATCTGGCTGGCTGAAGGATTTGTAAAAAGTAATTTTCCCTCCCTATTACATACCAAAAGTGGGTAAGGTAGTGCGTGAAGTATGGATTTATAAGAGAGATCCATTAGTTTTTATTTAGTGTTTATCTAACCAGGTATGAATCATCTCAAAAAGCTCAGCTGGTTTAAAGGGTTTGGTGATATAATCATCGCAGCCGGCATTGAGGCACATAAACCTGTCGTCGTTGGCAGCATAAGCTGTAACGGCAATTATTTTAAGATCTGGTTTGATGAGTTTTATTTGACCGGTAGCTTCCAGGCCATCCATCACCGGCATCTTAATATCCATTAAAACCAAATCAATATTATCCTGTTCATTAACCAACTGAACGGCTTCACTGCCATTGCGGGCGTAAAGCACGTTGAAAGGTTTTGATTTGAAAATACGTTTGGTGTACAAAATATTAAGGTCTTCATCTTCGGCGACCAGAATTGTTGGCCAATCTTTGTTTTGATCTACTTGAACCGGTTTTTCAATAGGTTTTGAAAGTTGCATATTAATGGCAGATTTTAAGGGTATATGGATGTAAAAAGTTGTTCCTTTGTCACTTACAGAATCAATACGAATGCGGCCTTGCATCAGGTGCACGAGTCCTTTTACGATTGTGAGGCCGAGTCCGGCTCCTTCCTGATTTCGTGTGCTGGAAAAGTCTTCCTGAATAAAGGGTTTGTAAATTTCGGGCAGGGCTTTTTCGCTGATTCCTTTGCCGCTGTCGCGCACAAAAAGTATAAGCTCATTATCCGCTGTTTCGAACCCCATATGGATAAATCCTTTTTGGGTGTATTTTAGGGCATTGGTAACCAGCTCGTTCAGTATTTTATACAAATAGCCACGGTCACCATCCATTTGCATTTTCATCGATTCTTCCGAAACCATCATCTTGAACTCAATATTTTTGGCTTTGGCCAAATGTTGATGTTTTTTATTGACCTCATTAAGCAGATTAGCCAGATGAATGGTTTCGACGTTGAAAGGCATATTGCCCGACATCAGCAGCGACACATCCATGATGTCGTTGAAGGTATCAGTGAGTCGTTCTACACTTATTCCAAGGGCATCGATAAAATCGAGTCGATCTTCCTGACTGAGATCGGGATCGGAAAGCAACTGCGAAAAGCCTACAATTCCATTTAAGGGTGTGCGGATTTCGTGGGAAATGTTGTTTAAAAAGGCTGTTTTAAGGCGATCACTTGCTTCGGCTTTTTCACGTTCTTTGGCTAGTGCCGTGTTTTTTTCCAGGATTTCCTCATTTTGTTGTTTTAGCTTTTCGTTGAGGCTGCTCAGTTGCTGGTTTTGTTGCTCAAGAGTTAGTTGATTGCGTTTTAGCAAGTGATCCGTCCGCTGCTTAATTTTGAGGTTGGTGAGTAGTTCGGCAAAAATCTGTAGCAGGGATAATTCGCTGTCCGAAAACGATTTGTGGTTTTTTACGGCATCAAAGCCTACATAACCCAAACAGTTTTGTTCTTCCATCAGAGGGATCGTAATCAACGATTTAATTTGCTGAGGCTCCAGTATTTTATAGAGTTCGCTGTTTTTATCAAGTTTTTGTAGGTCATCAACGATCGTTAGTTCGCCTTGTTGATGAGAGGCAACCCATTCAGGAATCAAATTATTTGGAACCCTTTTCAGGTTTTCGATTTCAGGGCTTGTACCTTCGGAGCACCACTCGAAAGTATTGGTCATATAATTTTCGCTCCACACATAATCAAAGATATACACCCTGTCAACACCAGCAAAAAGGCCAATTTGCTTAAGTGCATCATTAATGGCGTCATTGGTTTTCGACAGGGGAAGGTTAATAAAACGTGTGGCAAGATGGGTAAGGGTTTGAAGCAAGCGGTTGTTTTGCATTAAGATGCTTTCGAGTTGCCTGATGTTGGTAATTTCGCGAAGCATGAGCAAGCAGCTGCTTTTGTTCATGGGCGAAACCCTGGCCTCATAGGTTAGTTTTTGATTACGTAGTGGAATCATCAAATCAAAAACCTGTGTTTGTTTGCTGCTACTAGCTCTTTTCACGGCGAGCATAATGCTTGAGGCAGTTTGTTTATCCATCAAATCACTGATCAGCATTCCTTTATTTGGTTCTTTTTCTGCAAAAGGAGGAATTTGTTGCTGTAATGATTCTAATAAAATACCTGTGTTGTCGAGAACATACATCAGGTCGGGCATGGCTTTTATAACGGCTTTTAGTCTTGCTGTGGTTTCACTTAGCTGATTTGCAGCGTGAAATTGTTCGGTAATATCACGGTTGATACTGCCAAACATATAGTCTCCTTCGAGCAGAACCGGGAAAAGCGTAGTTTGAATGATGCGTTCATCGCCATTGGCTTTGGAGATAATTCGTTCCTTTTGTTCGTGAATCCAACGGGAATCTTTACGAGCGAGCAAGTTTAAAATTCTCTTACGTATTGTTTTGGCTCCTTCGGGCGATTTTTGTTTTATTTCTTCCGGCCCCAGTATAAACATCACATCCCAGATGTATTTGCCAATCATTTCGCTGGCTTTGTAGCCGGTAATGATTTCTTCGCCTTTGTTCCAAAGTGTGATTTTACCCTTATCATCAAACAGGATGAGGCCTTCGTCGCTTTGCTCCACTACAGCCCTAAAACGTGCTTCACTTTCGCGCAGCGTTTTGGCCATTAGTTTCTCGTGTTCATCATGATTTTGAGCCAAAGGCTGTAGCAACCAAAAGCTTTTATTTTCATTCTTAATAAGGGTAGCCGTCATAGGCCATTCTTTGTTGTTGTGCTTGATAAAGAGGTTTTTAGTATCAGAAGAAGAGGTTTTTTCGGTTTGCTGTTGCGCTGTTATTTGCCTAATTTTTTTCGGTAAATCAAAAGCAGTAAAGTCATCAGTATTTATGCCAAGTGATTTTGCTGCAACCGTATTGGCATATTGCAGGTTAAAGTTTGGGTCAGTAATCAGAACCCAATGCCCGAGTTGGTTCAGGAGCGCTGTATGAGGTAAAGAGTGCGTTGACATGTTTGGCTAATTTGTTTTGTTTGAAGTTTTTTGATCGGTTAGCCCATAGGAATTTGCAATGCTTAGGTAATGCTGAGGGCAAGCTAAAACGGAGAGATAAATACAGCAAGACGGATTAGGTAACATAATGCTTGTTTTCAAGAGCATAAATTACAAAATATAGCTTCACAGGCAAGATAATGCATGAAGTACACCTATGTTCTCGGTGTAAAAATAAGTGATTCAAGAATAAAAGACAACTGCTTGTAAAAAAAATGCTTAAAATCAGTTGTTGGATAGCGGTATTAGTTGAGAACCAATTCGCCTGCAAGTTGCAGCAGGTTTGTTTCGCTAAGCTTCACCTGAAGCCTTGCGCTGAGCAATCTGCTTTCGGCCGAAATGTAGTTGCGCTGGGCTTCTCTAAATTCCAAACCCGAAAGGTCGCCAAGCCTGAAGCGTTCGGTTGCAATAATCAGGTTTTCGCGGGCAGCCAGCACATTGTGTGTTTCCATATTTAAAAGTTGCAGCTTGTTGCGGTAGCTTTCGAACTGCTGATGCAAGCTGGCTTTCATTTCATTTTCAAGTGCTTCGAGATTGAGTTTGCTGCTTTCGAGCTGAATTTTAGCGTTTTGAGTTTCTCGCCTGAGATTTAGTCCGTCAAAAAGATTCATTCTGGCACTCACGCCATAGGTTAGCCCGTTGGTGCGACTTGTTTTGAGAAATCCTGCTTCAGAATTTTGGTCGTTGAAAGTGTAGCCAAGATTGAAATCCAGGCTGGGCGCTTTGCGTCCTTTGATTGATTTCAGGCTCAGCTCAGCGAGTTTGATATCGCGTGTGCTTAGCAAAAGTGAGGTGTTTTGAGTGAGCATCTTTTCCTGAAGTAAAGATTTTGAAAGTGCTGGATTAATAGCAAAACTGTCACTTACTACAAAGCTTATTCCGGGCTCACGGCCTAAAAGGTTGTTGAGGCTGGTTTTGAGCTGGATAAGTTCGTTGTTTATGCCCAGCAGCAGGGCGCTGTCGGCATTGCGATCCACTTCGGCCTGAAGCAGTTCCAATCGCGAACCGGCTCCAATATCGAGCATCTGAGCTGCCAGCTGAACCCTTTCCTGATCCACCTCAAGCGTTTTGAGGATAACCTCTTTTTGCTTAGTCATTTGTACCAAACTGTAATAGGTTGCAAGGATGTCAAAAACGTTGTTTTCAACGGTAAGCAGTAGTTCCAGCTCACCTTGCTGTTCCATGGTTGCCAGCATATCGGCTCTTGTAAACATTTGCAATCCGTCAAAAAGTGTCCAGTTGAGCTGAGCGGCAGCCGAAAAAGCATCGGCTTTGGCTCCCTGACGATCGTTCACCTGGCCGGTAAGAAATTCCTGTTTCGAGTCGGTAATACTATAAGATTGACCGGCATCAACAGAGAGCTGCGGCAGAAAACCTGCATTGCCGAGGGTGTTGTTATTTTCGGCGATTTGCAAATCCGAACGTTGCAGACGTATGGCGTAATTATTTTCGAGCCCGATTTTCACAGCTTCTGATTCTGTGAGCAACGACTGAGCCTGCATTTCCAGTATGGAAAGCAAAACAAGTATAAGAAATAAGGTATAACGTATCATATCAAGCTGCTGTTATGAATGTTTCAATCCCTGATTTAATTCTTGATCTTCAAGCTGATCACCAACGTTAGAAACCGTTTTTTGCTTCTCTGAGATATACGCATACATGGCAGGAATCACAAAAAGTGTGAGCAGGGTGGCAAAAGTAAGACCGCCAATAATTGCTGTTCCCATTGCCACGCGACTTTCGGATCCGGCTCCCAGCGCCAAAGCAATTGGAACAGCTCCCAATATGGTGGAGAAACTGGTCATCAAAATTGGCCTGAAACGTGCCACAGCAGCCGAATGTATCGCTTCCATCTTGTTGAGACCCATAGCTTTTCGCTGATTGGCAAATTCCACGATCAGGATGCCGTTTTTGGAAACCAACCCGATGAGCATGATGATACCTATCTGGCTGAAAATATTCAGGGTTTTATCAAAATACCAAAGTGTGAGGACGGCTCCGGCCAATGCCAATGGAACCGTGAACATGATGATTAGCGGATCGCGGAAGCTTTCAAATTGTGCCGAAAGCACCAGGTAGATCAGCACCAGAGCCAGCAGGAATGCAAATGCCAGGCTCGAGCTGCTTTCTTCGAAATCTTTGGAAGCACCAGCCAGTGAGGTGCTAAAGGTTTCATCGAGCACTTGAGCAGCGATACGATCCATCTCGGTAATTCCGTCTCCAATTGTTTTGCCGTCAACAGGGTTGGCTGATACGGTAGCCGAAACATAACGGTTGTAACGAAATAACTGTGGTGGATTGGTTTCTTCGCTTATGTCCACCAGATTCGAAAGTTGTATCATCTCGCCTACATTGTTTTTGACATATAAAGTTTTTAAATCGAGTGGCTGATTTCTGTAATTTCGCTCCAACTGGCCAATTACTTCATATTGTTTTCCGTTCATGATGAAATAGCCAAAACGTGTTCCGCTGAGCGAGAACTGCATGGTTTGGGCAATATCCTGAGCGGATACCCCTAATGATCTGGCTTTTTCACGGTTGATAGAGATTTGAAGTTCTGGTTTATTGAATTTCAGATCGAGATCGGCAAATTGAAAAACAGGACTTTGCCTTACCAATTCCATAAATTCAGGTAACACTTCGCGAAGTTTATCAATTGTATTCGATTGTATGACATATTGCACTGGCAATCCTCCACGTTGTGTTCCAATGGATTGATCCTGAATAACAAAGCTTCGAGCTGCAGTGAGTTCCGACATTCGAGCACCCACAGCATTGGCAATTTGTTGCTGACTGCGGTCGCGTTTGTCGGGTTCAATAAGTTTTAGGCGGGCAAATGCGGAGTTTACAGAACTGCTCGCTCCAAATCCGGGAGAGGTAACAGTTACCAGAGCATAAGTTTCGGGAACCTCATCCTGTATCACATCAATCATGTCCTTCACATAGTCTTCCATAAACTCATAAGTACTGCCTTCGGGAGCGGTCACAACCACCCGCATTCCTGAACGATCCTCTAATGGTGCTAACTCGGCAGGGAGGTTTTTGCCTAAGGCATAAATGATTAAGGCCGAAATACCAATTACGACAAAAGCCATCCATTTCACTTTCAAAAATCCCGACAAAGCATTGGCATATAGCTCGTTAAGATTTTTAAAGAAGGGCTCGGTAGCCAGATAAAGCCAGTTTTGTTTCTCTCTTTTTTTCAAGATTTTAGTCGAAAGCATAGGAGTTAGCGTAAGCGCAACAAAAGAGGAAATGATTACCGATCCGGCGAGCACCACGCCAAATTCGCGAAACAACCTACCTGTAATGCCCTGCAGGAAAATCACCGGAAGGAAAACCGTGGCCAGCGCCACTGTGGTAGCAATGATGGCAAAGAAAATCTCTGCCGAACCCTCGATACCTGCCTGAAGCGGTTTTACTCCCTTTTCGATTTTACTGTAAATGTTTTCGATCACCACAATGGCATCATCCACCACCAGTCCTATCGCCAACACCAAACCCAGCATGGTAAGCACATTGATAGAGAAATCGGCGATATACATGATAAAAAACGCACCAACCAGCGAAATTGGAATTACGATTACCGGAATGATGGTTGTTCGCCAGTCGCGGAGGAAGAAAAATATTACCAGCACAACCAGCACAAAAGCCATATAAATCGTTTGTTCCACTTCCTTGATCGAATCACGGATAAAATCGGTATTGTCGAAACCAATTCCGAGTTCGATATCTTCGGGCAGGTCTTTTCTGATTTTTTCCACACGACGGTAAAACTCATCAGCGATGTCGATATGGTTTGAGCCAGGCTGCGGAATAATAACATTACCAACCATTGGCACGCCATCGCGTCGCAAGATGGTACGTTCGTTAAGTGGAGCCAGCTCGGCATATCCGATGTCTTTGAAACGAACCAGGCCAAATTCGCCTTCTTTGATAATGAGCTTGTTGAACTCTTCGGGTGTTTCCAATCGACTGAGTGTGCGAACTGTGAGTTCAATTGTGTTGCCTTCAATACGTCCTGATGGTAGTTCAAGATTTTCACGAAGCAAGGCATTCCTTACGTCCAGCGGGCTCAGGTCGAAAGCCGCCAGGCGGATAGGATCCATCCACAGCCGCATCGAGTAGCGTTTTTCGCCCCAAATCTGTATCGAACTCACGCCGGGAATGGTTTGCAGGCTTTCCTTGAAAGTGCGTTCAGCAATTTCTGTGAGCTCCAGTAACGAACGTTGTTCGCTTTTGATATTCAAAAAGATGATAGGAGTGGCATCGGCATCGGCCTTGGAAACAATCGGAGGGTCGGCATCGGGCGGAAGGTTTTGAATGGCTCGCGACACCCTGTCGCGTACATCATTGGCAGCGGCTTCCAAATCGACAGCCAGATCAAATTCTACTGTGATGGTGCTTCGCCCGTCGCGACTCACTGAAGTAATTGTTCGTATACCATCAATACCATTGATTGACTCTTCGAGTGGTTCAGTTATCTGTGATTCAATAACATCGGCATTGGCACCCACATAGTTTGAACTTACTGTGATAATGGGCGGATCCACGCTGGGATATTCTCTAACGCCGAGTGAAACCAGTCCGATCAAGCCAAAAAGGATGATCAGAATCGACATCACAGTAGCCAGAACCGGCCTTTGAATACTTAAAGAGGATAAACTCATAGCTTAGTTTATTGCTGTAAGTTGAACTTTCATGCCAGGACGCATCTGTAGCAAACCTGTTGTGATTACAGTATCACCTGATTGTAATCCGGAAACGATTTCAACGGCAGATTCTGTGCGCAAACCGGTTATAACGTTTAACGGTTGCGCGGTGCCATTGCGAAATACAAATACTTTGTGGGTACTCATTTCCGGGATTAAAGCCTCTGCTTTAACCTGCATGGTTTCATTTCTGCTAACTAATGGAATAGTAACGCGGGCAAAGGAGCCGGGCACGATTTTTTTGTCGCTGTTGGCATACAAGGCCCTTACGGGAAGTGAGCGTGTTTTTGAATCGATATGGGGCTCGATGGCATAAATACTTGCAGTGAAATTACCGGGATTGTTTTCTACCGTAAAACGCACTTCATGACCAATACTGATGTACGGAGCGTAACGTTCTGGCACACTAAAATTAAGCTTTACGGGCTGTATGCTAACCAATGAAACAATTGGCATTCCGGGCGAGAGGTAGCTGCCTTCGCTGATCTTTCTGAGCCCAAGTTGTCCTGTAAATGGCGCTCTGATCAGTGTTTTTTCGAGCTGCGCCTGCAGCAAGGCAGCTTCTGCCTCCAGGGTGCTCAGTTCGGTGAGAACCTGATCGTAGGTTTGCTGGCTGATGCCTTGTTTTTCGAGCAATTGACGCTGCCGTTGTTCGCTTTCGCGGGCAAGTTTTATCTGATGTTTGTTGCGATCGATCTGGGCAAATAAATCTGCATTATTTATGGTAACTAAAAGCTCTCCTTCTTGCACAGTGCTGCCTTCTTCAAAATGGATTTTGATGACCTGTCCGGCAATTTCGGCTGATACATCTACCTGTTCATCAGCCATTACGGAGCCTCCGGCAATAAGTTCATCTGTAAGCGGAGCTTTTTTAATAATCATGGCCTGAACGGGCAAAACAGTGCTGGCACGCGAAGGCGCGCGCAAAGGATCATCGGTTTCTTTACTCTCGAAAAGTCCTCCCGATAGTATCAACCAGATCAGCAAAAGGATGGCCAAACTCAAACTGACAAGTTTAATAAGCGTGGATTTTTTCATATAGCTAACAATTCAATTACCTAACCCTGAAAATAACTAAAAGTTCAAGCCACAACAGAATACAGCCTGGAACCTCTGCAAATGTAAACTTTTTTAGAAGCCTCTTGGTTTTGGAGAATTAAAGAAAGCGGTAATTAAATTCAAAATATTTTTATTTTAAAAGATCAAAGTTGTAATTTAGTTAGCTAAAGTTTATACTCCATGACACAAAAAACAACCATTATTTTAACAATACTCCAATTATTTACTATTCTCCTTTTTCCTCAATCCAATTCAAGAAAAGATAGCTTGTTCATCGCCATGAACAAGCAAACTGGCAAGGAGCAATTAAAAACTAAAGTACAGTATATTAGGTGGTTACTTCCTGATGAGATGGATTCGGCAAGGATGATGCTTATTCAAAACACATCGCTTCAAAATAATCAGGACTTGTTACTGCGTGCTGATTACCTCAACACCTGGGGTTTATATTATTGGTATGGCAATGAAGCCGACAGCGCCATAACATATTTGTCGAAAACAGCTCGGTTACCTGTACAGGAAAATTTGTATGATAAACTTGCGGAAGCCTATAACAACCTTGGTGTTTTATTTAGCAGAGGTACTCAAACCGATTCTTCGCTCAAATACCTGCACAAAGCCCTGGAGTTAGATCAATTGCGCGACAACAAAAAAGGGATTGCCAAAACCAGCTACGACCTTGGCCGGCTTTATCGCAGCCAATCGAAATACCTCATTGCATACGAGTACCAGCTAAGAGCCCTGGAACTGATGCGCATGCAAAAAGACACCATGCGCATGATGAGTACTTTGGTAGCGCTGGGTGTGCTGAGCGCCGACCTAAAGAAGGGAGACGAAGCTATTAACTATTATTTAGAAGTGGAACAACTGGCTGATGCTTACAGTGGTAATTACAATAAGGCTGTTTTGTACAATAATATTACGGCCTATTTTATGGACAAAATGAATGACTTTGAAAAGGCTGAATATTATGCACGCAAAGGACTTGTGGAGGCAA
The DNA here is from genome assembly GCA_964592595.1 of uncultured Lentimicrobiaceae bacterium. Classification (GTDB taxonomy): domain Bacteria; phylum Bacteroidota; class Bacteroidia; order Bacteroidales; family F082; genus UBA5536. The sequence continues at coordinate 4,540 of CAZQFH010000029.1, read as the reverse complement.
ATAACGACCTGCAAAGCCAGACCTATTTATACGCAAATCTTGGTTCAGCACTCAGGAATTTGGGACAAAATGACAGTGCTGCAAATTACTTTCGAAAATCAATCAATCAAGCTATTGCACATGGATACGAACAGAGCCTGGTGGGTACTTACAGCAATTATGGCAATATGTTCAGAGAGCATGGCATCACAGATTCCGCTGATTTTTACATGAAAAAGGCATTAGCTCTTTCTGAACAGCTGGGAAGCAGGTATTGGAAACAAATGATACTTGCTGGTATGGCCTCCTTGGATAGTTTAAAGGGGGATTATTATGCTGCTTACAATCACCTGCTAAAATCAGCTGTATTGAAAGACTCCATCTTTAACGAAGAGAGCGATCGCCGGATCGAGGAGCTCAAGGTGATTTATGAGATTAAAGAAAAGGACGCCAAACTTGAAGTCCTTGGTGCGCAAAATCAATTAAACAAGGAAATCATTCGAAAGCAATACCAGGTGATTTATATTTCGGCTATTGCTGTTTTGCTCTTTTTGGGTATAATTTTGGTTTTGCGTCGTTCGCGCGCTAAAATCCTGGAGAAAAGCAAGGAAATCTCCCGGCAAAAAGAAGATATACAACAGAAAAACAAAACCTTACAAGAACTTAACCAAACCAAAGACAAATTTATTTCGATCATTTCCCACGATTTAAGAGGCCCTTTTAATTCATTGATCGGATTGCTTGAAATCTTTATCGATGAATATCAGTCAATAACTGATGAGGAGCGCCTAACGATGATCAGATCCATGCACAAAAGCAGCACCAATACCTATAAATTGCTTGTAAATTTGTTGGATTGGTCGCGAGCTCAAAAAGGAAAAATCGAAAACAAACCCCAGCCCTTTGACTGTCATCAGGTAGTCAATCAGGTTTTTGACTTGCTGGCTTCACGGGCTGAGCGTAAAAATCATCAGCTTATCAATGATTTGCCGGTTTCTGCTACAACTTATGCCGATCCCAATTTAGTGAGCAGCGTGCTAATTAACCTGGTAAACAATGCCATCAAGTTTACTCCGGCTGGCGGCACGATAAGGGTTCATATGCATAATCACGAAGATGCCTGCCATATTTGTGTGGACGACAATGGCATTGGTATTCCGAAGGAGAAACAAGCTGAATTGTTCAGAATAGACAGTTCTTTTCATAATCCCGGCACCGAAAATGAATCTGGAACTGGCCTGGGGCTGGTTTTGGTAAAAGAATTTGTTGATTTGATCGGCGGCGAAATAAAGGTTACAAGTCTGCCAGAGAAAGGCACACGCTTTTGTTTTACCATACCACAGCGTGCATAAGTCAAACTACGACATTTTCTTAGCTTTGCATTTTAAAGCAGCGTTATGAAATCAAATAATATCCGAACAGATGCTTATCCCGTTTCCTGGCATGATATCGACGCAAATGGAAAACTGAGTCTGAGGTCGTTTGCTGTTTTTATGCAGGAATCGGCCTGGAAACATGCAGAGGATCTGGGTTTTGGTTTTGACTTTATGGCTCAGCATGACGCCTTTTGGGTGCTCAAAAGCATTCGGGCTCAAGTTTTTCAGTATCCTGCCTGGAAGCAAAATGTGCTGCTGCAAACCTGGCATCGTGGTTATCAGGGCTTGCTGGCTTTCAGGGATTATAAACTCACAGATCAGCATGACAATCTGCTTGCGTTGGCAGCCAGCGATTGGGTGATCATGCATCGGCAAAGCCGTCGTCCGCTCAAAACTGATATTTTGGAGGAGTTTGCCACAACAGCACAGGAAAAGCAGGCGCTGGAGGGTTTTGTTTGTTCAGGAGCACAGACCGCTAAGCTTGTTTATGAAACAGATCGCACAGTAAAATTTTCCGAAACAGATATGCATGGCCACATGAATAACACCCGTTATTTTGAATGGGCAGCAGATGTTTTGAATGAAGTTTCGGAAACGCAAACACATGTGAAACAATTTGAAATGCAGTTTCGTAACGAATGTCGTGTTAAGGATGTTATCAAAATATCAGCGCAACAAAACGACAAAACCTACACCATAGCAGGCGTCAACAGCCGCCATGGAAAAACGGTTTTCCAACTTCACTTGTGTTGTGATTGAAGGATAGTTGTCAGTGTTGTCGATATTATCATAGTTGAAACTTTCAAAGCCCAATTTAAACGGTTTGTGAAACTTCAGGCTGTTGCGGATTAACAATCCGTATCCGGAAAAATCAATTTCACACCACAGCTTGCACTTAATAAAAATGATTTCATTCATAATGATTTGATTCGTTTTCTTCTCGCCAACAACCAAAAGCTAAACCCCCAAACCAAACGCACCACCAGAAAAGCCCCTCGCAAACCAGCAAGCACTTTCCGTTGCAAAACATCAAAGCAACGTAAAGCATGATGCCTACTTCGCAGTTCATGAACAGCAATCCGTAAGCCGTTTTTGCGATTCGTAAAAGATGAAAAAGCCTCCGTAAAGCCGTATGTCCCCCTCACAAGCGAGCAAGCCCCCTTCGTAAAGCAGTAAAACCTGTTCACTGACCGTGAGCTGCCTTTCGTGCAAACAAAACACCATTCCCCAGACAAAAACCAGCAAAAACCCCAAGAAAAAGTACTGAAAACAAAGCCTTAAAACAGTATTTTTTATCGTTTTTTTTAACCCCTTTCAAATAACTTATTACCACCATGCAGTGAATTGAAAATGAAAGCTATAGAACAGCTCAAAAACCTACAATTGAACTCAAAACCAAAACAGAACCCGCCAAAAAGTGTCACATAATTCCTCTTAACAGCAGGGCAACAGTTGTGAGCTGCGCCAAAAGTAACAGATCACAACAAACAAGCCCTAAAGTTAAAAGTAAGTTAAATATAAATCTAAAAGAAATGAAAACAGTATCCGAACGGTCAGCCCGCATCATGGAAGTGCGGCAGCTGCTACTACACCATCGCCAGGCCTTTGCCACTATGCCCCTTGCACAACAAGTCGTTGAAGATTACCTGGAGAAGACCCAACGCCTTCAGAAGCAAATCAACAAGCTGGTTCAACCCTTTAGCCATACCTATGTGGATCGCATCCAAATGCGCAACGACTATATGAACCATTTACAACAGCTCGTGAGCCTTGGGCAGTTGCTGGCCAGCCGTAATGCAGATTTGCAGCAGCAAACAATTTTCAAAAGCTTCCATCACCGGTTAATGGAAACCTCAGCCTATAGGGCACTGGCCATTGGAAGCAAAACACACCAACTGTTAAGCCCCTTGTGCGGGCAATTGGAACAACTCGGCTCAGGCCAGGCCGACCTCGACTTGTTGGCACATCAGATGCAAGCCTATCAGCAGTCTATCAACTCAGCAGAAAAACAAGCCGCCATACGCCGGGCACTCAACAACGAGATAAGGGCGCTGATAGTAAGCTGCAATGCCCTGCTGCGTGAGGAGCTCGACAAACTGATACATCACCATCGCGAGCTGCAACCATTATTATACCAGTCGTATCAGCAAATCCGCAAGCCCAAACGCAGGAGAAGCAATGCAAATAAAGCAAAAACCCAACACCATGAACCAGTCAGGCAAGAACCCTTGCAGCAGGCAAAACAAACTATTACACCAGCAACGAATTCTGAGACAAGCCTGTCAAAAGAAAGGCAATCCACAAATGCCTGTGCAATCGCACTCACTGCAATCCAAAATCAATGCGCTGAACATTCAGCTGACGGCTTGATCCAAAAGCAATTATCTGAAAGGAAAAGGCACACCGAACCGCATCCGCCATTGAACAGTCACAAGCTGAAACAAACCCAGCACCCACCCGAATGGGAAGCACTGATAAGGAGGCTTTGGCTGTCGTAGGAGAGGGGATGATATAGTTGTAGAGGTTGTCATGGTTGTAGGTTTGATTAGTAGTGGTTTTAGATTGGGTAGGTTGTAGGTTTATTGCTGTTTTTTGCCCCCAACCCCCAAGAATTGGGGGCTCCAGCCCGTTGATATTTGAAGTGAAGGTTTGGTTTGGCATGATAGGGCAACCCTGACAGCCTGTCCCGACTGAAATGTCGGGAGGTTGCTGCTATTGTAGTAAATGGTTAATAAATTGTATTTCAACCCTGAAGAGCCTGTCCCGACTGAAATGTCGGGAGGTTGTGCTATACCAAGCAAAGACATAACTACTCTGACAAGAGTGACAACGTCTTCAATATGGACTCGAACCTCTTCGATGTGGACTTGAACTAGTTGTGCAAAAACCGTTACTAAATTTATTGCAAATTGGCGTCAGCCTGGAACCAGGCAGGAAAGTGTAAGTCTGAGGAAAACACCTATAAAATGACTAATTATATACCAAGTTTACATAATGTAATAATAAAACAAAAAAAAATTGCTTTTTAAAGTGCAACTAATCAGAGGGCTAAAAACTTTTTTGAAAATTTTTTCAAAAAAAGTGATTAGATTTGGGTTCTTGTTGACATATATGGGTGAAGAGGGGAAGGACAATTTGTAACCTAAACCAGTATCAATGTCTCAACAAGAAAATATGCAACAATC
>CAZQFH010000028.1:0-44926 GCA_964592595.1 uncultured Lentimicrobiaceae bacterium | reverse complement strand
AAAAATATCCGCCTTAATCAGCATAATCTGTGAGAAAATTATATCCTGAAATTCTACGGAACAGACTCCAGTTTGAGAATCTTCTCCCGCAGATTGCGCAGAGAGTCGCAGAAAAATATCCGCCTTAATCAGCGGGAATTATTTTTGCGTCCTATGAGTAAGGATACAGGCTGATTTCGTTCCGAATGGATTAAAATACTCATCTGCGATAATCTGTACAATCTGCGGTAGATAATTTCAAATCCTCTAAAAGTAAATCTCTGACATCACCTGTTCTATTGCCACACCTTTGCTGATGAGTATATCGCGCACTTCAACCACCATTTCAGCACTTCCACAAAGATAAAACATTTGATCTTCAGGCAATTTCATTTGATCGCGCAACCAATTAGTAAGGCGTCCGTGGTAAAGCCCTTCTCCAGATTCCTGTGAGCAGCAGCGGATATAGTCCTGTCCGAAAGCTTCCTTCATTTCAGTATCAAAATAAAAGCTGTCTGAAGTACGACCTCCATGGATCAATTTTTTGTTTTTACCCAAACCCGATCGTAACATCGCACGATAAGGCGCAACGCCAGTTCCGGCAGCGATCCACCAGGCCAGTTTTTCATCTCCCAGAAATGCACCGAAAGGTCGGGAAACCTGCACAAGATCACCTTTTTCAAGTTGTGCCAAAAGTGGTGTTAAAACACCCTCTTCCTTTACATTGAAAAGGATTTCGATCCAGTCTTCATTGGCTCCGGAGCAAATACTGTACAATCGTGGCGCAATGCTTTGGTCTGTTGTGATGCCGACCACCTGGCCGGGCAAAAAATCATGATTGCGCTCAAAGCGAAGCACATACACTCCCGAATTGATTTCCTGTTTACTAAGTAAAGGCCTTGGTTTTAAAGGCAGCCTGCTGATAAAGCCGCTTAATCCGTTGTCCATGAGGTGAAATTTACCGCGAAATTACGCTTTTTGCTTCAGCTTAATCCACCTCAAATCCCAACAACGCTTCCTGTGTGGGAAAAAGCTTTTTGTACAAGTCGTTTTTTGCTCCCCCAAAATAGCCATCGCTGTTCTGACTGGTATGAATAATATGGCCTATTAAGGTGTCGGAAACCGCCCAGGCACTCACTTCAACAGGATTAAAATTGCTGCCACTAATGGTGATTTTATCCGTAAACGGCTTCTCATCAACCAAACTTTGATCAACAAAATTACTGCTGTTTTGGCGGCTCAAATTTCGGAGATAACTAACCATAAAGGCAGAATCAACTTCCAAATCACCAAGCATCCAGCTGTTTTCCTGCTTTTGCAGATCAAAATTAAGGCTACCTTCAAAACGAATGCTGCTGATATCAGCCTGATTCAACTGCAGCAATTGTTTATTGCGATAGGAGTCAACATCCGGTTGATAGGATGACTTTAGAAAACCTTCCACAGCATATACATGTTCATCGCCTGCCACACGCACAAAGGTCTTTACATCAGGTTGTTGCTGGCGCATCATTTGTTGATTACCCGTTGGTTGGCTGAAAGCCAGTTTGCCATAATATACTTTTCCGAGCACTTTTTCGCCGCCTTTAAGCGTAACAGCTGCTGCGGATGAATCACCCACTTCAAAAGCCTCCCATTTTTCTGAAGTGGTTGCGGCCACCCTGTCGGGCTTCATCAAAACATAAGCAGCAAGCAATCGCTTAATCATTTGCTGGTCAGCCTGATATTGTTTGCCTTCTGATTCAACTTGCCAGTATGCTCCCTGTCGTTGCAATGAAATCGATTTAGCTTCTTTCGGGAAATCAATCTGAAGGGCAGTCACCTGAGCCGTATCAACAGCAATCAATTCACTGGCAAACGAACGATCTTTTTTACCGGTAAATTCGCTGATGAGCAGCAAGCCGCCCAAGATCAAAATCACAACAATCAAAATCTTGGCATTCAATTTTTTAAACATAACCTACCTCCATTCTTTTAATGCGTTGGCTACGACGATATTGGAATCTTATCAATCCGAAAATCAGCACAAGGATGATGGGCAAAAGGAAATTTAGCCACTTCAAAAGATTGCGTTGTCCGTCTTCCAAAGCCTCGAGCGGACGTGAAGTGATTTCTTTGGTACGAAGATCAATCAATCCGGTATCATCCGAAAGAAAGTCAACAGCATTCACAAAAAGGCTAACATTATCTGCCGGAAGCTGCTGCATCTGCTGGCCTTCGCCATTCACTGCAAAATCGCCATCCGAAAACAATACGATGTTGGCCTGCTGATTCCCGTTAACACCCTTGAGCATTGCAGCAATGGTTTGTCCTTCAAGCGGAAAATCCTTGTTTGTCCATTCCTTGTTCAGGTTGATAAAAGTGGGAGCTGCAATGGTTCCTGATTTTTCAGATGTTCTTACCAAAGGCGTAAAAACAGCACTTGTATCTCCCTTAAACTGAATACTGCTGGCAAACTGCATCACAACCTGATTAAGACCTTTAGTTGCCGGACTATCCTCAAACTTGGTAATTTGTGGCCAAAAGTGAAAAGGAATCTGACGCGTAAAAGTCATAAAACCACTTTGTTGCCGCACACCAACAGTTCCTGCGCTGGCATCCACTACAAAATTATTGTCAAGGCTTAAACCCTTTTTTGCCAGCCAGGATGAGAGATTGCTCTTATTCAAACTACCTTGCATGCTTTGCAAATCGGCCTCTACATGATTGTGGGCAATCAGCAGATTTCCACCCTCCTGCAGAAATTGTTCAAGCTGTTGTAATTCATTATCCGGAAAGCTGTCGGTGGGAGCAACAATCACCAAAGTTTCATAGGAATTTAGCGGGTTCTCATTAGCCGAAAGATTCACAGCTTCAGTAGCATACAACACACTCAGCTGTTCGTTGGCCTGAACCAAAGCATTGAGACCCGGCTCACCATGCCCTTGAATAAATCCTACTTTAGGTTTATCAATCACAGCCAATTTTTTGATTGCTGATGAAAGCGCATACTCCATGGCTGCACCCGGCTGTATAACCGGAATCAACTCCTGCCTATCGCCCATTGCGAGTTTGGCTCCTAAAAAGACACGTTGTTGCTTTACCTGGTCTTTTTCACGCACATTGAGCATCAGTGGCTGAATGCCAGCCTGCATGGCTTCCTGCTCACCCTGTTCATCCTGATTGGGATTTACAAACTCAAAATTGAGTAAGCCATCCGAAAGCTTGGCATATTCAGTGAGCATATCCAAAAAGTCCTTTCTCACCTTCTCTATCTCCGGCTGGCTGCCTTTGGTGAAAAAAGCCGTGATGGTAACGGGTTCATCCAGCGATTTCAAAATATCTTTGGTGGCATCGCTGAGGGTATAAATCCCCCCTTCGGTGAAATCTAACCGCCATGAAAATCGCTCCGAAAGCAGATTCACTAATACCAGTGCGATGATCAGCATCAACAGCTGGCCGGTAAGTTTGCTTATCTTTTTCATAGGTAATAATCTCTTTTAAATGTTGGTTCTATTGAATGTAAACGTCATTTAAATTCTGTTGCGCTGTAGAATGGCTTCGGTGGCTGTTAGGGCCAAAAATATCAGAGAGAAAAAGAACACCAGATCTCCGGTATCTATCACCCCGCGCGACAGCGAATCGAAGCGGGTGCTGATACTCAGGTAATCGAAGATAGTGGCCAATGACCCTCCTGACGACATCGAAAGCAGCGAAAAAATAAAATGAAACAGGATGCCAATAGCCAGTGCCAACAGGAAGCCAACAATTTGATTGTTTGTCAAACTGCTGGCAAACAACCCGATACTGATATAAGCCGCACTGATAAGCAGCAGCCCAATATAACCAGTAATTGTAGCACCATGATCCATATTGCCCAAACTCGCCACTGTGAAATAATAGGGCAGGGTAAGCAATAGGGCAAAAGCAATTAAAAATAAGGTAGCCAAAAACTTTCCACTGATAACCTGCCAGTCGCTAACCGGGCGTGTGAGTAGCAATTCGATGGTACCTGTTTTTTTTTCCTCGGCAAACTGACGCATGGTAAGTGCCGGGATAAAGAAAAACAGTGTCCAATACGAAACGCCAAAAAATACGGAAAGGCTGGCCTGTTTCACAAAGAAAATATCAGAGCCAAAAATCCAGGTAAAAAAGCCGCTGAACCCCAGAAAGAGCACCAGCATAATATAGGCAGTCAGGGAATCGAAGAAAGCCTGCCATTCGCGTTTTGCTATTGTGATAATCTTATTCATAGTTCAAAATGCTTTTCGGTTAATGAATTGTGAGTTCACGGAACACATCTTCGAGGCGTGTTTCAACCGGACTAAGGCGGGTTAGCATCCAGTTATTATTCACACACAACTGAAATATTGCCCTGCGCGAAGATTGATTTGTCTTGCTTTGCACTTCAAAGGTTCCGTTTTCCTTATTGACGAAATCAACCATTTCAACCGATTCGAGTGCTGCAAGTGCCTGATGTATCTCATTGAGGCTGCCATCTTCGATAGTGACATGCACTATTTCTTTGCCGCCAGCATGTTTGCGCAAAGTGTCTGCTGTTCCATCCGCTACAATTTTTCCTTTGTTGATAATCATGATGCGATCGCAGGTAGCCTCCACTTCGGCAAGGATATGAGAGCTGAGAATAACCGTTTTTTCGCGGCCAATTTTTCTGATCAGCTCACGAATTTCGACAATTTGATTAGGATCAAGACCCGTAGTAGGCTCGTCAAGAATCAGCACCTGTGGATCATGAATCAAGGCCTGAGTCAGGCCAACACGTTGCCGGTATCCTTTGGAAAGCTCGGCAATCTTTTTGTGTTTTTCGCCTTCCAAACCACATACCTTTACCATTTCAAGTATGCGTTCCTTGATTTTATTTTGGGGGATGCCCTGCAACTTAGCCACAAAAGCCAGGTAATCGATCACCGGCATATCGAGATACAAAGGATTGTTTTCGGGCAGGTAGCCAATCCTTCGGCGAATCTCCTCAGGATGGTCGTAAATATTGAAATTCCCTAATCTGATAGTCCCGGCCGATGGGCTCAAATAGGTGGTTATTGCTTTCATGGTAGTAGATTTTCCGGCACCATTAGGTCCCAGAAAACCAAGCACTTCACCAGTTTCAACACGAAAAGAAATGTCGTCGACGGCTTTTTGCAAGCCATAGATTTTGGTCAGGTTTTCTACTACAATATCCATGGAACGAATTTTTTTGCAAAAAAAATAAAGTAGTAGCACTTATAAAAGGGTGAAAAGCCTGCTTTAACATTTTTTAAAACTGTAACAGCAAATCGATTGCAATAAAAAAGCCGGCAGAAATGCTACCGGCTTTATAATCGTGAAAAGTCTTTAGTTTTTAATAAAACAACAAGCGGTTATCTTCGATGTCAGCTTCTTTTTCTAATGCTCTAAAGGCTGCGTTATTGCGCACGCTATTAGAAAAAGCTACGCTGTAATCTCTGCGAATGCGATCGAAATTATCAGTTTCGGGAGCCGGCGAAAGTTTATTCAGCTTTACAATAAAAGCTGCAGCATTGCCGGCAATAGGCTCCGAAGTCTGCCCTTCGTCCATTGTAAATATTGTTCCGATCAATTTGCTTTCCTGACCAAAACCAGTAACGGTTCGGCTATCAAAGCTCAAATCACTTACTACCTGTTTTTCAGCTTTTAGTTCAGCAATAATTTTATCCCAGTCGTTGTTCAAGGCTTTCATCCTTTCGAAAAGATACTCACCTTTTTTGATATTCTTCACCTGAGGTTCAATCATTTCTTTGATGTCATCCAGTGAAGCTATTCCGTCTTCAGTAGCTTTTGTTAGCACAGCAACCACATACATATTATCCAAATCGAAGATGTCGGACACATCATTTACACTTGTTTTTTCATCGAAGGCCCAACGAACAATCTGGCGAGGATTTTCAATACCTGTTATGCGGTTTGAAGATGTTCTGAGATTTGGAGCAAGACGTTTGTTAAGATCCTGATCTGCAATATTATTATCAAAGTCCTCACGTGTTTTGGTAGCAGAGGCAAAACGGCTGGCTTCTGCAAAAACATCCTGATAAGTTTGGGTGCTGGGTGTAACATTGTGAATAATTTCGGCAATGCGAACTTTTTTGGCAGGTTCTTTTTTGCCGGTAACTTCAATGATATGAAAACCAAAATCTGTTTCTGCAAGTCCGATGCTTCCAACTGCATTGTCAAGCACAAACCGATTGAATTCGGGAACCATCTGTCCGTCGCGGAACCAACCCAGATCGCCACTGTTTTGAGCCACACTGCCATCATCAGAATATTGTGCTGCCAGTTCCATCATTTTCGAAGGCGTTCTTTTTACTACCGCCATCAGGCTATCTGCCAACTGCTGAGCGGCTTGTTTGGTGCGTTCCTGTTCACTGCGCATAGCTCCTTGATAAGCAATCAGAATATGTGTTGCCTTTAAGGAATCGGGACGGAAGCTTACACCAACCAAACGAGCCAATTTGTAGGCATCCTGATCGAAATAAGGGCCATAAACAAAGCCGGGTTCGTTTTCGAACATCACCTGCTCCAATGCTACCGGCAATTCGGTGTTTCCTTTCCAGCTGCTATCATAACGGGTATCGGAATTCGCATTTACAAATCCTGCAATATTATCTGTAAGTTCGAATTCTTTTTTGAGGCTACTTACAAAGTTACGCGCTTCGTCGTTATCTTGCTTTGAAGGCTTTACCTCGAAGGAAACATATTCGATGTCGCGCATAGCCGGACGATCATAGGATTTTTTTTTCTCCTCATAAAACTTTTTGTAGTCGGCATCAGTAGGAACAGCAAGTGAATCAGCTACGGAATTGTAGCGTACACTAAGCAGTTCAACTTCTGCCTTATTATTTTTGTTTTCGTAATTTGCCTTTGCTAAAGCAGTTGGCAAATAATGTGCCTTTGTGATCAGGTTTTGATATTTGGTACGCAGCCGGTCTTCTTTAATGTAGCGCTCAAAAATCAACCATTGATCTTTTGAAGCTTGCGGCATTTGCGAGAGATTTTGCAGGTAATTTAGCACCAGCTCGCGATCAAACTGACCTGTTTCGGGATTGGTGAAGTTTTGAATTACTGCCGGATGGGGGTTTGAACCCTGGATTTGGTCGAAAAGTTCTTCGGGCGTTACGGTTAATCCTAATGCTTGGTATTCGTCTCCCATAATCACTTCTTCGATCATCTGGTTCCAGGTGTTTTCTCTCACACGGAACATCTCATCCTGGCTTAGCCTGTTGCCCTGCTGCTGCTGTTGTGCATTGGCATTCTGCTCATAACGCATGTTGAAATCCTGAATGCTGATATCATCTCCATCGACTGAACCTACGTTCATCTCTGGCCTTCCGCCGCCGCCGGTGACAAAGTCACCCAACACAAATGCGGCCAATGCCACGCCAATCACTACAACTAAAAGCCCTGAACGCTTTCTAATTTTTCCAATTACAGCCATAATCTGTTCATCTTTTTAAAAATAGGGTGCAAATGTACAACAGAAACTCAAAGTATAAAAATAAAACTGAAAACAATTATTATTCCTATTAAAAACTGTTAATAAGCAGACAAACAGCAGGCTATATGTTGATAACTCAATTTGGGTTTTGAAAAACAAACCGTAAAGACCCAATTTAGTCGAGCACTTTGAGTTTTACTTCCTCAATTTTATTATCACTGGCCTTCAATACTTTGATGCGGTAGTCTTGGATTATTATCTCTTCTCCCAGGTCGGGAATGCTTTCGTAATGATAGAGAATAAAGCCCGCTAAGGTCTCATACTCATCTGATTCAGGAAGATCGAGCTTATAGGTTTCGTTCAGGTAATCTATCTCTAATCGGGTCGAAAAATGAAATTCATTTTCAGCGAGTTGTTCTTCCACATCTTCCACTTCATCGTATTCATCTTCTATTTCGCCAAAAATCTCTTCGATAATATCTTCCATTGACACAATTCCGGCAGTGCCACCAAACTCATCAACAACCACTGCTATAGCTTGCCGGTTCTGCGTAAAATACCTAAGAAGTAAATTGGCCGGATAGGTCTCCGGAAAAACTTCAATTGTTCGTAATACTTCCTGAATATTTTGAGGCCGCTTATAAACGTCGTAGGAATGCACATAACCGATGATATTATCAATTGAGTTTTCATAAACCAACAATTTGGAATGCTTGGTTTCTTCAAATTTTTTTACAACAACATCCATTGCTTCCTCACTCTTAACCGCCTCAATCTCTGTTCGAGGAACCATACATTCGCGTAGCTTTACATGTTTAAATTCGATGGCATTCTGAAAAAGCTGAATGTCATGATTGGCTTGGGTTTCATCTTGCTGAGGCGTAACGTATTCGCGCAGGTATTCGTTTAAATCTATGGTGCTAAACCGATAATCGTCCTGGTTAAGGTTCATCCTGAAGCCATATTTCAGTATCAATTCAGCTAAACCGATGTAGATAATAATAAAAGGATAAAGCAAGTAGTAAAAAATCCAAACAGGCAAAGCCAGATAACTTAGGATGCCATTGGGATTGATGCGGAAAAGAATTTTGGGCAAAAACTCTGCCACCATCAAAATCAGTAAGGTTGAAAGCAAGGTTTGAATCAACAACACGCTAAAATCGGACAGTAAAACATCCGGCAGCTTACTGATGATTACCGGCTCTAAGATGCTGGCCATGACAATACCATATATTACCAGAGCAATATTGTTACCCAGCAGTAAAGCTCCTATAAAACGTGAAGGATTTTTATAAAAAGGATTAAGTAAACGAGCTGCAAATTTATGCTTCTTCAAATCCAGCTCAATCCTTAGCCGGTTTGAACTCACAAAAGCAATTTCCATTCCGGAAAAAAATCCCGAAAAAATAAGCGTAACTGCAATGAGCTGTAAATCCGTCACTAAAAATTATTTATTGGCCAAAATTAACATAATTCTTCCGATCACAAACCCGCGCTAACCAAAAGGTCAATTCAATTTTAATCCTCTTCTTCTATCTCGAGTGTTCCCCGCATATTATGAATTGTACGCTGATCGAATCCTTCTGTGGCAACAAGGCTATCACCAAAAATTACTTTATCCGGTGATGTGATTTTAACAAATGCCCGCGTAAAAATGAGGCGCTTACGCTGATCCCAATAAAGCGATTCGGTATTTAAGCGTTCATTTGTTTCGTAATTTTCAACCTCCACATCGTTTCGGGCTTCCAGCATTTTGGTGTTCTCATAGCTTATTCCATAGTCGGCTTTGATGCGCGATGTGATGTTCATTGCCGAATCAAAAAAGATGGCTTTGAAGCCTTCAGGAAATTCCAGGCTTGGATTTACACCTTCATAACGGTTCATTACAGGAGCATCGAGCTGCATCTGCACCCTTCCCGAATCGCTTCTAAAGTAAGTGATTGTATCTGCACTCACATCTGCCAGCGTATCGCGCTGAGTAATTTCCTGAATGACCTGCAGCGAATTTTCACATGAAAAAAACATCATAACGACAAAAGTCGCTATGATGTTGATTTGTATAATGAAACGCAAGTGCTTTCTAGTTTTCACTGTCTTTGCTTATCGCGAAGCGCGTATTGTAGTGGTTTCTGTAAACCAGCACTCAACTGTAAAAGAATCACCTTCTTTGTAATCGTAGAAGAAAATGGTTTCGAGCGAGGGAAAATAAACTGAATAATCAGCAATACGTCTGTTGGCTGTTTCCGTTATACCGGGATCTACCTGTTTGGCGCGCTGATATTTATCAACAGCTGCCCAATAGGCTACGCGGCTTGTAAATTCATTGTTACCACATTCTTTGGCACTCGAAGCATATAGGTCACCAATAGTAATGTAAGGCGCACCATCATTGGGGTCGAGTTCGATGGCTTTGAAAGCCATCTGACGTGCCCGTGGAAAGTTTTTGAGCGCGCGATTCACCTCTGCAAGCAATTTAAACGAGTTATGTGCTCTTTCAACATCTTCCGACTTAGTAGCTTCTTCCAGATAATTAAGTGCTTCACTGTACTTTTGATCTTTAAGCAATAATCGACCAATCAGATAAGCAGACTCAGGACTGGGCTGAAGTTCATGCAGTTTCATGCTGGCATTGAGATAAAGCGGATCATCAGTGCAATCACGTTTATCAAGCATATTGGTAATTTTTGTCAGCAGATCAATGTCATCCGGATTAGTCTGGAATTTTTTCTTAAATATCTTTACCAAATCCTCACAGGTAGCGAAAGGTTCAAAGGTAGCATCAATGTTTCCTTTAAAATTTTTATAAATCTCTACCCAACGTTTGTCGCCGCGAGCTTCCAAACCTTTTATATTATGATCCAGGATATCCATTACCTGATCATAGGCTTCAACTATTTCGGTGCTATCGACTTTTGATTTGCGAGCCATTTTGATTACAGAGCGGAAATAATAAATCAAAACCGAACCATCAGTAGCATCACCGTCGAGTTCTACGGCACGTTTTAAGGTATTGTAGGTGTCTTCGTAACGCTCTGGTGCATAAGTGTAAAGATCAATACCCTTGCGTCCCAAAATTGAGCCTTCCTGTTGCTGACCTGTTTTATAATGATTTGGGAAATATTCAATGCGTTGATCATACACCATCATCAAAGTATCAATAAGCTTTTGCTTAATCGCTTCATCTTTTTCATTCTCAACACGATATTGCATAATCTTTGCACCATCTACATAGGTATTTTCGCTTCCAAGCGGGCAGTTTTTAAAAACCCAACGCCATGATTTAAGGATGTCTTTTGTGGAAGCACTGGTGTAGTCGCTGGCTTTCCATTGTTTATAAAACTCGCGGTAGAGTGAAATATTGATCACGCAGGTAACACTGTCTTCACCATACTTTTTCATTGGTTTTTCCTGCGGTAATTCCAGTTTGTTATCCAAACTGAAAGCTACTGCTTCAGTAATTCCAAAGCCCATGATAATGAGCAAAAGCAGCATGTGTTTGATCCCTTTCGTTTTCATTGTGTAGCGTGTTAGTTTGTGCTAATTGTATCTTCGTTTTACAAACCAGCGTTCATAAATGGAAACGCCGACCGTAAAATTAACAAAAGTTTCCTGTATCAGGTTTTTTGCTGTTGTACCTCCCTGCCCAACTTCGAGGCTTAAATCGATCGTTGTTAAAGAACGTGGCAACGGTAATCCCAGACCAAAACTTATGCCAAACTCGTTTATAGACTGACCATATAGGTTAAGATAAGTTTGATTGTAGCGGACACCCATACGGTATGTCACTCTGCTCCAATACTTTGTAATGGAAGTATGCTTGGGTGTAAATTCTCCGCCAACAGCAATATTCCAGGCATTTTGTAGGGAGTCCGGACGATTATCTATATTAAAAGTCTCCCAATTTTGCCAATTGGCATCCAATCCAATCATCCAGCGGTTTTTCTTTTCGAAGCTCAGGCCAAGTCCAAGCGTATGTGGCAGCTCAAGCTTTCCTTCTCTTTCAGGTTGATAAGCAATGGTATCTAAAATATATTCAACGCCTCCATCAACACCTCCAAAAAGTGACCTTATCAATTTTTCGCGCTTTACGTTCAAATTAACTTTTTGCCCATAAACCAAACCTATATTGAGTTGATAATCATTATCCAGAGGCTGTGTAAAATAAATTCCATAATCAAACATAAAGTCGTTAGCCAACAGCCTTTCCTCGGTTTTGGTATTCGCATAAAGCGTTGAATCCGGGAAATAAAGCAAGGTGCTTGTAGTGTTTCTTCCGAAAACATAAGTAACATTAACTCCTATCGAAAGTCGGTCGGTAATTTTGAAACCATTGCCAAAAAACAATTGATTCAAGCCACCATCTCCATTAAAGGCATAATTGTATCTGCCGATTCCTTCTTCAAAATCGCTAACAATGATATTGTATCCAATATCTGCGTATGGTAAAAGTCCAATTCCAACCCTCCAATGGCGCGTAACGGGAAAACCCATCGAAAAATAACTCAGGCTGGCATTGCTTCCTTGCTCAGTAAGTGTAGAGGTGCGATAAGTAGAAGAACTCATCTGCAAACCAGCATTAAAAAGAAAAGAAAGGGAATCGAAATGTGTGTAAGTTGCAGGATTGGAAGGGTTTACAAACCTATTGCTGGCTACTGCATTGGCTATTCCTCCCATACCATGCAGGCGGGTATTAATACTTTTACTTTTTAACTGGCCGATTCCAAAACGTGAATATGGCGATACCGTTCCTGTTTGTCCAATTACGGTTTGAAATGCCAGTAAAACAACAATAATCCCGAGTAATTTTCTCAACTTATTGACTTTCATTAAATTCCAAAATAAACCTCAGGCCATTCAGTACCAGGTTTGAGGCTGCAAAGATGTTAACTTTAAACCTTTTATCAAAATATTTATTGTCTCCACCACCTATTAATACTGTTAAATCTTTGTAATTAGTGGCATATCGATCAATCACACCTTCTATTTCGGCCTGCACACCGTTCATCACACCTGATTGCAGCGAATTTTTGGTATCGTTTCCAATCAATGGTGCATGATCTGTTGGTTCGGCCATCGGGAGTTTGGCAGTAAAGGCGTTCATGGCTTTGAATCGCATACGAATTCCGGGACTGATTGCGCCGCCAAGATAAACACCTTCTGCAGTGAGCAGGTCGTAAGTGATGCAGCTACCCATATCGATCACCAAAACATTTTTTCCAGGAAAACGTTCATAAGCAGCTGCTGCCAGTGCAATGCGATCAGGACCCAGGCTTTGAGGGCTCTTATATGCAATTTTGAAAGGGAGTGGTGTTGAAGCGCTGAGGAGAAAAACTCCGGGCTGTTTTTTAGCCCAATCCGAAAGGCTTCCGGGCAATTCTTTTACTGAACCAATAATTCCGCCAGAGAAAGCACGCTGCCGATTAATCCAATGCATCAGGCTTTCGTCGGATTCAAAACTATGCACGGTTTTTATCTGACCGGTTTCAACAAGTGCAACCTTGGAGAGCGTATTTCCAAGATCAAGGATTAATTTTTGAGTCATGTGAAAAATAATTCAGAAATTTTAAAAAACAAAAATATGCTTTTAGTCCGGTTAAGTCATTTTTTAATGTTCATGATTGCAGTTTCACAATTAAGCTGTGCAGCAAGCAATAAAATTGTTTTTGTGTTATCCCTTCTTAAAAGCAATTTTCAAAAAACTTTTTGCGTTTCGAATTTTGTTTTATCTTTGCCGCTCCAAAAATGCTGGTACCATAGCTCAGTTGGTAGAGCAACGGACTGAAAATCCGTGTGTCCCTGGTTCGATCCCGGGTGGTACCACATGCAAAGCCCTCACAATGAGGGCTTTGTTGTTTTTTAAGCCTTTTAGATTTCCACAATTTTTGTATCAACCGATTGCAGACCTCCTTTTGGGTTCAAAAAGGCAACAATTTATCAACAACAAATTGATCTGACTATCTTTGCCGAATAATTTCACGAAGTTTATTATTATTACATTTGATTAATTTAGCAAATATTTTAGGAAAATTCATTTTTCTCATTGAAAAATAAGATCTTATGAAAAGAGTATTAATTGTAACAGGAGGTGGCGACTGCCCGGGATTGAATGCCGTGATCAGAGCAGTGGTCAAAAGAGCTTCTCAGGAAAAAGACTGGGAAGTATTAGGAAGTATTCAGGCATTCAATGGAGTGCTTTGGGAGCCTTCAGAATTAAAAGTTCTTACACCGGAGGTGGTTAAAGGAATCCATTTTCAGGGTGGAACAATAATTGAAACTACAAACAAAGGCGGCCCGTTTGCCTGGCCTGTAAAAAATAAAGATGGCTCATGGTCAGCCGTGGATCGCTCGGATGAGATGATTCGAAAAATTCAATACCTGGGTATTGATGCTGTTATTAACATTGGAGGCGATGGCTCGCAGCGTATTTCGCAAGCTTTGTACGAAAAAGGCCTGAATGTAATCGGCGTGCCAAAAACCATCGACAATGACCTTTCTTCAACAGATTCTACCTTTGGATTCCAGACAGCTGTTGAGATTGCTACAGAAGCTGTTGATAAATTGGTTACTACAGCTGCCAGCCATAATAGGGTTTTCATTCTCGAAGTAATGGGTCGCTATGCAGGCTGGATTGCACTGAATGCTGCCGTTGCAGGTGGTGCAGAAGTGTGTTTGATTCCTGAGTTTCCTTACGATATTAATATTGTAAAACAAAAGCTTGAAGCCCGCTTCAACCGCGGAAGAGGCTTTGCTGTTGTGGTAGTGGCCGAAGGCGCCAAGCCACAAGATGGCGAAATGGTGTATGAAGCAAGCACCGAGGTGGGCTACGAAAATCTCAAGTTGGGCGGCATTGCCAGCGCCTTGATCAAACAGCTGAAAAAAGCCGGCTTTGAACCGGATATGCGCGAAACTGTATTGGGTCACCTGCAACGCGGAGGCGTGCCTATTGCTTACGATCGTGTTTTGGCTTCGCAATTGGGTGTTAAGGCCTTTGAAATGGTTCTGAAAGAAGATTTTGGAAAAATGGTAGCTTACCGCCATCCGTATTTCGTTTCTGTTCCATTAAAAGAGGCTGTAGCACAACCTAATCTGGTTACACTCGACAATGCACTGGTAAAAACAGCCAAAGGTCTTGGTATCTCGCTCGGTATCGAAATGCCGGTAAAAAAATCCAAATAAATGCAAATAGAAGTTGCTGCTACCCTGCAGGATTGCCAGTCGATCGACATGACTGGCAAAACTGCTGTTGTAATTGATGTACTGCGCGCCACCTCTGTTATAGCAACTGCATTGCATAATGGTGCCGTAGCCGTTTTGCCCGCCGAAACGGAGCATGAAGCCCGTCAGCTTTTTAATAGTTTTCCATCCGGCAGTGCAATCCTTGGCGGCGAACGCAATGCCATCAAAATTGAAGGTTTTCATCAGGGAAATTCTCCTTTGGAATATACCCCTGAAATTGTTGCAGGAAAAACCGTGATTCTTAGCACAACAAATGGCACACGTGCCCTAAAAATGTGTCGCCAGGCTCACGAAACTGTCACAGCAGGTTTTGTAAATATTTCGGCTGTTGCCGATTTTGTGGCTAAAAAAAGCAATGATACCGTAATAGTGTGCTCAGGAACTGCCGGAAAATTTTCGCTGGATGATGCCTTGTGTGCTGGCATGTTAATAAGCCTGATTAGCGATCGCAAATCGGTTGAAACGGATGATCTGGGCAAAATGGTGCTCCAGTTCTACGGTTCAGAAGCCGGTAACATTAGTGCTAAGCTAAAAAGCTGTACACACCTAAAATACCTGCAATCAAAAGGCTATCAAAAAGATATCGACTATTGTCTGCAAACAAATCTGCTTAACCTGGTACCTATTAGCACAAAAGACCAGATAGTGATAGCCTAATGCGCTTCAAGCCAGTTATTTCCGGTATTCATTTCCACTTCAAGCGGAACATCAAGCGGCAGTGCGTTTTTCATCGCTTTTTCAATCAGTTGACGTAATACGTCCAGCTCCGAATTTAGCGCATCAAAAACCAATTCGTCATGCACCTGCAGAATCATTTTTGATTGCAACTTCTTTTCCTCCAACTCCTGATGAATTTTTATCATCGCCAGCTTGATCATATCGGCCGAACTTCCCTGAATGGGGGCATTAATGGCATTTCGCTCGGCAAATCCGCGTACCACACTATTCGAAACATTGATATCGCGCAAATAGCGCCGTCTGCCTAACATGGTTTCCACATAACCATTTTTCCGGGCAAAATCAATCTGCTCATTCATATACGCTTTTACGCCAGGATATTGCTCAAAATAGTTTTTGATAATTTCAGCGGCTTCTCCTCGGGGTATATCAAGTCGTTCGGACAAGCCAAAAGCCGAAATGCCATAGATAATACCAAAATTTACCGTTTTTGCATTTCGACGCATGTCCTTTGTTACCTCCTCCAAATCCAGGCCATAAACGCGTGATGCAGTAGCCGTATGGATATCCAGGCCTTTTTTAAAAGCTTCCATCATGCCTTCGTCCTTGCTCAGATGGGCGATGATACGCAATTCAATTTGAGAGTAATCCGCTGCCAATAAGGTAAAATCTTTATTGCGAGGCACAAATGCCTTACGGATTTCACGACCCCTTTCGGTGCGGATGGGGATATTTTGCAGGTTAGGATTATTTGAACTCAACCTTCCAGTAGCAGCAACAGCTTGATTGTAACTGGTGTGTATGCGACCATCGCGTGGATTTATCAGGGTTGGCAGTGCATCAATATAGGTTGACTTCAGCTTGGTAAGCGACCGATAATCTAAAATCATTGGAATAATGGGGTGTGCTTTCTGAATTTTCGACAGCACTTCTTCAGAGGTGGAGTATTGTCCTGTTTTTGTTTTTTTGGCCTTATGCTGTAAATCCAAATGGTCAAAAAGTATTGTTCCTAATTGTTTGGGTGATGCAATATTAAATTGTTTGCCGGCAGCTTCATAAATTGTCTTCTCCAGCTCCAAAATTTCTTTTCCCATCAGCTCGCTGATTTGCTGCAGGTTATCACCGTCCACTTTCACCCCTTCGGCTTCCATGGCTGCCAAAACGCGCACCAATGGCATTTCTATCTCGTCAAAAATGCGCCGAACACCCTGTTTTTCAAGTTCAGGCTCAAGCTTTTGCCTTAATTGCAGCGTGATATCAGCATCCTCGGCTGCATATTCCTTCACTTTTTCGAGTGCAACATCGCGCATACTGCCCTGATTTTTGCCTTTTTTCCCGATCAGGCTTTCAATCGCAACCGGCGAATAATTCAAATAGGTTTCAGCCAACACATCCATATTGTGCCGCTGATCAGGCTCAATCAGGTAATGCGCAATCATGGTATCAAACAGCGAACCTTTCACCTCAATATCGTACCACCGAAGCACTGAGATATCATACTTAAGGTTTTGACCTGTTTTTTCAATTTTTTCATTTTCAAAAACTTCCCTGAAAACCTCCAGCTTTTGCTGGCATTCATGGTAGTTTTCGGGCATGGGAACATACCAGGCATGGTGGGGTTTGATGGCAAAAGAAAGCCCTACCAACTCTGCATTGTGGGCATCTATTGCGGTTGTTTCCGTGTCGAAACAAAAGCTTTTTTGCTTGTTAAGTTCTCCGGCAAGCTTTTTTAATTCGTCATCTTTTTGCACCAGGATATAGTCATGCTTAACAGTTTCAATCGTTTGTTTTTCGTCCGATTTCATTGCCGAAAGCTCCGCAGGATCCAACTGACTGAAGAGATCGTCCTGTTTGTCAGCTGCGGCTTGCTGCTGAGCATCCTGCAGCATCCTGCGCGTAAACGTCCTGAACTCCAGCGCTTCAAAAAGTTCCTGAAGCTTATCCATATCAGGACTTTCCAGTTTTAACTTATCTGCTTCAAAAGCGATAGGCACATCAGTAATAATTGTAGCCAATTGGCGCGATTGCCTGGCCTGATCGGCAAAATTTTCGAGATTCTCTTTTTGCTTGCCTTTTAGATCAGCAGTGCTTTCGAGTAGTTTTTCGATCGAACCATATTGGCTGATAAGTTTTGCTGCTGTTTTCTCTCCAATTCCCGGAACACCTGGTATATTATCAGAAGCATCGCCCCAAAGCCCAAGGATATCGATCATCTGCTCTGGTTTTGCGATCCCATAACGTTCACAAACCTCTTTTGGCCCCCAAATCTGCGCATCTTCGCCCGATTTAGCAGGTTTGTACATAAAAATATGATCCGAAACCAACTGCCCAAAATCCTTGTCAGGGGTCATCATATAGGTTAGAAAACCATCTTTTTCAGCTTGCTTGGCCAGTGTACCAATAATATCATCAGCTTCATAGCCATCCATTATCAAAATTGGGATACGAAAAGCCTCGATTATTTGCATGATGTAAGGAATGGAGGCTGCCAGATCGTCGGGCATTTTCTCGCGATTGGCTTTGTAAGCTGTAAAATCAATATGTCGCTGTGTAGGAGCCATACTATCAAAGGCAACTCCTATATAAGCTGGTTTTTCCTTTTTCAAAACTTCATATAAAGTATTGGTAAAACCCAAAATAGCGGAAGTATTCAGCCCTTTCGAGCTAATTCTCGGGTTTTTATTTAGGGCAAAAAACGCTCTGTATATCAATGCCATAGCGTCAAGAAGAAAAAGTTTAGGACGATCTTCTGAAATCATATCATCGGTTTTTGGCGTGTTTACAGTTAATAATATCCGGAGACCGGTAAGCGTGTAAAATTACATTATTTTCATTGTAAACTAAGGTCTGCAGGTGTCGGGATAGGCATTAAATTAGGCAAAATAGTCAGGTGCTCCCGAAGATCAGAGCAAATTACACCCAAGCTATATTAACTTACCAACTGTAAATCAATTTTTTAAGTTTTTTGTTGTTTTTTTTTCATTTTATCTCTTACCTTTGCACCCTGTTTAACTAAAAACATTAAAGTTATGTCAGAAATTAAAGACAAAATTGTATCAATTATCGTTGATAAGCTGGGTGTTGAGCCAGCAGAAGTTACTAACGAAGCCAGCTTTACAAACGACCTGGGTGCCGATTCGCTCGACACAGTAGAATTGATCATGGAATTTGAAAAAGAATTCAACCTGGCCATTCCAGATGATCAGGCAGAGAAAATTGGTACAGTAGGCGACGCTATCAAATACATCGAAGAAAACAAAGCCTAAAACCTTATTTTATGGAGCTAAAACGAGTAGTAGTCACTGGTTTAGGTGCCATTACGCCCATTGGAATTAATGTTCCTGCTTATTGGGACAGCTTAAAGAAAGGGGTGAGTGGTGCGGCCGATATTACCCGCTTTGATCACTCCAGGTTTAAGACCCACTTTGCCTGCGAAGTAAAAAACTACGATTGGAAAAACTATTTTGACCGCAAAGACGTGCGCAAATATGATTTGTTTGCGCAGTTTGGTCTGATAGCTGCCGACGAAGCTATTGCTGATTCAGAGATGAATGCAGAGAATACCGACCTCAACGAGGTTGGTGTAATCTGGTCATCAGGCATAGGTGGGCTTGCTACTTTTTACGAAGAAGTAGCTTCCTTTACCAAGGGAGACGGCACACCGCGGTTCAATCCGTTTTTCATCCCCAAGATGATTGCCGACATCACTGCCGGTCATATCTCGATCAAATATGGTTATCGGGGACCAAATTTTGCCACAGTATCAGCCTGCGCTTCATCAGCCAATGCGCTGATTGATGCATTTAATTACATCCGTTTGGGCAAAGCCGTTGCTATCGTTACTGGTGGCAGCGAAGCTTCTGTTAATCAAGCGGGTGTTGGTGGTTTTAATGCTATGCATGCCATCTCCACACGTAATGATGATCCGTTAACAGCTTCCAGACCCTTCGACAAAGATCGTGATGGTTTTGTGATTGGCGAAGGTGGCGGCGGATTGATGCTTGAAGAATTGGAACATGCCCAAAAAAGAGGTGCAAAAATTTACGCCGAGTTTGTGGGCGGTGGCCTTTCAGGCGATGCCAATCACATGACATCACCCCACCCCGAAGGGCTGGGCGCAATGTTAAGTATGAAAAGAGCCCTCGAAGATGCAGGTATGAAGCCCGAAGATATTGATTATATCAACACCCATGGCACCTCTACCCCGCTGGGCGATATCTCAGAACCCAAAGCTATTGTGAACCTATTTGGTGATCATGCTTATAACCTCAGCATTAACTCTACCAAATCAATGACCGGGCACCTGCTAGGTGGTGCTGGTGTGGTTGAAGCCGTTGCAACTATTCTGGCAATGCAGAACAATTTTGTTCCTCCCACTATCAATCATTTTACTGATGATCCGGAAATTGACAATAGGCTCGACTTCACTTTCCATAAAGGTCGCGAAAGAAAAATTAATGCGGCACTGAGCAATACCTTTGGTTTTGGCGGGCATAATGCTTCTATGTTATTAAAGAAATTCGTTCCTTAATCACTGCGTTTTGTTACTTACTGATACTGTTAAGGCACTTTTTTCTGCGGATAAAGAACTTTCTCAATCACTTAAAAATATTTTCGGGTTCTATCCCGGAAATATTTTTTTATATCAACTGGCTTTCAAGCATAAATCTGTTTCAAGCGAAACCCTAAATGGCTATAAACTGAGCAATGAACGCCTCGAATACTTGGGCGATGCCATTTTGGGTGCTGCAATAGCTGATTTTCTGTTTAAAAAATTTCCCTACAAAAATGAGGGTTTCCTCACCGAAATGCGCTCTCGTATTGTGAGTCGTGCATCGCTAAATAAACTCTCACAAAAACTCGGCTTGGATAAACTGGTGAATTATTCCAACGATGGCCGTTCAAAATTCCGCTCGCTCAATGGTGATGCCTTCGAAGCTTTCATTGGTGCACTCTACCTGGATAAAGGTTTTCAATTTACACAAAAAATTATTATCACTCGAATTGTAGAAATGCATATTGACCTCGAAAACCTCGAAAAAAGTGACTACAACTTCAAAAGCAAGCTGATAGAATGGGCTCAAAAAGAAAAACAACAGCTTGATTTTAAAATGATTGGCGAAACCGGCGAAGGCTACGAAAAAATGTATATCGTAGAGGTAATCATAGATGAAACCAGTTATGCCAATGCCAAAGATTTTTCGATTAAAGGCGCCGAACAATTGGCCGCCGAAAAAACCTGGAATGCTATGGCTGAGGCTGGTATAATCAACATCGTTTCTGAATAATCTATTTCGGTGTAATTCATTTTCCTGTTGCAGGAATTTTCTTTCGTAAAAAGATTCAACTATTTCAATCGCCGGCAAAAGTGTATTTTTGTCCCTAAACTCCTGCTTTATGCCCGTCCGAAAAAAAACCCTGCATAGTAAACCCTTCGACGATATCCTCTTATTAGGAATTGCTACTACACTACCCGATTACAAACTGGCATGGCATTTAAATAATTGCTTATCAATAGATTTGATAAAACACGAAGACGTTTTTCCTAAACAGCACTCCGAAAAAGTTGGCTTTTCATTCTACCTGTTCGATCAAGGCGAAAATATGAATATTTTTAATCTAGTATCGCTACTCAGCAACGGGAGCAGGTGGGTCAAACTATCGGTAAGCACAGATTATCTTTTTATTATTAGAAATGCACTTGATCAGGCACGCCTCGACCCTATCATCCGTTCGATTCGTAACATACCGAAAATCGTACATGCTTTTGTTGTTGATACCCAGAAAACCAAAGGAATCGACATATTACTCGAGACGATAGAATTTCATGAAATGGAGATTCTGAAATCGCATCATCAAAGGCTTCCCAAAAACAAAAACCTGTAACCCCATGAAAACCAAAATCGTTGCTACTATCGGCCCGGCATCCGATAATTACACTACCTTATCAGAAATGGCTGCACAAGGCATGGATGTTTGCCGGCTCAATTTTTCACACGGAACGCATGAAGTTCATCGTAAAGTTATTGAACATATTGATCGTATTAATCATACACAAAACAGTTATATAGCTGTTTTGGCAGATTTGCAAGGGCCGAAAATCAGGTTGGGAGCACTCGAGAACGAAAATGTGCAGCTCAAAGAAGGCGATCATATCCGTTTGGTCACCTACGAAGTAGTCGGAAATAAGGAACGCATCAGCATTCGCTATGAAGCCTTTGCAACTGACATAAAAGCTGGTGATTTGGTGCTTATCGACGATGGTAAAATCGCTCTAAGGGTTATCGAAACAAACGGCAAAGATGAGGTAGTTTTGAGAGCTGAAACAAACGCAATTGTGGAAGCACGCAAAGGCGTTAACCTGCCCGATACCTCAATCAGCCTGCCCTCGCTAACCGAAAAAGACCTCAATGATCTTGATTTTCTTCTTCAGCAGGACATCCAATGGGTAGCGCTCTCGTTTGTGCGCTCGGCCGATGATATACATGCCTTACGCAGCATTATTGAAGCAAACAAAAAAACCAACAAACCCGGAATTATTGCTAAAATAGAAAAACCACAGGCAGTAGCTAATATCGAAGCTATTGTTGATGCAGCCGATGGTATAATGATTGCCCGTGGCGATTTGGGTGTTGAAATACCAATGGAGCAGGTGCCAATGATACAAAAGCGTATCATTCAAATTTGTCAGCAAAAAGGCAAACCTGTAATCGTTGCCACACAAATGATGGAAGCGATGATCAGCTCGATTCGTCCTACAAGGGCAGAAGTGAGTGATGTGGCCAATTCGGTGCTCGATGGAGCTGATGCCCTGATGCTTAGCGGCGAAACCTCAATAGGGAAATATCCTGTTGAAACCGTTACCATTATGCAGCAAATCATCAACCAGATCGAAGGCTTCGAGGCCATTTATTACCGTCACGAAATGCCTGAAGACCAAACCCATCCGCGTTTTATTTCCGACAGCGTTTTGTTTGCGGCCAGTAATATGGCTCAAAGTACCAATGCCTGCGCTATCATCGTAAGCACCCATACAGGCTATTCGGCCAAGCGCTTATCGGCGCATCGCCCCAAAGCAAGGCTGTTTGCTTTTTCGGGAAATGTTTTTGTGCTCAGGCAAATGAACTTGTTATGGGGAGTAAATGGCTTTCACGACAGCAGCCTGGATGAAGCAGACAAACTGATGCATCACCTCAATCAATTACTTATTGATGGCGGACAGCTTCGCAAAGGCGATCGCGTGATTCACGTTCTGAGTACACCCACCTGGAGCAAAAGCAACAGCAATACCATCAGGCTGGGAAATTTGTAAATGTTTTTTGAATTGGGTGTTCTAAGGGATGTAAGGCTGATATTTAGCGGCTTGAGCCTGTAAGCTGACCCCAAAAACCATCAAATTTGAGCACCTCCAAATCGGCTTCCACTCTAATCTGGCATGCCAGTCTTAATCCATCTTCGAGGCGATGCGGAGGCATCGAAAGTCTGAGCTTTTCGGTGGCGTTAAGGGGTTCAACCTTTCCAATAATTTTAACGGCACAGGTTCCACAACTTCCTAAACCAAAACAGTTTACAAACTGAGAAGCCCCATTATGCGGATAAATCCCGTGATCTATCAATACCTTGCGAAGGTTTGCTCCACGATCGCAATGCATTTTCTTCTCCCCAAAAATAATCTCAGGCATGTTGTAACGTTTAGCTTGGTATAACAAAAGTCAGGGGAAAAGGTTCTGCCAAAACTTTACCTACATCGCAATACCTGCAATATAATTTTTAGCATGCACCACCAAAACTGGTATGGGCGAATGGTTTACCATCTGCTGCGCATAAGGTCCAAGCCAGATATTGGCCGCTGCTTTTTCCTGTTCATCCATAATGCTGATCAGATTGGCATTTACTGCAGTAGCATACTCAATAACTGAATCAGAAATATTTCCTGCCTCAATTTCTTTTATTACGAAACGGATCTGATTTTCTTCCAGGTATCGTTCTGCCTGTTTGATGTATTCCATAATGCGTTCGCGAACATCTTTCACTGTAGTGATATGCGTAGCAAGCACATGCACCTCTGCATTATAATACTTGGCAATGAGCGCTGTGATAGGAATCTTTTGACGACTTTCGAGGGTGCTGTCGATAGGCATCACAATCCGTTCGATCGTGCGATTAATATCAACACCACCCCTAATGGTAATCACCGGCCTTTCGGTTGCCGTAACTATTCTGTTAGCGTTGCTTCCAATCCAAAACTCCTCAAAACCAGAAGAGCCATGTGTTCCGATCATAATCAGAAAAACATCAAATTCTTCAGCAGCTGCCACCAATTCTTTATATACTTTACCTTTTCGGGTAATAAAATCAATCTTGCCGTTTGTAAGCCTGGCCTGATATTTCGAAGCCATGCCCTGCAGCCTTTTCTCTGCTTCCAGCAATACTTCATCACTGGCAATATCATAAAGGTTGCGGGTGTTGTCGGGTTTGTTTACCCAAAGCATTTTGATATCTGCATGAGCCTTGTCGGCCAGGCTCACCGCATGTTCTAATGCATTGACTGAGCAATCTGAAAAGTCAATACCTACTAGGATAATTTTATTCATGGCGCTGTGTGTTAGGTTTTGGAAAGGCATTTAATTCAGGAAAGGCAATCCGGTCGCGGGTGATGAAGGCCTGTTTGTAGTTGCGGTTCAACTTTTGAAGTGCTGCTTCGGCCTCCAACCGATCACGGAAATCGCCGATATGTACTCGATAATATGGCTGTCCGTAAGAGAGATAGGACTTCCACTGTGGAAAATCTTCGGCTAACTTGTCCATTAATTCCTGCGCATGAATCACGGCATCATTGCCCGACTCCATAAAAATCTGAATCCGAAATCCTTCAATATACTGCTGTTCTTCAAAAAGTTGTTCCTGTAGCCAAAGCAAGCTGTCGAGGCGGCTGTCCTGCAATAACACCAAATATCCCTGTTGTGTATCTTGGGCTTCAACTGCCCTAAAGGACATAAACATGAGCAGCAAAAGAAAAATATTTCGCAGGTTCATAGGCAATTAATTTTGAATTGTAGTTTGAATACTCACCACAGGTATTAACGCATTATTAACCAATTGTTGTGCAAACGGACCTAAAAACATAGCCCCTGCCGAAGCACTTTGTTCTGTCATGATAGCAATGAGATCAGCTTTAATTTCGTCAGAATAAGATAAAATTGCAGGAACCAGTTTTTCAGCTTCTACTTCTCTGAGGCTGAATTTAATATTACGCTCGGCAAGACATTTTTCGGCTTCGTTGGCAGAGGATTTCATCCTGCTGCGTATCACCCGAAGTGGTGAATTATAAAGCAATAAAAGATGAATCTCAGCACCAAAGGCCTGAGCCAAATCAGCAGTAAACGGTAATTTCTGACGACTTTCGGCCGAACTGTCAATAGGAACCAGGATGTGTTTTAGTTTACCATCAAATTGATAATCAGACCTTACCGTAATAACCGGACAAGGAGCTGAAGTAACTATACGATAAGCATTACTGCCTATCCAATAGCGTTCGTATCCGCTTACACCATGCGTTCCGGCAAATATAACCGAGGCCCCAATCTGCCTTGCAAGCATAGCCACTTCGGTATATACTTTACCTTTTCGAAGATGTATTTCGAGCTTTCCATGCTTCAGTTGCGGTGCATATTTTGCTACAATTTCATCAAAATATTTTTTCGTCTCAATGCGCAAAGTCTGTTCGATATTCATCACATGCTCGGGTGTGCTGGTATTATCAACCCAAACCAAATGAATCCCTGTTTTAAGCTGATTAGCATAAAAAAGGGCATAATCCAGCGTATGCAGCGCATTTTTGGAGAAGTCAAATGCTACGAGTAGTGTTTTCATCGTTTTTGTTTTAACAGGTTTATTAACGCTTTGCCCCTGATATTATTCCAAATTATTTAGCTAAAGTACGAACTTTCTCTACTAAACTCCAATTTTTTTAACTGATTCAAAACAACTGAGACAGCCATTGCAGGCATGATAAGGTTAAACAGCAGTTTTGTGATATTTTATCATGCACCAAACAAACTATTCAGCTGAGCGAGAATGCTTATTTTTGTCCTTTCTTAAATTGATCATATGAACGAAAATCTGGATGCATACGGTACAGACCTGACCCATGCTGAAAAAGAGATAGAAAAAGTATTGAGGCCGGATGCCTTTGGCAGCTTTGCCGGGCAGGATCAGGTGGTCGAAAACCTTCGGATTTTTGTGCAGGCAGCCGCACAACGTGCCGAAGCGCTTGATCATGTTTTGCTGCATGGCCCTCCGGGATTGGGCAAAACAACGCTATCGCATATCATCGCCAACGAATTAGGCGTGAACATCCGAATCACTTCGGGTCCTGTGCTTGATAAGCCGGGCGATTTGGCAGGGCTGCTCACCAATCTCGAAAAAAATGATGTGCTTTTCATTGATGAAATTCACCGGCTAAGCCCAGTGGTAGAGGAATATTTGTACTCGGCCATGGAAGACTACCGCATTGATATCATGATCGAAACAGGCCCCAATGCCCGTGCCGTGCAAATCACCATCAACCCTTTTACGCTTATTGGTGCCACTACACGATCAGGTCTTCTCACATCACCATTACGTTCACGTTTTGGCATCAACCTTCGGCTCTCTTATTATGATGCACAAACACTTACAGGCATCGTTCAGCGTTCGGCCTCCATCCTGCGTGTGCCAATCCAGCCAAAGGCAGCAGCTGAAATTGCAGGCCGCAGCCGTGGCACCCCACGTATCGCCAATCTTTTACTCCGTCGTGTTCGTGATTTTGCACAAATCAAAGGGAATGGCAAAATAGACCTCGAAATTGCGCGTTTTGGCCTCACAGCATTGCATGTGGATGAGCATGGTCTGGATGAAATGGACAACAAAATCCTGTTGACTATCATCGACAAATTTAAAGGCGGTCCGGTGGGCATCAACACAATTGCTACTGCCGTGGGCGAAGAAGGCGGAACAATAGAAGAGGTGTATGAACCTTTTCTGATTCAGGAAGGCTACCTGATGCGCACACCGCGCGGCCGCGAAGCCACCGACAAGGCCTACAAACATCTTGGCAGGATAAAAAATCCACCACAAGGAACATTGTTTGATACCTAGTTGACGCAAATGATAAACGCTGATAACCTACAGGAAAACCTTATCGCACTGATCAAGGACGAGGCACTCAGGCTGGGTTTTGATGATTTGGGAGTCAGTAAGGCGCAACAGCTTCCCGAAGATGCCCGACTGATGGAAGACTGGCTACAAAAAGGCTTTCAGGGTGAGATGAGCTACCTGGAACGAAACCGTGAAAAACGCTACGACCCCCGCTTACTTGTTGAAGAAACAGCTACTGTGCTTACTGTTTTGCAAAATTATTACCCAAACGAAAAGCTATCCGAAAACGATAACTACAAAATTTCTAAATACGCTTACGGCAAGGATTACCATAAACTGATCCGCAAAAAACTACAGCAGCTGCTCAACTTTATCGAACGCCACACCGGCAAGCTCGAAGGCGCCAGAGCCTTTACCGATTCGGCTCCTGTGCTCGACAGGGCCTGGGCACAAAAAAGCGGCTTAGGTTTTATAGGCAAAAATACCTGCCTCATTCATCCGCGCAAAGGTTCGTTTTTCTTTATCGGACATCTGCTTCTTCCCATTGGGCTCGAAGCAACGGAAAACGAAATCACCGATTATTGCGGCACTTGTCGGCGCTGCTTGGATGCCTGCCCCACCGGTGCATTGGTGGATGCCCATCAGCTGGATGCGCGTAAATGCATCTCTTACCTCACAATCGAACATAAAACTGAACTTCCGGATGCTTTAAAACCAAAGTTTGAAGGATGGATATTTGGCTGCGACATCTGCCAGGATGTTTGTCCCTGGAATCGCTTTTCGAAACCACATCAAGAGCCTGGTTTTCTGCTTTCTGAGCAACTTAAAAAAATGCGAAAAAAGGATTGGGATGAGCTGGATGAAAAAACCTTTTACGAACTTTTCGCCGGATCGGCTGTTACAAGAGCAGGCTTCAATGGCCTGAAACGTAATATCAATTTCAACAAAAAAGAATGACATGGCACTTACACCCACCAAAGCTATTCCACTCGGATTCAACGCTCCGGATTTTGAATTAATCGATCAGATAAGCAATAAAAAACTTACTTACAGTGATATCAAAGGTACCAAAGGCACACTGGTGATGTTTATCTGCAACCATTGCCCGTATGTGAAGCATGTGATCAGCGAACTGGTTCACATTGGTAATGAATTTGTGCCAAAAGGAATCGGCATGGTCGCCATCAACGCTAATGATGTGGAAAACTATCCAGAAGATTCACCAGAGAAAATGAAAACCTTTGCTGCCGAACACGGTTTTCCATTCCCCTATCTTTTTGATGAAACACAGGAAGTGGCAAAAGCTTATGACGCGGCCTGCACGCCTGATTTCAATCTTTTTGATGCCAGTGATCGATGTGTTTACCGCGGCCAACTTGATGGAAGCAGGCCAGGAAATGAAGTTCCGGTTAACGGCAAAGACCTTCGTGCTGCATTAAATTTGGTGCTGGCCGGAGAAGCCGTTCCCGAAAATCAAATTCCGTCAACAGGCTGCAATATCAAGTGGAAGACCAACCGAAGTTAATTTTAGAAGCTATAAAAAACAGCCATTTGCAACACATCATTAAAAGCACCAAATTTGTTGCTGTAGCGCTTCACATTACCCTCAACCATATTGGTGCGGATTGAGTTGATTGAATTGATGCTTCTCAAACCGAGCGACCACTGCTCATTGAAAAGGTAACGAGCGCCCACCAAAGTGCTGAAATTAAGAGTTTTCCAAACATCTTGTGTGTTATCCAGGTAATTTACTTCTTCATAATTACTGGCCAAAAAAGCGGCAGAAAGTCCTGCTTCAAGACGCAGCTTACCCAAATCGTATTGGAAAATAAAAGGCATTTCAACATAATTGAGGCGAAGAAGATAGGGGTTCATGCCGGCTTTAACATCCTGATCACTTGTGCGTGAGCCCTTTTGAACAAAAAACAATTCCATCTGCAAGCCAGACTGCGCATTCAGCTCGAGCCTCACAAACCCTCCAAAACTTAGGCCGGCCTTATGAAAGCCGGAAATATTATCGCCTGCTACCTGGCTGCTAACACCACCAGCAAGCAAGCCGCCCTCAAACTGTTGCGCCTGAGCTGGAATAAAAAGGATACTGAATAAAAATATTCCTAAAATACGAATGATCATTTTTTTCATGCCTTAACAAAATTGGTATATCAATGGCGAAAATACAAAATCTGAAATGTAAAGGGCTACAAAAGATCGCAACAAGCGTGTTAAACCTTTCTATTTGAAAAATATAACTAAAATTTGAAGCGAAATTAAAGTCTTAGTTCCGAAAAAATTATAATTTAGGGCGATCTAAATACTAATAAAAATCCAGATTATGGATGCCTCTAAATTCAGTCTTTTATTGGTCGATGATGAAATCGATGTTTTGGAGTTTTTAAGCTATAACCTTAAAAAAGAAGGGTTTAAAGTAGCAACAGCCACCAATGGCAGAGAAGCTATCAACAAAGCCATGGCAGAAGTACCACACTTGATCATTCTGGATGTGATGATGCCCGAAATGGATGGCATAGCCACTTGCGAAGAAATCAAACAAATTCCTGCACTCAAAAACAGTCTGGTAATATTTCTCACCGCCCGCGGCGAAGACTATTCGCAAATTGCAGGCTTTGATGCCGGAGCAGATGATTACGTAACAAAACCCATCAAGCCCAAACTATTGATCAGCAGGGTAAAAGCGCTGCTTCGCCGCTATCAGGATGATCAAAATAAAGCCACTCCTGACCAACTTGAAGTAAAAGACTTTGTGATTGATTCGGAGCGCTTTATCGTAATCAATAAAGGCAAAGAAATTATCCTGCCCAAAAAAGAATTTGAGCTGCTGCGTTTGCTGGCTTCCAAGCCCAACAAAGTTTTTTCGCGTGAAGAGATTTTCGCACGCATATGGGGTGACAATGTTATTGTGGGCGATCGAACCATCGACGTACACGTACGTAAAATACGCGAAAAGATCGGTATCGAAAACATTACAACTGTAAAAGGCGTGGGTTACAAATTTGAAGTTTAAGTCCAGCAGGTCTTATGCCGAAAAAAATAAATCCGCAGCCTTAATTGCCTGCTTCATTTTATGCCTCACCACAAGTTTTTGATATAATCACTATGGCCCGCTACCGCGAAACCCGATCCATTGCACTTTATCTTGCCGCAGGAGCCAGTCTGGGAGCATTACTTCTGGAAATTGTTTTGTATGCTTTCAATCAATCGGCAAAATGGTGGCATATGCTCATCGGTTTGATTATTTTATTTGTGATCAATTATTGGATTGCCCGAACCTCCCTTAATGAGTATGTGTACAAAAAAATCAAACTCATTTACAAAACCATCGGTACTGTCAAGCCCCGCCAATCCAACGGAAATCCTGTTGTGAGACAACAAGAATCGCTGGAAGGTGTAAACCAGGCCATGCTCGAATGGAGCAAACGACAACGTACTGAAATTGAAGAACTCAAAAAACTTGCTGTTTACCGGCGCGAGTTTCTGGGTAATATTTCGCACGAACTTAAAACACCCATTTTTAATATTCAGGGTTATATTCTCACCTTGCTGGATGGCGGCCTCGAAGACGAAAATATCAATCGTAACTACCTGATGCGCACCGAAAAAAGCATCAACAGATTGATTGCTATCGTGGAAGATCTGGAAGAAATCTCCAAACTGGAATCCGGCGAGTTAAAACTTAACCTGCAACAATTTGATATCAGCGAGCTAAGCCGCGATATACTGGAATTTTTGGAGATGAAAGCCCTCAAATACAATGCAAAGGTATGCCTGGAAAAACATCCCGAAAAACCTGCTATCGTTAAGGCAGACAAAAAACGAATCCGCCAGGTTTTGATCAACCTTATTGAAAATGCCATTAAATATGGTGATAAGGAAAATCACAAAGTTTCCATCCGCATTTTTGATACGGACGAAAGCTATCTGATAGAAATCAAAGATAATGGCCCCGGTATCACCGAAGAAAGCCTGCCACGTATTTTCGAACGCTTTTACCGTGTTGACAAAGGTCGTTCGCGCGATAGTGGTGGCACAGGGCTCGGATTAGCCATCGTAAAACATATCGTGGAAGCACACGAACAAAGCATCACCGTGCGTAGTCAGCTCGGACAAGGCACTACTTTTGCCTTTACGCTTGAAAAACAATAAAATTATTGCTTGATTAACTTTCCGTTAATCAGCTGATTACCTATTTGTATCTGGTAAAAATAAACCCCATCAGCAACTTTTGAACCATTCAAATCTGTGCCGTCCCAGCTAAGCTTTTGCAAGCCGGCATCCGTTTGTTGCTTATCTGCATAAACAAGGCTGCCACTTAGATTGGTGATTTGAAGCGAAAGCTTTTTGGCAGAAGGCAAAAACACGCTGAAAGTAATCTGATCGGTAAAAGGATTCGGAAACACGCTTGCTTCTGCCAGTTCGGGGCTGTTTATTCCAACAGGTTCCAAAACAACCAACTTTACTATAAAAGTATGATACCCAAGCGGCCCTGCATCCATTTGAATTTGTGCATAAAGCGTATCAGGCTGCATATCAGTAGTATTAACCGATAGTAACAAAGAAACACTAGTGTCAGCGGGCAGCAGCAAAGTATCCGATTGCAGGCTAAGCCATGCAGCAGCTTCCTGTTCAAAAAGCAATTGCAGGTCGAACAGTCCGGTATTTACAAATTGAATAGAATCTGTTTTTATGCTTTCCTGCTCGGCTGCAATCACAAGGGTATCAGCAGGCAGGGTATTCATACTGATATTTCCCAGCAGTAAGTTTATGGCTGTATAAATATTCAAACGTCCTCCGGTAACGGTAATGCCATCCAGGTCTTCAAGCGGATCGGTACCGTTCAAGATGTATTCCTTGATTAAAAGTGCATACTCAGCTGGATTATCATGGTAAGCCTCTATAAAAGCCGTATCAGCTGCCGCGAATAACAAGCCCACAGCACCTGCCACATGAGGGGTAGCCATGCTGGTACCCGTAGCAAAGCCATAATTGGTAGGAGCGGGACGGGTTGAATATACAGAAGTGCCAGGTGCTCCAAGGTCGATACTTTCCAGACCATAACCGGCACTGGAATACTTTTCATCACGATTGGTGGTATTGGTCACTGTGATCAGCCACGGACTTTCGAAGGCTGTGGGAATGTCGCCCTGCTCATCTACATTCACGCTACGATTGGCAGTGGCTCCGGCACTCAGCACACCAATAGCGCCGAGACTGTCGTACATGGCTCCCCAGATGGGATAATTATCAGGATTGCCATAATCTATTCCAAAAGAAGCATTGGTAGCCACCACAAAGGCCCCCGAATCGCCCTGTGTTTCGTTGTAGCGGGCACGCATTTCATACACATAACTGTAAGCATTCACAACCGTTGATTCGGATGAAGAGGAACCTGCTATCGGCATTACCTTAACGTTCCAGTTTACACCGGTTACACCTATTCCATTGTTTCCAATAGCCCCAACTGTACCAGACACATGGGTTCCGTGCGAGCTCGAAGGCACACTACCCGAATTGTTGTAAGCATTCCAGCCATCGTAATCGTCCACATAACCATTATTGTCGTCGT
Organism: uncultured Lentimicrobiaceae bacterium; assembly: GCA_964592595.1. Classification (GTDB taxonomy): domain Bacteria; phylum Bacteroidota; class Bacteroidia; order Bacteroidales; family F082; genus UBA5536. The sequence goes on along the minus strand of CAZQFH010000028.1, from coordinate 12,866 downwards.
CGATATCGTTGTCGGGAATTTCGTGACGGTTTTTGAAAAAGTTAAGGTCTTCATGTTGCAAATAAGCTCCGCCATCAATCACGGCTACTACGATAGTATCGCCCAGCACTGTGAGACCTCCCGTGGTATGATCCCAAGCCCTTACGGCATCAATATCAGCACCTTCGACACCTCCACCGGAGCCGTCATTGTAAAATCCCCATTGATCTTCAAAAAAAGGATCATCAGGGAAGTTCTCATCCGATTCGCGCAAAGCCACTACATGATTGGCCTGCACCAGACTAACAGTTGGCTGTTTTTGCAGATGGCCTATCAAAGCTGAAACATTGTGCCGGCTTTCCTCAAATTCCAGCAGGTAAATCCTGAGCCGCTTGGACAACTCCTGCTTCACAGCAAGACCCTGCTGATCGAGCCAGGGAATAAACTCGTTTATATGTTGACCGGATTTCAATTGAATCATCACTTCGCCCGGAATGCGTTCGCCCTGTTGTTGTGCGCCCACAGGAGAAATCATTAGCATTAAAGCAGCAAAAAGTAAAATAAATTTCATAGCTTAAGGTATTTCAAGATGTTCTAATCCATTAGATGCGATGCAAAGAAAACAAAAATATCAGCATAGCAATCAAGCTAAAACATTCCAATCCAACGAGATGTTCAATAATGGTCTTGTTTTGGCATTGTTCGAAGCCAAAAATCAGCGTGCTTTATACGTATTTTTCGCCCTTTTCTACTTTGATGTCGTTTACAAATTGCCTGATCTGCTGTTCGTCTTCTTTGCGGCAAATCAGTAGCGCATTGTCATCCTCCACCACAATATAATCCTTAAGTCCTTGCAGAACAACCAGTTTATCCTTTGGCATATTTACTATGCAGCCTTCTGAATCGTATGCCATCACATGATTGCCCACTATGGCATTTTGGTGTTCGTCTTTTTCCCTGATTTCGTAAAGAGAACCCCAGGTGCCTAAATCGCTCCAGCCAAAATCAACGGCCATCACGTAAACATTTTCTGCTTTTTCCATCACGCCATAGTCGATTGAAATATTGCGGCAAACGCTGTAGGTCTGTCGGATAAAAGGTTCTTCGTCAGGTGTGCTATATTTTCCGGCACCCTCTTTAAACAATTCATTCACTTCGGGCAGGTGTCGATCAAAAGCCTTGTTGATGCTTTTGAGCGACCAGATAAAAATCCCGGCATTCCAAAGGAAGTCGCCACTTTCGAGGAAGCTCTGAGCAATACTCAGGCTGGGTTTTTCGGTAAAGGTTTTCACTTTTTTCAGTTTGGGAACTTCCTCCATCACAGCCCCGTCCAAAAACTGAATATAGCCGTAACCGGTATCGGGCCGGCTGGGTTCGATGCCTAATGTAATCAGCCAGTTATTTTTTTCGGCTACCTGCATGGCATCGTGCACATTTTGGGCAAACACCTCTTCCTGAAGGATGATATGGTCGGATGGTGCCACCACAATCACGGCCTCCGGATCGCGTTGCAGAATCACATGATTGGCGTAAGCAATGCAAGGCGCTGTGTTGCGGCGGGCAGGCTCGCACAGGATTTGCTCAGGCGCAATCACCGGCAGTTGTTGCTGCACCTGATCGCGGTATATTTCGTTGGTAACTATATAAATGTTTTCGGGTGGACATAAGCGCGTGAAACGATCGAAAGTCATCTGCAGCAGCGTTTTGCCAATGCCTAAAATATCCAGAAACTGCTTTGGGCGTGAAGTTTTGCTCATAGGCCAAAAACGAGCACCAATGCCGCCTGCCATGATCACGCAATAACGGTTGTTGATTTGTTCCATCAGTTGGGATTTAAGTGAAAGTGACAGTCTGAATTATAGCCAGGCTGAAATATATCACGATTTATTTTACAAAAATAGGCCTTATTTCTATACTTCCAAAAGGCATTTATGGCCGAAAAAAAATCAACTTAAAAAAGGTAATTCAGCCCGATATACAAACCGCTTTCTCCGTCCTGTGCGTCAAAGGCACGTCCATAATCGGCCGAAAGGATGAAATTTTCGTTCATGGCCAGCTTCAAACCCAGTCCTGCACTCCAATGCAATCTTTCTGAACCAGGGCGGTAGTAATCAGATTTATTGAACAACAGCTGAACATCAGGCAGCTGATCAAAAGCTTCAGCTACTTCCATTTTTTTGGTCACCTGACCTGCATCTGTAAAAGCATTGATAGCCAGGTAAAAATTCTGATTAAAGAGCTTTTTCTCCACAATTTTCCAGCGCAGCTCCAGATTAGCATAAACGATTGCATTGCCTACCACCCTGTTGCGCATCACCCCACGCAGCGAACGCTGCCCGCCAAGTCCTTCGGAATAAGCGCCCCGCAAGCGCGTGGTGATCATCAGCGGCTGTGCATAAAACGGCACATGACCCCCAATTCGGCTTTGCCAGCCCAAACGAGCTGCAAATACAAGCCTTCGTGGAATAAGACTGATGTATTGCCGGTGTGTAAAACTTATCCTGCTAAATCCTTCATCCAGATCAGACAAGGCTTTGGGAGCAACATAAAAAAGCAGACTTGTCCACACGCCTTTGGTGGGGTTAGGTTCAAAATCGCGGGTGTCGTAAACCAGCCCGGCTTTGATTCCCGTAAAAGCGCCTCCATTTACCTCATCCTGAGGAATGATATTCCAATCCTGGTAACGCTCAAACAAACCCGGATCTTCTTCAACCGAAGGCAATTGATCGGCCTCATCCTTGCCCCTGTTCAGCCGGTCGATATCCACCGATCCCACAACAAAATCGTAAAACTCAAGTCCTGCCGCCCATTGCAAGCCTTCAACACCTAATGATCCGCCGAGGTCGGCATGCAGCCTTACCATATTGCGCTTATGTTTGTAAAACATCCTGCTGCGGTAGTCGGGATGGGTGTCGTCAACCCAATTGGCCTGATAAAAGGCATCATAACCATTAAACCCAAAAAAATCAATGGCCTGTTCGGGCATATAACTGGCATCAAAACTCAGACGCATATTCGGCAAGAGCTGATCACTGTCGTAGGCAAAACGAAAAAGCCCGCTTCCCTTTGTAAAGCGCGACACCTCAAGATAAAACGAATGATCGTAGCTGGGATAACGGCTGCCATCTCCATAATGGAAAAAATTGACCAAACCACCATACTGAAACCCTAAATCGGAATTGAAAGAAACAGCCGGCAATATCCCAAAATTCCACCCATTCTTAGTTACGATTTCTGCCGTATCAGCATTTTGAGCTTTCAACAATCCGAAGAAAAATAAAACGAACAGCACTGCTAAAGTGATACGGCGCATAAGCGGTAGTTTAAGGGTATGGCTAATTTAAAATTGATACATATTATTGATCTGATTGTAATGGAATATTTTCCCGCAAAAGTTTTTTTACTTTTTCCTTATCCTTTTCCAGTTGAGCCTTTAATTCGTCAAGCCCTGCAAATTTTTGTTCATCGCGTATTCTGTCAATAAACAGGATTGTGATTTCCTCTTCATAAATCTCCTTATTGAAGTCGAATATATTCACTTCAATGGTTAGCTCTCCATCAGCCACAGTAGGTCGCACACCAATATTGCTCATACCATCATATTGCAAGCCATCATGCATCACCCTGCAGGCATAAACACCACCAGCTGTAATGAGCTTGTACTCGTCAGGCGTTTCGATATTGGCTGTCGGGAAACCAATTTTGCGCCCCACCTGATTGCCTTTTACCACCCTGCCACAGATGGAATAAGGATAGCCCAGCAGTTTATTGGCTTTGGCTACATCGCCGGATTCCAATGCTTTACGGATTTTTGTAGAGCTCACGGCAATGTTTTCAACGTCCTGAGCCGGAAGTCGTTCCACTTTAAAATCGAATTTCTGGCCCAGATCATAAAGCAGCTTAAAATCTCCTATCCGGTTCTTGCCAAAATGATGATCATAACCAACCACCAATTTGTATGGTTTGATGGGATCTACAATAAAATCCTTGATAAAGCTTTCGGAAGTTGTGCGCGAAAAGGCTTTGGTAAATTCGATGATAATCAGGTTATCAATCCCAACGGCTTCCAGTCGTTCAATCTTACGTTTTTGGGTACTGATAAATTTGAGGTTGCTGCTGTCGATATGCAGCACAATGCGGGGATGCGGGTGAAAGGTAATCACAACGGTTTCGCCACCCACCTCACGGGCATCATCAATCATTCTTTTCAGTATGGCCTGATGGCCAAGATGCACGCCATCAAAAGTTCCTGTTGTAACGATGGCATTCTTTACCGGCTTAAAATCCTCGATGCGATGGTATATCTTCACGACTTAGATTAAGTTATTATCAATTAAGTATTTAGCAATTTGAACAGCATTGGTGGCAGCTCCTTTGCGCAGGTTATCAGCCACTATCCACATATTTAATCCGTTAGCGATAGTGAAGTCGCGCCGGATACGTCCTACAAAAACTTCATCTTTGCCCGCAGCAAAAAGCGGCATCGGATACAGGTTTTCGGCGGGATTATCCTGCACCACTATCCCCGGAAACGCTTGCAAAAGCTGCTTCACGGATTCCAAATCAAAAGGCTTGTCTGTTTCGATATTGGCAGCAATACTATGTCCTCCGCTTACCGGAACACGCACCACAGTAGCTGTGATGGCAATGTTGGGATCTCCAAGAATTTTGCGTGTTTCGAAAACCAATTTGTCTTCTTCGGTGGTATAGCCCGATGCGTCAAAATCGCCGCCATGCGGAATGATATTGCGATGAATCGGATGTGGATAAGCCGGTTGAACCGATTGCTTCCCCAAGGCCTCATCCTCCAGTTGTTGCATGCCTTTTTGCCCGCTCCCGCTCACACTTTGATAGGTCGCAAGCACCAAACGTTTGATACCAAAAACCCCATGCAGGGGTTTCAAAGCCATCACCAGTTGAATGGTTGAACAGTTTGGATTTGCAACGATTTGAGGACCTTGCTTTAATCTGTCGGCATTTATTTCGGGAACTACAAGTGCCTTATCCTCATCCCTGCGCCAGGCCGAGCTGTTATCAATCACCACAGCGCCTCTTGCCACAAAAAGCGGTGCCAGCTTGCGCGAAACCGCTGCACCAGCACTCATAAGCACCAGTTCGGGCGTTCCCTCAAGGGCTTCATCAGCTGAAACAACAGCATACGACTTACCGAAAACAAACACCTGCTTGCCAACCGAACGCTCCGAAGCCACAGGCAAAAGCTCGCTAAAACCAATTTGCTGCTCCGCTATCACTTCCAGCATTTTTTGTCCGACCAATCCGGTTGCTCCAATAAGGGCTAATTTCATGCCTTTCATTCCATTAAAAAATTCTATTTTTACAGGCCAACAGCCGGCACAAAAATATAAAATAATGACTTGCAGTTGCTCAATAGTTTAGACCAACTACTTTGTTTACCAAAACAATCGTTATGCTAAGAAATCTTAAACCTACACCCCTTTTAATGCTTGTCGTGCTGATACTTACAGGCAGCACTATGCAGCTTCGCGCGCAGCTTATTGACGATTTCAGCGATGGTGATTTCACCACTGATCCCGCCTGGGAAGGCATCACAACGCTTTTTCAGGTAAATGATAACTTTCAGCTACAGCTTAATGCCACCGAAGCCGGCACAGCCTGGCTAAGCACGCCCTACACAGGCAGCGAAACGATGGAATGGCGGTTTTATATCCGTCTGGCTTTTAGTCCGTCGGGCAACAACTTTGCCCGCGTGGCTTTATCAGCAAATCAAAACGACCTGAGTGTTGACTACAATGGTTACTACCTGCAATTTGGCGAAGCCGGTGGCGAAGATGCCATTGAATTGTTTAAGCAGCAAAACGGAGAAACAAACAGCATCATGCGTGGAAGCACCGGCCTATTGGCATCTTCCTTTGCACTGTGGGTTAAGGTGATCCGGAACGACCAAGGCGATTGGCAATTGCTGATAGACCCTGACGGATCAGGCATTTACAGCCTGGAAGCCAACGGACAAGACAACAACATGAGTCCCGGCGGTTGGTTTGGTTTTTTTTGTCAATATACCGTAAGCAACAGCACCAAAATGTATTTTGATGAGGTGTATGCCGGCCCCGAACAAATTGACAACATGGCTCCACAATTGCTGCAAACCACTGCACTTGATCCTTTTACAGTGCAGTTGACCTTTGATGAAGGTCTTGCAGCACAAAGCCTCACAAACAATAATTTTAGTGCCGACAACAACCTTGGTAATCCAACAGCAGCAAGTTTTGGCGAAAATGCCAGTATAGTGCTGCTGCAATACGAAACTGCTTTCGAAAATGGGGTGCTTTATACCCTTACCATCAACAACATCAGCGATCTGGCAGGCAATATAAGCTCAGAAATCACAACTGCTTTCAGCTATTACGAGGCCATGTCCAATGATGTGGTCATCAATGAGATTATGGCTGACCCTTCTCCGGTAGTTGGGCTGCCCGAATGGGAATACCTGGAGTTGTTTAACCGCACCAGCCTTCCGATCGATTTGAGCGGGTGGCAGCTGCTTGTGGGTACTACTGCCAAAGATATCGGTGCAATCAGTCTCGCGCCCGGCAGTTACCTGATTCTTTGCCACGAAGATGCCCTTCCTGAATTTGAAAATTACGGAACAGCATATGGCTTTAGCAGCCTGCAGCTCACCAATGGCGGCACCAGCCTTAGCCTGGTAAGCAAACAAGGCATCACCATTTCGGCAGTGAGTTATACCGATAATTGGTACAACGACCCAAACAAAGCAGATGGCGGCTGGTCGATTGAACAAATAGATCCTGACAATCCCTGTGGTGGACGCAACAACTGGTCGGCAAGTACGGCAACTGCAGGAGGCACACCCGGCAGCCTGAATGCCATCGATGCGCCCAATGCTTTTCCGCCAAAAGTGGATCGCTTTCAGCTGCTTACACGCAATATCCTGCACATTTGGTTCGATCAGCAAATGGATGCTGCCAGCCTGCTCCAGCTGTCAAATTATACACTGGAATCCACTGCCGCCAATCCTTCCGAGGCTTACGTAAACCCATCCGACGGCAGTTTTGTGGAGCTGATCTTCGAACAGCCCTTCCAGGATGGCAACCTCTACACCCTGCTGCTCTCCGAAAACCTGATGAATTGTGTAGGGTTAGGTGTGGCATCGGAAAGCTTTATCCGGCTGGGGCTGCCCGATCCCCTTGAGGCCGGCGATATCCTGATCAACGAAATACTCTTCAATCCGCTGGGTGATGGTGTGGACTATGTAGAAGTACTCAATCCGGGTGATAAAATACTGGACCTGAGCCAGCTTTATCTGGGCAGTATCCGACAAACCATTCCCAATCCGCCCGACACCAGTGTGTATCCTGTTACTACCGACAGTTATTTGCTGCTTCCGGGTGCACTGGCATTGCTAAGCACCAATGGCAGCCTGGTTGCCTCACAATATCCGCAAAGCAATCCGGAGGTGTTTGTCGAAATGGCTTCCTTCCCCTCTTATTCCAACAGCGACGGAACAGCGCTGCTGATGTCGCTGACAGGTGAAATCATTGATCTGATGCGTTATACCGAAGACATGCATTTTCCATTGCTCACTACAGTGGAAGGCGTTTCGCTGGAGCGGGTTTCGGCCAAAGCCCCTTCATTGGATACCGACAACTGGCATTCGGCAGCTGAATCGGTTGGTTTTGGCACACCGGGTCTTCCCAATTCGATGCTTATGAATCCTGATGAAAGCACGGATGAGATCAGCATCAGCCCCGAAACTTTTTCGCCCGACGGAGATGGTTTTGAGGATGTATGCAGCATCAGCTATGGCTTTGATGAGCCTGGCTACACCCTTAATATCACCATTTTTAATGCAGCAGGACAACAAATCAGGCAGCTGGTAAAAAGTGAATTAGTAGCCGCTGAAGGACAGCTAATCTGGAACGGCCTTGATGAAAACAATAACAGGGTGAGTACAGGAATTTATATCATCCTTACTGAAGTATTTGACCTGAATGGCAACACCAAAGCTTTTAAAAATGCCGTAGTTGTGGCAAGCAGGTGATATTATTTCAGTTGGTCTTTGGGTGATTTGTCTTTATACTTTTTACTTGGCTCTTCTTACTTGGCTCTTTTTACTTGGCTCTTTTTACTTGGCTCTTCTTACTTGGCTCTTCTTACTTGGCTCTTCTTACTTGGCTCTTCTTACTTGTGCCCCTGGCGCGGATTCCAATCTATAGCTAAAGTAAAGATAATCAAATAGCTAACATTTTGTTAGATAGAATTTGCCTGAGCTGAGCCTGCCGAAGTGTAATCCGTACCACGCCCACAATGATTTTTTGTCCTATATTTTCCAAAAACCCTCGTGCTTCCAGTAAAATTAAGTTTCTCCAATAACTATCTCATGTACCAAATTTAATCATTTTTTTGCAAATGACTGGCAATGTTGTTGCAAACTACTTTTGAGGCACAGGTTTTCCGCCACCTAAAGCCTCTGCTGTGCCGCCAATAACAGCGGCTATGGCTGTTTTTTCTGTAAAGGTCATATTGCCTCCATAACTTTGCATTGCACTACCACCCAGCGAAGATATGCTTCGGCAATTTACTGCCTTTAAGGTTCTTACATAGATGTCGTGGCTTATCTTCATCCAACAAATATAACTCAAAACTGCTCAGCACAGGCAAAACCTGAGAGAAATCCGTGTTCAAATTTACCACCCTGTGCCATCCGCATGGTGCCGTTGAAGGCACCATGGGCCGTAGCCCGCATTAACTCACGCCCCAGCTTGCCTACCTTGCCAATAACACCTCCAATCACAAGCGACCCGCCTGCCTGTAAGGTAGTAACAACAAAAGTTTGGGTGTAGTACTCAAAAATCTGCCCTATGTTTATTTTAAACTTCCTTTCTATTGCATAGTCGATGGTCATTACCGTAGCAAACAGGGCAAAGATTAATACAAGAGAATTACTTTCTGTTTAAGCCAACAATAATCGAATCAGACATTTCAAATTCATCACAAACAACTCGATAACCATCAAAATATTTTGGAAACACTATTTTAAATTCATGCTCCCATTGATCAATTGTTTTAGATAATTTAATTGTGTCAAGATCATAAGAAACGAGCTCTACAGGATAAGAAAAGCGAAACTTTAGGACTTCATCCGGATACCTTGAATATAAGTTCTTTAGGTGAACTGTGTCCTTTCGAATTTCATTTGCTTTTATGAAAACTGCGCTATTGAAAAATAATTGCAAATTCATTTGATACATGGTTGATTTATCAACATCATTAATATTTCTAAACCTATCAAGCAAATAATAATAAAAATCACTAAACTCAACATACTCACTGTACAAAGGCAACAATGAATAAACATTCATTGAAGTATCAGTGAGGCCATAATACTTAGGAGGGTAATAAGATCGATAATAATACCTATTGGGGCTTAAATCTATTAACAATTAAATACGAAGTTTTCGACTCATTATTTAATTTGGTGGAGGAACAAATAGTGCCGGAAAGTATAACAGCTAATTTTGGAGTAAAATGGGACAGCGATATCTCATTCTATTTGATGGGAGATTATCTTCCAGACAATGATCATAATATAGGTTTTCTCCGGCAACCTCATTATTTCGATACCACCGGTTATCTGTTCAACTCCTGGGGCAGGGCTGATACGGTTGATTTCCCGGCCTTCACCAATGGTATAGACTTTCGCAACAAGGATTCCATCTTTATTGGCGGCACCCACAATATGCCTTATGCACTTGATCCTGGCCAGCAGCCCGTACCCACCTGGTTTGTCGTTCTACAAACCGACAGCCTGCTCAATGTGCGCTGGGAAAGGTTTTATGGGGGCGATGCCAATTATTTGATGACCAACCTCATTGCCACCCGCGATGGCGGCTGCCTGGAAGCAGGCACACGCTACGATTATATGAATAATCCTGAGCAACAAACCGATATCATCGTGCTCAAGCTCAACAGCGAAGGCCTGCTGGTAGGAGACCACGAACTGCCCGAAACCCGCATGTCCGAAGCCATAGTATATCCCAATCCCGGCACGGATGCCTTACAGATACGCCTGGCGGTGCAGCACCCAACGGCTTTGCTGGAGCTTTTTGATGCTAATGGCAGGCTCGTACTCAGCCAACAACTCCACCAAAAGGAAAGCCGCATAGCTGTTAATCAGCTGCCATCTGGCACCTACATTTACAAACTGAGTGCTGATACCGGTTTGCTGGAAAGCGGGAAATGGGTGAAAATGTAAGTTGAGCTTTTCAGAAGTTTGTAGTTCCAAAAAAATAGTTTACTTTTGGCATAACAAACAAAACTTATTCGTAAAAAATGTTTAATAAATTGATAACCAGTGTTTTACACCCCCCATTAAACCAGATTTACGGGCAGGTGGTATAAGGTCGGTTGATGATTTATGGGATGTTTACGCAAAGTGGCAGCCATCCGCTCGTAAAGCACAACTACCAAACCTTTTCAAGCTTGGCAAAAACAACTTCATTAAATAGAGCTGTTGCCCTGATGTTAATTCCATATTGGTCTGACGGGCAGCAGCGATAACCAGCAAATAAATGTCAGACCAACTCAATTAATTTATAAAAACACAATAAAATGAATAAAATATCTCGTTTATGGATAATAATTCCACTCCTTACACTGTTTGTTTACAGTTGTAAAAAAGAACAAGAACCCATGACCAATCCAGTAGATCAAAGCCTGATCGAAAAAAGCCAACAAATCATACGGCAAATAGAGGGTTTTGATACCAAGCTAAATAGCAATCTTAAATCAGGCGAAAACATTAGCGTGGATTCGCTGGTTTGGTACACCGAGGCATTGGAAAACTACAACAATGCCCGCCCTGATTTAGCGTATGAGAATTTTGTGGTAAACAAAACCACTTATAATGTTACCCACGATAATGGCAACCTGAGCCTTACAGATGCTGCTGAGGTGTATGCCAACATGCAGACCGACCTGGCAAATGAAATGGCCGACCTGGAAGGCAGTGACAACTACTTGAAGCTTACGGATGTGGCTTTGGACAGTGTGCAAGGCAATACTGCCTTTTTGAGTGCAAGTCGCGTTTTAGGTCTAAGGCTGGTTGCCGACATTTACGAGCCCTTTGATGAAGATGATGACTGGTATTGGGGCTATGATCAAGGAAGATGCGATGGCACGATGGCAGACGTTTCTGATGCCTCTAATGAGATTCAGAGGCGTATGAATAATCCTTGGGTTGTGCCTGATGAGAGCTATCGGTTTATACTAAATACCTTGGAAATAATTGAAGTTGATCCGATTGGCAACCCCGAATTCCAGGGAAGGTTATTTGGAGGAGCGTATGACTTTTATCATTGTATCAACGATGAAATGATGACCTATTATCTTGAGCAATCTCACCTGATTTTAAATGATCCATCTGAAGGAAAACAGCCAAATAACAAGCATTTATATCATTTGCAAATAGATGACGCACTTTATGGTGGTGGAAACAGTTTGATTTCTCATCATTACATTGCAACCTATGGCGAGGTAACATTAGTACCCATAATAGATTAAATATCGTAATCCCCGACAAGATCTGTTGGGGATTTTTTAAATTATCTTTATGAAAAGTAATTTCACAATAGCCATATGCTTCTTGTTGTTATTTATACACTTTAGTGGATTAAGTCAGCACAAAACCTTTGAGTTTGTTCTCGAAAATGGTAACAACTTGACACTTACCGACATGATCGAAGATAATTCTGGAAATGTATATTTAACAATTTCAAGCAATCAAGTATCTAGTGATCAAAAACATACGATTCTTGGTAAATTGAATCAAATGGGCGATATTTTGGACACTATGACATATTCTCACATAAGTAAGAGTAAAGTCTTTTATAATATTCATCTTACTGATGTAGGTACTATTCTTTTAGCTGGAACTGAAAATAGTCCTGATAATTCTGATAATAATACTTTGATATTTAATTTATTGAATGAAAATTTAACAAGTATTGACAGTGCCGCGATCGATTTGCCTGATGAAGAACGTTTGATCAATTTACATTCGTTTTTAGGTAATAATAACCAATTTCTTATTAGTGGTGGATATTATCATGGCCCAACGGCTGAAGAAAGACATAGTTTTGTATTGATAATGAATCAATCACTTGACAGCATCAAATTCAATTCATTTGAGGGTGATGTTGTAATTTCTCACTTTAGAAACCTATCAAATAATAATTATTGGGTGATTGAGGAGGTTATTACCGAAATCTCTATTCTTGATAGTTTGCTTAGTAAGGTAGAAACTATCAATGTGCCAGATTTTATTTTCGGTAATTATTCCGTAAAATGGGACACCGATACCAGCTTTTATCTTTTGGGTTATAATCTCTATCCTCCACCAAACTACAATTTATCCTTGCTTAGGTTTTTTCATCCCATTGATACAAGCGGATATCAGACAAACATCCTGAAAATATCGGATACTACTGATTATCCTTCCTTACGAAACGGGCTTGATTTTAAGAACAAAGATTCTGTTTTTGTAGGCGGTACACGCAATCTGGACAAATACAATATTTACCATTCCGACCAGCCCTCCTGGTTTATGCTGTTTCAGACCGATAGCCTGTTAAATGTGAGATGGGAACGCTTCTATGGTGGTGATGCCTATTATGTGATGCAAAAACTTATCGCCACACGCGATGGCGGCTGCCTGGTAGCAGGCACACGCTACGATTATATGAATAATCCAGAGCCACAAACCGATATTATCGTTCTCAAGCTCAACAGCGAAGGCCTGCTGGTAGGAGACCACGAACTGCCCGAAACGCAGATGCACGAAGCCATTGTATATCCCAATCCCGGCACGGATGCCCTGCAGATACGCC
>CAZQFH010000027.1:0-45158 GCA_964592595.1 uncultured Lentimicrobiaceae bacterium | reverse complement strand
AAATCGCCGCTTACTTTCGGTTATTGTAAGGTATTGCTCATCTTGTCTCGTAGCCTTCACGTCAAAAAAGTAGGTTCGCTTTCCTGCGCGTATTGCCCTCGAAAACAATTCTTCATGTCTGTTTTGCCTTCCTTGATCTTCCATTGCGCTGTCCATATTGTTTGCTTGATAAGTTTCAAGCAAAAATAACAATTTCTGATAAAGAAGCGACAATTGTTTTCGATGAAGAAAAATTCTTACAATTCATAAATTTTACAGGATTAAGATAGAAATGTAATTGACAGGATTCAATTTAGCATTATTCCAGATTTCAAAATTTATCCTAATTTTGCAGGCGAATTTGAACAAAACCAGCTTTCTGGCTTTAATTGAATTTGACAGAAAATTTTTCTAAAAAAATACAGCATGGCCAAATTTGATATTATTATGCCCAAAATGGGCGAAAGTGTAATAGAAGCAACGATAACCCGCTGGCTCAAAGGTGTGGGTGATACCGTTGAAGAAGATGACGCAATTGTTGAGATAGCTACTGATAAAGTTGACTCTGAAATTCCTTCTCCCGTTGAAGGCAAGATAATTGAAACACGCTATGCAGAAGGTGATGTGGTGGCTGTTGGTAAAGTTATTGCCGTGGTTGAAATAGAAGGTGACGATGAGGAAGAAGCTTCTGCTGAACAAGTAAAAGAAGAAAAACAAGCCACAATATCAGCAGAAAAAAAGGATGAAGCACCGGAAGCAGAAAAAACTGAAACAAAGGAAGCACCAATAAGTTATGCGGATTCTGATCGTTTCTATTCTCCTTTGGTGAAACAAATTGCCAAAACCGAAAATGTAAGGCTTGACGAACTCGAAAGCATTAAGGGAAGCGGCGCCTCAGGTCGTGTAACTAAGAACGACATTTTGGCTTACCTCGAAAATAGAAAAGCTTCTCCTGAAAAAACTGCTGAAGCAACTTCAAAAGTAGCAGCTCCGTTTCCTGCCAAACCTGCTACAATTGAAGCTCCAAAAGTGAATGCCGGCACAGGTGATCAAATCATCGAAATGGATCGCATGCGGCGTTTGATTGCCGATCATATGGTCATGTCAAAGCAGGTTTCGCCGCACGTTACCTCTTTCATTGATGTAGATGTAACCAACGTTGTGAATTGGCGCAACAAAGTGAAAGATCAGTTCCAAAAACGTGAAGGTCAAAAAATAACCTTTACACCAATATTTTTTGAAGCTGCTGCAAAAGCACTCAAAGACTATCCGCAGGTAAACGCCTCTGTTGATGGCTATAACATTATCCTCCGTAAAAACATCAACATCGGGATGGCAACAGCACTCCCAAATGGAAATTTGATTGTTCCTGTAATAAAAAATGTGGATGAGAAAAACCTGCTTGGTATCACTAAATCTGTTAACGACCTGGCTAACAGAGCCAGAAACAACAAGCTGGATCCAGACGAAATACAGGGTGGAACATTCACCATTACCAATTTCGGCTCGTTCGACAGCCTTACCGGCACCCCGATCATCAATCAGCCTCAGGTAGCCATTCTTGCCGTAGGAGCGATACGTAAGCAACCTGCTGTGCTCGAAACCGCCATGGGCGATGTGATAGCTATTCGCCATATTATGATCCTTTCGATGGCCTACGATCATCGTATTGTAGATGGCGCTTTGGCAGGAATGTACCTGAAACGCATGAAAGAGCTACTCGAAAACTTTGATCCTGAAAGGGAAATCTAAAAAGCCACATAATCTCTAACAGGGTTGGGAAGCTGACTTCTCAACCCTTTATTTTTTTACCTATGAAACTTCAACTCAAAAAACCTCTTGCCTTCTTCGATCTGGAAACTACCGGACTCAACATCACCGAAGATCGCGTGATCGAGATAAGCATTTTAAAAGTTCACCCCGATGGAAAAGAAGAGCTAAAAACCTGGCGAATCAATCCGGGCATCCCCATTCCGGATGCTTCATTTCAGTTTCATGGCATCTCGGAAACTGACATCAAACACGCACCGAAATTTAAAGCAGTTGGACACGATATTGCTGCTTTTCTGCAACATTGTGACCTGGCCGGATATAATGCGTTAAAATTTGACATCCCCATGCTGATGGAAGAATTTTTGCGCAATGACATTGAGTTTGATCTAAAAAACAGACAACTCATTGATGTTCAAAACATCTTTATGAAAATGGAGCCACGCACGCTTAAGGGTGCTTTACGTTTCTTTTGCGGCAGGGAACTCGAAAATGCGCATTCGGCCGAGGCAGACACGCAAGCAACCTACGATATTCTAAAGGCCATGATAGGTCGGTATCAGGATCAGGAATATGAGGATAATCTGGGCAATAAAAGTAAACCTGTAGTGAATGATATGCAGGCTCTCCATCATTTTTCACAACATCATCGCAATGCCGATTTGGCTGGACAAATAATTTTTGATAATCAAAACAGGGAAATTTTTAATTTTGGGAAGCATAAAGGACGCACGGTTGAAGAAGTTTTTTCAAATGAACCGTCCTATTACGACTGGATGATGAAGGGGTCTTTTCCCCTTTACACCAAAAAATTAATTACCGCAATCAAACTGCGGATGTTTGGCAAAAACGTTAAAATGTAACTTATCAACCTATGAAAATCATCTGTATTGGCCGAAACTATGTGGCGCACGCCAAAGAATTAAATAATCCGGTTCCTGAGAAACCAGTCTTTTTTATGAAGCCAGATACTGCCCTGCTTCCTCCTCACAACCCGTTTTTTTATCCTGATTTCTCTAAAGATATACATTATGAGGCCGAACTAGTGATTAAAATCAATAAAAACGGGAAGCATATTGCAGAGAAATTTGCACACAAATACTACGACGAAATAAGTGTAGGTATCGACTTTACTGCACGCGACCTGCAAGCCGATTGTAAAAAAAAGGGACTGCCCTGGGAAATCGCGAAAGCCTTTGATTTCTCAGCGCCTGTGGGAGCTTTTACATCCCTCACTGCTTTCGAAAACACCTCTAGCATTCCTTTTGGCCTAAAAATTAATGGCGACTGGCGTCAGCAGGGAAACAGCAGTAATATGATTTTTAGCTTTGACAGGATCATCGCTTATGTCTCTCAGTTTGTAACCCTCCGAAGCGGTGATCTCATCTTTACCGGCACTCCTGAAGGCGTTGGGCCAGCCCTGCGCAATGACCACTTCGAACTCTTTCTGGCTGACGAAAAAGTACTTGACTTTAACGTGAAATAGCCTGTAAACGAATAGTTTACTGCATCAGTATTAAAAACAGCAAATAACTGTAGTTTCAAAAAACTTGTACCAGAAACCCAAAAATTGATTTTTTTTGCAGTGTAAAAAATCCTGTACCTTTGCTTGATACCTTTATATCATGCTAAAAAAAATAATTGCTGTTCTTGCCGGAATACTTTTTGGATTCATTCTTATCGGCCTGTTTGAAGCTGTGGGTCATTATCTTTTTCCAGTTCCCGCAGAGCTTCTCTCGACAAATCCTTCATTTCCGGAATCCACTGAATGGATTAAAGCTATTCCGCTGGAGCAGATGTTGATGGTTTTGTTAGCCTACGTGATTGGTTCTTTTGGTGCCGGATTTCTCACAACAGCTATCTCACCAAACAAAAATCTTGCCCTGATCACAGGATTTATTTTGTTAATCAGCGGTACAATCAATGTACTACTCATTCCACATCCGCTCTGGTTTACAATAATTAGCATCAGCCTTTATATTCCCTTTGCTTATGCAGGCGGCATTGTTAGCTTCCGAATGTTTACTAAAACCTGATAAAATCAAAACTCAAATCTTATGAATAAGTTTTTAATCATCTCATTTACAGTTATATTTGGATTATACATGAACAAAGTAAGTGCAATTGAATCATCACAAAAATTCGATTTTGGAGAAGAAAATATCCAGCTTCTCATCAACGAATTAAAGCAACATTCAGATGCCGATCAATGGAAACGCATCGAACGAGGCGTTCATCAGGTTTCCCAGCTTTGGTCAGCAGAAGACGGTAGTTTTGAAGATTTTAAAACCTTGTGCCATACTTATAATGCAAAAGGCGCGGCTGTTCGTGAAAAGATGTTTTTGCGCATTCAAGACAATTTTGAATTACTTTGGGGTAGCTTCAATAAAATGAATGTGGGATTAAAAATTCCACTTCATGTGGATAAGGGAGAAATCCTGGAAGTTGACAGAATTTTTGGAGGTTATAGTCCTGGAGCTCACCTCGGTGCCGATTTTTTTAATAACAAGATTGCTTTTATTGTTCAACTCAATTTTCCGCACTACACACTCAAAGAAAAAACCAAACTTGCTGCAAGTTGGAATCGTCTCGACTGGGCTTATGCTCGCTTAGGCGATGTATTTACTTCACGCATTCCTGCACAATTATTGCAGAATTATGCACAACTCTCAGCCGATGCTGACTCATACATCTCCGATTATAATATTTTTATGGGCAATTTGCGCGATGACAAGGGTCAGCAACTTTTCCCTGATGATCTTAAATTGATCACACATTGGGGTTTGCGCGATGAGCTGAAAACATATTACGGTAACAAAGATGGTTTTGATAAGCAAGCTATGATTTATGCTGTAATGGAACGAATTATCAATCAGGAGATTCCATTGGAAGTGATCAATAAAAATGATTTTTTATGGAATCCTTTCACCAATATGATAACCAAAGAAGGCGCTACTTACCGCTACACTTTTGAACCTGATACCCGCTACCGTCACCTGTTAAAGCTGCATGAGGCATTGCGCAAAATTGATGACTACTCACCAAGTGCTCCGAGCTATATTCAAAGGCAGTTTGACGAATCGATGGAAATTCCTGTTGATGATGTGGAAAAATTGTTTGTCAGCTTATTAAGCGATCCAATTCTGAAAGATGTGGCAAAAATCATCGAAAAAAGAATGGGGCGTAAATTACAGCCATGGGATATTTGGTATGATGGATTCAAGACACGTTCTTCGTTAGATATCAGTAAAATAGATGCTGCCTTAAAATCAAAATACCCCAATAAAGCCGCTTTCGAAGCTGATTTGCCAAATATCCTTATCAAGTTGGGATTTGATGCCGACTCTGCCAAATCGCTCTCGTCGCGGATCACAGTAGATCCTTCGCGAGGAGCAGGCCACGCCTGGGGAGCTGCCATAAAAGGCGACAAAGCCCGCTTGCGTACACGTATTGGATCAGATGGCATGGATTACAAAGGCTATAACATTGCCATTCACGAGTTTGGCCACAATGTGGAACAAACGATTACTTTATATGATGTAGATTATTATATGCTTAATGGCGTTCCAAATACTTCCTTTACCGAAGCGCTTGCTTTTGCTTTTCAGGCAAGAGATTTAGAACTATTGGATATGGAGGTCGAAAACGAAGAAGCAGCCTACCTGGCAGCACTCGATCAGCTGTGGTCAAACTACGAAATTATGGGCGTTTCGTTGGTTGATATCAGGGTATGGAAATGGCTTTACGACAATCCCGGAACAGATGAAACCAGACTAAAAGAAGCTGTATTAGCTATTTCCAAGGAAGTTTGGAACACCTTTTACGCACCCGTTTTTGGCAAAAAAGGTTCACCAATCTTAGCAGTCTATTCTCATATGATCGATAATCCACTTTACCTTTCGGCTTATCCCATTGGTCAGTTGATTCAATTTCAATTTGGACAATATATCCAGGATAAAGATTTTGCAGCAGAAGTTTATAAAGCTTTTATGCAAGGACGTTTAATCCCTCAGGAATGGATGAAAGGTGCTGTAGGAGAATCTATTTCCGTGAAAACAGTAATTGAAGCAGCCGAAAAAGCTGTAAGACATCTTCAATAAATATCACCTTTTCAAATAAAAAATCAAATTGGGTTGGCCTAAAGGTCAATCCTTTATTTATCGGTCAATGGCATATTTCCCGGGGCCAAAAACAAATAGGGTGAGATAAAGAAGCAGATAAAGCAAGCTCATTTCCATACGCGAAAAAGGATCTCCGGAATGGACTACAAAAGCTGCTACTGCCATGGTAAAAATAAGCGATAAGGTGGCCAACCGAGTTAAAAAGCCAAGCATAATAAGCACAGATCCAATTACTTCTGTAGCAATAGCAAGCAATAAAGAAATCAAACTTCCCACGCCAAGTGGATCGGGAAATCCCTCAGCTTTACCATCAAGCAAACGCATCAGCTTGGGATAACCATGCGTAAGCATAAATCCTCCAATTGCTATCCTTGCTATCAAAAGCCAAACTGAAACCAAACTGGTGTAAGTTCTTGAGGAATTGAGAAAAAGCATATGAATTATCTTAGGTGTTTATAAAAAAATGAGCTGCTTATTCTCTTTCCCGCAATTTTCCATATCCCTTCATGATACCCCGCGTTGAATTTGCAATAAAACTCAAAATCTCATCACGCTCGGGCGTAACATGAAAATTGGCTTCGATATAGCTCACAGCCTGTGATACATTTTTTCCTTTAAGATAAATAATCCGATAAATATCCTGAATGGCATTGATGCGATCATCAGTAAAACCACGACGACGTAAGCCAATTGAATTAACCCCGACATAGGATAACGGTTCCCGTCCAGCTTTAGTATAAGGCGGCACATCCTTACGTGCCATGCCGCCACCGCTAATCATAGAATGTGCTCCAATTTGTACAAACTGATGTACCGCCGCCAATCCACCAATAATAGCCCAGTCATCAACCCTGATATGACCAGCAAGATTGCAGGCATTAGCTAAAATAACATTATCCCCTATAATGCAATCATGTGCCACATGCACATAAGCCATAAGCAAACAACTATTGCCAACTACAGTTTCCCAATTTGCTTTGGTACCTCTGTTAATCGTCACAAACTCGCGAATAGTGGTGTTATTGCCGATACGAACAATGGTATCTTCACCACTATATTTCAGATCCTGTGGTGCTGCGGAGATCACTGCACCGGGATAAATTCGGCAGTTTTTACCAATTCGCGCTCCTTCCATAATCGTCACATTCGATCCGATCCAGGTTCCTTCTTCAATTACAACGTTTTTTTCAATATTTACAAAAGGTTCAATCACAACATTGTTGGCCAGTTTTGCCTGTGGATGAACGTATGCCAGTGGTTGATTCATAGCAATTTATTGAAATTAATGTTTCTTAGCTATCTGAGCCATGAGCTTTCCTTCGGTCACAATTTTATCACCTACATATGCAATACCCCTCATATTGCAGATTCCCCTTCGAATTGGAGAAGTGAGTTCGAGTGCAAAAACAATAGTATCGCCCGGCACTACTTTATGACGAAACTTTGCCTCTTCTATCTTTAAGAAATAAGTGATGTAGTTCTCGGGATCCGGAACAGAATGTAAAACAAAGATACCTCCTGTTTGTGCCATAGCTTCAATCTGCAAAACACCAGGCATAACTGGCTCTTCGGGGAAATGCCCAACGAAGAAATGCTCATTCATGGTCACATTTTTAATTCCAAGAATATGTTCATCACTGATTTCAATAATCTTATCGATCAATAAAAAGGGAGGGCGATGCGGTAAGATTTTTTGTATCTGAATAATATCATACACAGGTGGTTGATTCAGATCAAAGGGCGGTTCTTTTAACATAATCGGTTTTTTAATGTTTTCTTTTATTAGTTTAGCAAATTCGGTATTAGCAAAATGTCCTGGCCTGAAAGCTTTTACATGTCCTTTGATACGCTTTCCTAAAAGACTCAAATCTCCTATAACGTCAAGCAGTTTATGCCTGGCAGGTTCGTTAGGAAAGTGAAGTTCCAGATTATTCAAAATCCCTTCTTCCTTAACTTTTACTTTTGGTTTCTGGAATAAATCAGCCAGCCGATCCAGTTCCTCCTGACTTACCTTTCGGTTTACAAAAACAATAGCATTGCTTAAATCGCCTCCTCTGATCAGATTATTTGTAAGCAAAAACTCCAACTCATGCAAAAAAACAAAAGTTCGGCAAGGAGCTATTTCGTCTTTAAAAAGTGAAAGATCACTCAGGGAGGCATGCTGAACATTAAGCACTTCAGTGCCATAATCAATTTTTACGTCAACCGTAAAGGCTTCAGCAGGTTCGATAAGGAGTTCAAATCCTTTTTCTTCATCTTTAAGACGTATAGGGTTTTTGATCTCAATATACTCTCGCACAGCGTGCTGTTGCTCAATTCCGGCAGATTCCAGCGCTTCTACAAAAAAACGCGCACTGCCATCTCGGATGGGGATTTCATCCATATCCAGATCAATCATCAGGTTGTCAACACCAAGTCCCATTGCAGCTGCAAGCACATGCTCGATGGTATAAACCCTGGCACCGTTTTTCCCTAAGGTTGTTCCACGTGAGGTATCAACCACATGATCAACATTTGCTTCGATAACGGGTTGGCCATCAAGATCAGTGCGTCTGAACTTAATACCGTGATTGGCAGGGGCAGGATTAAAGGTGATACTGCCATGCTGTCCGGTATGAAGACCAGTGCCTTCAACGCGAACAAGCTTTTTGATAGTACATTGATTTTCTGTCATAAGTATGCGACAAAATCTATATTTGCATCATAAAAAGTCTGCGCAAAAGTAAGTGTTTTCAATCAAACTTACACCTTAGGCATTAAGTGATTGAATTTCTGAAACTTGCTTTTCAAGCTGCTGAATCCTGTCCATCAGACGATCTAACCTGCGGGTGTGCATATAAAGGCGTTTGTACTCATCGGCAGGGATAGCTGGAGAACCCATAAAAACGGCACCGTCTTTACGGATGCTAGTTCCTACACCCGATTGGGCAGCCAGTTTTACTCCATCTGCAATATTCAAATGGCCGGCAAGCCCTACCTGCCCTCCAAACATGCAGTTTTTACCAACTTTCGTTGAACCGCTGATGCCTGTCTGTGCTGCAATAACCGTGTTTTCTCCCACTTCAACATTATGCGCTACCTGAATCAGGTTGTCCAGCTTCACGCCTTTGCGAATCACAGTTGCACCAAGTGTTGCCCTATCGATGGTTGTATTTGCACCAATTTCTACATAATCCTCAAGAATAACCTGACCAATCTGAGGAACCTTTTTATACTGATTGTCAGACTGTGGAGCAAAACCAAAACCATCACTTCCGAGCACAGCTCCGGCATGAATCACGCAAGCCTTGCCTAAAACAGTGCCCGGATATAGCTTTGCACCAGGGTACACAATACAATCGTCTGCAATATGACAATCATCACCAATGTATACCTGAGGATAGATTTTTACCCTGTCGCCTAACTTCACGCGGTCTCCCACAAAAGCAAAAGCCCCGGCATAAAATTCTTCACCGTAGGTGGTATCATGGCCTAAAAACGCCAAAGAAGAAATTCCCGTTTTATTTGTTGTATATTGCTGATACACCTCAAGCAGCTTTGCAAAAGCAGAATAGGCATCATCAACCCTTATCAATGTTGTCCTGAGCGGTTTCTCTGCTTTAAAATCTTTATTCACAATAACGATGCTTGCTTCTGTTTCATAAATATATGGAGTATATTTCACATTAGCTAAAAAGCTTAGGGTTTCGGGCTTCCCCTCTTCAATTCTGGAAACATTTGAAACCAAAACATTTTCATCACCTTCAACAACTCCCATGAGCAAGGCAGCAATCTGAGCGGCAGTAAATTTCATTTCTTTTCTTTTAATTTATACAAAAAGCTTGCTAATTCGCACAAATACAAGCTAAATCGGCTGCAATTTACGATTATTCAGCTTACTACACAGAGCCACTGTTGTTTTAACGACTAAAATATAACTACTAGAGCATCAACCATTTTTCTTGTAACATGCTTAATTTGTTTAACTTACATTAATCCTCTTTAACGTTTTTTAACGCAGGCACAGCCTGGCCTTTGCTATATTTGCAATCCGAAAAATCTACCTAAAACAAAATATGATGCAAACAGATATCAGCGCCTTGAATGAAAAAATCCAGCAGGAAAGTCAATTTATCGACCTGATAAATCTGGAGATGAACAAAGTTATCATCGGCCAAAAAGCCATGACAGAACGTTTACTGATAGGTCTTTTGGGCAATGGCCACATTTTACTGGAGGGCGTTCCTGGATTGGCTAAAACCCTTGCTATCAAGTCACTTGCGAACGTGATAAAAGCTGATTTCAGCAGAATACAGTTCACGCCTGATCTGTTGCCTGCCGACCTTTTAGGTACGCTTATCTACAGCCAGAAATCGGAAGAGTTTGTTGTACGCAAAGGGCCTATTTTCGCAAATTTTATACTGGCCGACGAAATCAACCGCTCTCCTGCCAAGGTACAAAGCGCATTGCTCGAAGCCATGCAGGAACGTCAGGTTACGATTGGCGATGAAACTTTCGATCTGCCCGATCCTTTTTTAGTAATGGCAACACAAAACCCAATCGAACAAGAAGGAACCTATCCATTGCCCGAAGCTCAGGTTGACCGTTTTATGCTTAAAGTTGTTATTAATTATCCTAAAAAAGAGGAAGAAAAACTGATCCTAAGGCAAAATATCACCAATGAGCAGCCCAAAACAAATCCGGCCATCAGGCCTGAGTTAATTTTGAGAGCCAGAGCAGTTACCAGAGAAGTTTATCTTGATGAAAAAATTGAGAATTATATAACTGACATAGTTTTTGCATCACGCTATCCGGCTGATTACCGTTTAAAAAGATTCGAGAATCTGATCAGCTATGGAGGTTCACCACGTGCCAGTATTAACCTTGCGCTTGCCTCAAAGGCATATGCATTTATCAAACGCCGTGGCTATGTGATTCCTGAAGATGTGCGTGCCATTGCTCATGATGTATTGCGCCATCGTATTGGATTGACTTATGAAGCTGAAGCAGAAAACGTTACATCCGAAGAGATTATTAATGAGATTTTGAATACGATAGAAGTGCCATAAAATCACTTTACTTTTTTTTAAGGCATTTATAACGCAATCAATACCATCGTGGAATCAACGGAAATATTAAAAAAGGTAAGGAAGATAGAAATTAAGACGCGTGGACTGTCTAACCAGATTTTTTCAGGACATTACCACAGCGCCTTCAAAGGAAGAGGCATGGCATTCAGCGAAGTGCGTGAATATCAATATGGAGATGATATTCGCAATATCGACTGGAATGTTACGGCACGTTTCAATCATCCTTACATTAAAGTTTTTGAAGAGGAGCGCGAGCTTACTGTGATGCTTGTTGTAGATGTTTCGGGTTCGAACGATTTTGGATCAGGCACACAACTCAAGCGTATGCTTGCAGCCGAAATAGCTGCTGTTCTGGCATTTTCCGCCATTCAAAATAATGATAAAGTGGGTGTGATTTTTTTTAGCGACCAAGTCGAGCAATTTATCCCCCCCAAAAAAGGCACCAGTCATATTCTTAGGATCATTCGTGAAATCATCAGTTTTATACCTCAGCATCAGGGAACTGACATCTCCGAAGGCCTGCGCTTCCTGACGAGTGCAATCAAAAAACGATCGACAGCTTTTTTAATTTCAGATTTTATGACGTCCGCCAACTTTGATCATGCATTACGAATTGCATCACGAAAGCATGATCTTGTTGCACTGCGTATTACCGACAAAAGAGAACTGGATATTCCACCACTTGGATTGCTCAAACTCCGCGATCCTGAAACAGAAAAAGAAATCTGGGTCGATAGTTCATCCGATGCATTCCGGAACGATTACAAACAAAAAATACTGGCTAAATCACAGATGCTCAATCAACTCTTTGCACGAAGCGGTACAGATAACACCCAGTTGTTTACTGACGAAGATTATGTGAAGCCCTTGATGAAACTATTTAAGAGAAGGGAGGCCAGACGATGAAATTACTTAAAATACTGCTGCTGTTAAGTTTAATAGTTGTATTTAAAAATCATTCAAAAGCTCAGGCAGTTGAAGCAATCAGTAAAATAAGTACAGATTCACTAAAACCCGGAGAACGCTTAATCCTCGAAATCAACATGAAAGCCCCGGAAGGTTTTGAAGTTGCATGGCCTGACTTTCAGGATACACTAACTGCCGGAATAGAGATATTGGATAAAAGCACGATTGAGCAAATTCCACTTGACAAGGACGGCAATGTTTGGATGCGTCAAGAACTTGTCCTTACCATTTTCGACACTGGTTATCAAGTCGTTCCTCCTGTTAAACTTAGCTTCAAACCTCGCGGCGACTCAGCCCTTTTCGAAGCCAGCACACCTCCGCATCAGGTTTACGTAATGCCTGTTCAAATTGATACCACAGCAAGTTTTAAACCAATCATCGGCCCGCGAAAAGAACCCATAAGCTTTGCCGAAATTTTGCCCTGGATCATTGGCGGACTTGGCTTAGCTGCAATTATCGCAGTGATAATCTGGTTTTTTGTTTACCGTCAGCGCAAAGAAAAACCTATTCCAATCTTTCAGAAACCAACTATTCCACCACATTCAAAAGCTTTGGAAGAGCTGGAATCCCTTAGGCTTAAAAAATTATGGCAAAACGGAAAAACAAAGGCATATTTTTCTGAATTAACAGAAATTGTGCGCGTTTATATCGAAGATCAATTTAAGGTGGCAGCAGTTGAAATGACCACAGCAGAAATCCTTCAGGGAATCAAACCGCTTAACATCAACGCTGAAGCAACAAGCAAATTAGCACAAACCCTTCAACTTGCCGACCTGGTTAAATTTGCTAAGATGCAACCGACAGCATTGGAAAATGACCTTTGTTTGGAAAATATGATTGTTTTTATAAAAGAAAGCCACGCCAATGTTGCCATTCAGGAATCAAGCATTGAAGAGAAAAAGGAGGATCAGCCATGATGAATAACATCACTTTTGCTGATCCTGAACTACTCTACCTGCTACTGATTATTCCTTTAGCTATTGTGTGGTATGTTTTCAGGACGAATAAACAGCAGGCATTTTTGCAGTTTTCTGACACTTCATTAATGGCTGAGCTGGGAAAAAACTGGAAAGTGATTTTCAGACACAGTACATTTGCATTGCGCTGGTTAGCAATTGGATTACTCATTGTTGCACATGCGCGTCCGCAAACCAGCTCGTCATCACAAAATATGACAATCGAAGGAATAGATATAGTGATGGCACTTGATGTTTCGGGAAGTATGCTCGCCCGCGACCTCAAGCCCGATCGACTGGAAGCTTCTAAGGCAGTGGCATCGAGCTTTATCGAAGACCGACCAAACGATCGTATTGGCTTGGTAATTTTTAGTGGAGAAACTTTTACGCAAGTGCCACTCACAACAGATCATTCCATTTTGCTAAATATGTTTAAAGATATTAAAAGTGGTATGATCGAAGATGGAACTGCCATTGGTGATGGTTTGGCAACAGCCGTAACAAGGCTTAAAGACAGCCGGGCTATTTCAAAAGTGGTGATTTTACTTACTGATGGCGTAAATAATGCCGGTTCAGTTGATCCCATGACAGCTGCGGAAATAGCAAAAGTTTTTGGCGTGCGTGTTTATACAATTGGTGTTGGATCATTTGGAACGGCGCCCTATCCGGTGCAAACACCTTTTGGCGTACAACTCAGAGACATGAAAGTGGAAATAGATGAAGATCTCCTTCAAAATATTGCGACACAAACAGACGGACGCTATTTTAGGGCAACAACCAATCAAAAACTAGAAGAAATTTATGAGGAAATAGATCAGTTGGAACGATCGAAAATCGAAGTCACAGAATTTAAAAGAAAGCACGAGGAGTTTTTACCTCTGGCGCTTTTGGCTTTCGGACTCCTTTTGGCAGAATTTTTATTGCGGCAAACAATTTTCAAATCAGTAATTGGATAACACGAAAATGGAACCTAACGTAATCAGATTCGAAAACCCGGATTATCTTTATTTGCTTACAGTAATTCCACTGTTTCTCTTACTGTTTTGGTGGGTTAGCTGGCAAAACCAAAAACTCCTCAAAAGTTTTGCCCGACCCGCATTACTCAAAGTGCTCATGCCATTAAGTTCTGCAAGCAGAAGAAGACTCAAGTTTTTTCTTTTTTCGCTCGCCCTTGCAAGTCTTATTTTGGGGCTTGCCAATCCGCAAACCGGTGCAAAACTCGAAGAAGTAAAACGTGAAGGCATCGACCTGTTTATTGCGGTAGATATTTCCAATTCGATGCTTGCAGAGGATATCGTTCCAAATCGGCTCGAAAATGCCAAGCAAGCCATTAACCGACTGATTAACAAACTTGAAGGCGACAGGATAGGAATTGTACTTTTTGCCGGAAAAGCTTATATTCAGTTACCACTAACTACCGACTATGCTGCTGCCAGGATGTTTGTTTCCACGATAGAAACTGATTTAATTAATGCCCAAGGCACTGCCATTGGCGAAGCGATAAGCACTGCGGCCGATGCATTTGATGAAAATGAACACAATAAGGCGATCATCATTATCTCTGATGGAGAAGACCATGAAGAAAATCCCTTGGATGCAGCAAAACAAGCTACCGACAAAGGAATCACCATTTATACCATCGGAATGGGTTTGGCCGAAGGAGCTCCAATTCCAATTTATAATCAATATGGTAAAAGAACAGGTTTTAGAAAAAATAACGAAAACAGCACCATCATTACCCGCCTAAACGAACCTATGCTTCAGCAAATTGCCGCAGCCGGAACTGGTAGCTATGTGCGAGCCAATAACAGCCGATCAGGACTTGATGCCATCTTTAATGAAATCAATCAAATGGAAAAATCTGAAATTGAGGCAAAAGTTTTTACAGATTATGAAGATCAGTTTCAGTGGTTTTTAATTCTGGCATTGATTTTGCTGATTTTGGAAGCTGGCATTTCATCCGCCAGAAAACCCTGGGAAAAATGGTTTAACATTTTTGACAGAAAGGAAAGCCATGTATAGAATAATCATCTTTTTGGTTTTTATTTTTAGTACGATTCAAGTAACAGCTCAATCTGATAAAAAACTGATCCGAAAAGGGAATAAAGACTTTCAAAAATCAGAATATCAGGAAGCTGAGAAAAACTATAGCAAAGCACTCGAAACAAATCCCAGCAGCAACAATGCAGCTTTTAATCTGGGAACATCACGGTATGCACAAGAAAATTTTGAAGAAGCCGTTAAAGATTTTGATAGAGCTGCCTCGATGAGCTTAAAGCCTGAAAAAGAAGCAGAAGCCATGTATAATTTGGGCAATAGTTTGATGAGTCTCGAAAAATACCAGGAAAGTGTTGATGCCTACAAAAGGGTACTGCGTACTCAACCAGAAAATGAAGATGCTCGTTACAACCTGGCTTATGCTCAATGGAAACTGAAAGAACAGCAGAATCAGCAGCAAGACCAACAGCAAGACCAACCGCAAGATCAACAGGATAAAAATCAGGATCAGCAAGAGCAAAACCAGGATCAGCAGCAGCAACAGGATCAACAGCAGGACCAGCAAGAAAATTCAGAGCAAAACCAGCAGCAAGCTGATTCAGATCAACAGCAACAGGACAAACAGCAACCTCCACCTCAACAACTTACAAAAGAAGATGCTGAACGTATGCTTCAAGCCTTACAAAACAACGAAAAGAAAACGATGGACAAAGTAAACGAGCAAAAAGTTAAATCATCAGCTCGCGTCAGTAAGGAAAAGGATTGGTAAAGCTGGATAAAGGTGATATATTTGTAAAAGATTAAACTTGCGTGCATGCTTGAACTAAAACATATCAAAATTTTACTTTACGTCTTACTGATTCCGCTCTTAGGATTTGGTCAGGAAGTAATGCTTAAAGTAAGCACTAAAAGTCGGGTAAGCCTTGGCGAACAGTTTCAGGTCGTGTTCGAACTCAATGCTGAAGGCGAGCGTTTTAAAGGACCTGATTTCAAAGATTGGCGGGTTTTATCCGGACCAATGAGTTCCACCAGCTCCAGCATTCAGATTATTAACGGCAAGATGAACCGCAGTTTTACGCAATCTTACACCTATATAATATCTCCAACCAAAGAAGGTAAAATCAGCATTGGCTCAGCTCAAGTTGTTGTAGATGGAGAAACCTATAAAAGCCAACCGGTTACAGTAAAAGTTGTAAAAAGCAACACATCAAACTCCTCTGCTACTGCTAACCAAAACCAACAGCAGGGCCTTACTGATAAAGATCTTTTTCTGAGAGCCATAATAGATAAGAATCAAGTGGTAACAGGCGAGCAGGTGATTGTTACCTACAGGATTTACACCCGTGTACCGGTTTCATCGGTATCAGTTACCAAACTTTCGGCTTTTCCGGGTTTCTGGACAAAGGACTTGCTAAGTGATAAAGATGCCCTACAACAGACAACCGAAACGATAAACGGAGAAGAATATACTGTGGCCGACATCAGAAAAATGGCGCTGTTCCCGCAAAAAACAGGTAAGCTCACTATTGATCCCATGGAATTGGAATGCGTTGCTCAGGTTAGAACTCAAACCAGTCGGCAACGCAGCAGAGACCCTTTCGAGAGCTTTTTCAACGATCCATTTTTCAACAGGGGAATTTCCAATGTTCAAAAACTGCTCATCTCCGAACCGCTGTCCATAGAGGTAAAACCCCTCCCGAGTCAAGGCAAACAGATGAATTTTAGCGGTGCCGTTGGCCAGTTTGGAATTAGTTCAAGTATCGACAAAACGTCCGTCAAAACAAACGATGCCATCACGCTAAGCTACACTATCAGCGGAAAGGGAAATGTTGAATTGGTAGAATTGCCTCAGCTTCAGTTTCCGCCAGATTTTGAAGTGTACGATCCAAAAATCACAAATAATATAAAAACCTCTTCAAGTGGCGTAAGCGGAACCAAAAAATTTGAATACCTGCTAATACCAAGAACTGCTGGCGAATTCAACATTGATGAATTACAGTTTAGTTATTACGATCCAAAAAAACAGGCTTACCTAAATCTTAAAACTCCTGCCTACACAATCGCAGTTGAAAAAAACGGCAAAGAAGAATCTCAAGGCGTTTTTGTGCCCAGCCAATCCGACGTAAAATATATCGGCAGCGATATCAGACATATAAAAACTAATAAGGTATCGTTCAAACAAAAAGGCTTGTTTTTCTTTGGATCAGCAACTTATCTGGCTGCGATAGCTTTAATGATTTTAGTTTTTATAAGCTTATTGATTCTTACTCTTAAACGCAAAAAACTTAACAAGAATCAAAAACTTATCAGAAACAGACAAGCAACAAAAATTGCCAGGAAACGACTTAAAACTGCCAATATTCACCTTAAAAATAAATCCCAAAATGATTTTTACACAGAAATGAGCCAGGCTTTATGGGGCTACATTCGCGACAAATTTGATATAGCGCCTTCAAAGCTTGCACTTGACTATATTTCAGAAGTACTCAAAGAAAAAGCGGCTCCTGAAGCTCTGATTCAGGAATTGGTTCAAGCATTGAACAACTGCGAATTTGCACGTTTTGCGCCCGGCGAAAGCGGTAAAAAAATGGAAGAACTATACAGCAAGGGAATAGAGGTGATCACAAAAATTGAAAAAACGGTAAAGTAAATGAATTGCTTTAAAAATATTCAGTACATGATTAAAAACCGGCTCAAAAAAGCGTCAGTTTTTAACAAATCTTGTACAGCAACAAAATTGTTCGCTTCGGGCTTAGCTTTATTGATTTTTATTTTTTTCACTCTACCCGTTAACAAGCTGCAGGCAGAAGAAACCAATTTTGAACAACGCTTCGAAATTGCAAATCAACACTATAATGAAGCCATTTTTGATTCAGCATTGGCAGTGTATCAAGGTATTTATGAAGCAGGTTTCACTTCAGCAGAACTCTTATATAATATTGGCAACACCTATTACAAACTCCGACAAATTCCTTCGTCAATCTTATTTTATGAAAGAGCATTAAAACTTGCCCCTAACGATCCTGATATTTTGCATAATTTGTCAATCGCTAATAGCAGAATTATCGATAAAATAGAACCTGTTCCACAGCTTTTTTTCAAAAACTGGTGGGATACTTTTTATAAAATGTTTTCTGCTGATTGGTGGGCTATCATCTCACTTATTTTTCTGTCAATTTTCCTTAGCCTTTTGTTTACTTTTATCATCTCCGAAAATCGTTCAATCCGAAAAATATCCTTCTTCGCTGGCATACTTATGCTGTTGATTACCATCGGAACCTTTGGCATGGCCTCTCAAAAATATTATTACACAAAATCAATTAATGAAGCCATCGTTTTTACACCTACAATAACAGTAAAAAGCTCTCCTTCAGCATCCAGTGTCGATTTGTTTGTGCTCCACGAAGGAACCAAAGTAAGTTTGTTGGATGAAGTGGATGGATGGAAAGAGATTAAAATCGCCAATGGAAGTGTTGGCTGGATGCCTTCAGAAAGTCTGAAAGGGATATAAATTAATTGGTTCTTCGTTATGCGGATCAGGCCACAAATATTGGTGCCATTCGTTTTTCTGGTTATGCTTGGTATGCAGCAGCAGTCTTGCCTCAAATCAAAGCGTCCCGGAATTCCTGCAAAAGTTGTAAAGGTAATAGCCGAAACGGGCATTAATCGCGTAGAACTGAATAAAACAATTGGTCATTTTTTTGATAAACAAGATAGTATATTTCTTCATTCAGTATATTTCATTATTCAAAATCTTCCGCATCAATATGCTGTTACCTATAGTTTAACGGATTTCAGTGACAGCCTCCTGGATATTAATCTAAATCAATTCGACACCTACGAAGAGCTAAAACAATGGTGGTTTGAGCAGAAATATCATAAAAATGGAATCCGCTACAAACCAAAAAAATATACCCTCGACAGGGATACCATCACGGCAGAATTGCTCATCAGCACCATTAAGCTGGCTATTAAAAGCAGAAGCTATCCCTGGGCAAAAACCTATTCAGAAAAAGATTTTTTTGAATTTGTTTTACCCCACAGATTTGGCAATGAAGCTATTCATGATTGGCGTTCAAAAGCTAACGAAAGATTCAGCTGGATTATGGATTCTGTTGGATATCAAGAAGATCCCTCCAAACTAATCCGCTTTGTCAATGCTTTCGTTAATACTAATTTCGTTTTTGACAAACGTTATTTAAAACAACCTGAACCCCAACAATTTGATGAAATTTTACAAACCAAAAAAGGTAACTATCAAGATCTTGCCTACTTGAAAGCCATGTTGCTCAGAACTTTTGGAATTCCAGCCACAATAGATTATGTGCCTTATTTGGCTGATACAACCGGAAGTTATTATTTTGCAGTAGCTAAAAATGCATCAGGTCAATTTGAACCTTTGCTGCCATCACAAACTGAATATCTCTTTGAGGAGCATAAAATACCAAAAGTTTATCGCAGAATTTATACCGATAATCCAAATAGTTTATTTGCCTTGAAAGATCTTAGCATGAAAACACCACCTTTTATTGGTCATTACTATTACAATGATGTAACGCATGAATATATTCCTGTTTCATCATTCCGTTTTCCGGTAAAACGAACCGATACCATCTATTATGCAGCTGTTTTCAACGATTCTTCGTGGCGGGCTATCGATTGGACCTTATCTTATACTGATGAAGCTGTTTTTTCTGAATTAGGAAGTAATATTTCCTATCGAATAATGCTGATAGTAAATGATTCGCTGGTTTTTGAGTAGCTAAGGATTTTAGTAAATAGTTTATTTATTCCTGCTCGTTTGATGCAATCATATAATAGCCTCAAACTTAAGGTCATTTACCGAAAACTGGAATACTGTTGCGCTTGTAAATTTTAAGTTTATCTTTGTTCCTTTAAATAGAACCAGCATAAACGTTAAGGATTGTTAAATAAAAACCTGTTTTTAGTGTTGCAGGTTTCAATATTTGCTGTAACTTGTGCCACTATTTAAAGCAGTCTGAGAACTGAAATATAATCAAAATTACATGATATGAAAAAAGGATTTCTACCGTTAAGTTTATTATTGACAATCACACTCTTAGCCGGAACAAGTCTTTTAGCCGGAATGCCGGATAATGGGGTTAGAATCACCCCTCAAAATGATCAGCAACCTACTGCCGAATCTTATTTAAAGAGCTTAAAAGCTAACCAACATTCAGGTACAATTGATGCCAGGCAGGTGTTGGAAGCCATGTATCAAACAAAGACTTTAACCTCGACTCGCGATCGCGAAACATTAAACTGGACAAATCTTGGTCCGGATAATTTTGGCGGACAGGTAAAGGCTATTTTGTTTGACAACAGAGCCGGCAATGAGGGCACAGTTCTGATTGGTGCCAGCGGTGGCGGAATATGGAAGTCTGTCAATAATGGAATCACCTGGAGTCGCGTAAGTAACACAAACATGATGGTTAGCAGTATGGTGCAAACTTCAAGTGGTGACATCTACGTTGGAACTGGCGATGGATTTAATGCTCAGGATTATAATGGATTAAGCGATTTCGAATACACCTCAGGTCTAATTGGCCAGGGCGTATTTAAATCAACTGACGGCGAAAATTTTGTTCAGCTCGAAAGCACATTACCCGCTATCAACGATAACACAGCGGCTTGGGCTTTTGTTAACGAGTTAGCTGTAAACGATGCAGGTCATGTTTTTGCCGCCACAAATGCCGGACTGATGGTTTCTACTGATGGTGGTGGCAGCTGGACTTTAGCAACAGACGAAGAAGGAACAGAGCTGAACATGAATGCTACTGACGTGAAAGTTGGAAGTGATGGAATAATTGCTGCAAGTGTCGATAACAAATGTTATATCTCTAAAGTTGGTAATATCAATGCATTTTTAAATCGTTCAACTGGTGATTCTATTTCATTGCCCGCAGAAAATGTAGCACGCCTTGAGTTAGCTGTTGCACCCTCCGATCCTAACAAATTATATGCAAGTGCTATTTCCGATTTTGGTGTGCATATAGGAATATATGTATCCTCAGATAAAGGGGATAATTGGGAAGTAGTTTTACCTGCTACACCAACGCAGAATGTTTATGCCACTTATGGTAAATACAATAACAGTATAACAGTTTTTCCTAACGATCCTGATAGAATTTTGATCAATGCATTGTGGCTCTGGGAAGGAAGAAAAATACAAAGTACAGGACTATATGCCTGGGATATCAAATCAGACATTAGTGAAATTGATATCAACGGAAATCCAAATGAATCCTATGTTCATATTGGCCAACATATTGCTGCTTTCAATCCAAATGTTAGCAATCAACTATACATTGGTACTGATGGAGGTATTTTTAAGGGAACTGTATCTGGCAGTGATTACACTTTTCAAAGTTCAAACCGTAATTTTATCACTTCAAGATTTTATACCGTTGCACCAACAGGTCAGGAAAACAGAGTCGTTGGAGGTTCACAGGACAATGGAACCATTTATGTTTCATCAACTGGAAATACAGCTAAACAGGGTGAAATCATCTACACAGTCTCCATCCCAAATCACGGTGGATCTGCAGTAGTTTCTACAATTGACCCAAATGCTGCTGTTGTGAGTTCGATTGCAGGAAGCATGGATAGAACTGAGGATATGGGATTTACCTTCTCCACACAGTTTTTAGGTTCGCTCATGGGTAATACTCAGGTCTTTAATACCCCGATCAAGCTTTGGGAAAGCTATGACAATGAAAACAGCAGGGATTCAGTTACTTTCTATGCTAAAAGAAATTATACTGCTGGTGATGTATTAAAGGTAAAAAGCGCTAACAACGATCATCCTTTTTATTACACCTTGCCAACTGCATTGCAAAATGGCGACTCCATCAGGGTAAAAGATATCGTTTCGACAAAACTATTTATTGCCATTGCTAACAGGGTTTGGATGACAAAAGACCTGCTCAACTTTGGTATTCAACCAGAATGGTATGAATTGGCAAATACAAGTGTCAACTTCTCTGGAATTCCACAGTCGATGGCCTATTCAAAAGATGCTAATCACCTTTTTGTGGGTACACGCGATGGAAGATTATTCCGTATTTCAAATCTGGCTTTGGCCTATAATTATGACCTTGCTGATGTAAATAGCCCGCAATGTATTGTGGCAACACGTCAACTTCCGGTTAATATGCCCGGCACATCCGATCCTATTAGTCAAGCCATTACATCAATTGCTGTTGATCCAAACAATCCTAACAATGTGATGATCACCTTAGGAAATTATGGCAATGATCAGTATGTCATCATGACTACCAATGCATTGGATGCTGAACCTACTTTTGTAAGCAAACAAGGCAACTTACCAAAAATGCCGGTCTATTCATCCATAATTGAAATGAGCAATCCTGAAAAAGCAATGTTAGGTACTGAGCACGGAATATTTATTACCGATGACATATTTAGCAGTAGTCCCAATTGGGTTGCCGATCAGGGTGAAATGGGCAATGTTCCCGTATTTGATCTCAAGCAGCAATGGATTAATAAGGCAGCCGATACTGTTCAGCTAATCAATATCGATACCACTGTATTACATTATCCCGGAACAAATAATTACGGCATCATTTATGCAGCTACTTTTGGAAGAGGTTTCTACAGGTGCAACAACTTCAGAAAGCCTGTAGGAGTTGAAGAAAACCCATTCATTGTGCCTAAATCAAATGAGCCCGTAGTTTCTATGTACCCCAATCCGGTAAGAAACCTTACTACATTGAAATTTGAAGTATTCCAAAATGCAGATGTATCCTATCAGGTGTTCGACCTTTCCGGAAAACTGATACTATCGCAAGATCTTGGCAACCACAATCAGGGAGATTATCAGATAAACCTGAATCTTGATGAACTCAAACGTGGCGCCTACATTTTAAGGCTAAACAGCGGGAATGCTTATAAAGCCCTCAAATTCTTCGTATATTAAT
This sequence comes from uncultured Lentimicrobiaceae bacterium, assembly GCA_964592595.1. GTDB lineage: Bacteria > Bacteroidota > Bacteroidia > Bacteroidales > F082 > UBA5536. The sequence continues at coordinate 22,338 of CAZQFH010000027.1, read as the reverse complement.
TGAATATTGACCTCAAAATCAAGTATACAATGAAAAGATTTTTATCCGTTTTAATCATAGTGCTCTTATTTGGATTTCAACTTTCTGCACAGGAGCGTATTTACACACCAGAGATGAAAGCTCCGGAAAATGGAGCCATTGATCAAATGCCAAACGCATTGCTCGACTGGAATGCCGTTGCAGGCCAAGGCACTATAGTAACTTACGAAGTTCAGCTCTCAGAAGATGAAACCTTCTCTAATCCGATTTCGTTTCCACAAACAAACGTTACTGCCTATGAAATGTCGGAGCTTGGTTTCAACAAAACTTATTACTGGCGTGTAAGAGCCAATGATGGTATTGCTACTTCTGACTGGTCAGATCCATGGTCTTTTTCCATTGTGAAAACAGTTACTTTAACAGCACCGGCAAATGCCTCTGTTCAAAACCCGGATGCCTTGTTAAAATGGAATGAAATCACAGGCATAACGGGATATGATATTGAAGTGGACACAGCATATAGTTGGCGTATTGAAAATTCCGGACAAAGCGAAGATCTCTTTGATGTTTTCGAAATTGATGAAACAACAGCCTGGGCTGTTGGCGCCGGAGGAACCATTTTAAAAAGAGAAAATGGAGTTTGGACAAGTTTCAATAGCATTGCTGAAGTTGATTTGTTGGACGTTTACTTTACCTCTGCAACTACAGGCTGGATTTGTGGCGTTGATGGTATTCTGCTTAGCTATGATGGAAGTACGTGGAATGAAGCTGTTTCAGGAACTACAGAAGACTTGAATGGTTTATTCTTTGTTTCTGAAAATGACGGCTATGCTGTTGGAAACTCCGGAACAGCACTTCATTTCGATGGATCTAATTGGAATCCGATTGATGTGGGACTTACTGGTCATCTTTTCGCAGTGCATGGAATCGATAGTGAAAACATTGTGGTATCAGGAGCTTCAGCATCAAGTTCAATTTTTGATGGCACCAGCTGGACTGACTATTCAGCAGGAAGCAGAGATATGCTTGGAGTTTGGATGCTTGCACCAGATAACATATGGGGAGCAGCAAAAGGTGGCCGCATGTATAGCTTCGATGGATCAGAATGGACAGAACAAACGGTTGGCAATAGGGACTGGAGAGATGTTTACTTTTTGGATACAGAAACAGGCTATATGGTTGGCCGTAACGGATCTTTAGCTGCTTTCGATGGAACAGCATGGCAACTTTCGGCCAGCGGTACAGGAACTGATCTAAGCGGCATGCATCTCTATGACGAAAACAGCGGATACCTTGTCGGTAATGATGGTATTGTTATCTCCTATCAGGGAGATGGATTTAACAGCGACTACTTGAAAAGCTATTCTGTTGGAAGTGATGTAGTTGAATTTCAATTGAACAACCTCATTTTTGGAAAAAATCATTATTTCCGCATGAGAGCCAAACATGCCACATCTACTTCTGAATGGTCATCAGCAGGTGCATTTAGTGTAATTGCTTATCCTGAGTTGGACACACCATCAGATAATGCCACTAACATCATACTTGATCCTACACTAACATGGGATGCGATAAGCGGTGTTGCACGTTATGGACTTCAGGTGTCGATGACCGAAGACTTCACAAATCCGTTGCTCTTTGAAACAAACGAAACCAGCTATACAATTTCAGGTTTAATTTTTGGCCAGGATTATTTTTGGAGAACAAATGCCCGCCATGCCGGTGGAGTATCTGAATGGTCACCTGCATTTAAGTTCACTACAATTAGTACTGTAACTTTAACAGCTCCAGCAAATAATGCAACTGATGTAATCAGGCTTCCACGCTTGAGCTGGAATGAAATACACGGAGCAGAAAAATATGTGGTTGCCTTAGACCATACACCTGAGTTTACTAATGGTGAACTTGAATTCGTTGATGAAAACTTTTGGCAGCATGCATTTATGCTCGATCCACTCGAAACTTATTACTGGCGTGTTAAAGCTATTCAAGGACTGGATACCACTTTCTGGAGTGCGACATGGAGTTTTACTACCGCAAACGAAACTTCGATTGATGAACAAATGCAACAAGCATTTACTATTTATCCTAATCCAGCTAACGATTATTTCCAGTTAAAAACTGAAGTTATTACAGGACAAAAGGCAAAACTTGAAATATATAATATTATCGGCAGTAAAGTTTACGCACAAGACGTTAGCTTTGGTGCAGACAAACAGCTGGTAACAATTCAGTTAGACAATTTTAAAACCGGGCTTTATTTTGTAAAGCTAATCAATGGTAATAATGCCTTTACACAAAGGCTGATTATTGAATAAACTTTTTATTACAATAATTCTAAAACACCTGTTGATCAATTCATCAGGTGTTTTTTTTTTACATAGCAATAAGTGATTAGCGAAAATGAATCTATCGAAAAGTCGATCAAGAAAGGCCTAAAAAACATTGAATCGCTTCCCGAATCCAAAACTGATATAAAAGGTTAAAAAGAAGTTTTGATTTCTATTATCCGCCATTATGGATACCCCTTGTGGAAAAAATTCGACTGCACCACCTACTTCTAAAGCTTTTATATTGGTTTTAACATAACCAAACTCGAAATTTAACCCAGATTTGAAATAAATCCCCGGCCGGATAGTAAGCTCGCCAAGACCTTTAGTAAAAGGAGCTCTGCCATATATGTCATCAGTACTTGTGGTACCTTCATCGTATCGTTTGGTTTCAATAACAAGGCTGCCATTAATACCCTGTTCAATGTTTATCACAAAATAATAGTATGGTTTCTGAAAGGCAAGACTGGCGCCGCCTTCAATCAGCCAACGTAATTCAATTCCTCCCCAGTAAGGCTTTTGATTAAGCAATTTTTTCACCCCATAACCACCACGAAGCATAAAGACGTCGTTGAGCTTTCCATAAACATACCGCTTTGAATTATTATAATATGGATTGATAATCTTTACCTGCTTGAGTGATTTAACGGTGATCAATTCAAAATTCAAGATGGTTGTTGTAAAGGCTGTTTTATTTTTACCCGGCCTGTAACTCAATCCAAATCCAAGGTTGTGTGCTGTTATATTGGCAGTTCGCTCACGATTATAAATAATTTGCTCAGACACATCTCCAAAGTCTTCAACCGGGATATTCTGCCCAAAGGCAACTCCTGACACAAACAGAAGAAAAATTAATACAAATGATGAAGCCTGCTGCATAGTAAATGATTTAAAAACAGCGGCCAACGGGCAAAGTTTCCCGGGCTATCAATAACGTGTTTCGCGCTGATATTTATGCGATTCACCATATGCAGCACATTTGCTGGTTGATTTGCAAGAGGTAGCTGCCAGTGATACTGCAAAAACAAATAAAATTAAAACAGCAATTTTTTTCATACCTTAGCAGAAAGTTAAGTTATCCATTAAAAAATTTGTTACAAAGTAACATATAATCTTTCTAAGAACAAAAAACGAAGCTTAATATTGTTCAAAACACAAAACAAATGCCGGCCAAGCCAGAAATTGAAGCCAGTTGGTACAAGGTACTAAAAGCTGAATTTGAAGCACCCTATTTCAAAGCGCTTAAAAGCTTTCTGCAGGAAGAGATGAAGCATCATACGATATTTCCTCCTGCAAAGCTTATTTTTAACGCCTTTAATAAAACACCCCTGCCAGCTGTAAAAGTTGTGATTGTAGGCCAAGATCCTTATCATGGTTCCGGACAAGCTCATGGACTGGCTTTTTCAGTTCCAGACGGCGTTAAACCTCCTCCAAGCCTGGCAAATATATATAAAGAATTATATTCTGACCTTGGCATTTTACCTTCAAAAAGTGGTAATCTGGAAAAATGGGCCAAAGAGGGTGTGCTACTTATAAATACATCACTTACAGTGCGATCGGCGGAGGCGGCCTCACATGCTGGAAAAGGTTGGGAAAACTTTACTGATGCGGCTATAAAAGCTGTTTCTGACTATCGGGCAGGCGTAGTTTTTATGCTATGGGGCAAGCATGCCATCAGCAAAGAAAAACTGATTAATTCATCCAAACATTTGATTCTCAAAACAGTTCATCCATCACCCCTGTCAGCATCCCGTGGTTTCTTTGGCTGCAAACATTTCTCAGCCGCTAATCACTATTTGCAAAATATCGGATTCCTTCCTGTTAATTGGCAACTCAACTCCTAATGAATTTTATAAGGTAAAACGATACAGAATTACCCAATTAAAAATTTTGTACCTTGCGTCGGTTTAATTAAAAAACAAATCTATGCGTAAACAGTTTATTCTAACAACATTGCTGGCGATGAGTTTTATTGCTCTTCATGCCGGCGGTTATCAGGTGCGCCTGCAAAGTAACAGAAGTACAGGGATGGGTCTTACAGGAACAGCCTTGCAAATGGGAGCATCTTCTATGTTTTATAACCCGGGAGCTTTGGCAATGATGCAAACCAAAACAGATTTCTCTTTGGGTGCCAGTGGAATTATTTCCCGAATCAGCTTCCAAAAATTTGAATCCGATATCACAGCTGAAACAGACAACAGCATGAGTACTCCATTTTATGTTTATGGTGCTGGAAAAATCAACGAGAAATGGGCAGTCGGATTAGCCATTTACACTCCTTATGGAAGTTCATCCACGTGGGAAGACAGCTGGGCCGGACGCTTGCTTATCCAGAATATTGCCTTACAAGCTATCTTTTTTCAGCCAACTGTTGCTTACAAAATCACTGACAAAATCGGTATTGGTGCCGGATTGGTTTATGCCACAGGAAAAGTTGAGCTTCAAAAAGGTTTAAATTATGGGGCTGATAGTTATGTAAACCTGGAAGGTAGTACATCAAATATCGGCTTTAATGCTGGCTTGTACTTTCAGGCGAGTGATGAACTTTCTTTTGGTTTAAATTACCGCTCAGAAGTTGTTATGGAAATCTCAGGTGGAGATGCTACTTTTAATGTACCAACTGCTGTTGGAGCAAGTATCCCTGCATCAAACAAATTTGATGCCGCATTGCCAATGCCCGCCAACCTTGATTTTGGTGTATCCTATCAGGCAACAGCAAAACTGCTTGTATCAGCTGAAATCAATTATGTTTTGTGGGGAACTTATAAAGAACTGGAATTCAAGTTTGAACAACAAGGCGAGCTGCTGAATTCAGTTAATACAAGAGACTACAAAAATACATTTATCCCCCGAATAGGGGCAGAATATGTGTTTAATGACATGCTAACTTTTCGTGTTGGCGGATATTACGATCCAAGTCCAACCAACGAAAAATACTTCACTCCCGAAACGGTAAGCCTTGATAATGTTGCCTTTACTTTGGGTCTAAGCATTACGCCAACCGAAAATCTGAGCATTGACCTCTCTTATCTTCAGATTAGCGGACTGCAAGCCGACAAAACTTACGAACCTGAACAGTTTGGAGGTACATATAAAACAGCAGCGTACATTCCAGGAATCGGTGTATCCTATCGTTTCTAAACCTAAAAATTTGATATTATGAAACTTAGAATATTATTTGTATTGGTTGCTTCAGTTTCCCTATGGGCCTGTCAACCTGAAATAAATGAATTTGAACCTACAAAGGGAAATGCTGATTTCTCTGTGTATATGTCAGCAGGCAATTCGCTCACTGCCGGCTTTAGCGATGGAGCCTTGTTCCGTTCGGGACAGGAAAACTCATACACAGCTATGCTTGCCAAACAGTTCGAATCAGTTGGCCGTCAAGGAGCTTTCAAAATTCCTTTTATCAATTCAGAAGATGGTGTTGGAACTCAGGGCCAAACACTCAGAACTAAATTTGTGATGGGTTTTGCTCAGGATTGTTTGGGGAATACTTCCCTGGCACCAGTTCCTGCTAATCCAAATGCAACACAACAAGAACTTGCTGTTTTACTTGGCACGAGTGTTGCTGCCGAAGGACCTTTCCATAATATCGGAGTTCCTGGCGCAAAGATTACACACCTGCTTGCACCCGGCTATGCCAGCCTGAATCCTTTTTACGGACGTTTTGCCAGTAACCCGGCTAATGCCGTAATCAATGAAATTGGAATCGTGCAACCAACTTTCTTCACGCTTTGGATTGGCAATAACGATGTATTAAGCTATGCAATCGCCGGAGGAGCTGCCGATGCCATCACACCTGTTGAAGGAGATCCTGGATTTGGATTTGCTGCCAGCCTCGAAGCTATTATTATGACTTTTAAAGCATCTGCCACAGGCGGGGCGATTGCCAATATCCCGGATATTACTGATATTCCTTACTTTACAACAGTCCCCTACAACCCAATTGTGCTGCAGGATCAAGCATTGGTTGACCAGCTCAATGCAGGTTATGCACAATATAATGGTGCAATGGAACAATTTGGATTACCCTACAGGATCAACTTCTCGTTAGGTGCAAATCCCATGGTAATTCAGGATCCAACAATTCAAACTCCTCCCGGCTATGAAATGTTGCGTATCAGACAAATTGAAGCTGATGAACTGGTATTGCTTTCTATTCCGCAAGATTCGCTTAAGTGCGGTTTCTGGGGAAGCCAAAAACCAGTTCCTGGTCAATTTATACTTACCAGTGATGAAAAATCAGCAATTGAAAGTACTGTATCAGCATACAATCAGGTTATTGCTAATGCTGCACAAAACCATGATTTAGCTCTGGTTGATATGAATAAAGTTTTAAATCAGGGTGCAAGCACCGGCATTAAAATGGATGGTGTTTTATTTACTGCTGATTTTGTAACCGGTAATGCCTTTTCTACAGATGGCGTTCACCTTACTCCACAGGGTAATGCACTGGCTGCTAATACCTTTATTGATGCTATCAATAAAAAATACAATGCCCGCATTCCAAAAGTAAACGTTGCTGACTACGAGGCTGTTCGTTTACCCTAAAAACTTCTTTTAAAGCCGGCTACAGCAATCAAAATACTGCTGTGGCCGGCTTTCTTTTTAAATATACGCGATGAAAAAACTCATTTTTGCTACCAACAACAAGCACAAACTTGAAGAAATCAACACGATTATCGGCAATCACGTGCAACTTCTCAGTTTGAAAGACATTAACTTTTCAGGCGAAATTCCAGAGACCTCCCCGACTATCGCAGAAAATGCCATTCAAAAAGCACGTTTTATTTTTGATTTATATAACGAAAATTGCTTTGCAGATGATACCGGACTCGACGTTGAAGCCTTAAATGGCGAGCCAGGGGTATATTCAGCTCGCTATGCCGGTATTAAAGCTACTTATGGCGATAATGTGAAAAAATTGCTTGCCGAAATGAAAAATCAGCCAAACAGAAAAGCCTGTTTTAAAACTGCAATTGCACTGTTGTGGGAGAATAAACTGCATTTGTTTGAGGGTAAAATTTATGGACAAATCATGACGCACACCACTGGAGAAGGAGGTTTTGGCTACGATCCCGTTTTTATGCCCGATGGTTATCAGCAAAGTTTTGCAGAGATGCCCGCTGAATTGAAAAACAAAATCAGTCACCGGGCAGTCGCAACCCAAAAGCTAATCGATTTTATTCAAAAGCTTTAAGAATCAAGAGAGGATATTCTCCAGTGCCATATCAAATAATTTCGACAGACTCATTCCCATAAATTCGGCCTGCTGAGGCAAGATGCTGGCCTCCGAAATACCGGGAATGATATTAACCTCAATAAAATAGAGTTCATCTTTAGTAAGTATAAAGTCGAATCGAACAAACCCTTTGCACTCCAGGATAGGGTACAGCTGTGCAGCAGTGGTTTTTATCCACAGCTCATCATCTTCCGAAATGGGAGCAGGCGTAATTTCAGCAGCCATTCCTTTGGTATATTTGGCTTCATAGTCAAAAAACTCATTTTTGCTTACAATTTCTGTCAATGGTAAAACGGTCAATCTGCCCTTTACTTCCATCACACCGCAAGCAATCTCACGCCCCTGAATAAAAGCTTCAACCAAAGCCTGTCGATCTTCTTTTAATGCTTTTGCTATTGCCTCATAAAAATCCTCTTCGGCCTTAACTTTTGAAATGCCAACACTTGATCCACCATTATTTGGTTTCACAAATACTGGCAGACCGCCAAGAAAATCAATGATCTCGCTTGCGTTAAAGCGTTCACCTTTATTAATTAAAACCGATTGTGCCACCCTAAAACCATGCGATTGCACCACCCTTTTACAAAAATCTTTGTGAAAAGTAAGTGCCGAAGTTGTAAGTCCTGAAGAAGTATAAGGAATTGCGAGTAAGTCAAAATATCCATTTAAAATTCCATTTTCGCCAGGGCTTCCATGAATTGCATTAAATACCGCATCAAATGTAATCTTGCTTTGCTGATAGTTAAAACTGAAATCATTTTTATCAACGGCTTCCTGCTTACCATCTGCTAATAAAACTACCCAATTTTGCTTCGTGATGCGCACAAGAAAGCCATTGTACTTTTGTTTATCCAAATGATTCAAAACAACTTTTCCACTATTCATGGAGACTTCAAACTCTCCGGAATCACCTCCACAAACAATTGCTATATTTTTCATAATCATTATCTTATTACATGATTTTTCCCAATTGGATACCAAAGCAAAAGCAACAATAAATTGCCTATCTTTGCCGCCAACAGACAATAAAAACAGGCTGTTGGAGTTTTTTAAACAATTCGCCGCTTAGTTGGGCTAAATTATAAAAAAATGAAGGCTTTCGGTTTTCTTTTTAAAAAGAAATTCTATCTGCACCTTGCAATTATTATCCTGTTAAGTTTATTAATAGTGTGGGTAGTCTTTCGTTCGCTCGACTCCTACACTCGGCATGGAGAAGTTTATATTGTACCAGACTTTACAGGGCAAGCATCGAAATTTGTTATCAATCAATACAAAGATCTTTTCAACTTTGTATTACTCGACAGCGTTTATGTTAAAGATTTGCCTAAAGGCGCCATCGTACAACAAAATCCATTACCTGGCTCAAAGGTAAAATCAGGACGTAATATTTATTACGTAATTGTTGCCATGATGCCCGAACAAGTCGTTATGCCAAACCTGAGAAATTTATCCCTGCGACAGGCAATGGTGCTACTCGAAAAAGAAGGATTGGGTTTGAATCAATTACTTTATATCGATCACTTTGCGAAAAATGCCGTTATTGAACAGCAATACCTGAATGAAGTCATCGAACCGGGCACAATACTTTTTAAAGGACAATCGATTGACCTAATCCTTGGAAACGGTAACTCAAGAGACACTTTAACCCCAATGCCCTTTTTGACTGGAATGCTGCCAGCACAGGTTAAACCAGCATTGCTAAGAGCAGGATTAAATACAGGCGAATTTTATTTTTTAGATCAGGACACTGCTAATTCCAGGGTGTTTCGCACATCACCATCATCTTTACCCGGAAGCTATGCTCCTTTGGGTAAATCGGTTGATGTATGGTTCCGATCAGAAAAAATAATTGATTATGAAGATCTTATCCTACAAATGCAATCCGATAGTATTAGCCGTGACAGTCTGATGCGTATAATCAACGAAATATATCATTTTGAGGAACGATGACAGCTAAAAATTTTTCCATTATACTTATACTTTTCTTTGCAGGCCTTCAAGCAACTTTCAGCCTTTATGCTCAGGAGTTTGTTAACGGACTTTCTGTTCATCCTGCCTATCAAAATCAAGAAGAACAATCCTCCACCAAAAATACAGCTGAAGAAATGGTGTTGAATCTTCCTTTTTTTGAAGATTTTTCAAAATCAAAAGTCAACACCAACAATTTAATTTGGCCGAATAATGCAGTATTTGTTAATGCTGATTTTCCATTTTTACCGCCAAATCGACAAGCTGCTACATTTGACGTTTTAGACAGCCATGGTAAAGTTTACGAAAATGCCTCAACAAGACCTTTTATTGCTGATGTGCTGCAATCTGCATTAATTCGTCTCGATTCAATTTTCGAACCAGAACAAAGACAACTGACCCCGGCTGATTCAGTGTATTTCAGTTTCTACTATCAACCACAAGGACGGGGTGATAAACCAGAAGAACATGATAGTCTTGTACTCCAATTTGGATATCCAAGCGGCGAAATGGAATTTGATTTCATGGATTCTACAACAGTTTGGGTCGATGATTATCTTTTAGCTAACAATATTGATTCCATTTTTCCACTCGACACGCTTTTTGCTCCTATTGGATGCGACACCAATCTTTTCTGGATTAGCAATCGCATTTTATCTTGGGGAGACCAAATCACAATTCCCTGTGATTCAGTTTTTAAACCTGCCGTTAATTGGGAAACCATATGGGCATCACCAGGCATGTCACTTGATTCATTCTATTTTTTCAATGACTCCTATTTCAAACAAGTTTTAATTCCCGTTTTGGATACTTCCTATTTTAGCAACAGGTTTCAATTCAGGTTTTACAACTACGGCAGTATTTCTGATAACACATTGTCTGCTAACAGGAGTAATGTTGATCAATGGAATCTTGATTTGATCAGGCTCGATTACAACCGTGATTTTGCTGATTCCACTTATCCCCTGTTAAGCTTTTCGGAGCGGGCACCTTCTTTTCTCAGGAGGTATCAGGCAATGCCTTACAAACAATACCGTTCGGATCCTACAAATGCTGTTAAGCCAACTTTTGAAATGTTTATTACTAACCTTGACAGTATTACCCATAACACTACTTACAGCTATCATGTAAATCAAAATGCTGGCAATCAGTTCTTTTCCTATAACGGTGGCAACTGTAATCTGGACCCATTTATAACAACCGGATTTCAAACCTGCCAAACGGGTTGTGGAGCAGCACATGCATGTCCTCCCGTTCAATCACTTTTTTCACTTGATTTTGACAGAGATTCCACTTCGTTCTCAATCACACATTATATCAGCGATTCAACCCTGCAGCCGCCTCTGGTTGACTCAATAACTTACCACCAAGGTTTTTATAATTATTTCGCTTACGATGATGGCACTCCTGAATTGGGCTATGGCCTGGAACCTGCCGGAGCGCATATGGCAGTGCAGTTCAGAATGGTTGTGCCGGATACTTTAAAAGGTATTCAAATGCTATTTAACAGAACCTTGAACAACACCAATAATAAATTCTTTGACATTGTTGTTTGGAAAGATAACAATGGCATGCCAGGCGAAGAAATATACCGATTAGTGCGCCAGCGGCCACAATGGAACGAAAATCTCTACGAATTTCATTTTTACGAGTTCCCTGATCCCATAATTTTGAATGGTATCTTTTATGTAGGATTGATGCAAGAAGAAATGGGAAGCATTAATATTGGCTTTGATGCTGCCTTGGATAACAGTCAATATAACTTTTATCGCTCTGATAACCAATGGAGAAACAGTTTAATCCCCGGATCAATATTGTTGCGGCCGGTGGTAGGATCGTCCTATTTTGTAGAAACACCAGAGTTCACTTCACCCCAAACACACAGCCTGATGTGTTATCCAAACCCGGCACAAAATTCTGTCAGGTTAAGTGTTAACGGTTTCACTCCAAATGATCAGACCAAAATTCAGTTTTTTGATTTGACATCCCGCTTGGTACACCAACAAAACTGGCAAGATCAAGTTTCACTCTCACAATTTAGCAAAGGCATTTATTTCGTGAGGATTATACATCAAAATCGTCATATTGCCACGCAAAAATTAGTGATTATACCCTAAATATGAATTATACTATTGCCGACGAAAACAGCTCTGAGCAACTTGATGAAAACAATGAGCTTTATGAGCATTTCAAAATTGTTGCTGATAAAGGCCAGACCTTACTGAGAATAGATAAGTTTTTGCTAAACAGGATAGAAAATGTTTCAAGAAACAAAATCCAGCAAACCGCCAAAGCCGGAAATATTCACGTAAATGGATCAGCAGTTAAGCAAAACTACAAGGTAAGGCCTGAAGATGTGGTGACCGTGGTTTTTTCTTATCCTCCCCGAGAAATTGAAATAACGCCAGAAGAAATCCCACTTCAAATTGTTTACGAAGACAAAGATGTAATTGTAATTAACAAACAGGACAATCTTGTCGTGCATCCAGGGCATGGTAATTATTCCGGCACTTTGCTCAACGCGCTGGCTCATTATTTTAAGCAAACAGATCAGCTGATCGAAAATGGATTTGGATACCTGGCGCATCGTATCGACAAAGATACGACCGGCTTGCTAATTATAGCCAAAAACGAGCTGGCACAAGCTATTTTGGCGCGGCAGTTTTTTGAACATACCATCGAACGTAAATATCAGGCTATCATCTGGGGCACTCCCAATGAAGAAAAAGGTACCATCACTGGTCATATTGGGCGCAGCTTAAAAAATAGAAAAGTAATGGATGTTTTCCCTGATGGAAAATATGGCAAAGAGGCTATTACGCATTATCGCATTTTAGAGCATTTTGGATATGTCACCCTCGTTGAATGTCAGCTGGAAACAGGCCGAACGCATCAAATCAGAGCACATATGCGGCATAGTGGCCATCCACTTTTTAACGATACCTGGTATGGTGGAGATAAAATTTTGAAAGGGACATCGTTCACGAAATATAAACAATTTATCGAAAACTGTTTTAAAATTCTGCCAAGGCACGCTCTGCATGCAAAATCGCTTGGTTTTAAACATCCTACGAGCGGCAAACACTTATTTTTTGAAAGTGAGCTTCCAGCCGATATGTCAAATCTAATTGAAAAATGGCGATCCTATACCGCTTCCAGAGAAATAGATTGAAGCAATTATAATGTAAGAATTACCTTATACACAAACAGCTCATCGTCAGCAATTACATGAAGGAAATGTAATTCCTCTCTAAGATTATACGGCCTGATTAACAATTTATTATCCAACATTTCAGTTGAAAACTCAATACTTCTGCCTCTGAGGTCAAACAATTTAAGGCTGATATTTTCAGGAAAGTTTTTACCGAAATCCAAGGTAAAAGCATCCTTTGCAGGATTAGGATAAACACTGTTTGAAACCCTGATATAATCAGCTAGCCGCAATGTATCACTTTCCATTTCATTCGAAACAATCAATTGCACGTCATATGTGCCGGATTCTGGATAGGAAATAGGTTCTGGATCTTTTTGGTTAAATGTTTCAGGCTCGCCCCCTTCAAAATACCATTCAAAATTTAAAATATTTCCGGATGAAAGATTCGTAAAAGAAACTTCTTGTCCGGCAATAATAGCATGGGATTGTGCCGTAAAAAATGCGCTTATAATGTCCTGATCATATCCGAGACCTGAGAGACGCATCAAGCCGGTTTGATCCGGGTCGAGCCAGGGCGCCAGTTGCTCGTCAACAGTGCTTCCATTTTTATCCCACGAAAAATAAAACTTTCCAAAATAATCCGGCTGGTTGAGGTTATCACAATCTGACAGGCCTCCCGTTAAAGCCCCGATTATCAATCCATTTTCATCAAAAAGTGGAGAACCAGAAGATCCTCCTTCTGTGACACCATGACCATTTTCTGTTTCATCCCATATTACCCGCCAGTATGGTGCTTCCGGATCACTGCTATTCCCGCCATAAGTTGATGAAACAATAGGATTAAAATAAGTGGACACTTTTTTAATGTCGCCATCAGGATGATGTATAGCATGTCCACGAACACTTGCCAGATTTTCTCGGCTCCAGCCATTGAAGAAAGGACGAAAATATTGAGGGACTTCCTGAAGCAATGCTAACAGTTTAAAATCGGAATCGGAGTTTTCATCATCTGCTGAACGAGCTAATAATCTGGCTCCTGTTAAAGTTTGAAAATCAGGTGCTACAACAGGGTTTTCGCACCCTCCCGATTCATAATTAAAGGCGAAAACCCATTGAGCATAATCTGCTTCAGTAGCATATTCACCACAGTGTTTTGCTGTTAAAAAAAGCGGTGCAAAATCTCGTCTGGTGTTGTTGATCAAACTTCCGCTGCAATAAAATAATCCAGAACCCTGCTTAACAAGAACACGCGCCACACCTTGTTTTTGATTTGATAAAAAAGCCCCTTCGGAACAATTCACATTCACTTCGCAATTGCCAGAGGTTCCAAAGCCATTGACATCTTTGGTTAAAACCCCAATTTCTCGTAATGACAAATAAATATCATCAGCCTGATTCACCATCAATTCAAGAATTATTTCATCAGCCGAAAAGGGGCCTAAAACCAGTGAAATACTATCGTTAACATTTATGCTATGTGAAACTTGTTGTGAGTTTTGAGATAGCGCTGCCTTTAAGTGAGCATCTGCTTTACTAAAACCTGATTGATCAAAATAAAATATCACGGGCAAACCGGTTTCATTTTGAACGATCAACTGCCATTGCTTCAACTCTGAATTTTTAACTTGCCACCATCCCTGGCCTGACGCAGTATTCAAATGAACTGTTTTTGTATATCCAACCGCTAAGGGATATTTTTGATCATCATATACAGGCCGGCGATCAGTCGAAACTAATTTATAGACCAATGGGTCTGGATGCTGGTAATTGATTGATTGACAAAAAAGAAGCTGCTGTTGCAGAAAAAACACTGAAATAAAAAGAAAAAATAACCTCATAATTCCTGCTATATTCATAGTGTACCCCGAAACTTATTTGACTAACTGCAATAGCATGAATAATTGTTTTATTTCTTCATCTCAGCAGTAATAGGAATCCTTACATCATTGCGATAAGCAACCACAAAAGCATCATGAATACCCCGACTACACATTTTATTGGCATAAGCCTGTGCATCATTAAAACTCGAAAAGCTACCAGTTGAATAACGATGTATCCCCTGGTAATTATTTACGACAACTGGAAAGTCAAAGTTTACATTAGGAAAAACCCGACTGATGTGTTCTATTTTTTCGCGTTTTGCTAAAACTTGAACCCTGAATTCGAATGTCTTTTGTTGAGGTGCTGGTGCTTTCTCCATCTCAATCACCGGTAAGACTGCGGACTCAACATGCTCATCTTTTTTTACCTCATAACGATCATAATCAATCACTTCAACAGGACCAGCCAATTCCTGACCAATTCTGATTGGACGTGCCTTCGTTCTTCCTCCACCAAAATGATATGAAATGCCAACATGAGTAAATAACAAGATATCCTGCTTAAAACCATCAGCATAATAATCCAGGTCATCTGATAACACTGTGTGGATTGAACCATTAAAATCAAGGCTAAGATTTCTCGAAATAAGATACTTGAGACCGAGTGTAGCTGGAACAACCATTCCACCTGACTTATAAGTAAGCCCTGCAATATTGAGGCCTTCCTCAAAAATAATATTTTGGGTTTGACTGTCCCTCAAGATTCCTTTCCAATCGCCATAATGCAGGCCAAGTGTGGCATACACATTCACTCGGCGAGCCTTATAACCCCAAAACAAATTAGAAAGATTGAGGTAACCATGCACACCAATTTCAAAAATAC
This sequence comes from uncultured Lentimicrobiaceae bacterium, assembly GCA_964592595.1. Lineage (GTDB taxonomy): Bacteria > Bacteroidota > Bacteroidia > Bacteroidales > F082 > UBA5536. Next base: position 6,959 of record CAZQFH010000027.1, on the reverse strand, counting down.
GTCCACTATAATCCAGATTTGCAGGAGTACCATCCGAAAAATTATCTTTAACGGCGCGCAATCCTGATCTATGCAAGCTAAAGCCAAGTCCGAACTGCTCATCAAAATGCCGGCGTGCAATCAGCTGTACGGAAAATTTCGTTTCACCAGAAAATTTTTGAAAATAGGATTTTTGACTAATGTCTCCATAATATTGTCCAAATCCCAGCTGAGCGCCAAGCTCCCATCCTGGTGCCGGGTATTCAAATACATTTGTTTGCTGTGCTTTGATGTCAAACACAAAAAAAAAGGTCAGCAAAGTAAGAAACAGAAAAGCTTTTTTAATATCATTCATTACTTTGCTATTTGACATATTGTCGGCCACAATATTCATTCAGGTATTCGCTGGCACTGCCATATCCCAGATCGTACGATTTTTTCCAATCAAAACAGGCATCTTCGGTTTGTTCAATATAATACTTAGCTACTCCCCTGTTGAAGTAATTCTTTACCCAGTTGGAATAATCCATTACCTTAGTAGGCTTTAAATCAATTGCTTTATCAAAATAGACTATAGCATCTCGATACAATCCTGATTTACTTAATGAATTACCAAGATATGCATAAAGCATGAAATCTTCTGAGTTTGGATTTTCTTCCAATGCTTTGTAAAACGCCTCGTTAGCACCCAAATAATCTCCAATCTGATACCGAAGTACGCCCCAGTTATAATGTGAAGTGTATGCTGATGGGGCTTTATCAATCGGAACAAAATAAGAGCGCGAATCCTCAACAAAACTGCGATAAGTATTAAAAGGCACCTCATAAAAATAATGGTCAAATAAATTTGGCCAATTATCTGGTGAAGTCTGAATTTTTATCAAATTATCATTGCGGTAAGTCCTAACAAGCTTAAAACGTACCACTTCCTTCTCACCTGATTTAATTGGATATACAGCGAAAAGTAAATTTCCGTCATTCACAATTTTTCCGGATTTTACATCCTGAATCCTGCGAATAATTAAATCCTCATATGAACCGGATTTACTACTGGGAAAAGATTCAACAGCTCCGGTGGCATAATTTGCAAGTCTCAGATTACGACTTGAAACTACCGTTTTCTCATAATTTTTTATAGAACCCACGTAAAAACACTCCAAATCAACTAAATACATAGTATTAAAAGGTGTTTCCTCCGGAAGCATTTCGAAGAGTTTTTCACTACGAAATACATAAACATCTAATGAATTGTAGCTTTTCCAACCTTTTGCCAAATATTCAAACTCGTACTCACCATCTTTATACTTTTTGATCAAAACATTGTATTGATCATCGCCAATCATAATTTTTCTAAGTTCGATTTCTGTGAAATTATCAAGCCCAAGTGCATCTACTGCAGGTTGACGCGTAGTATTGGTGCGGCTGTCGGTATAGGGTATTCTATTTTCGCTATAAGCCCACTTACCATTGTCTTGCAGCGACCAACCGCGAGCCTGTTTAATCTCAGACTGCACCGGACTAAGAATAGAGAAATTTTGTAACTCATACTCATCAACTTCTTGTTGACCAACAAGTTGATTTGCAATTACAAGCAATAAAAAAAACAATATATTTTTCATGGTGTCCAGATGGCTGAGTAATTTAGTGTTTTACTATCCAAAATTAGTCAAAATAACTTAGAAGCCATAAAAATAAAGAATAATCAAACTTTTGAAACATTTTTTCAACACTAATTATTCATAGACTTATCAACAATATATCAGATCAAATTACAAACCAGGTATGCGCTAATATCCCAATTGCTTCACAACATGATTCAAAGCCGCTTCAATACCATCCGGATTTTTACCACCGGCAGTTGCCAGTGTAGGCTGTCCTCCACCGCCTCCCTGGATGTGTTTAGCAGCTTCTCTTACCAAAGTTGATGCGTTCCACAATTTCTCATTCAAGAGCTTTTCAGTAATCATCACGCACAAGGCCGGTTTTCCCTGACTTACACTTCCCAGGACAACAACAAGGTTATCATCTTTTTGCCTCAATGCTGATGCAATCTTTTTAAGCTGCTCCATATCAATATTTTCAAGCTTTTCGCTTACTAATTTCACATCATCAAAAACCCTGGCTTTATTCATTAGCTGATTAGCATCAGAATTAGCCTTTGCCAAATGCAAGTCCTCAATTTCCTTTCTGTATTTTGTAAGTTGCTGATCAATTTGTGCAACTCCTTTAACAATATCGCCGGTGCTTTTAACAATCTCTTTAATCTGCTCCAATTGATCTTGTTGATCATTAATAAATTGTTCTGCTATTGATCCGGTTATGGCTTCAATACGCCTAACCCCAGCAGCTATTGCTCCCTCCGAAACAACCTTAAACAGGCCAATCTGCCCAGTTGACTGCACATGTGTTCCGCCACAAAGCTCTACGGAATAATCTCTGTCAAAACTAATCACACGTACCTTGTCACCATATTTTTCACCAAACAATGCCATTGCTCCCATTTGTTTGGCTTCATCTATTGGCACACTCTCTAAGGTTTCATTAGGTATATTAGCTCTTATTTGCTCATTTACAATTTGTTCGACCATTCTGATTTCATTTTTAGTCATCTTACTAAAATGGCTAAAATCAAAACGCAAACGATAAGGGTCAACAAGTGATCCTTTTTGTTCAACATGAATGCCGAGCACTTTGCGTAATGCAGCATGCATAAGGTGTGTGGCGCTGTGATTATTGGCCGTCTGCAATCTTTTCGCAGAGTTTACCTGTGCTGTAAAAACCAACTCAGGCTTTTCGGGAAGTTGTTCAGACAGATGAATGATAAGGTTATTTTCTTTGATCGTGTTGATAATTTCAATTCGCTCATAGTCAGATACTAACACACCAACATCACCCACCTGACCACCCGATTCAGCATAAAAAGGTGTTTGATCGAGTACGATTTCAAAATGCTTTTTCTTCTTCGATTCAACTTCACGGTATTTAATAATCTGCGCTTCTGTTACGAGATGTGTGTAGCCTAAAAATTTTGTTGGTTGATTACTCTCATTTACAATTACCCAGTCGCCTGCTGCAACAGCCGCAGCATTCCTTGATCGGCTTTTCTGTTCCTCCAATTGCTTTTGAAACCCATGCATATCGACATCCATTTCCTTTTCGCGTGCAAGAATTTTTGTTAAATCTACCGGAAAACCATAAGTATCAAATAGTTCAAAGGCAAAGACTCCATCAACTGTTTTGATATTATTGTGATGTGTCACATATGTTTCAAAACGCTTTATGCCCTGAGATAAAGTTCTCAGAAAGGCCTGTTCCTCCTCAAAAATCACCTTGGCCACTAATTCCTTTTGCTGTTTGATCTCAGGAAAAGTTTCGCTCATTTGAGCAACCAAAACCGGCAATAACTTATATACAAAAGGCTCTTCAATACTTAGAAAAGTAAATCCATAACGCACAGCACGTCTTAAAATACGTCTGATTACATATCCGGCTCCTGTATTACTGGGAAGCTGGCCATCAGCTATCGTAAAACTAACAGCTCTCAGATGATCAGCAATTACCCGCATGGCGATATCCTTTTTCCCGTCGTAGCCATAAGTATTGTTTGTTACTTTGGCAATTTCCTGTATTAAAGGTTGAAAAATATCTGTATCGTAATTCGACTTTTTACCTTGCAAAACCATCGCCAGACGTTCAAAACCCATTCCCGTATCCACATGTTGGGCTGGGAGTTTTTTTAAACTACTATCAGCAAGTCGATTAAACTCAATAAATACCAGGTTCCATATTTCTATCACTTCGGGATGATCTTGATTTATAAGTGAAGAACCGTCTTTAGCAAGTCGCTCATGATCATCCCTGATATCCACGTGTATCTCCGAACACGGCCCGCAAGGCCCGGCATCTCCCATTTCCCAAAAATTATCTTTTTTCGATCCCAATAATATCCTGGACTCCTCAGTGTGGCTTTTCCAAAAATTGAATGCTTCCTGATCCATTTTTAATCCATCCTGCTCATCACCTCCAAATACAGTAATGTATAACCTGGATTTGTCAATTTTGACTACATCTGTCAAAAACTCCCAAGCAAATTCAATAGCCTCTTTCTTGAAATAATCACCAAACGACCAGTTTCCAAGCATCTCAAACATCGTGTGATGGTAGGTATCATATCCTACTTCTTCGAGGTCGTTATGCTTACCCGAAACCCGCAAACACTTCTGACTATCAGCCACTCTGCTTGATTTTGCGGGTTCATTTCCCAGAAAAATATCCTTAAACTGATTCATACCTGCGTTAGTAAACATCAAGGTAGGATCATCTTTTACTACAATTGGTGCTGAAGGAACAATCGTGTGTTGTTTCTTAAGAAAAAACTCCAGAAAACTCTTCCTTATTTCAGATGATTTCATAATGAGATAGTTATTAACAATTTTTTGCTTAAAAGCAGTTGAGATAAAGCTTGCAAAGTTAGCCGAAATAATTAATTTTGTTCTCTGAACATACTACAAGTAGTATTATTTTTGTTACGTAAGGAAAAACATGGCAGATCCAAAATATATTTTCAATCATAGAACGTTATCCTACGAAAAATATCAGCCTGGATGGCGGCAGATGTTGATGCGTTTTTTATCCTATGTACTAACAACTACGGCTTTTGCTTTAGTAATTGTTGTGGTTGCTTTTTACTTTTTAGGATCACCAAAAGAACGCATTTTACAACGTGAACTTTCGTTCATGAACCTTCAATACCAAATCTTAAAAGATCGACTCGAGTCGATGGAATCGCTGCTAGCTGAGATGCAGGAACGCGACGACAATATTTATCGGGTGATTTTTGAGGCTGAGCCCATTTCAAATTCCGTGCGGAAAGCAGGCTATGGTGGTGTTGATCGTTACGATAATCTGAGTGGCTACAGAAACTCCGACCTTATTATCGACGTTTCCAATCGACTGGATCAAGTTGCAAGTCAATTGTATGTGCAGTCAAAATCTTATGACGAAGTATATGAAATGGCAAAAAATAAAGCAGAAATGCTGAGTGCTATTCCTGCAATACAACCCGTTAGTAATCTTGATTTAAAGCGCATTTCGTCCTATTTTGGAGTTAGAACGGATCCTTTTTATAAAGTAAATAAATTCCATCAGGGTGTCGATTTTTCAGCGCCTGTTGGAACAGACGTATATGCCACTGGTGATGGAAAAGTAATATCTGCCTCGAAATCGAAATGGGGATATGGTAATACTTTGCTAATAGATCATGGTTTTGGTTATCAAACAAAATATTGCCATTTGCACGACTTTAAAGTAAAAAAAGGAGAAAAGGTTAAAAGGGGACAGCTAATTGCAAAGGTTGGAAATACAGGCAAATCAACAGCACCCCACTTACATTATGAAGTGCATAAAAACAAAAGAAAGGTAAATCCTATACATTTCTTTTTCAACGACCTCACTCCTGAAGAATACGAAATGATTTTGGAATTATCTGTTCAGCCTACACAATCGATGGACTAATTCTAATGAGCAAACCCCCTTCAAGTCAGCGCGTATATTATTCTATTGGAAAAGTTGCCGAGATGTTTCAGGTCTCAACCTCACTGATTAGGTTTTGGGAAAAAGAATTTAGTGTTTTACGGCCAAGAAAAAACAAGAAAGGTAATCGCTTGTTCACCGATCGCGACGTGAGGTACCTGCATATGATTTATCATCTAGTAAAGACCAAAGGATATACACTTCAAGGAGCAAAAGAAGTACTTAAAAATGAATTTGATGAAGTAGAAGAAAAGGTCGTCTTATTAAGCACCTTTCATAAAATCCGTAATTTCCTCAGCGATCTCGATAAGCAATTAGCTGAAAAACAAAACAATCAATAACGCAATCCTGATTTTAAGTAATTTTTCACATAATCACTCACGCCCTCTTCGAGCTCGTAAAATGGCTTATGATAACCTGCTCTCATAAGTTTTGACATATCAGCTTCAGTAAAGTATTGGTACTTATCTCTGATATCTTCTGGTGTGTCAATAAAAACAATATTAGGTTCTAATCCGAGGACGCTGAATGTTGCAGCGGCAAGATCATAAAAAGCACGGGCTTTTCCAGTTCCCAAATTATAAAGTCCATTGGCGGGTCTCTCGTTCATCAGAAAATCAATAACTGAAGCAACATCCATCACATAAACAAAATCTCGCAATTGCATGCCATCCTTGAAATCAGAACGGTGAGAGCGAAAAAGTTTCACTTGTCCTTTCTCATTTATTTGATTATAAGCATGAAAAATCACTGAAGCCATCCTTCCCTTATGATATTCATTAGGTCCATAAACATTAAAAAACTTCAATCCAGCCCAAAATGGAGGCATTTCACTTTGGTCTAATACCCATCTATCAAACTCATTTTTCGATCTGCCATAAGGATTTAATGGTTGTAACTGTCCGACAATTTCATGATCGTCTCGATAACCAAATTCGCCCAAACCATAGGTTGCGGCAGAAGAAGCATAAATAAGAGGAATTTCATGCCGGGTACAGGCATTAAATATGGCTTTGGAATAAGAAATATTCAATTTCTCAAAGATTGAATAATCAAATTCAGAAGTATCGGTTCGTGCACCTAAGTGAATGATAAAGTCCACATTAGTATAATTCGATTCAAGCCAGGAAATAAAATCATCACGGTTGATCAATTGGGTATAATCCTTTTGTGTATAATTTGATAATTTATCCTTTCTCGAAAAATCATCTACTAAAATTAAATCGCGTTGATTTTGTTGATTCAAAAAGCCAGCCACCACACTACCAATGAAACCTGCTGCACCTGTTATAACTATCATAAGTTTTAGATTTAGCTGTAAAAATAAGAAATACCAAAGATATATAAATCAAAAATCCCCACTACAAAACCAAGTAGCGGGGATAATGATAAAGGGCGGCGACGACCTACTTTCCCACCTTTTACGGCAGTATCATCGGCGCTGGCAG
>CAZQFH010000026.1:0-45417 GCA_964592595.1 uncultured Lentimicrobiaceae bacterium | reverse complement strand
CTTCTGCAAAGGCTTTCTGGCTTTGGCCGCTCTGCTGCCAATCGCTGACAAGCTGCAGCATTTTTTCTCTGCGTTCTTCTATAGTCATAGGTCTTGTGATTTTGAACGCAAAATTGAGGGGCTATGCTATAACTCACAAGATGCCCGTGGCCGGAGGGTTACAATAAAACACAGGTGTAAGTTTACAACAATTGATTTTTTTGAACCCTAAGCCAAAAGCAGGCTCAATTAAAAACGAATTGTTCGGACACCGATTACAAATCGGCGCCAGCCTTAAAAAATATGCCTTAACGTTTATATCTACAAACAAAATGTGTATATTTGTTCACGAATAAGAACGTTATGAGAGCAAAAAAAGGATCAATCAAGCCCAAAGAAAAGAAAATCCTGGAAATCCTGGGCGAAAATATCAAACTTGCCCGATTGCGTCGGAAACTGACAACCGAACAGGTTGCAGAAAGGGCTAATATTGGCAGAACAAGCCTGTGGCACATTGAAAAAGGAAGTGGACATATCAGCATTGGTATGTACTTGCAGGTGCTGTCAATACTGGGCTTGGCTGATGATATGAAGGCAGTGGCGAATGATGATCTGCTAGGTAGAAAACTCCAGGACGCCGGTTTGATTACAAAAAGCAGAGGCTCAAAAACCAAATAGGATGAAAGAAATACTTGTATATGCCAACTGGATGGGCTTACCAGGCATTCATAAAATGGGCGTTCTGAAATCAGAATTGGTAAAAGGCAATGAAGTGTTTTCGTTTGCCTATGAAAAATCCTGGTTACAAAGCGGTTTTGCACAGCAAATTGACCCCGAACTCAATTTGTTTACCGGACCACAATACCCGTATGATAACAAACCTAATTTCGGAATTTTTCTTGACTCATCGCCTGACCGGTGGGGGAGGATGCTGATGGAGCGAAGAGAAGCTATTATGAGCCGAAAAACGCAGCAACCAAAGAAAAGATTGAATGAGTCTGATTTTCTGTTGGGAGTGCATGATGAAACAAGAATGGGAGCTTTGCGTTTTAGGCTGAATGAAACCGGAGATTTTTTAGCCTCACAGCGAACCAATGATATACCTCCTTTTACCAGTATCAGAACATTGGAGCAAGCCAGCCTAAAATTGGAAGCGGATACTTTTATCAATGATCCGGAGGCGCAAAAGTGGTTAAACATGCTTATTACTCCAGGTTCTTCATTGGGAGGAGCCCGTCCGAAAGCTAATGTAATTGATCCTGAAGGTCAGCTTTGGATTGCTAAATTCCCGAGTAAGAACGACAACAAGAATAGTGGTGCATGGGAATTATTGGTAAACCAAATGGCATCTGAATTAGGAATCAATGTTGCTGCCGCTATGGCTAAACAATACACACAGGATCATCACACATTTTTAACAAAACGCTTCGACAGGACTAAAGACCGACAACGTATTCATTTTGCATCTGCTCTGACGCTGCTGGGCTACAAAGATGGATACAGCCATAAAGATGGTGGCAGTTACCTCGAAATTGCCGAACTCCTCGAAAGATTTGGAAGTAACCCCCATACAGATATTAGAGAGCTCTGGAAAAGAATTGTTTTCTCCGTAGCTGTTTCAAATACTGATGACCACCTGCGTAACCACGGCTTTTTACTTACCAGAAACGGATGGAAACTTTCACCTGCCTACGACATCAACCCTGTTGAAAAAGCAAGCGGTCTCAGCTTAAACATATCCGAATACGATAACAGCCTCAGCTTCGACTTATGCATGAGTGTAATCGATTATTTTAGATGGCAGCCCGGGGAAGCATCCGCTTTTATCAATCAAACAAAAAAGCTTGTAAGTCAATGGAATAAAAGGGCCACTTTATTAAAGATTCCTCGCGCAGAGCAATCCTTTATGGAGTCAGCTTTTAAAGTATAGTCTTTCTTCTGTTAATTTTAGAACCTCGCTTTTATTTTTGCTTAGTGAAATCAGAAATTTTTGAATTTTCATCAAACCACCTTCTTATACCGATTCACGGCTAACATGAGCATCAGCGCCGCATATCCGGCCAGCGCATGAAACAAGCCGGCAAAATCAGCAAAACCAGATCCTTTGAGCATGATCATCCGATTGATGGTGATGAAATAGGCAATTGGATTGATTTTATTGAACCACTGCGCCCAGTCGGGCATGCTTTCGATGGGCGTAAACAAACCGCTCATCAAGATGAAAATCACCAGAAAAAACCAGGAGATAAACATGGACTGCTGCATGGTGTCAGTAATGGTCGAAACAAGCAAGCCCATAGCCAAAACCACCAGTAAATAAACTGCTGCAATCCCCAGTAGCAAAGGGAAGCTGCCTAAAAACGGAATATTGAAAACAAGCCTGGCTATGCCTAAACCAAAAACCAGTTCAAAAAGTGCAATCAGCCAGAAGGGCAGGAGCTTGCCGGTGATAAACTGCCATTTTTTAATAGGTGTAACATTGATCTGTTCGATGGTGCCCAGCTCTTTTTCCTTTACGATATTCATGCCCGAAAGGAAAAAGCCGATGATCGTTACCAGCAAAACCAAAATGCCCGGAACCATATAGGTGATGTAATCCAGTTTGGGATTAAACCAAAACAGCGGCTCGGCAGTCAGATTGCCTTTGTTGGTTTTGAAAGGCATTCTTTCGGCCAGTATGTTTTTATTAAAGCCCTGAATCACCTGTTGTGCGTAGGCACTCATCAGGCTGGCCGCCGATCCGTTGATGGCATCGGTTACAAGTAAAACCTTGGTCGGTTGATTGGTTTCAATGGCCTTTTCAAAATCTGCACCAATAACGATCAACTGGTCAGCATCACCATTTTTGAGCCATTCGGCAGCCTGCTCATAATTTTGCTGACGGGCAACGATTTTAAAGAAAGAGGAGCTTTCGAAATGAAAAACCAGGTCGCGCGAGGCTTGGCTATGATCCTGATCAACAACCACAAGACGGGTATTTTTGATCTCAAAAGTGGCGGTGTACGACAGGATAAGCAATTGCACGATGGGCACAATAAAGATAATCGGCAGCATGGTTTTATCCCTGAAAATCTGTCGGAACTCCTTTTGTAAGATGAAGATAACCGTGCGCATGGGATTTATTTTAGGTTTAGCCTGACTTCAAAATTCTTAATGCTCAACAGCACAAAAAAGACGGCCATAGCAAGAATAATCAGGGTTTCTTTCCAGATATACATAAAGCCAAGGCCTTTGAGCATAATGCTTTTCACGATGATGATAAACCATTTGCTGGGCATGAGGTGGCTCAGCCATTGCAAAGGATCAGGCATATTTTCGACCGGAAATACAAAACCCGAAAGTAAAATTGTTGGCAGCATCAGCGCAAACATCGAAAGTAGCATTGCCGTTTGTTGTGTGTTGCTTACCGTTGAGATAAACAGCCCCATAGCCAGTGCCATCAGGATAAAGAGCAGGGTTTCGGCAAGCAGCAGCACAAGGCTTCCATTCACCGGCATTTCAAAAATGGTGTAAGCCATGATCAAAATTACCAAGGCATTCACAAACGAAAACACCACATAAGGCATTACTTTTCCAAGGATTATCTGATAAGGTTTGAGTGGCGATATCAGCAGCACTTCCATGGTTCCCATTTCCTTTTCGCGGGCTATCGAGATCGATGTCATCATGGCCGAAACCAGCATCAAAAGAACGGTAATTGTTCCCGGGACAAACATAAAAACTCCTTTAAGTTCAGGATTATACAACATAGTGGTTTCGGCAGTTACCGGTATGGCTTGATTTTGAGTCATTTCGTTGGCAGCAAAATCCATCAGTATGGCAGTGGTGTAGCTGCTGATCAGATTGGCGGTGTTGGGATCGCTGGCATCATTAATCAATTGTACGGCAGTGGGTTGTCCCAGCGCTAAAGTTTTTTCGAAATCGGATGGAATCACCACTACTTCCTTCACCTTTCCGCTTTGAAATGCCTGCTCAATTGCTACGGAATGATTCAATTGCTCGCTAAATTTAAAATAACCCGAAGCGGTAAGTTTTTGTTGCAGCTCAAGACTTTTCGAATCTTTTGCCCTATCGAGCACGGCAATGCTGGCATGGTTGATTTCGTTGGTGATGGCAAAGCCAAAGAGCAAAACCTGGGCAACCGGCATCCCAAACAGGATCAGCATGGTACGCAGGTCGCGAAAAATATGCAGAAATTCTTTGATGATAAACCCTTTCATACAAGTCTATTTTGGAGCCCTGGCCAGTTTCACAAAAACATCGTTCATGCTGCCAACCGCGAATTGTTTTTTAAGCTGTTCGGGTGTGTCCAGCGCTTCAATCCGGCCATCGACCATTATACTCACCCGTCCGCAATATTCTGCTTCGTCCATATAGTGTGTGGTCACAAAAATCGTTGTGCCCTGATTGGCTTGTTCATAGATCAATTCCCAGAACTGCCTTCGGGTGATAGGGTCAACGCCTCCGGTTGGCTCGTCCAGAAAAACAACTTTTGGCTGATGCATCATCGCTACCGAAAATGCCAGCTTTTGTTTCCAGCCCTGCGGAATATTATGCAAGACTTCATTTTTGGCATCCAGAAATTGAAGACGCGACAATAGTGCTGCTGTCCGCTCCCGGATCTCTTTTCGGCTCAGGCCATAAATACCGCCATAAAACTGGAAATTTTCGTTGATCGTAAGGTCTTCATAAAGGGAGAACTTCTGACTCATATAGCCGATATTCTTTTTGATTTGCTCGCTTTGCCTGTACACATCAAATCCGGCCACACTAACCTTACCCGAAGTGGGTGCCGACAGGCCACAGAGGATTTTTATCGCGGTGGTTTTACCTGCGCCGTTGGCGCCCAAAAAACCAAATATCTCGCCCGGAAAAACCGAAAAACTCAATGAATCATTGGCCACAAAGTCACCAAATTTTTTCACCAGATTTTCTACATCAATCACAGGTTTCATGGGCCTAGTTTTGGGCTTGCATTTGATAAATAAAGCTGTCTTCGATAGTAGGCCTGATTTGCTCCAGCCTTACCGACTGATGTCCTTTTGCTTCCAGATAGGCAATTAAACTATTGTTTTCAGTGAGTTTTCCTTTGGGTATCAGGCAAAGGTGATCGCCGGAGCGATAGGCTAATTTTGTTATCGAAAAATCGTTGATGTCTTTGAGTAGTTCAAACATGCGATTGCTCTTTACCGACCAAAGTTCAGCATCAAAGGCTTTTAGAATTGCTTCCGGCTCATTGCGTAGCATGACTTTTCCGGCCTGCATCAGCGCCACTTCATCGCAGAGCGAGGCCTCATCCATATAGGGCGTTGAAACCAAAATAGTGATGTTTTGGGATTTGAGTTTTTTTAGCATTTCCCAGAATTCACCACGCGAAACGGCATCCACGCCGGTAGTGGGTTCATCCAGTATCAGCACTTCAGGTTTGTGAATCAGGGCACACGAAAGGGCCAGTTTTTGCTTCATCCCACCCGAAAGTTGGCCGGCTTTGCGATGTTTGAAAGGCTCGATATGGCTGTAAATATCCTGAATTAAATGATAGTTTTCCTTTATCGTGGTCTTGAAAATTCCGGCAAAAAACTTCAGGTTTTCTTCTACGGTAAGGTCCTGATAAAGCGAAAACTTGCCGGGCATATAGCCAATTATGTGCCGGATTTTCTTGTAATCATTCACGGTGTCGAATCCCATGATGCTTGCTTTTCCGCTATCGGGAATGAGCAGGCTGTTCAAAATCCTGAAAAGGCTGGTTTTACCGGCTCCGTCGGGGCCGATAAAACCAAACAGGCTGCCTTTTTCAATCTCAAAACTGAGACTTTCCAGGGCTTTTTTGCCTTGATAGGATTTTGACAATTTGCTTGCGCTAACAGCTATCTCAGGATTCATTCCGAAACTATTTTACAGCTGTCCAATAGGTTGTGCGTCCAATCAATGAAATACCGATATATCCGCGAATTTTCAGCTTCCCATCATCGCCAAAAGCCATATAACAGCTGTAGGTTTTTCCTGATTTGGGATCGTAGATTTCGCCGTCTGTCCACTCCTCGTCATCGCTGTCGTAAGTAAATCCCGAAAGCATCTCAAGTCCAAGCACAGGCCTTGATTTTAGGGCGTCATCGGGGTTCTTTTTGTCGAGTTTGGGTTTACCGGTTTCGTCATCGGTCGGGAACTTCAGCCAAACCAGCTTGCCAGAATAGGTGTCGCCCGATTTGGTGATTTCCACATGGGCATCGCCATCTTCGTTGAGCCATTTGCCCAATACCCGATCGGCTTTGTCTTGAGCCGAAAGGCTGATGGCTGTAATACTGAAAATTGCACTTAACAATAAAGTTAAAATCTTGTTTGTCATGAGATTAAAAAATTAGTGATTGATTAAATGGACTTCTCCCGGCATGCCGATTTTCAGCCTGCCGTCGTTGCCAACCCTTACCTTAATGGCATAAACAAGGTCGGTACGCTCTTCTTTGGTTTGTATGGTTTTTGGGGTAAACTCTGCCGATGAAGCAATCCAGCTGATGGTGCCCGGAAGCTCGATGGCGTCGTTCGATCCGTCAATAAGGACTTTAACTTCCTGATTTAAAATAAAATCGGTGAGTTGTATTCCGGTGATGTAGGCTTTAAGGTCTAAAAAACTAAGATCAGCCGTTTTGTAGAGGGCTTTTCCGGGAGCAACAATTTCGCCTGCTTCAACATATTTGGCCAGCACCGTGCCATCAAGTGGCTGTGTGATATGCGATTTACGGATGCTTTCGTTTAGTTGAGAGATTTGTGCCTGAACAACTTGCGTTTCCTTTTGTACACCGTCAAACTGTGCAATGATTGCCTGACGCTGTGCTTTTATCAGCTCAACAGCTCCGTCGATATCATCTTTTTGTTTGGCAGTTGCAGCATTATTTTCGAAAAGCTGATGAATTCTTGCCTGATCGCGTTGGCTGTTTTCGAGCTGTTGATCCTGAACCTTTAGCTGCGCTTTTAAGGCTGAGAGTCGGCTTAAAATAGCAGCTTTTTGCTGTTCGAGTTGTTGTTTTTGCAGCCACAGACTCGTGGTATCAACCAATCCGGTAAGTTCTCCCTTGTGGTAGTTTTGTCCTTCTTCTGCATTCAGAAGCAGCATTTTTCCGGCTGTTTCTGCGGAGACAATTACTTCCACGGCTTCAAAATTTCCATAAGCAGCTGCTTTTTCCGTATTTTGCTGACACGATGTGAACACGGCCAGCACAAGGAGCCAAAGATAGATTTTATTGTTCTTCATGTGATTGGATATTTCCGGTGATGAATTTGAAGGTATTGACAGCAAATTGCAAATGCAGTTGATTACTAAGCTGATTGAGCAGACTTTGCTGGTATTTCTCAAGTTCTGTGACGTAAGTTGCTGAGGTTATAGTACCAGATTTGAGTTGGTTTTCAGCTGTTTGTAAGATCTCTTTTTGTAAGCTAATAATGGTTTCTCCCTGTTCGAGGAGCAGTTCGTATTGTTTGATTTCTTCCAGCTTGGAATGTGCTGCTGCTGAAATATTTTGTTCAAAATCCTGCTTTGCGAGATCAATATTTCTGGCATTCAATCGGATGATATTACGTTCTTTTAGATTGCTTTTCCAGTCGTAAAGCCGGTATTGAAACCGGATGCCGGCGATGGCGTAGGGCGTAAAATCATCATCCAGCATATTGAAGCCGGGGCGACCATATCCGGCCTGTCCGAAAGCTTGAATTAAAGGCTTTCGGCCGGCTTTGCTCAGCGATTCCTGTAAGTGAAGTTTGTCCTGTTGTAAGTTAAAAACTTCCAGTTCAGGGCGCTTATTGGTAAGAGTCAGCTCGCCATTTTCCTGATTTGGAATCAGCAGGCTGTCGCTGGCTGTGAGTGGAAGTCCCGAATACGTTGCCAGCATGGCGATGGCTGAATTTCTGCCGGCTTCGCTTCGGGTTTTTTGCTGGATAAGCTTCAGGCGTTCAACTTTTAAGGTATTTATTTCAGATTGTAGTAGCATACCACTTTCAAAAGCAGATTGCATTTCACGCAGCAGTTCATCAAGACCTTCGATGGCGCTTTGCTGCACCTTGATTTGCTGATCGAAAAGCAATGCCTGATAGTAAATAGAATGAATTTGTTCGCGGAAGTGAAACCGCTGCTGGTCAATATTTTTCAGCGTAACGGCCAGGTTGGCTTCTTCCACTTTTTTTCTTTCACGCGCAATCCCGCCATCGTAAATCAGTTGGGTAATGTCCAGATTTAGTTTGTACCAGTCTTTGGCTATTTCAGGAGCATTGAAGCCCGGAATTGGGACTTCAATTTTTGTAACATCGGATTGGTAACTCGCTTGCCCGTTGAGCATTAGCTGTGGTTTCCATCCATTGTCAATAGTGGCAGTTTGCAGCGCATAAATTTCCTGTTGAATAGCAGCTTGTCCGCTGATAGCGTAATGCTTTAAGGCAGAATCTACAAGGGTTTTCAGCGAAAAATACCGAGCAGGATTTTGTGCTTTTGATCCAAGTACCAAAACAATCAGAAATGCAGCGAGGATAGCATTTTTCATCATTTATTCGTTTGGAGGTTAATGGAATTTAAGATGGTTTCGATTACTTCTTCTGATCTTTTCGCCATGAAGTTTTGATAGGCTACTGTGTTTTGCTTAAAAATCACACCTTCGATCATGGGTTTGGCTACGATAGGAAAAATAATCAAAGCCATTATGTTGACTATTAAGCTATCAGTTTCAATGGGGCGAATCTTTTTTTCGGTAACCGCTTGTGTTATCATGCGCGATAATTTGGGAAAGGGAAATACCTGAGCAGCGGCTAAACTCCTTATTCGATCGGGGTTTTGGCTCAGCTCGTGAATGATAAACTGCGGAAGATGTGGGTTTTTCTGAATAAAATTCGTGTAGAACGGCACAAAAAATCGGATGAAAGTTTCCAGTTCGGTTATTTCATCCAGCTTTTGCGACAAAGTGGGAATGAGCTGCTGAAAAGCGTCAGCAAAAATTTGTTCGAAAAGCTTTTCCTTCGATCTGAAATAGTAATGTAGCAGGGCCTTGTTGATACCTGCTTCGTCGGCAATTTCCTGCATTTTTGTTCCCTGAAATCCTTTTCGGATAAAGACTTCCCTGGCTGCTTTGATAATATGTTCTTCAGTGGTCATAAGCTTAACTAATAAGTTTAACTAAACGGTTAAACTATTTGGCAAAAATAATACAGTTTTTTATTTTGTCAAGTTTTTTGTTGGTCTTTGTTTTACTTTTGCAGCGGCTTATTGCAATGCATGCAATTGTAGTAGAAGCCTTAAAATACATCATTATGAATGGTCTCACACTGTTAAAGGGATTTGTTGCAGCCTTAATTTTGCTATTTGCGGTATCCTGTTCATCAACACCTGAGTCAAAACTGATTGGAACCTGGAAAGTTACGGATGTGCAAGTAGATTTTGATGAGCAAAAAACAGATCCCGGAACTGTTAATCAGGTAGCTGAGCGCGAAAAGAAAACCATTTTAAAGTTTACCAGCGACAGCACCCTTACAATTATCGATAACAACAATACGCACAAGGCTTTGTGGAAGTTGGCTGAAGATGGAAAAGTTACCTTTAGTTTTGAAGGAGATCAGGCTATAAATGACCTTGGCATTTATGAGGAAGGAAAGATAACGATAACATCCGACACACCGCTGGGCGAAATCGTTACGGTTTTTGAAAAATCGAAATAGTGAATTATTCTGGAGTTTATAATTTTTGATTTGCATTCTTTTTGAATAGCAAATTTTCATACCTTCGCTTCCTTAACAGATTGAACCTATTGATCATGCAAAATTTTGTTAAAGCTGATCTGTATCACAACAACGGCAAAGGCCTCTTCGCCTGTTGGCTGTGTTGATTGCTCCGAAACCCGGAACAAATCAAGGTTTTTTTCAATCTGTAAATCATGAAAGCTATAATTTTCGATATCCGAAGTTTTTCGGTGCACGATGGCCCTGGCATCCGCACCACTTTTTTCTTTAAAGGTTGTCCGCTTCGTTGTGCCTGGTGTCATAATCCCGAAAGTCATTATCCTGGCTTACAAAAGTTAAATGGATCGCACAGACTCGGAGAAAAATCGATTCCTTTTACAGAAGAAGTTGGTGAAATTATCACTTTGCAGCAAGCCATTAGCAGGGCAGAAGCCGACAGGCTTTTTTTTGAAGATTCCAAAGGTGGCATCACCCTTAGCGGAGGCGAACCATTGATGCAGGCTGATTTTGTGAAAGCATTGCTTGATGCGGCACGAATGAAGGGTATTCACACGGCATTGGATACTTCAGGACTTGTTCATAAGTCTGTTTTCCAAGAGGTTACAAAAAGTGCTGACCTTGTTTTGTTCGACTTAAAAATCATAGATGAGGACTTACACCGAAAATACACAGGAAAATCAAACCGTTTGATTTTAGCAAATTTTGATTGGCTGAAACATCAGAAAACAATGGTGATTATTCGGATTCCTTTGGTTGAGGAAATTACTGATACCAGCCAAAATCTGGATGCGATCAGAGTAATTTTGAAAAATAGTAAAATGATTCAGCGCATCGATCTTTTGCCATACCATCAAACTGCTTGCAATAAATACAATCGCCTTGGTTTGTCCTACAGCCTGAATCATTTGCCAAACTATCCGCTTGATAAACAACAACAAATTAAAACCTATTTCAATGATCTTGCACCTGTTGTAAGCATAGGTGCTTAAATCCAATACCCATGAACGAACGCATTCAAACCCTCAGACAACTCAGCCTTGATGCCGTGCCAACTATCTCGCCCGAACGCGCAAAGCTGATTACTGAATATTATAAGCAACTGCCAGAGGACCGTCATGCTGTTGTTATTCAGCGGGCAGAAGCTTTCCGGCATGTGATGATGCACAAGAAAATCTACCTTCACGAGCAGGAAATCATTGTTGGTGAGCGCGGCCCCGAACCCAAAGCTACTCCAACTTATCCTGAAATTTCGTTGCACAGCCTGGAAGATCTCAGGGTTTTGAACGATCGCGATAAAGTAAGTTTCAAAGTAAGCACCGAAACTTTTGAAATTTATGAAAAGCAAATAATTCCCTTTTGGAAAGGTCGTACGCAGCGCGACAGGCTTTTTACGTCCATGTCGGATCAATGGCTCAAAGCCTATCAGGCTGGGATGTTTACTGAATTTCAGGAGCAGCGGGCTCCCGGGCATACGGTTGCTGGCAAGCGTTTGTTTAGCATGGGTTTGCTGGATATCATTGAAGAAATAGAGCAGGTAAAAAAGCACAAGGCTTCAAAAGGAATTCCACAAAGCCAATGGGAAGAATTGGAAGCCATGCAGATAGCTGCCGAAGCCATGATTGCCTTTGCTAAGCGCTATGTGAAAGCGTTGGAGTTGCAATTAGAGCAAACAACAGATGCAGCAAGAATAGCTGAGTTGCATGATATGATTGCTGTTTGCAAACGCGTTCCGGCTCATGCACCACAGACTTTTCATGAGGTGCTGCAGCATTATTGGTTTATCCATGTGGGGATTATTTCGGAGCTCAATCCCTGGGACTCCTTTAATCCGGGAAGACTTGATCAGCACCTCTGGCCTTTTTATCAGCGGGAAATGGTAGCTGGAAGTTTAAGTAAAGCGCGTGCAAAGGAATTGCTACAGGCGTTTTGGATAAAATTCAATAATCATCCTGCTCCACCAAAAGTTGGTGTTACCGCTCTGGAAAGCAATACCTATACCGATTTTGCCTTGATCAACCTGGGTGGGCTTACCGAAAAAGGAGCTGATGCAGTGAATGAACTAAGCTTTTTAATTTTGGATGTGATAGAAGAGATGCGACTCCTGCAGCCCAGCTCTATGGTGCAGATCAGCAAGAAGAATCCGGATCATTTTATAAAAAGGGCGCTGCAAATTACTAAAACAGGTTTTGGTCAGCCATCTTTTTTCAATACCGATGCCATAATCCAGCAGTTGCTCCGGCAGGGAAAAACAATTGAAGATGCCCGCAATGGCGGTGCCAGTGGTTGTGTAGAAACGGGCGCTTTTGGCACAGAAGCCTATACCTTATCGGGTTATTTTAACCTTACAAAGGTTCTTGAATTAGCGATTAATGGCGGATTTGATACTCGCACCAAGCAGCAGCTAGGTCCCCAAACAAAAGACTTGAATTCTTGCTTGAGTTTTGAGGATTTTTATCAGCAATTTGAGCAACAACTGGAATGGTTTATCCGGCTCAAACTGGAAGGAAACCGTAAGATCGAATCACTTTTTGCCGAATGGATGCCGGTGCCTTTTCTTTCACTTTTCATAGCTGATTGTGTGCAAAATGCCGAAGATTATAATGCTGGCGGTGCCCGATACAATACTTCTTATGTGCAGGGTGTTGGGCTGGGTAGTATCACTGATAGTTTTGCAGCAATCAAAAAATGGATTTTTGACTTACAGGAAGTTTCATCAAATCATATGATTGAGTCACTTGAAAAAGATTTTGTTGGCCACGAATTGCTGCGTACCAAACTGGTTTACGATACGCCAAAATGGGGCAATAACGATTCAGAAGCCGATCAGCATGCTTTGAAGGTTTTCGAAAGTTTTTTCAATCTTGTTGATGGTAAACCCAATAATAGAAAAGGATTTTTCAGGATAAACCTGCTTCCAACTACTTCACATGTTTACTTTGGCAGTGTTACGGGTGCCATGACTGATGGAAGATTGGCTTATCAGCCACTGAGCGAAGGAATCAGTCCGGTGCAGGGAGCTGATGTAAATGGACCGGTAGCTGTGTTACAATCAGCAGGAAAGCTCGATCATGTGCGTACCGGAGGCACTTTGTTGAATCAAAAATTTGCGCCGGAGTTTTTTAAGGATGATGAAGCTTATCAAAAACTTGTTCAGTTGATTCGCACCTATTTTAGGCTGGATGGCCATCACATTCAATTTAATGTGGTAGAAGCTGAAACCTTACGTGATGCGCAAAAAAATCCAGAGCTTTATCGGGATCTGATTGTGCGTGTCGCTGGCTATTCCGACTATTTTAATGACCTTGGTGTTGATCTACAGAATGAAATTATTGCACGTACCGCACATACTTCAGGTTAATTTTATGCAGGTATAAGTTTGTTAAAATGTAGGTTAAGTACTGTATTTTATAGGCCTTTGGGTTCTGGCACTTTCTTTTTGATTATGCTATAATAAAATTCACGGATAATCAATAGCGATAAATAAGTCGCAATTTTTATTTTTGTCTTACTTTCGCAAAAGAAAAGGTGCTTTGTTTTGCGCCAAAAAACCGTCACGAACCAAAGACTATGTTAAACCAGAGGTTACAGCAAAAATTGCTACAAAAGCTTTCGCCTCAGCAGATTCTGCTGATGAAGCTCTTGCAGATTCCGTCTGTAGCTCTCGAACAACGCATCAAGCAAGAGATAGAAGAAAATCCTGCTCTTGAAGTGGAAGAAGGCGATTTAGAAGCCGAAGAGCAGGTAGATGATTTTGAAGATGAGAATGTTTCGGATGAATTTAGTGATGAGGAAGAGTATGATTCCACCGATGATGAATTCGATTTTGACGACTATCTTGACGATGATGATATTGCCAGCTACAAGTTAGCTTCCAATAATTCCAGCGCTGACGACGAACGCTATGAAATGCCTTTTTCGAGCCATCAGAGCTTTCAGGACTTCTTGCTGCAGCAGCTTGGTTACCGTAAACTAAATGAAAAAGATCATCAAATAGGAGAGTATATAATTGGCAATCTGGATGATGCAGGTTATCTAAATCGTCAATTGGATGCCTTAGCCGACGATTTACTTTTTGCGATGAACATCAAAACCAATAAAAAAGAGCTTGTAGAGGTTTTGAGTATAATTCAGGATTTTGACCCGCCTGGGGTTGGTGCCCGCAATTTGCAGGAATGTTTGTTGATACAGCTTCGCAGGCTTCAGGATGAAGAACCAGATAAGGATTATCGGATGGCAATCATGATCGTAGATCGCTTTTTTAATGAATTCACAAAAAAACATTACGATAAAATCATCAAAAGAGCCGAGATCAGCGAAGAAACCCTCAAAGATGCACTGACCGAGATTCTTAAGCTGAATCCCAAACCCGGCAATTCGATGAGTGATGCCGGTCGGACAAGTCAGTATGTGATGCCGGATTTCATAATTTTTAACAATGATGGTGAACTGGAGCTTACACTCAGCAGTCGCAATACACCTGAATTACGCGTTAGCAGGGCTTATGCCGAAATGCTGGAGGCTTATTCCGAGAATAAGAAAAGCAAGACCAACAAAGATGCGCTGATGTTTGTGAAACAGAAAATCGATTCGGCCAAGTGGTTTATCGATGCGATCAAGCAGCGGCAAAACACGCTTTACCTTACGATGCGCGCTATCTTGGATTATCAGTATGAGTATTTCCTTACAGGAGATGAAACCCAGCTCAGGCCAATGATTTTGAAGGATATCGCTGAAATTGTGAATCTCGATATTTCAACTATTTCTCGTGTTGCCAATTCCAAATACGTGCAAACACCTTTCGGAACTTATCTTTTGAAAAGCTTTTTCAGCGAATCTATGCAAATGGACGATGGCGAGGAAGTGTCAACAAGAGAGATAAAGAAAATCCTGAACAATTGTATCGATGCCGAAAATAAGTCTAAACCACTTACTGATGAGCAACTTACACTAATACTAAAAGACAAAGGATATAATATAGCACGCCGCACGGTGGCTAAATATCGCGAACAACTTAATATACCCGTTGCCCGATTGCGCAAAGAATTATAAAACATGCTTATTACGCTTGAAAAACAATTTGCAAAGCTGTTCTCCGTTCTTTTTCATCCACTGCTGATTCCTGTATGGGCTTATCTTGGCTTGGTTTGGCAGGCCGATCTCATTATGCTTCGCATACCTTATAATATGGTCTGGAAACTGGCTGGACTTGTTTTTCTGACAACTTTTATATTGCCATTCTTTGTCATTATGCTGATGCTGCATTTTAAGCTGATCACTAGTTTGCAGATGCCTTTGCGACAGGAGCGTATTGCACCTTTGTTTGTAACAGCTATCTTTTTTTTCCTGACCTATTATCTCCTAAAAACCTTAGAAATTGCTCCTGTTTTATATGTTTATATGCTCGGAGCAACTTTGCTGGCAATTATTGCATCAGCCATAACTTTATGGTGGAAAATCAGTTTGCATATGATTGGGGCAGGTGCGTTAACGGGAGCTTTTGCCGGGTTGGCTTTGCTTTCGCCAGAGGCCTTCACAATGCTGCTTTTTCTGGCAATATTTATAAGCGGACTTACAGGTACCTCACGCTTAGTGCTTTCAGCACATAAACCCATGGAAGTTTATGTGGGATTTTTAACAGGGCTGCTGTTGATGCTCAACCTTTTCTTGTGGATCGGAAATTAAGGAATTGATTATTGTGCTGATTACGTCAGCGCCAGCTAAGTTAAAATGGTGCCAGCGTGATACCCACTGAAAGCGGATAAAACTCAGGACCCAAATCGCGCTGAAAAACCCTTGCAGGCTGGTAATAGGCAAACAGGTTAATCCATTTATAACCAATACGGAAGGTAGGTCCAAAAGTGTAACTTTCTAATGATTTAAGGCGTTTTGTTTTGGTATAAACGCGAGGGCCAACAGCAGTGATATCTCCTACGTATTTAGCTTTACTGTCGATGGCAACACCAAATTTAAATCCTACTCCTAATTTCCAGACATTTTTGAACCTAAAGCGAAATTCTGCCGGAAAATCCAGGTAAACAAGGTTGATCTTGCTTCTCTTATAGTTATTGGTGATGGGCATAAATTTCACGGTATCAGCAGTAAAATCGCCAATTTGGGTGTTGGAATAAAAATTTTGTGAACGAATACCAACACCAAGCGAAAAGGTATGTGCACTTTTTCCGATAGGGAAATTGTAGGTGCCAAATACATTAAACCCCTGATTGATAGTACGGGCATCATAATCTGCAGGCGTTTCGGTGAGGATATCGGTATAAAGGTCGAAACCAACCGAAAACTTTTTACTTGTTTTATCTGTAATAATCTGAGCCTGAACGGTTGTAAACAAAAGTGCGAAGATCAGTAAAATTCCAATTTTTTTCATCTGAGGCAATTTAATTTTTACGGCAGCATTTGCTGTATAACGTTGCAAAGGTACAAATTTGCATGCGTGGTGTAAATAATATTCGTAATATGTTCAATTAACGCATCATTTCGTCGAGCAACTGATGCATGCTTTTACTATTCCATTTGGCTGCCCCGGTCTTTCGGATGACGATTTTCTGCTCAGGACTTATGACAAAAGTTGTTGGAATGCTTTGTGTGGCGAACTCTTGAGGTACACCCGACTGATGGTAAAATACCGGCATATCAAAACCTCTTTTTTCCATAAAAGCAGCCACTTTTTCGGGTGATTCGTCTGTGACAAGCAAAAAAGCAACTTTATCGCCATAACTATCATATAAATCCTGTATGTCAGGCATTTCTGCAATGCATGGCGGACACCAGGTTGCCCAGAAATTTAGCAATACCGGTTTGTCCTGAAAATCAGAAAGACGGTATAATTTTCCACTTGCGTTTGCTACGGACCAATTTAAAGCTGTGTTGCTTACAGTCAGTTGTTTATCTTCATCGAGGGTGCCAGGACTCATCGCTGTGATGCCAGAAACAAAGGCGCTGATTTCTTTTCTACTGGCAGGAATCAGTAAGCCAATAATGAGCAAAACAAAAAACAGGTCACTAATTTTCGAAAACCAACCTTTTTTCTCCCAATATTCTTTCCATCTTTTCTTTAAATATGCTTTCATTCAGCAGCTTATCAGTTAGTTATCAGGTTTATTCAAAAGCTCACTCAGCTGTGCCCGCTCGTCGAGAAGTCTGTCAATTTCTTCGTTTTTGAGGCCGGGTCGGCTGAGCATTGCATCAATATAAGCAATGCTTTCGGCCGGATCTCCTTGCTTTAAAGAAGCAGCAGGCTGACGCGAAATGGAAATCTCGTCCTGATCTTTTTCAGTCAGATAATCATCCTCGCCGAGCTCTTCTTTCATTTGTTTGATAAACATCCTTAGCATCTGACGCATGGGCTCATTAACTGATCCCATCATCTGCATCGAGAGCTGGTCTTTCATGGTTTCATAATTGCGTAAAAACAATTTAAGCTGTTCAAACTGTGTCTTGTCGATACCCGGCATATTTTCTTCCGGATAACGCTCAATTAATTTATTGAACAGACGAAAGAGCTCCTCAATATCTTTTTTGAAATCTTCGTTTCCCATAACCCAAAAATAATCAATTTGTGATTTTCGTTTTCTGTTATAACAACTAGCTTGCCAAAAAGTTACAAGTCGGTGTGATTGGATGATCGTGCTGTAAGCCTTTGTTTGGACTGCTGACAAGCTGTCAGAGTGATTGGAAGCTAAATCCTTTTTCGCTGTAGTAGTCTAAAACTTTTGGCAAAGCGTACAACATATTTTCAGCAGACTTTTCCGAATCATGAAACACTATCACAGCGCCGTCTTCGGTATTTTCCAACACATAATTGAGGCATTGTTCGGGAGTGGTTTCTGAATCAAAATCATAACTCAATACCGACCACATTACAATTTTGTATTCCTTTTTTAAGGTGTGGATTTGTGTTGGTGTGATGCGGCCGTAAGGCGGTCTGAATAGCTCTGAATCAATAAGATTGCGGCATTCATTCACGTTTTCGTAGTAAAGATTCAAATTTGTTTTCCAGCCGTTCAGGTGGTTCATGCTGTGATTGCCGGTGCGATGGCCACGCCGGATAATTTCTGCATAGGTTTGCGGAAAACGCTGTACATTTTCGCCTACACAAAAAAAAGTAGCTTTGGCCTGATACTCATCAAGCATATCAAGCACTCTTGGTGTAATTTCGGGATGAGGGCCATCATCGAAAGTGAGGTAAAGTGATTGATTTCCAGCGGGCATTTGCCAGAGAAGCGATGGATAGAAAATTCTTAAAAATGCCGGAACTGTGACTGCTTTCATGCCACAAATTTACATTTTGTTCATCGGATATCAGCACTAAAACGTTTAAATTTGCATGAAATATAAAAATGGCTGAACAAATTTGATTTTCAAAAGCAAAATGGAAATTTAGCTTGTAATTTGAAGTCTTTTAAACATTATAAAACTGGAACTTATGAAAAAACTTGTATTACTACGTCACGGACAAAGCAGCTGGAACAAAGAGAACCGCTTTACCGGATGGACGGATGTGCCACTTTCGGAGCAAGGCATTGAAGAAGCCAAAAAGGCCGGAAAACAGCTCAAAGAGGAAGGATTTCGTTTCAAAATAGCATATACTTCCTACCTGTCGCGAGCAATTAAAACACTGTGGCTTGCACTCGAAGAGATGGATCAAATGTATATTCCTGTGCTTAAAAACTGGCGTTTGAACGAGAAACACTATGGCGAACTTCAGGGTTTGAACAAAGCCGAAACAGCCGATAAATATGGAGACAAGCAGGTGTTGTTGTGGCGTAGGAGTTTTGATGTGCCTCCACAGCCATTAGCCGAAGATGATGACCGCAATCCTGGTAAAGACCCGCGTTTTGCAGACGTTGATCCCAAAGATTTGCCGCTGACAGAATCGCTCAAAGAAGTGATAGAACGTATGATCCCTTATTGGGAAAGCGATATCAAAGTTAGTCTTGAAAAGCATAATGAAATTCTGGTTGCTGCTCATGGTAATAGTTTGAGAGCCCTGGTGATGCACCTGAAACAGATGAGCCAAGAAGCTATTATTGCTTTCAATATTCCCACAGGAATACCATATGTGTTTGAATTTGATGATAATATGCAACTGCAAAAAGACTATTTTATTGGGGATCCTGAAGAAATAAAAAGATTGATGGATCAGGTGGCTAAGCAGGCAAGCAAAAAGTAATATTTTGTTTAATTTTCGGGCTTCTTAATCATTTGAGAGCCCGAAAATTGTATATTTACCGCCCAAACAACCCCAACTAGCGTTGTTATGAAAAAAAGCTGGGTTATCCCCGATATTCACGGATGCAAGAAAACGCTCCAGGCTTTGATCGAAAAACAGATCAAACCCGACAAATTTGACGTGCTCTATTTTTTAGGTGATTTTATCGATCGCGGACCTGATAGCAAAGGCGTATTGGATTATATTATGCAACTTGAGCATCAGGAGTTTCAGGTGCAGTATTTAAAGGGTAATCATGAGGACTATTGCATCAAAGCCTGGGAGGAAGATCAATCAAAGAAGCATTTTTTGGGGATACGGCAGAAAAAGAAAATTCAAAAAATTTGGGAAACACATGGCGGCAAAGAAACGCTGGATAGCTTTGGGGTGAAATATGCCTCCGAAATCCCGGAGTCGTATATCGCTTGGATGAAAAAAGGGCGGTATTTTATTGAGCTCGATCAGCATATTTTGGTGCATGCCGGTTTGAATTTTAATATTGACGATCCGCTCAGTGATACTTTTACGATGCTTTGGACGCGTGAATTCAGGGTGCAACCTCAAAAAATTAGAAATAAAAAAGTGATCCACGGCCATGTGCCTGTCGACCTGGAGTTTATGCATCATGTAATGCAATCGAATAGCTATAATTTTGTCGATCTCGACAATGGGGTATATATGGAAAACGTTGCGGGCTACGGAAATTTGGTCGGTTTTGAATTGCATTCGCGTGAGCAGCTCATCCAAACCAATATTGACTTTTAAAGCCATTTATTATGACGCTGATCCCGATAGAACCAGGACAGATAGCAAAACTTAGTAATTTGAGCTACAATGAGCTACATGCTCGGTTGAAACTTTTTTTGCTTGATTTACTAGAGCATGATTTTGAACGTTTATGCGCACTTATGTATCGTCATGATGTCTCTGAAATACATTTTAATGAAGCGTTGAAACGTAAAACCGATAACGAAAGAGCTGATGTAATTGCAACACTTGTAATCGAACGCGAGAAGCAAAAGATGGCAACAAGAGCAGCTTATGCTAAACACAAACAGCAACGAATCGACGACAAATGATAACAAACGAGCATGTATTGATCGCTTTTGGTTTGACTTTGTTTGCTGGTTTGTCAACCGGAATTGGAAGTGCAATAGCCTTGTTGGCCAAGCGAACTAATACGCGTTTTTTATCTGTGGCGCTGGGTTTTTCGGCTGGGGTGATGATTTATGTTTCCTTTGTTGAAATCTTATCCAAAGCCCGTTTTGAATTAACTGAGGTTTACGGATTGCGCGAAGGAGCATGGTACACTGTTTTAGCATTTTTTGCAGGCATTTTTGTAATCGGGTTGATTGATAAATTTATTCCCAGCATCGAAAATCCTCACGAGGTAAAACGTATTGAGGATATGGATCATATTGATGCGAAAAAGAAAAAGCTTGCCCGGATGGGAGTTTTTACGGCTTTGGCAATAGGTATTCATAACTTCCCCGAGGGGCTGGCGACCTTTACAGCTGCCTTATCTGATCCCAATCTTGGTATTGCGATAGCAGTGGCCATTGCCATTCACAATATTCCTGAAGGAATTGCTGTTTCGGTTCCTGTATATTATGCCACCGGAAGTCGCAAAAGAGCTTTTTGGTTTTCGTTTAGCAGTGGATTGGCCGAGCCTGTTGGTGCTTTGGTTGGCTATTTATTACTGATGCCTTTTTTGAGTCCAACCCTATTTGGGATACTTTTTGCTATGGTTGCCGGTATTATGGTCTTTATTTCGTTGGATGAATTACTGCCAGCAGCTGAAGAGTATGGCGAACACCATTATTCCATCTATGGCATGATTGCCGGAATGGCACTTATGGCAGTAAGCTTATTAATGTTTCTTTAAGCTGGCTTTCAAAAGCTAATGAAATTGCTGTAAATTTGTTAGCAAATGCCGATTATGCGTTTTTACTGCTTGGTTTGTGCTTTATTATTGCTGTTTCAAGTTCAGGATGTGATGGCTCAAGATCCTGTTTACAGGCAGTTTACTAATCAAAACGGCTTGCCTTCTTCCGAAGTTTATGATGTGCTGCAGGACAATAGGGGCTATATGTGGTTTTCGACTGATCAAGGATTGGCAAGGTTTGATGGCTATAGGTTTCAGGTATATGACGAAAGTAAAGGATTACCCGAAAATACTGTTTTTGATCTGGAATTGGATGCTTCTGGTAAGCTATGGGTGAATACCATAAAAGGACATTTTGCTTACGTTGAGCATGATAGCGTGTTCCCATATCACAATAATAAGATGCTTGATAGCCTTTATGAAAACTATTCCGGTATAATGAAAATTTTTGATACCTATCATGTAGATACCAATGGGAAAATACGCATTAATATATGGGGTAAAGGTTTGTTGGAAATCAATTCTGATGGAAATCTGAAGTGGTTAAAGCAGGAAGAAAGAAAAGGTTATCATGAACTTTTGCGCGTTAATCACAACAAAGTTTTAAGACAAAGTGCCCTGGATATTGCTGTGGATAGTTTTCTGATTGAAAATGAGAAAAGTCATTTTAAGATTTCAACAAGAATCGATACAGTTGTGAAGAGTCGCCTAATACTTAGAACGGCGATTGACAAGAAAAGCATTTTCCTGTCGGTAAATGAAACATTATATGAAATAGACTCATCCGGATTTATCCGGACAACGTTCAGCTTTAAAAGTAATATTCAGGCTTTGCTGACTGATCCTCATGGAGGTTTATGGGTAGGTACTGCCTCTGAAGGAGTGTATTATTACAAAGAAGCAACGCTCGGCCATGATCCTTTGAATTTTTTAAAACGCATTTCAGTTTCGTCTTTTTTTATCGATCACGAAGAAGGCTTGTGGATTACTTCGTTAAATAAAGGAGTTTTTCACATCCCAATCCTTGGAAGTTATTTTCTAAGCCGAAAATCAGATTTCAACTTTGAAAATGTTATTGATATTGAAGTGGAACCCAACGGCACTTTATGGTTAGGATTAAACAGGGGAAGAGTATTGCAAATTCTGCCTAACGGAAAAATGCAGGAAGTCACGCTGAAGGACGTTAATAGCCCTATGATAGATGATTTGGAATTTGACTTCAAAACATCAACAGTCTGGATAGCAACTTCAGAAAATCTTTATAAGATAAATTCGTCTGATGATGTGAATATGCCATTGGAATACAGCACTGTTGCATTACCTCATCGCGGCTTGAAAAGTATTTTTTTAGATGAGAACGGTACGGCTTTTTTTGGTCATTTCAGTGGTTTTTCAAAAGTTGATATGAGCTCAAAAACTGTTTTGTTAAACAGCCAACACAGCGATTTTAACCACCGAATCGAAGATATTGTTGTAATTGATGATCATGTTTATCTGGCCACTTTAAGCGGTGTTTGGGATTTTCATGACAATAAATTCACGCAATTGGGTATTCAACACCCTTTGCTTGCAAACCGCGCCACGCGACTTGCCGCTTCGGGCGATACACTTTTGGTTGGGACAAAAGGAAACGGCTTGCTGATGTTGGCTGGAGATAGCGTGATGCAGTTTGACAAACAAGATGGGTTGGCATCAAATGCTGTTACGGCTATCGAAGTGCACAAAGATTTGATTTATGTTGGAACAAATGCTGGTCTAAGTTTGCTCAACAAAGCAGCCTTGAATCAAAAATCGCTTATCCAAACTTTTAATGTAAACTCCGGGATGCATGCGAATGAAATAAATAGCATTTGTGTTGTTGATGATTATGTATATTTAGCCACCACAGATGGATTGCATATGATGCACAATGATGCAATTAAAAAGGCTAATGTTCACTTGCCAATTTACATCACCGGAGTAAATGTGAATAATAAAAGCCGGGCGGTAAAGGATGTTCTGAAACTCCCTTTTTCGGAAAATAATATCCAGATCGATTATTTTGCTTTAAGCTATCGTAATACCGGGCGTCAAACCTATAGGCACCGGATGCTAGGCCTGGGAAACAATTGGGTTATAAACCAAAAAACCAATGCGCAATATCCTTATCTGCCAGCTGGAAGTTATATTTTCGAAGTAAGCGTACAAAATGGTAATGGATCATGGAATCCTGATTCGGCCATGGTTGAAATCATCATTTCAAAGCCATATTGGGCTGAATTATGGTTTATTTTACTTGTGTTGGCTTTTATTACTTCAATTTTAACACTTTTGTTTTTTTGGCGAATCAAGCTGGTCAAACGACGCAATCAACTCATTTACGACATCAATTGGTATCAACAGGAGGCTTTGATCAATCAGATGAATCCACATTTTTTATTCAATGCTTTGAATACAGTACATCGTTATGTGCTTCAAAATGATAGGGTTGCGTCAAGTCGTTACCTTACGCGATTTGCCACGTTGATGCGTAAAATTCTTGATATGTCGCAGGAAAAATCCTTGACAATAGCCAAGGAGATAGATGCGCTTAAGCTTTATCTGGAGTTGGAATCAGCTCGTTTTAAGGATAAATTTCAATTTACTATTGAGGTAGATGCCTCAATTACACAGGATAAGGTTTTAATACCGGTTTTTATCATACAGCCTATCGCAGAAAATGCGATCTGGCATGGTTTGATGCATAGCGACAAGCAGGGTAAAATTGACATACACTTTTTTCGTAAAGCTCAAAATGATTTGATCGTGAGTATTCGCGACAATGGAATTGGCAGGGAAGAGGCTGAAAAATTACGAAATTTGTCGAAACCCGATCAACGTAAATCGCTTGGTTTAGCAATCATCAAACGCCGTATTGCTTTAATCAATACACAACAAAGAACTAATATCTCTATTTCATACAATGACTTAAAAGCAGCTGATGGAAGTTGCGCAGGAACTGAAGTCACCGTTTGTTTTCCTAATTTTTTAAAATAACTTTCTCATGGAGCCTTTTAAAGTAATTCTTATCGATGACGAGCCCGATTCAATAATTTCGTTAGAAATTATTCTTCAGGAGTTTTGCGACGACAGCATGATCGTTGTGGACAAAGTTCCTGTAATTGATCAAGCTTGGGACAGCATAAAAAAGCACAAGCCTGATCTTATTTTTTTGGATGTTGATATGCCCCGCGGCAATGGTTTTGATTTGTTGGAGCGTTTTCCTATTCGTAAGTTTGATGTGATTTTTATCACTGCTTACGGCCGCTACGAGGAGAAAGCCAAAACCTACGGGGCATTTGATTATTTAATGAAACCTATTGATATAGAGGAGTTAAAACAAGTCATTGATCGTTTTATTACCCATAGAAAAACACATGGTACGCCAACTTTTAAGCTGGAATTGTGATGATTACCAATCAGGATTCCAGTTTTTTGGAATTGCTTATAAAAAGCTTCATTTTATATCCTGCATATAGAGCCGTTGACCCCAACAGTATAGCTAATCCACTTCCAACTGGAGCACTACCGCCATTTTGATCTCCGTTGAGGTTGTGATCAGGTGGTGGTGGCGGTGGAGGCCCTTGACTGTATGCATGATAGCTTAAGGAAAACAAAATAGTAAGGATAAAAACGTGAATTTGTTTTTTCATGTTGTAATCAATTTGGGATTAGTATTTTTTGGGTTAGCTGACTTTTTTGATTGAATAAGCTGGCGATATACATACCCGCTGGCAAATCCAATATGATGCTTTTTGCTGCTTTTGAGCCGATTGAAATATCTTTGCTGTAAACAAGGGCTCCTGTTGCACTGAAAAGTTGTAATACAAATTTTTCTTCCTGTGATGTATAATTATGCATGACGAAGCGTTGGTCTTGAAAGTAAATTTTAAAATTTTCTGGTGTAGGAAAATCACCAACAGCTGTAGGATTGATCTTTAAATGGAGTTTGAATCGGTCGGTGAATGAGCCGGATTCATTGAGCTCAAACTGATAGTATGCCTCGTTTAGCAAGGTGAATTTTTGCAGGTAGGTATCTTCGAGAATAATTTGTCTATCTCTGTTTGTGCTTGTAGGCTGGGCAAGGTCAATGTGATAAAAGCCCGTTTTAAAGGCATCAAATACAAGATCAATTTTCACAGAATCATGAAGAATTGGCAGGCCTTGAATAGCATAATCAAACCCATTATCCTGTACAAGACGCATACTAAAGGCCAGGTTTTGATTTCCTTTTAGCTTGCCGGCATCATAGCCAATATCCAATCCGGTTGTTAGTCCATCTGCAAAGGCAATGATAATCTCGTTCATATCTCCCAGAGGACCTGTGAGTTGTATTTTGAAGGCATCGTTTCCAGAGATGTTTTGTGCTTTGTAATAGGCTGCTTCATGGTGCTGTTGTGCTAGTGGGCTAAACGTGAATAATTGATTATGATTTTTAGCTTTCACCATAAAAGCTTGTCCTAAACTTATCCATGATGGATCGCTTAATTGGTTTATGGTTACATAATCATTTCTATTGCCATCAAAATCAGACTGTTCGTTCCAGAGATACAGGGCATGATACACATCATCAAGCACTGCAGCATTTTGACTAAGTATGTTATTGACAGCTTGTGCCGGTATGTTGGCCGCAAGCGTTGAAGGATAGGGATTCCCAATCAGGTTCCAGCCGTTTCCCTCATTTGCTGTTTTAGTGAGGTTAGTTGTTAATATGCCAGCATTAAGTGTTCCGCTAAAATTGCGCACATATTCGCTTTCAGCATAGGCAAGCGCGTAACCGCGCATGGGAGCAAAGTTGACTTCAAAACTATTGTTCAGCGACCCATCATTATTTTTAATGTTAACCCACGTATTATTCACCTCATCATAGCGATACAAGTCATGTGTAGCATAAGGAATACCCGCTGTGAGGGGTATAAATTCCGGAACAATGGCTTGATTGTTAACTGGCGAAGCCAGGTAATGGTAGCTCTCAGCAGAGAGGTATCGCTGGATGGTGGCTGCTGTGTTTTGGCTTGGTTGGATGAGCGAGCCCTGACTGAAACTAGTTGACTTTACTTCCAACGCTCCCACGCCTCCCTGATTGATCAATTCATCAGCAACAGTAACATAACCGTTTACTTCAAACTTTGCTCCGGCATTGATTTTTAAACCATTGGTAGCATTCAGATGGGATTGAGCACTTTGTTGCAGCCTCACCCCGGCAGCAAGTTGCATTTGAGCCTGCGTTGTGATTGTTACCAGCAACGACAAGCCAAGGACTATTTGTATTGTTTTCATTATTCAGTGCTTTTATTATTCAAAAGATTTTCAACCATTGCTTTCAGTGCTTCTATTTCTTGTTCAAGATGTACGATTTGTTGCTGTTGTTCTTGCATACCTTTTACCAAAGGCACTACAAATTGTCCGTAACGCAAACCATAATAGCCACCATCCTCCGTATTAGGAGCATCTACCCCACTAAAATTGAAACTCATGGCTTTGGCAGCGGCTTCCACCTCTTGTGCAATGAAACCACTTTCGATTTTTATTGCATTGCTGTTGTCGTTTGAATCCTCATCATTTATTTTTAAGTATTGATTAAGAGCTTGTTTGTCAACTTTATAATTTACAGGGCGGAGTGCGAGTATAAAGTCAAGTCCGGCCACATCTTCGCTTATGTCGGTTTTAAATCTTCCATCCGATAGCGTTGTCCAGCCAACCTGGCCGCCAATGCTTGTTATGTAGGAATTGCCCAATCGTATTTGATGTGATGCAGTGGAATGGGTATTAGATCCAATACATATTGTATTTGCAAACGATGCTTCAGTGGGTCCCGCATTATAACCAATGCCAATATTTGAGCTTCCTGTAATGTTATCATTAAGCGCACCATAACCAATTGCAATATTTTTGTCCCCGTATGTATTAGATGATAATGATTGAGTACCCATTGCAATATTTTTGTGCCCGTATGTATTATGTACCAAGCTAGAATCGCCGAAGGCACAATTATCGTAGCCATAGTCATTGTGCATCAGTGCATAATTACCAATTGACACATTACTCTCGCCTGATATTGTTGATTGCAGGGCCTGTGCACCAATGGCAATATTCCATTCACCATTGATGCCCGGTCCCTCTGTTCCTAAATTCTCAAGCGCATTATTACCTATAGCAATAGAGTTGTTTGTTTCCGTATTATATCTCAAAGCACCTGAACCAATGGCAATATTTTTATCACCGGTAGTATTTGAATATAAAGCAGCATCACCAACAGCTACATTATATTCCCCCTCAGTATTCGTATATAATGCTTTAGTGCCTAATGCTGTATTTCTAATGCCGCTTGTATTATTAAATAGAGCTGTATAACCCAAAGCAGTATTATGGGTTCCTGTTGTGCTTGCATACAAAGCCATTGCGCCCAAGGCAGTATTGTAGTCTCCAGAAGTATTATTGTACATTGATTGATAACCCATTGCAGTGTTTAATTCAGCAGTAGTATTGTCATTGAGGGCAAAGGCTCCAAAGGCAGTATTCTTTTTCCCGGTTGTGTTCGAAAACAAGCTGTTAGTTCCCATTGCCGTATTTTGACTTCCTTGGGTGTTGGTTTTGAGTGACTCGAAGCCTATGGCAGTATTTTGCGAACCCAATGTATTGCTGTACAAACTTTTTGAACCAATTGCCGTATTTTCAGAACTTTCGGCTGCGATTGTTGACCCGGTGCCATTCCAGTAAAGTGCCTGATAGCCAACAGCCGTTAGGTTACTTTTTGTTGTGCTTTGTAAAAGCGCTTCTTTACCTATAGCTACGTTGGCATTACCGGTGGTGTTTTGTAAAAGCGCTTCTTTACCTATAGCTACGTTGGCATTACCGGTGGTGTTTTGTTGCAAGGCAAGATGTCCGTTTGATGTATTGTCGTAGCCTGTTACGTTAGATTGTAATGCTCCCATACCAGTGGCAGTATTAGAAGATCCGGTCGTATTGGTTTTAAGGGCCTGAATACCTATACCAGTATTAAAATTAAGTCCATCATTATTTATGCCTGACTCATCGCCAAGAAATAAATCTGCGGCATCAGCTTCTGCATCAGTCAAATCATTGATGCTTGTTGCATATGCTGTTGGGGATGACCATGTTGCAAGTCCATTGGCGTCCGAAGTGAGCACTTTATTTGCTCCGGGATTACCTCCGGTGATTTTAACTTGCCCTGCTACTTCCAGTTTTGCGCTGGGGTTGGTTGTCCCAATCCCAACGTTTCCATTCGAATTTTTAACAACTAACTGAGGGACATTCTCTGTACTACCCACAGAAAAACCAACATCGTCTTTTGTCCAAATATAAGTGCCTATTGCATCACCCAATTCATTGCTTCCAAGATGTATATATGAATCACTTCCTTCAGAAACCAAACTCATATTTCCATCTCTGATCGTAAGTTTCTGATTTGGATTGGGTGTGCCAATTCCCACCTTCCCTGTAGCAGCATTTACGAGCAATTGTGGCGTTCCGGCTGTGCTTCCAACAGCAAAACCTTTGGCATTTTCTGACCAAATATATGCAGGAGTGATGTCTTGCTCTTCATCACTGGAAAGTTTGATGTAGGCATCTTCATTTTGTGATATGAGGGACAAATTACCATTGCGTATTTGTAACTTAGAACTTGGGTTGGTAGTTCCTATACCTACATTGCCAGATACAGAACTGTAGATATTGTTGCCCGAGATAGTCCAGTCTGCACCTGATTCACTGCCAATTTCTACCCAAGTTTCGGCTGTGTTGTTGTAATACCAAAAGCTTTCCGTTTCGGTATCGTAAACTAGAAGACCTGCTTGTGAAGTTTCGATTGCATTGCGCTGGTTGCTGGTCATTCTTGGAATAAGCACCCCTTTTGAAGTGCTGCTGATATCCAGCATTGCCGAAGGGTCAGGTGCAGTACCTGTCGTGTTGATAGATACCTGTGCATACATTTTCAGGATAAACATGCAAGTTAAAAGTGTTGTGATTACTGTTTTCATAGCATTTTGTTTAATTAATAGGTAATTGTTTTTGA
Source organism: uncultured Lentimicrobiaceae bacterium (assembly GCA_964592595.1). Lineage (GTDB taxonomy): Bacteria > Bacteroidota > Bacteroidia > Bacteroidales > F082 > UBA5536. Next base: position 16,560 of record CAZQFH010000026.1, on the reverse strand, counting down.
TAAATGTTCACCATCAGCATTTACGCTGATATGGTATTGTCCTTTTTGAATTTGTATTGGGATAATGATAAAATTGGAATTGCTAAATGATTGATTTACAACAATTATCTTCTGATCTTTAGCAATCAAATCAATACGTACTTCGCCTGTTTTAACTAAAAATCCAAAGGTCAGGAATAGTTTTTTGTGCTGGATATCAGCAATAAAGCTGTTTTGCATGATGCTTCGTGTTATTAGTTTATACCATATCTGAACACAATCGATCCGCTTCCTGCTACAAAACCAAAATCTTCGCCCAGGAAGAAAACATCAGTCATTCCTTCAAGGTTACGTGTATCATACATGGGTTCCCAGCTATTGCCGCCATCATTGGTTTTATAGACTTTAGGCTGCGGTTCAGCGGTGTTAATATTCACGGTTGCAAAGCCTTTTTCATTGCTGATAAAGTGAACTGCCGAGAAACCGGGAACATCAGCAACTGTATTTTTAACCCAGCTTTGCCCGGCATCTTCACTCCTAAAAATGACCGCCTCATTGTTTTCTTCTCCAGCGAGCCATATACTTGATGGATCAGGCATAAAGGCATCATGCAGCAAAGTGGATGAACTTGCCATTGGAAGCTGACTTCCTTCCCAACTCACTCCGCCATCATTGGTGGTCATAAAAAATGTCGAGGAGGGCTGATTTTCATCATAAACATTATAAAGTATGCCACTGTTTCCATTCATGGCTATTTTTGGAGCCTCTCCATATTCGTTTGGATAGGGGATTTCAAAATAGCCGATTGGATCGTGCCAGGCTGCATTTGCCCTATAGATGCGGTAATGATATGGAATACCGGTATCCTTACCTACTGCAACTATTTCGCCCTGGTTATTGGTTGCAAGGTCAAAAATATCTTTCCATTGGAAGGTGGGTTGATTAAACTCTCCATATGTAAGCAAGGATAAGGTGTTGCCGCCATCATTAGTCTCCCATACATCTCCAAACTGATCAAGTACAATTCCTTCGCCGAGATCATTGTACATTAAGATTTCGTGCAATCCTTTGTTGGTTTGATGAATTTGCTGCCAATTGAGGCCACCATCATCGGTTTTCAATATCAGGCCATTTTGTGTGCCAAAAACTGTCATCCATCCGTTGTTTGGATTGACAAAAGTGATGTTGCCAACTGTGGTGGATTCATTCAACCCTAATTGAGCCAGGTTATACATTTCCCAAACGGGTATTTTAAAGTGAATGTGGGCTGCATCAAACCCGATTTGCAATCCTGACTTGTATGATTCAACACCCAAAACATGCATGCTTGCTGTCATGTTATAGGTATCCCATTCATATTCAAAGGGTTCATTGTTGTCAACATAAATTACTTCTCCATCAACAATAAAGTGCACTTCATCAGGCGTTTCACCAGTGTAGCCGGTTTGTATGCGCATCGGATCACCAACAAGATGTGTTTGGCCTTCGGTAGGGTACAGGAGGTATAAATTATTTCCAAAAGGTTCGTTATCCAATGCGAAAACCACTTCTTCGAAAAGGCAGAATTCTTTACTCCATGGTTCGCCAAAGCCTAATATGTCAATCTTTACACCAACTTGAGCTTGTGAGCCTACTTTGAATATCATGTCCCAATAACCCGTATTGACATGAAGGGAAGCATTTATTTGTCCACAACCGGTAACGTTTGCGAATGGGCCAGCCACACCGTAAAGGAGTAAGGCTATTTCGGGGCCAATATGTGCTGTGAAAGAGGCTCCTGCTTCAAGCTCAGGTGCAACAAAATCTGTTTGATAGTCTTTTTCAGCAATTTCGCCCCAGCCATTATCTTCGGTATAGCGTGAACCGATTCTTCCGGTGAAACTTTCACTTGCTGAAGTAGTTAATACGGCTGTGATGCTGCCATCCATTTCCACAAATAGTTCAATACGAGGCACAAATACCACTGGAACAGGCCCAAGCATAAAAGTCCATGGAAGAAAATAGAATTGCGCAAGCGAGAGTCTTTCCTGCATATTTACACCATTTTCTGACAATACATGAATAGAAGCCAGTTGATTGATTTCAACACCTGTTTCAAACTTTTCTACAACAGGTTGAGGAGGCAATGCCAGCCAATCAAAATACCAATCAAAATCAAAGAAGAATTCAATATCCAGTTCGGTATGACCCGACAAGGATACTGTACCTGTAAGCGTTGAAAAAGAATGATTATAATCCATTGAGAACACCTGAAAATCAGTGTCTTTCAAATTTTTCAAAACAACACCCTCTGTAAGTACTATGCGTTCGACCTTTTGCATACTCAGTTTCCCGGTACTGAATCTGATACTGCCTTTATGAACAGCATCTGTTAGCGTTGCTTGTTCTGTTTCAATTGTTAGGTTGCCATTTTTGGAGTCTGTAACGGACTTCACTTTTCGCAGGTAGCCATATTTTGCTTTGTCAGAGCTGCTGTCGACCAGAATGTCACCCTCCTTTAGTCCTGAGAGAAGCGCTGAGCTGCCATCAGCAGTAATGGTATAACTAAGCGTGTCAATTGAGATGATGCTTTTACGACTGGACTCGTCAACAATCTTTGTGTTTTCAGCTACGATAATATCTTCCACCGGTTCCGGCTCTGGTGTTATCTCTTCCTTTTTGTCTTTTTTACAGCTTGTGATCGCGAGAGCCAACAATACAATCCAAAAGACTGATTTAATTTTTGTTGAAAAATGCATGATAAACGTTTTTAATGTTTGACGATGCAAACCTATTCACCGATGAGCGCTGAAGCAATAATAGGGAGGCTGTAAATGGTATGCGTTGCCTTTATTACAGGTGTGCTTATGGTATGCAATTACGTTTTAACTAGCTTAATATCAGTCAATCTAAATTGCTTCTTAGATAAATATTTCATGTGTTAATGAAAAAGTTTTATCTTTCGAAGCTGAAGCATCAAAGTCTTATGAAAAGGCAAAAGAATAACAGTCATTACTGCTGGTATGCAAATGATTATGTTGTTTGTGCAATTTTTACTGTCCTATTCATTTAAATAAAAAATAAACAGATGAAATACACTTTAAAACAACTTATCATCGTGATTTTCTTTCTGTTCTTACAAACAGCTTTACCTATTGATACTGTTTTAGCTCAGGATTTTAGTATCAATCAGCAATTGAAGGAACTGCGTGATGATGAACTTCAGGAAAAACTTGACTCACTCTATAAAGATTCTTATATACAGAAACCTGAACTGGCTGCAAAAATAGCCTATGCAATGATTAAAAAGGGGGGTGAAAGAAGTATCAAATCATTGAAAATGATGGGTTTTGCTTATCTTTCTGATTTTTACTATCGACGTAGTCAGTATGATAGTGTTTTGTATTATGCTAATCAGGTAATTCAACTAAGGCAAGATCACGAAATTAATCTTAATATCGGAAGTGCCTATATGCACCAATGTAATGTAAACATCATCCGAGGAAACTATTCAGAGGCTGAGATTAATGGCTTAGGGGCTTTAGAGGTTTTTACCCAGCTGAATGATACTTTTCAAATGGCTAAAACCAAGAAGAATCTTTCATACATATACAAGGATAGAGGAGAATACGATAAGGCGATGGCTTTTGCTATGGAGGCCCTTGAATTTTTTGAGCAAAGCAACGACTCCATGGTAATCGCCAGTGGATTGGGTACAGTGGCAAATATTTACCTAAGTATAGGGAACCTCAAATTGGCAAAGGCATATTTTGTGCGGGCAAAACATTACTTAGCGCGTTACGAATCATCACTTACTTACTCGCAAGTATTGCAGGCTATTGCAGGTATTTATCGCGAAGCGCATAAAACAGATTCTTCAGTAATTTTATATGAAGAAGCGCTTTCTTTGGCGCGGAATAATAACAATTCATTGCTTACAGGCAAAATTTTAATGAATCTGGCCAATACACTTAAAGCTGACAATCAGATCGATCAAGCTATTGCAAGGTTCAAGGAAGCTGAGGAAATCTTTACCCAAATACAATCAGAGAAAGACATCAATCAAGTAACCTATTCATTAGGTGAAACATATTTTCAATCCGGAGACTTAGAGAATGGAGAATATTTTCTGTTACAAGCACTTGAAACCTCTGATCGCATTGGCCATGCTTTGATTTATGAAGGTACGCTTAAACAATTGTACCTATTGTATGCGGCCAACAATAACTATGAGAAAGCGTATAACTACTTTCAATTATATGGCAATTATCATGACAGCATACAGAGCGAAAAAATCCAGTTAAAGATTGCCGAACTCGAAACGAAATATGAATCAGCGAAGAAGGAACAGAAAATACTGGAACTTACACATCAACAACAAATTGAGCAGGTTAAGAAGAAAAACCAGCGATTAATCTTTGTGGGAATCAGTATCGTGTTCATGCTTTTACTTTTTATTATGTGGCAAAAAAGGCGTCGTGAAAAGCTTGTTTATGCACAAAAAGAATTGCTTCATGTTCAGGAAAAACGACTTGCTGAAGCAGAACTGGAAAAGCAAAAACTGCGCGAGGAGGAGTTAGAGCAATCCATCCAGTTTAAATCGCGGCAGTTAAGTACACATGCTTTGCATATGATGCAAAAAAACAGCATTTTGCAGGATCTGCAAGCCAAGCTAAAAAACTTGTCGAAGAAAGTTTCGGATGAGGATAAAAAACACTTGAAAAGCATAAACCTTCGGATCAATCAAAGTTTGCTTTCTGACAAGGAATGGGATTTGTTTAAACGCTATTTTGAGGCTGTAAACAAGGATTTTAATGAAAAGCTACTAAAAATAAATGCTGACTTAACGAATTATGAGCAACGATTGTGTGCGCTGATCAGGCTTAATATGAACAGCCGTGAAATGGCCGCTGTACTGAATATTTCGCCTAATAGCATCAAAAGTGCCAGATATCGATTGAAAAAGCACCTGCACCTTGATGCTGAAGAAGATTTGGAGGCTTTTATTCGTGAGCTTTAGGAATTTTCATAAAAAAACCGACAGTTTATAGCCGCCGGTTTTTCAATATTATAAGGAAGTAATTTCCTATTCTTCTTCCTTGAGGCTTTCTTCGTATTCCTTGAGCAGTTTGGTTTGCACATCGCCCGGAACCTGAGCGTATTCGGCAAATTTCATGGAATAAGTTCCACGTCCCGAAGTGATCGAGCTGAGCGAAGTGCTGTACTTATCCATCTCGGCCAAAGGTACTTTAGCCTTAATAATTTGATACTTTCCATCGGTATCCATACCCATGATTATTGCGCGACGACCCTGAAGATCGGTCATACAAGCGCCCATCATGTCTTCCGGCATTCTGACCGAAACATCATAAACAGGTTCCATAATCTTAGGCCCAGCATTTTTAAATGCATCGCTAAAGGCATGACGGCCAGCAAGTTTAAAGGATATTTCGTTTGAATCTACCGGGTGCATCTTGCCATCATAAACATAAACGATGATATCACGGGCGTATGAACCTGTAAGCGGGCCTTCTTCCATACGCTCCATAATTCCTTTTAGGATAGCAGGCATAAAACGTGCGTCGATCGAACCACCAACGATACAGTTTGCGAAAATAAGCATACCGCCCCAATTGAGCTTGTGTTCTTCTTTGCCACGAACAGGGAAGTCGGTAGGATCTTTATATCCTTCGAAGTAAGGCTGTATCATCAGGTGAACCTCTCCAAACTGCCCGGAACCGCCAGATTGCTTTTTGTGACGGTAATCAGCCCTTGCTGATTTGGTGATCGTTTCGCGGTATGGAATCTTAGGTGAGTAAAACTCTACTTCCAGCTTATGTACATGATCGAGATACCATTTAACAGTATTCATATGATATTCGCCCTGACATTGCAGGATGAGCTGTCGCAACTCACGTGAAAGACCCGCAATAATTGTGGGATCAGTCCGGTGCATGTCTTGCAATACACTTCCCAGTTTTTCATCATCAGTTGATTGAACCGCTTTAACGGCTGTGGTGAAAATTGGTGCTGGGAACTCGATTGGAGCAAATCCTTCGTCAGAAAATTTGGGATCCATCAGCGAGTCGTTGGTACGGATATCTTTAAGCTTAATGGTAACGGCGATATCACCGGCAACAACCTTATCGATTTTTTCGCGATTTTTACCATTGACGACAAACAACTGTGAGATGCGCTCTTTGTGTTCGTTTCTTGGATTGATCAAATCCTGACCTTCGGTGATGGTTCCACCGTAAACTTTAATCAGCGAAACCTCACCCAGATGCTGCTCATTGGCAACTTTGAAAACAAATAGTCCGGCAGGATCATTGGCATTGCAGGTATAATCTTTGCCGGAAGTAGTTTTTCGGGGGGTTGAATTATTTGGGGCAGGACAACTGTGCACAATGAAATCCATGAGACGATGCACACCTATACCATGTTTTACATCACCACACATGATAGGAAAAATAGCACGCTGAACCAAACCCAAACGGATTCCTGCACGGGTTTCTTCGAGGCTGAGCGTGTCATTTTCGAAATATTTTTCCATCAGTTCTTCATCACCTTCAGCAGCATTTTCTACCAGTTCTTTGTGAAGGCTTTCTGCTTTGTCCATTTCTTCGGCAGGGATGTCGACCACTTCCGGAGCACCTCCACCCTGAGGGAATTTAAGCATCTTCATCAGCATCAGATCTATCACGCTGTCAAAACCTTCGCCAACATTTACAGGGTATTGTGCCACTGTTGTTTTATCGCCAAAATAAGCTTTCACCTGACGAACCGCTTCATCAAAATTGGCATTGTGATGATCGAGGTGGTTTACAAAAAATACTACTGGCGTATTGGAACGTTCGGCAAGTTTCCAGGCATTTTCGGTGGTAGCTTCCACACCAGCCTGACTATTCACTGTCATAATTGCAGTGTCGGCAACTGTTGTAGCAGCAAGAATATCGCCTGCGAAATCGCTAAAACCCGGTGCGTCAAGGATATTTATTTTTTTGTCCTCGTGCAGGGTATGCAATAAACTCAGGTGAACAGATATCTGGCGATCCATTTCTATCTGTCGGTAATCAGAAACGGAGTTTTTATCATCAACACTTCCTTTTCTGTTAATCACTTTGCCTTCGAAGAGCATATTCTCTGCCAAGGTCGTTTTGCCGGATTTTGCAGCGCCAATCAGGGCGACATTCCGAATTTCGTCTGTTTGGTAAACCTTCATATCTAAAATGCTGTTAAAATTGTTCAACTATTTTTCAAAACAGGCCTGCAAAGCTAAGCATTTCAGCATTATAAACAAATCCTAATCCTTATTTATAATGATGACAAGTAAGTGTTTTTTGGAAACTTTAACACGTATTAAACAGCCGTAATCTTACTGATCTTCTTTTTGATCATTTCCCATTTGTCATGCTCCATTTTGGCCCCAATCACTTCAATAACATTGCCTGCCAAAAGGCTGCCAATTTGACCTGCCTGAGTGAGGCTGAGCTGTTTTGAAATACCATACAGGAATCCTGCAGCATACATATCGCCCGCACCTGTTGTGTCAATTGCATTTGCTTTGATGGGTTCGATTGGATAAACTACACTGTTTTGTTTAATTAAAGATCCTGCTTTTCCAATTTTTACGATGGCGGTTTCGCAGCGATCAGCTATAAAATCCAGCGCTTCGTGAGGATTGAGTCCGGTAAGTGCTTTTGCCTCTTCTTCGTTGGCAAATACAAGGTCGATGTTCTTATTGTTGAGTAGTTCCAATAAAAAATCCCGGTTGTCTTGCACTACATTATAACTCGCAAGGTCGATGGCTACTTTTGCTCCTGATTGTGCTGCAAGCCCAATGGCTTTTTTTAGCAGAGATTTGTTTTGAACAAGATATCCTTCAATATAGAAGTAATCGTAAGCTTTAAATAAGTCTTTATTCAAATGCTTTTCGGATAATTCGATGGCGGCTCCCAAACAGGTAGCAAAGGTGCGTTCGCCGTCTGCGGTCACAAAAGCATGAGCCAGCCCCGAAGCCGTTTTGCTGCTGAAAAGTAAGGGCTTTATGCCGGCAGCAATCATATCTTCTTTGAAGAAATTTCCGGTTTCATCTTCTCCAACGTGGCCTATAAAAGCTGTTTCAACACCCAAACGAGCCAGCCCGTGAATAGTGTTGGCAGCCGAACCACCTGACGAACGCAGGTTACTGAGGTGTGCTGATGCTTCTGCAACTGCTGATGAGCGATTGGTATCGACCAGCTGCATGCTTCCTTTCGGCAATTCAAGCTGGATAAGCAAGGCTTCATCATCCAAACGAATCATATTATCAACCAATGCATTTCCTATGCCCAATACTTTTTTTGTTGTCATACTTTTTTATTTGAGTGGTGCAAAGGTATGAAATGTGGCCGAAAATCACCTCAGACGTGATTATCCCTTAAAGGATTTTGCTGCTAATGAGCGATAAGCTTTGTGGTGAGGTTTTGATGTTTTGAAATCAAACGCAGAAGCAAAACTCCCTGATAAGATTTACGGAGGTTGAGATTTAGCTTATTTTTACTCATATCATAAGTGAAGGGAACAGTTTTTCCATTTAACTGAACCAATTCGAATTGTTCGGGCACAAACCCTTCGGGCAGCTTAATCACAAAGTTGTCGGAACCAGGATTTGGTGAGACAAAAAGTTGGCTTGTATTTTGCTCATCAATGCCTATGAAACAATCATCGCGAATAGTGAGCCGCATTTTTCCTGAAGCAGTGCAGCCATCCAGCACGCCAACAACACTTATTTCGCGTGAAGTGCCGGCCTGATAATCTGTTCCCAGTATGGTAATTTGACGTGTTGTAGCTCCTGTATTCCAATAATATTCACTAAAACCTTCTCCGGCATCCAGACGCAAAGTGTCGTTGGGGCAGATCAGGGTGTCGTTTCCAATATCAATACTGCTTAAGCCTCCAAATACTATTGTGGTTGCAAAAGCACTATCCGTGCATCCGTATTCATTTGTCAAACTGTAAACAATAGGATGAGTGCCATCGCCAGCCAATTCCGGATTAAAAAATCCTGCCACCATTCCTGCTCCAGAAAAAAGACCTCCCTCAGGAGAGCCGGTGAGTTGAGAAGGCTCATCACTTTGACAATAAACAGGTAATAAACCACTGAGGTTAACAGCCGTCCTTGGGAAAACCTGAATCGTTATTTCGGCGGTATCATTGCAGCCAAATTCATTGCTTCCAACAACCTGATAAACAGTAGTATCGAGTGGAAAGACAAAAATAGGAGATCCTGTTGTGCCATGGCTCCAGTTGTAATTTGAAGCACCTGTGGCAGCCAGTTCTATTTGCGTGCCGGCACAAACTTCTGTTTCGGATGCCGTTAAAGTAACAATGGGTTTAGGCTGCACTGTGACCAAAACGGTGTCAGTTGCACTACAAAACAAAGGACCGCCATTAGAAACAATTGCGATGTATTCATCCGTTTGTTGCGGCATAATGTCAAGCAAATGATTTTCACCAACAAGTCCTATTGAATTATACCATTCACAGCTTATTCCTCCGCTAGCCTCGAGGATGATGCTTTCGCCAAAACAAACTTCAACATCCTCACTAACTGTTATTTCAGGGGTTTCATAGACTAAAATAAGCAAGCTATCGGCAGATGAACATCCGATTTCAGAGAAAATCTCGGCTTTGATCCAGGAATTTTCTATAAGTTCAAAAACGCGCGAAAGCGTTGTTTGGCTCCCAAAGTAAACCGTATCAGTTGTATTCCAAACCACATAATCAGGGATTATGGCATTGTTGCTCGAAACGCTGACTGTTAAATCTTCTCCCGAACAAAGCTGGCTATTTCCTTCTGTAATCTCAAGCTTGATTTCAGGCTGACTTTGCACTTCAATAATGGCTGTATCGCGCGCAGTGCAACCAAATCCGTTTATGGCTTCTGCCCAAAGGTAATAGGTCGTATCAGCTACTGTTGGCTCAAAAGTTATCGTTTGTTCAGTGCTACCATTCCACCACTGAAAACTATCGGCATTTTGTGTGCTCACACTGAGATCGATGTTATCGCCAAAGCAAAGAAATGCTTCCTGGGGATTTATTGAAATTAGGGGTGCTTCAAGTGCAAAAACGGTTAGCGAATCCATAGACATACAACCGGTTAAGGCTAAAACTTCCAGTCGTATTTGTACAGTATCTGATACGATATAATTGAGTTCAAATGAGGTTTCGGAGAGCAACTCATCATCAGCAAACCACGCATAAGTGTAGTTGTCGCCCTGCGGGCCTTCGATTGTAATTGTGTCATAGGTACAGGCCTGAATATCTTGCGGAAAATCAAAAACCGGTGTATCAAGTGGCATTAAAACTACCGAATCTGTTGCCGTACAACCATCGGGCGGGATTACCTCAACAAGTACTGTTAAAGTATCACTTAAAATAATTGTAAAAACCGAATCTGTAATGGATTGTAATTCACCATTAACAAACCAATAATAGCTAAAATCAATTCCGGAGGGCGCAACAAGCTCCATTGTATCATTCAGGCAGCTGTACAAAGTATCTGCCCAATCTATTTGAGGATTCAAAAGGGCATTAATCAGCACGCTGTCAACAGAAAGACAGCCGTTTGGAGAACCTATTTCTGCCTTTAGCAAAACAGTATCCTGAACGATAAAACCATATTCATGTACATTTTGTGCTACAGTGTCAGAATTGGCAATCCATAAATAAGTATAATCCTCCGAAAAAGGAAGCTCAAAGGATACACTGTCAAACTGGCAAATATCCTGATCAGGACCAAGATCGAACACTGGTGCTTCGAGCACATTTATGGTGATGGTATCGGAAGCTTCGCAACCCCCTTCGGTAAGCAGATCGACCCAATAAGTTGTTGTGATTTCGGGGCAAACAAGGATTGAACTTGTAGTGCTGTCGTTGCTCCAGAGGTAAGTGTTTCCTTCTGACACAGGAGCTTCCAATAGTACACATTCGCCCTGGCAAATTTCGATGTCGGGTCCCAAATCGAAATCGCAGGTTTCACAAAAGCCGGCTTCATATTCAACATTCGGAATGGCGCATAATCTGTCTTTCATGGTTTGTTGCGCCTCACCCACAGGCATCATCAGCACGTAATCCATGGCAATCAGGCAGTCGTATTGAGCCTGTGTTTGTTCAGCGATTGTAACGAACTCATCGGCAAGAATTTCAGGGTCTTCTATTTCGCGTCCGTCCCACTCCAGGTTAATAAGTGAATTTGCAGTGCCGATACCATTAAAACTATTATTGGTTCCGCCATTGATGTTGATGTTTGTTATCACAGCACCCTCGGCTTCAATGGTCAATGATAAGGGATAAAAGCGTTGATCTGTTGGAATTTGGCCTTCGAGCAGGATTAACAGCGTGTTGCCAGCTAAATTGTGCGTCATAGTAGTCAGTTCACGAATGCGCAGGTAATCCAGTATTTCTTCCTCGCTTGCCATCCAAATGTTATCCTGACCCGAAATGCCGTAATTGCTTGCGATGGTGGTGAAATCGTTGAAGAATGTCGCTTGCGGATAGTCTTCGATTATGCGATGTGTAAATACCGGAGCCCACCAATTTCCATCTGCATTAGCCATTTGCTCTGCTAAGGCAGTAACATTTGTGTTTTCGGCAAGTAGTCGATTTAATTCCTGATTTTGATTCCAGTTTGTGAAAGCATTTACGTCAACACCATCATCAGTAATGGTGCCTCCACCTATTCTGAAGGCTGTTCGATAGCCATTGTTAAAGGCTGCTTGTGTATAATCTGTTACGCCATTTGGATTTACAAAAGCCCTTGTTCTCAGTCCTCCGGGCATTGATTCATAAAGCTGCCTACGGATATAGCTTTCATTTCGTTTTATGCTATAATTCATAAACTCGGGCTCGGTTGAGGCATCAGATGTAAACCCATGATTATATACTGCGCATCCATTTTGCACCATATTTTGAAGCTGCGGCCATGTTACAGCGCCATAATTGTTGCCCGGTTGGTGCATGTCTTCATTATTAAAGCCACTAAAGGAAAAGACGGAATTGCTTAATTTAAAGGACAATGTATTTTCACAGCCATCCGTATAAAATAAGCCTGGATAATTGGTGCCACCTTCATTAATTCCGGTGAAGAAAGGAAATCCAACGGTATAAACATCCTCAATGCCATCGTCGGTGTGAAAGCTGAGCGCGAATTTTTTGTTATAACGCAAGGGAGCTTTTTCAACTGATACATTAGTGGGAGCCTGGTCAAAAGTGATCAGGATAAAGTTTATTCCGGGATCTGCAGTTTGAGCATTGCATGGCTTTTGGGATATAAATAACAGCTGCAAAATAAAAAGCAGCATCCATGTAATCGTGTGTTTATATAGCGTTTTCATGATTACTACCTCCTGTTAAATTCAACGGGTTTTGGCCCTGGTTTCAATGGCCTTACTGGCGTAGCGGCTTTTTTTCGGGTGCGGGCGTCGTAAAAACGGGTCAGATTTTTTGTGGTGATCCGATATCCCACGCTAATTTCGTGCGCGCCTCCCGAACCATTATACACGCCTCCAAATCCCATTTCGTAAGAATAGCCGATTACAAAACCTTCGATAAGTTCTCCGCCCAAGCCAAAAACAAGTGCATTACTGCTGCGGTACATCAATCCAATGTGGTAGGCATCATCATAAAAGGCAGTGGCAGAAATATCAACAACAGCCGGAAGGTTATCTGTTTTTTGATAAACTCCAAAAACCTGAAGCTGCCATAGTTCTGCAAGCCTGAACCGATTGGAAGCATGCATCAGGAAGGAACGATCAAAAGTGAAATTTGCATCTGCACCTTTGTTATAAGTGTCTTTTGACCTGAAAAGTACAGGTAAACCAATACCGAAGTGAAATTGATTCCAATTATAAATCAGCCCAAAATTGGCATTGAAATTTGATCCTGTGATTCTGTCTAAATCTTTTAGCAAAGGATCGTCCAAGTCAGCATTTACCTGATCAAAACGAATTACACTTTGATAAAAACTTCCTCCCATGGCAAATGAAAGAAATTGATTATTGGCCATTTGTAAGCGATACGTATAATTTAAATTGGCCTTAATCCGATTAAAAATGTCTGTGTTATCGGCAAGGATTTCGCCTCCCAGGTACATATTTCGGTAAACCTGACCGAATCCGTTTATCCTGAATGTAGTGGGGCTGCCTTCGATATTACCCCAATCGCGCTTGTAATTTAAAAAAATGGCAGCATTATCGTAAGCACCGGCAAAAGCAGGATCGAGGCTGTATCGGTTAAAAGTATAATGCGTACTGGATGGCAGCTGTTGGGCTTGCAATGGCATGATATGCAACAACAAACCAAAAAAACAGGCTATAATTATTGTTAAGTTACTTTTCCTCATCGCAAAATACTGATTGGTCCTTTAATCACTTTTCCATCTGCAGCTTCGATCATATAGTAATAGGTGCCTTCGGGTAATGGGTTTCCGTTGAAGCGCCCGTCCCAGTCGTTTTGATAATCGTTGGAGCTAAATACCTGACGGCCATTTCTGCTGTACACTGCAACTTTTGCTGGCCCGTAGCTATCCAGATCTATCAACCAAACATCGTTGAAACCATCTCCGTTAGGGGTAATCAGGTTCATGATGCCTTCTGTTGGATCAATCGGATCTTCTGTTTCCACCACGCTAAACGATCTGCTGTTTGAGCACCCCTGATAATAAATCTGTACATCAAAAAAGCCTTCATTGATCACCCTGAAGGTTTCGGTAGTAACGCCGCCTCCCCAGATAATGCTGTCGTAAGGGCTTTCGACCATAAAAGTTAGGCTGCCGCCTTTTTTCATTTTCACCTCTGCTTCGTCAGCAACAGCTGTTCCGTCGTTGAGCCTTAAATCGATCAGCGGTGCCGGCCTCACGGCAACATTGCGCGAAACCGTGTCGCTGCAGCCGAAGCTTGAAGTCACAATCAAGTGAACGGTATAAGTGCCTGCTGCATCATAGAAATAGGAGGGGTGCTGAAAATCGGCTGTGCTGCCATCGCCCAAATCCCATTCCCAAGAGGCCGGAAAACCAACTGTAACTGTGCTGAGGTCAGTAAATTGCACTGCATTGCCTTCGCAGGTATTGCTGAAATCAAATTTACCGAAAGGGTAATCAGCAACAGGCACAGCATGGTATTTAACAACTAAACGACCGCTTTTTGTTTTAATCCTGAGGCCGGTAAGTTGTTCGCCGGGTTGTTCATAACGGTATTGTACCGTATCACCAAAAGCATCGCCAAAGGTTCCATCCCCATTTAAATCCCATTCTTTTAACAAAATGGAGTCGTTGCTCACAATGCGACTGAAATGATTGGTTGCCGTGCCATAACATACGGTATCAAAAATAAAATCTACTTCTACGATATATTGCACAACTACCACAGCCGTATCTGTTTTAACACATCCCGCCTCACTTGTTCCGCTAACAACAAAGGTTTCGGTTTGCTCTAGCTGAGTGATTAGCGTGTCATGAGTTGAACCATTATTCCAAAGATAATTAGCTGCTCCTGAGGCTATCAGTGTAACTTCTTCTGCAGGGCCAACTGTATCGCTTGATGCAGTGATTATCACATTTGGTAAGGCGATACTTGTAATTTCGATGGTATCACTCATAATAAAACCATTTGCAAGTTCGGCCTGAGCCCAAAGTAAAGTATCGCTAATGCATTCAAAATCAATATTGCGTGAGGTTTCGCCAGTACTCCATAAATAATTTGCTGCTTCAGGTGCTTCAAAAGGAATAATAGTGCCAAAACAAACAGCAGTGTCTGCACCCAGGAATTCATTTTTTGGGCAGAAACCAATTTCGTAGGTGAAGGACAAAGCGCAAAGTCTGTCGCGCAGATTTTCTTTCAGATCACCATCAGCAAGCATTTGCACATAGTCCATCGCCTCAAGTGCATCGGCAGCGTCAAGACTTGTTTCGGCAAGGTTTACAGCATTTTCTGCCTGAACTTCTACATCCGGAACAACACTGCCTCTCCATTTGAGGTTGAGTAAAGCATCACTGCCCGAATAACGGTAAGTAGAAATATTATCAGGCTCATCAACCACCATTTCAACAATATTGGATTCGCCTTCTACGATGAGCGTTACACAATAATCACGCAAATCAACCGGAATATCCTGAGCGCTGAAAGTAATTTCGACGATATTGCCGTTGATGTTTGTCTGAACCTCAACTTGTTCTTTAACTTTCATGTATTCAATCACATCTGTCGATGTAGCCGACCAAATTTGATCGCTTCCATTTTGTCCGAAAGTGCTGGCCACCTGATTCATTTCCTGCTTGAATTGGTCGAAACTAATACCGCTGCTTTCAAAATTTTCGAGGTAATAAGTGGCTATCGGATGATTTGTTTCAGAGCTTTGCTGCTCCAAAACTTGTATTTGATTAAAAAATCCGCTCGTAAATGGTGTTCTTGACAATTGAACGCCATTAATACTTGTAAGGTCTTCAGCATCAACCGGATTAGGGAAACCTCCTGATTCATTGCTATATACGGCTAAAAAACGTTCCTTTGCGAAAGCTAATTGATCAGATGCTCCTTCGGGAACAACATATACCTGTGTGCGATACCCCCCAGGGATAGTACCGCTTAATGTTTTTCGTTGTGTATAGCTTTTGCTTCTCGAAACCTCCACTCCGGCATCATCAACTGCCGGAAAGTTGAGACCATTGCCAACAATACCAAATTCGCCCGCCCATAAATTGATGATGTTGTCCCAGTTTAAATAACCAGGCTGATAATCATGTACATCAACGCCATTTTCATTAAATAAATAATGTACGGCATCCATTTTAAATGGCTGTTTGCTGTTGGCCTGTCCTTCGGTAAAAAACAAACCGGGATTGCCAGCTTGACCTTTAAAATAGGGCAATACCTGATCATTAATTGCCGGATTTCCGTTGTTTAGCTGCAAAACAAGCGCAAAATCCTTGTTATACTTGAGCGGGGCTTTAAAAATATTTAAATCAGCACCAGGTTCGTCAACAAAAGTGATCGTAACTTTAAAGTCTTCGACCACAGAACGCTGAGCCATAGACTCCTGTCCGTATATTGTGCCAAAAATTATCAATAACAGCCAAAGCGTTGATTTATGCTTCATTGAGGCAAGCCTTAGGTTTTAAAAGCATAAAGATAGGTAATGTTGTAAGATCAAGATTAGTAAATTGGTATATTTTATCCACATTTTATTAAGAAGGATGTTTGTATTTTTAGCAAACGTTCAGCATCTACTGCAAACTAGTTGGATTGTAGCATATTAGAGAGGGTTTGTTTTTTACTTTACGTGTAATAAATAAGCAGCGGTTGAAACATAATTTTATCATGAGGTTCCTTGAAAGAGCAGGCGAATTTGCGTTAAAGCACAAATAGCAAATAGTTCAAAAAACGGCGAGCCTGCGAACAAGTTGAAGTTAGAAATTGAAAAAACAGGTAAAAAACTTGTTTCAATTAAAATTATCTTTAATTTTGCAGCCTCTTAGAACAAACTAAGATTCCTCCTTAGCTCAGTTGGTTAGAGCATCTGACTGTTAATCAGAGGGTCTCAGGTTCAAGTCCTGAAGGGGGAGCA
>CAZQFH010000025.1:0-47677 GCA_964592595.1 uncultured Lentimicrobiaceae bacterium | reverse complement strand
AGTACTGAAACCCTTGATATTGTTGATAATTTAACTTTAAAGACAGACTCTAATTCAGATTCTTTTGCTTTTAAAAAGGCTATTTAACAAACTGCAAATGTGCGTACACCTGTGGGTTGAAATTAGTCTTCCCATATAATGCTTAAAATAGTTTTATATCTTCTAGTTGGGATACAATACTCATAGAAATCGCTATCTTCATCATAATCTCCTAAATTAAACCAAGTTGATTTAGATATTAATTGAGCTTTTTCTTCAAGCTTATATAAAAAGTCGTAATCCTTTTCTATGTATTCTGCTGCAACAGAATCAGAAGGTGGAGCTAATCGGGTGAAGTCACCAAACCAAATCTTCAAGTCATCTGATTTTTTCCAATACTTTACTTTTCCATTTTCAATAAAAACAAGACAAATAGGGTGTAATTGCTTAAATTGTAAATAGCGAAAAACTGTTGCTGTTAAACTGGTTTTAAAGCGTTCTGAAAGTTGTTTTATAAGTAGTGGGGAAAACTTTTTTCCTTTAGCTTCTTTTAAAAATAATTTTTCGGGCATTAAAAGTTCACACGCAAATTCGTTGGCTTCTAATTCTTGTTTGCCATTTTTCAGTGCATTTTCCATTCCTGCAATGATGTTGAAATTGGAAAATGTATCGCCTGGAAGTTGCATACTTCTATGCATAATTAAATGACCAATTTCGTGTGCTACAACAAAACGTTTTCTCTGTTCAAACTGAATATTTGAATTTACTTTAATTACAACCTTATTATTTCCGAAAATGATTTTGCCGTCACAATTTGCTAATTCTTCTTCAATGAGCATTGCATCTAATCCTGAAACAAATAAATTCATTTGAAGATCAGTGATTTCATCTAATCCACAGCTATCCATAAGTTTCTGTGCCTGAATATGTGAGTTAGTGGCTCTTGTCATTGTCGTCTAATTGTTCCAATAATTCAACAAGATTCTTATCCTTAATTATTTCGATAATATCTTCTTTTGATAATTTGTCAAGATTGCGATACAATGCAAGTGAGGCGTTTCCCTGAATTAGTTGTTTTAAAATTGCAACAGGTTTTTCAATGTTTTGTAAAACGGCTTCTTGAAATTTATTTGCTAATGCCAACAAATATTCATTATGTTTTTGTTTGGCTTTAGCATTTGCTAAAAAGATTATTTGTTTTTTCTTCTTGTTATATTCATCAAGATTTTGAATTTCTCTTTTTAACGAATCTTTTATAATATCTTTATCTGCTTCTAAATAGAAGTTGAACAAAGCATCATTGATTTTATTTTTGATTTCGTTACTCATATGATATTTTTTACTTGTGTTTGAATTTTTGGTAGTCGTCTTTCAAGTCGCTTAGTTATATTATAGACTTCCTTCACTGCTATTCCCAAATCCTTCGCTATTTCCGAAGGTTTTGTTATCCCGTCTGCCCAATACTCGAAAACCATTAACTCACCATCATCCGCACCTTCTATTTTTAAAATCTCTGAAATGGAATTTCTTATATGTTTTTCACTAAAAGATTGATCAGTTGTGGGAATATCTGGCAATTCATTATCGTAGATATTCTTATTAGTTTTGAAGAAGTTAGAGATTTCACTTTTAAGACAACCAAAAAGAAATTCTGTAAAAGAGCACTTTGCTTTAGACCAATCTCGCTGACCATCCATAACCTTTAAAATTACATCTCCAACGAAATCAATAGGTTCTTTTCCGTTAAAGTTTTTGACCCCAACTGATTTCAATATGCTGATGGCATAGGCATTCATCCTATCAATGACTTCGTCCATATCCACCGATTGTATTGCTTCTGCTAAATTCATTTGCGTATCTATAAAAGTATGCTAAGGTTTGAAATAAATTTGCCACTCGTGGCAAAAAAATATAAAACCATAGCATACATATTTGAAAGGGTCAAAATAACCCTGTAAAAGTAATTAATAACATAAAATTTAACTCTATGCAAAATAAAAAAAAACCTATAGGTGAAAAAGGTAAACCTGAATTTCAACTTTCAATCAATGGTAAGTTGTATGTGTGGAATCATCCGAACATTACGAGTGCAGAAATCAGAAGGCTTGGGAATATCCCGTTAGAAGATGAAATCTTTTTGGAAAACCCTAAGCCGAAGGAAGATGAATTAATTCCAGACGATAAGAAATTAAATCTTGCTCGTCCCGGTATTGAACGCTTTTACTCCAAAGCTAAAAAAATAACCATTTTAGTGAACGGAACGCAGCACAAATGGACAAAAGAAAAAATTAGTTTCAAAGAGGTTATTGTTCTTGCGTTTGGTCAATATATTGATAAGCCGACAATGGTCTATACCGTAGCTTATGAAGATGGTCCAAAACAAAATCCCGAAGGTTCAATGTTTTCTGGTCAAGAGGTTTTTGTTAAACATAAAATGATTTTCAATGCAACAGCAACTGATAAGTCTTAATCCAGACCTGAATCGTCTGCAAGAAGAAGGTTACGATATAGAGGTAAAGGGCGGACACTTGGTTGTCCGCCAAATACCCTATGCGACTCCTTCTAAAAATGTAGCCTATGGTACGTTGGTTTGTGTATTAAACTATGTAACCCCAACAAAAATATCAACGCCACCAGATCACACCATTTTTTTCTGTGGAGAAACGCCTTGTAATGCTGAGGGTCAACCACTAGTCGCAATAATAAATAATTCTAATAGGCAACAACTAACTAATGAACTATTGGTAACACATTATTTTTCTAGCAAACCAGTATTAGGAAACTACCCAAATTACTATGAAAAAATCAGGACTTATGCCGAAATACTTAGTATTAATGCAAAAGCTATTGATATTCAAGTAACAACAAAACCATTTAAAAATTCTAATCAAAATGGAAGTGATGAGTGATAAAAATATTTTTAATTATCCTGATACGAATTCTTCACGTGCAGGCATAGAGTTCCTAAATCGCAAATTTGAAAAGCAAAAAATCGCAATTATCGGATTAGGTGGAACTGGTTCATATATTCTTGACCAAGTTGCCAAAACGCCTGTCAAGGAAATTCACATTTTTGATGCTGATGTTTTTCAACTACACAACGCTTTCCGTTCTCCTGGCGCGGTTTCAAGTGAAAAATTGGAAGCAGAAAACGGAATAATGAAAGTAGATTACTACTATGGAATTTATTCCAATATGCACGCAGGAATAACGGCACATTCGAAGTATGTAACGCTTGAAAACGTAAGTGAACTAAAGGATTTTAGCTATGTCTTTATAAGCATTGACAAAAATGAAGTTCGCTACAATCTTACTAAAGCGTTTTTGAATATGGGCGTAACATTTATTGATGTCGGTATTGGTGTTAACAAATCCGAATTGTCTGAATGGTGCTGTTCGTGTTACAGTTGGAACGACTGAGAAAAGCGACCATTTGGATTTTCGAATTGGTTCATCTGAATCGGAAGAAAACGAATATTCAAACAACATTCAAATTGCGGACTTGAATTGTCTCAATGCTATGCTAGCGGTCTTGAAATGGAAAAAGCTAAGTGGCTTTTATCAGGATGTGAAGCAGGAACATAATAGTTTGTTTTTAATCAATACAAATAAATTGCTTAATGAAGACAATCCAGCATAAATTTGTTGAGTTCATACCGAACTCTCCAGAACAAGGCATTCTGTATATTTCCATTGAATATCGAACGGCTGTTCATTTGTGTGTCTGTGGTTGTGGGAATAAGGTTGTAACCCCAATCTCACCTAGAGACTGGGAAATTCGTTTTAATGGAAAAACCGTTTCTCTTTACCCATCTATTGGAAACTGGAATTTTGAGTGTAAGTCTCACTATTTCATTACACGAAATGAAATATTCATTGCTCGAAAATGGGAGGATTGGGAAATTGAAGATGGCAGAGCTGAGGACCAAGCTGCAAAGGAAGATTACTACAAAAAGCAAAAAAAGAAAAGGAGAAAAGATTAACTTAACTGAAATTCATACCTTTGTCGGTTGTGAGGAATTTTTTTAAAAACTAATGGCAAGAAGAACACCATATACAAGGGTTTTAAAAGAAAATCAGCTTCGAGAGGAACACGTCAAGGGTATGGGTGATGTTTTGTTTCGTGGATTTCAGTGTTTGAATAGTTCCTGTACAAATTTCTTACTTGTTCGAAAAGATGAAATCCATTTAGAGTTTGAAATTGAGTGCCCTTCTTGTAATTTTATACATAAATCAGGTGAGGGAACTAAGTTTTATGATTATAAACTTCATCATACAGTTGAAGATCGGATTATTGAAGAAGGCGAATTTTCTGTTCTTCACGATGATTATATTAATGAATCTCAAGAATTTAAGTATTGTATAGTTTGCAATACTATCAAACCAGTTCACTTGTTTGATAGGCATTCTGCTAGAAATTCAGGCAGACAGGGCGAATGTAGACTTTGCAAAGGCATTTATAATTCGATTAAAAATCAATCAAGAATTTCTGATCAACATCGTGAAGCAGCACAAAAACGAAGGATGTATTTGGATCTTTCGGGTCAACTAAAAATTGATAGTAAGGTTATTCACAATAGATATGGTTTCAAATGTTTTAAGTGCGGAAAAGATTTAAGTGCTGTCGAAACAGCAACTGAAAGACCACTTGACCATACATTGCCTATTTATTATCTATTTCCGCTTAATACCAATAATGCTACTCTATTGTGCAGAGAACATAACGGAGAAAAGTCGGGTAAATGGCCTTCAAATTATTACAATGATGAAGAGTTAAGGAGACTTTCCATTCTAACCGGAATCGATTATGTAATATTAAAAGGGGAACCTTTCTATAATCCTGAAGCAATTGAAAATCTCAAAAATCCAGCTGTTGTGGATGCTCTTCTAACAAAGTATAGTGCATACATTGATGAAATTATTAAACTTAGAAATAGATTACTTAGAGAAATAGGCTTTGACTTTTTTCAAAGTTCGACAATTATATCACCTGTGCATATTCAAAGGGCAGACGAATTATTATAAAACTACACCAATACAAGATATTGATGCGAAGTTACCGTTCCTTTATCTCTAATACCGTGGGATTCGCAATGTTCTACGCTTTCATCAAATAAATCAGCAGTTTTAAACCAACGTTTGCTGATTTTTTGAAGTTCCAGTGCCATATCACATTTATTGCTTTTCCCTAGATGTAGAACAAAAGCTCCATCCTTTTTTATACGTTCTTTTGCTTGTCTAAATATGGATTCGTAAATAGCGAAGTCAATTTTTTGTCTTTCATCTACAAATGATTTAGGCTTATGCTTAAAATCAATTTCAGACCATCCTGTAAACCAAATTCTAATCCAATTAGCCAAATAAAATCTAGTGCTATCAAAGAATGGTGGTGATGTAATAATGGCATCAAGGTCATTAATTTCTTGTGGCCAAACTATTGTGGTATCTTGATTGAATATTTTACCATTTTTAAAATTAAGCGGTAATTCTTCATTGATTACCCTGTTCACTTTTTCGCAAAGCTTTTCAATAAGACTTTTGTAAATAAAATCTCCTGTAGGTGCATAAGGAACAATTGGGTGTGAACGTCTGCTCAAAGCATAAGGTCTATTGCCGTGCAGGATATGAAGTAATGAAGCAACTACTAACATTTCGCTTGGTGTGGATGGATAATTTTTCTTCACAAATCTACGAGCAAGCAATATTTCTTTTAGCGTATTTTCTTCGTAGTACTCAGATAACTTTTTGTTGAAGCCGAAATTTTTAACTTCATCAATTTCTTTTTTAGTACACTTATTGGCTTTAATAAAATTTTCCAATGCTTCAATATAAGAAAATGATTCAGAAGAAATTGGAGCATTTACTTTAGCATAAGAAATATAGTAAGCAGGCAAACTAATATCAATACCGTAAGATAATTTTCCTGCTAATGCTGCTTCAAAAGGAATTGTTCCCACACCTGAAAAAGGGTCAAGTACAGAGCCATTTTCAGGCACAAAGGTCTTAACAAGATGATGTGCAATTGCTGGCTTTAATTTGCCTTGGTAAGAACAAAGGGAGTGATTGTTATGTCCCCAATTTCTGCTTGAATATGGTTCTTGTTGATGTGGGATTTCATTTCTGAAACTGTCCCAATTTTTTTTCCATTGAAATTTTATTTTTCCGTTTACAGAATTTGGTTGTTTCTCCTTGTATTCAAAAACCAATAATGATTGGGTAAGTATTTCCTGATTTCGAGAACGTCTTTTTCGTAAAATCTTGTTTTCAACGAATTCATATCCCAATCCTTGCATTAACTCAATTAATATGTCATCTGTATTAATATGTACGCCACTAAAAATCGAATCCCCAATATCTATAAGAACTTTAGCATTTTGAGCTAGTAATGGTTTTGCATCATTAAAGATTGTGTACATTTCTTTAAAGTAGCTCTGTGCCATTAACGGAATTCTAGAATCATAAGCATTTTTATTTAGTTCAATAAGTGTCGCTTTTAGCAAACTACTTTTTGAGGCTATATCAAGTCCATTGACATAGGCATATTCCTTTTTAACATCATTAATTCCGCTTGTTAATGCTTGGTCTCTATAAAACCGCAAATCATTTTCAAACTGTAAATACCTTAAGAACCAAAGCTCTACTTTTGTGTTTCTGAAATAGTTTGTGCCATTAAGATAGGGTGGACTTGTAATGATTGCTCCAATTTTTAAATCATTTACCCGACCAATATTCTTTGCATTTGAAAGAATAAATTCAGGTTTACCTTTTAACTTATAGTCAAAATTTAAAACATCTTCTGCAATATTTCCAATTTTTTCAGGTAAAATGTCATTGAATGTTTTTAGGTCTTTTGCAATTTCTTTCGCTGTTTTAAATCTGACATCACCAACCTTCTTAAGAAATGACACAGGGAGTAAACAAGAATTAATCGCTACGGTTAAAGTGTCTGCTAATAGCTCGTCTTCTAGTTTAACTATGTCAATGTATGACCTTAGTTTTAAGACTTGCTCAAGAGTTTCATCTGGGAAATATTTCTTATCAGAGAATAGGGATTTATAGGATTCTCTCAAAGATTTATCTTCTTCAAACTTATTAAGGTTCTTCAGCACCGCTTTTTGAATATCCTTTAAGTCTTTGGATAGCTTTTTTCTATGAGATTCTTTCGCTTTTAATACATTTAGTTTCGTTTGAATTAAAAACTGCAATAAAGGATTTACTTCTGAATATACTGTTGATAATCCACAATCGTCAGCCGCAAGAAGTGTTGTGCCTGTTCCTGCGAAAGGTTCATAAATTAGAGTATCTGCTATTCCATAGTTTTTGATTAATGATTTTACAAAGTCAGGAGAATAGCCTTCAATGTATGGATACCATCTTTGAAATGGGATGTCTTTGCTTTTTACAAATGTCACATCCTTTTCAGTAACACCTTCAACTTTGTCTATTTCAGGAAGTTTTTGCTTGATAAGTCTTTTTACAACTTGGTTAATTGAGCGCTCTTGTTTCTCGGCAAAAAGTGCAAGCTGTTTATATGTTTCAATTCCAATTAGTTCTTTAATTTCTTGAGTGGTTAAGTCTTTTACTTTGGAATAGTATGGTTCTTCTGGCTCACTAAACGCAAGAGTAACAGACTTATCTTTTGAGTCTTCCGAAGGGTAGTCGCTGAAATAGACAGCTTTATAAAATTGCTTTGCCATATTGAAACAAGTATCAGTTTATGATAGTTACTTCGCAAAGGTAAAGACAATTTTGAAATACCGAAGTGCTTGATGTGATTTTTTTGAATTTAATTTTCAACAGTCTTTTCGAGCGTTGGGAAATTGGCTCTTTTGCAAAACTTGAGTCGTGTGTCACCAAAGTTAGTCCGTAAGTTTGTTTAAAGATATCAAATTTTGTTTTTCAAAATGTTTGTTTTTTCTGAGTAAGGTCGTTTTAGGCTTGCATAAAATTTTGAACTAAACGGAAAGAGTTCAGGACGAGCGGTACTAATCCGCTGCTTATAACAGAGGCTAAACAATTCACGAATATTTGCCTACTTCACCTCAGCCCCATTCATAAAGCCTTCGGAAGGTGTAACAAAACAAAGCTTGCCATCAGCGTTTTCGGCCATCATAATCATACCCTGCGATTCAATACCACGAATTTTTCGGGCTTCGAGGTTGACCAGCATCACCACCTGCTGTCCGATGATATTTTCGGGCTGATAGTATTCTGCAATTCCACTAACTACTGTGCGTTTATCAATGCCAGTGTCGATAAGTAATTTGAGGAGTTTTTTGGTTTTTGGCACTACTTCAGCTTCCAGGATTGTGCCCACACGCAGATCCATTTTGGTAAAATCATCAAACTGAATAGCAGCCTTTTGTGGCTTCACCGGCTTTTCCTCCTGCGCTTCGTTGGCTTTTCGGGTATCAAGTAATTTCTGCACCTGTTGTTCTATCATGCTGTCTTCCACTTTTTCGAACAACAAAACGGCTTCTCCCAGTTGATGACCTTCTTTCAACAAAGCAGTGCTGGCAGCATCATCCCATCCAAAAGATCCTATGCGTAGCATCTTACGCAATTTTTCAGCAGTAAAAGGCAAGAAAGGCCCTGAAAGCACAGCCAGTCGGGCAACAATCTCGAGCGATACGGCAAGAATTGTTTTCACCCGTTCGGGATCTGTTTTAAAGATCTTCCAGGGTTCATTTTCAGTTAAATAGCGATTCCCCAGTCGTGCCAGGTTCATCAGTTCCGACAATGATTCCCGAAAACGATACAATTCAATGCTTTGACTAATCTTTTCGGGATAATGCTGTATCTCTGTCAAAACAGCTTTGTCGGCATCTGTAAGATGATCAAGGGCTGGTACTTTGCCTTCAAAATACTTATGGGAAAGAACCAATGTTCGATTCACAAAGTTGCCAAAAACGGCCAGTAATTCATTGTTATTCCGGGCCTGAAAATCCTTCCAGGTGAAGTCGTTGTCTTTAGTTTCAGGAGCATTGGCAGTGAGCACATACCTCAAAACATCTTCTTTACCGGGCAATTCATCCAGGTATTCGTGCAGCCATACAGCCCAGTTGCGCGAGGTAGAGATTTTATCATTCTCCAGATTCAGAAACTCGTTGGCCGGTACATTGTCGGGCAAAACAAAAGAACCCTCCTGCTGCAACATAAAAGGGAAAATGATGCAATGAAACACGATATTGTCTTTACCAATAAAATGAACCAATTTGCTGTCATCAGCTTTCCAATAAGGTTCCCAGTCTTTTCCGGTATTTTCGGCCCACTCGCGGGCAGCCGAGATATAACCAATAGGCGCATCGAACCAAACATAAAGCACCTTGCCTTCCGCTTCAGGCAAAGGAACTTTAACGCCCCAATCCAGATCGCGGGTAACGGCGCGTGGCTGCAATCCCTGATCAATCCATGATTTCACCTGTCCGTAAACAT
Organism: uncultured Lentimicrobiaceae bacterium; assembly: GCA_964592595.1. Lineage (GTDB taxonomy): Bacteria > Bacteroidota > Bacteroidia > Bacteroidales > F082 > UBA5536. Next base: position 38,263 of record CAZQFH010000025.1, on the reverse strand, counting down.
TCACTTTCCAGTCTTCTTTGTGGCCTTCTAAAATCCATTCACGCAGCCAGCTTTCTGCTTTGTCGAGGGGCAGGTACCAGTGTTTGGTTTCTTTTAACACAGGTTTGTTACCACTAAGTGCCGAACGCGGATTGATCAGGTCGAGCGGGCTGAGCGAGGTGCCACAGCTCTCGCACTGATCGCCATAAGCCTTCTCGTAGCTGCAATGCGGACAAGTGCCGGTAATGTAGCGATCAGCCAAAAACTGTCCGGCTTCGGCATCAAAATACTGTTGATTACTTTTTTCCAGAAAGACGCCTTTTTGGTATAAGTTAGTGAAAAATTCAGCTGCTGTTTGGTGATGGATTGGAGCCGAAGTGCGGCTGTACACATCAAAGGAAATACCAAAACGTTCAAAAGAATCCCGAATTATCTCGTGGTAACGATCCACAATTTCCTGCGGACTCACGCCTTCTTTGCGCGCTTTGATGGTGATGGGCACACCATGCTCGTCGGAACCGCCTATAAACAACACTTCTTTGCCTTTCATGCGCAGGTAGCGGGCATAAATATCTGCCGGAACGTAAACACCGGCAAGGTGTCCGATATGAATAGGCCCATTGGCATAAGGCAGGGCCGAAGTAATTGTATAACGTTTGAATTGTTTATCTTTGGCTTCCATTGAAAAAGTTTTTTACCCTCCGGTAAACGCTTTGCCGGTATGGGTTTAGGTTCTGAAATAGAGGCGCAAAGTTAACCATTAGTTTCGATATGCAACAGCCCATCCCCCTACAAAAAGGCGATTTGATCGCACTCTCGGCTCCGGCCAGAAAAATTTCGCATGAGGAGTTGAAGTTTGCTATTCAAGTGATTGAAGAAGCCGGCTTTAGGATTAAAATCGACGAGCGGCTTTTTGCAACCGAAAATCAGTTTGCCGGAAATGACAGCATTCGTGCTGCCCTGCTGCAGGATTTGCTGGACGATCCGGAAGTGAAAGCGGTACTTTTTGTGCGTGGTGGTTATGGCAGCCTAAGAATCATTGACCGGCTCGATTTCAAGGGTTTTGTTCAGTCGCCCAAATGGCTGGTTGGATACAGCGATATTACGGTGATTCATGCCAAGGCGCAGCAGCTGGGTATTCAAAGTCTGCACGCCAGCATGCCCATCAATTTTGAAAACAATACCGATGAAAGCCTGCAATCGCTTTTTGATGCCCTTCAAAATCAAATGAAACCCATCTCTTTTGATGCGCATCCGCTCAACAAGACTGGTATCGTAAAAGCAGAAGTTGTAGGAGGAAACCTTTCGACATTGTATAGCCTGCTGGGATCGAAGCTGTTTCCTGAAACTGATGAAAAAATCCTTTTTCTGGAAGATTTGGACGAATACCTTTATCATATCGACCGGATGATGCTGGCTATTAAACGAGCTGGCAAACTCAAGCAGCTAGCGGGATTAATTATCGGCGGCATGACAGCTATGAATGACAATTCGGTTCCTTTTGGAAAAACAGCCGAAGAGATTATCGCTGAACATGTTTCTGAATTTGATTATCCGGTTTGTTTTGGATTTCCGGCGGGGCATATCAACAATAACTTGGCGCTCGCGCTCGGCAGGATGAGTCGGCTCAATATTCTGTCAGATCAAGTTAGTCTCGAACAATAGCCTCTTTATTGAATTATCAGTTTTTGGGCTGTTGAAACCCTGTTCCCATCCTTTACTTCATAAAAATAAAGTCCTTTTGGATATTGTCCAATATTAAGCTGTAGTTGCTTTTGTCCGGCTTGCAAAGGCATTTGCAGCACCAGCTGTCCGGCGCTGTTATGCATCTGAAGCATAGCGTTTGATGAAGAAACAGGTTCCGCCCAAACCAGATTAATATGATCAGAAGCCGGATTGGGGAAAGCGGTCAACTTATTTGATTGAACTGGCTGCACGAGTTCATCCTGCGAAAGCAAAGTTCCGGGCAAACTGTAAACAGCAGTTGTTATCGGCGAAGGCCAAACGGAATAATCGTAGCTATACGTTACCAATTTGGTTGATCCATCTTGCATTGTAGTAACAAAATAATACTGACAACCCGGCAAATTGAGCAACAAACTGCCATCCTCTTTAATCACCTTCGAAGTGTAGGTATAGTATTGATTCACTTCATCATACAGGTAATAGGTATATATAAGACTCAGGTTGTTGTCGTTGGTAAATAAATTCTCTGAAATATACTTAATATCATAAAGATACTGCCCGGAAGGAATCTCCAGGCTGATGGTTTTCCACAAACTGTGGTTGGTATTGTAAATCCGGCATTGGCTGTTTGTAACATCCATTATAAAAAACTTATCACCAGAAACAGCCAATTGAGTAAAAGTACCAGAGTACGCATAACTGGCATCCTGAGTAATCTGAGCTCCAAGCCTAAAGGAGAGTAAGCCAAGCAGCACAATAAACATAATTTTCACTTTCATACGACAATTGATTTTAGGTTAAAGATTTTGGAACTGCAAGATTAGGTCAATTTTCAAGTGAATGTTTATATAATTCCATAAAATTCTTATAAGATTTTCCGCTTTTGCCTGTGTGGGTAGGATATCGCATTATGTTTGTTGAGCAAATAAAAAAATAATGGCAACACAAAAGGAAACCCGGCTCAGCTTGCCCGATCTGCTCAAGGGCGTTGCAGTAATTTTTATGGTACAGGTTCATCTCACCGAACTTTTTGCAGTGCCAGCCTTTTACGAAAGCTTTGCAGGCAAGTTGTCCCTCTTTTTAGGTGGTCCGCCTGCCGCACCCGTTTTTATGGCCGTGATGGGCTATTTTGTTGCCAAATCAAATGCTGCTAACCGATTGCTGGCATGGAGAGGTGCAAAATTGTTAGGACTTGGATTATTACTTAACATAGGTCTTAATATGCATCTTTTAATCAATATAATGCAAGGTACTTTTACCGGTATTGATCCATGGACCTATATTTTTGGTGTAGATATTCTTTTTTTGGCCGGTTTGAGTTTGATCTTTATTGCCTTTTTTCAGCCTGTCTTTAAGACGCACCTTATCGCCTGGTTTGGATTGCTGCTTGTTGCGGCATCTGCAAATCATTGGTTACCAGCATACAATGAAGAACACCAACCATTACAATATATCCAGGCCTATTTTGGTGGTGAGGCGCATTGGTCTTATTTCCCGCTTTTTCCGTGGCTGAGCTATCCCTTGGGAGGCTATTTGTTTTACCTTGCCGAAAAGACCACATTTTTTCAACACCTCAAAGCGCGGGCGGGCTTATTGTGGCTTATACTGAGTGTGATACTGGCTTCCAGTATGACGTATGGTTTTAGGGTCAGCATACAGCTTGATGACTATTACCATCATGATGCGTTGTTTGTAATCTGGACATTTGCCTTTATAATGTGGTGGCTGGTGAGCTGGCAGCACATAGAAAAATGGCTACCAGAAAATGTTGTTTTTCGCTACCTGCGTTTTTGCGGCAAAAATGTTACTGCATTTTATATCGTCCAATGGCTGCTGATTGGCAATATTGCCACGGCCATTTACCGCAGCCAAAGCCCGTTGCAATGGTTGATGTGGCTAATTGTTATACTAATTGCCAGTAGTTTGCTTACAAAAGGATATTTGTTAGTAAGGCAGAAAAGTTTCTCAATAATGTAGTGTGGAAAAAGCAGCAGGAACTTATCAGGGTTAAAGCGCTTGTGTTGGAAATCTTAAATTAATTCAGGAAAACAGCTTTCTGCTAATGTGTTTTGGCGTAGGTTTTATGCTGATGGAGCCCTTTATTATTGACTGTAGTATTTCATTTGAACCAGTATTTGTTAATGCGTCAATAACCAATGTATTCTATCGTATGAGAGCATATAGTGTGTTAAAACAAGAATACCATAAATTATACTCACAACCTCTAAATCTAATTCACTTAAACACCAAATTGCCAATGCAAAAAACAACAATTCCAATATTAGTCGTAATATCCCAGGTACAGCAATAGGAGCAGCACCGGAACGACTTGGGTCATTTGGAACAGTAAATATACCCCATAGTCCAGCTAAAATAAGTGGAATTGCAAAAGCAAGTGCAAATCGCATCCACCCATCCGCTTGTTTCCAACCCCAAATACCAAATGCTATTAAAGCAAATAATTCAAGCAGAAAACGAAACATTAGATTTATTTGATAAAATCTCATATCATACTGTTTGTAATTTATTCTTCCACTTGATTCCTTTAATTGACTTACAAAAGGTTTTCAATCAACCCAATTCAAAATCATTAAGTTTCACCCAAACTTTGTCAGATTGTGCAATACTAATTATTTATAGCTTAAACTGCTCGCTCATTGGTCAACAATGATTCTTTGCTATCATCTGATCATTTTTCCTAAACTTGACCTTTCACAAACTTACACAACAGACAGTAAGCTTATACAATTGTTTTTCTTACAATTAGACACTAATAAATAGATATGCCATGACCAACGACCACCTCGACCTCCAATCCCCTGAGCTTGTTGAATATAATATTGATAAAATTGCCGGACTTTTCCCTATCAGCCTTACTAAGAGGCCTGCTTGAAAAGTGGTGGTTTTGGATTTGCTGTGTCAGCAGCTGAGCTCCGAATCAGATATGAAAGAGATATAGGTATGGTTGCTATTTTTTCAATAGCTTTTGCAAGTAAGACTGGGAAAGTTTTTCTGGATGACGTTGTATATTTTGATATTTCATATGAAAAAAAATATGTTTGTTCATTTAATAAACTTGTTCACGTTACGTGAACTACTTATATTTGTGAACAAATAATTAGTGATATGAAAAATGAGATCGTAAACAAGGCAATAGATGTGTTAACCACTAATGTCGGTATTACTGCCAATTATAAAGAAACTACTCATTTGGATGGGGAGTTGGAATTGCTATGGAACGATCTGCAGCTGCAGTTTACAATTGAGATAAAGAAGGAATTGCGTCAATTTCAATTGCTAAAGTTACCAGAATTGCATCACCAATACCCAAACTTATTGCTTGTAGCTGACCACCTGTTTCCGGCTATAAAAGAAGGCTTACGTAAATTAGGAATTCCCTATGTAGAGACAAATGGCAATGTATTCATTAAAACAAAACAACTATACTTGTTCATAGATACCAACAAAACCAAAAAGGAAGACAAAATAGGAGGTAATCGGGCTTTCACCAAAACCGGGCTAAAGGTGTTGTTTCATTTTTTAGAGGATAAAAGCTTGATTAACCAGCCCCACAGAACAATTGCCACAAAAGCAGGAGTAGCTTTGGGCAATATTCCACAAATCATCAATGGTCTGCTCAAAAAAGGTATCATAATTCGCTTAGGTAAAAAAACATATGTTTGGGAAAACCGAGCTAAAATCTTACAGCAATGGATTGAGGCCTATGAAACCACACTGCGACCTAGGCTTAAAAAAGGCAGATATGCTCTCAGAGCCAAATGGGATGAGGTAATTATAAACACAGATAAAACTGTCTGGGGTGGTGAACCTGCTGCTGATTTATTGACAAATCACTTGCGTCCGGAAAAATATATTTTATACACTAATGAAACAAGAAACGAACTGATAAAAAATTACAAACTGATCCCTGATAAAACAGGAAGTATTGAAGTATTTGAAATTTTTTGGAATCAACAAGACAACAAAAAGAAAAACGCTCCACCATTAGTAGTTTATGCCGATTTACTGATCGAAGGGGGTAAGCGAAACGAAGAAACTGCACAATTCATATTCGATGAATATATCAAGCCAAACCTATAAGGAACTTGCCATCCCTTACTTTAAAGAGGTTTTTGACATCATTGATGAAGTGATGATCAAGATGAAATGTCCATACTATTTGGTTGGTGTAAGTGCTATTGCCCTTCGGCTTGCCCAGATGGGAGAGAAGCCACCACGAGGCACAAAAGACATTGATTTTGCTGTTATGGTATCCTCGTTCAAGGAATATGATGAGATTCTTCAAAACCTCACAAATAAAGGTTTTACAAAAACTGAATCGTCCTGGACACTATATCATTAGAAATATGACGTTGTTATTGATCTGATGCCTTTTGGCGAAATAGAAGAGCCATACACCGTTGGTTTCAACGAACGCCAGTCAGAATTACATGTACTTGGTTTTAAGGAAGTTCTTGGTCATCCTGAATATCTTCTAATTGAGGATAAACAGGTTTTAATTCCGCCGTTTCCGGGCATGTTATTACTTAAACTCATTGCCTGGAACGACCGGCCTGAAGTTAGAAAAGATGATTTGTTAGATATATTACGCATAATTGAGTACTATTTTGAACTAAATGAGGATGAGATATTAACAGATCATTATGACACATTTGTTGATGCTGAGGTCTTCGATAAATGGCTTATAAGCGCCGAGGTTTTAGGTAAAAAGACTATAACATACCTATCACAATCAGTACTTTTAAAAGAAACTGTATTTGATATACTCAAAAACAACATCAAGAACAAGGATCAATCACCCATATTGAAATCGTGGGCTAGGCATAACGATTGGGGAATAGACTATGCTGACAAAATACTTCAAGCCCTAATAAAGGGTATGAAAATAAGCGAAAATAGTATAGATGATCCCACGCTCCAAAACAAAAAGGCTGACAGTTAAAACTACTTTTAAAAACTTGCCAACAGATGAAACTACAATTCAAACAACACGATTTTCAAATAGAAGCAGTACAGGTTATGTAAAAAAATCAGGAAGCCACAAATTGATCGTAACTCCCTGTTTTTTAAGTCTCCCCGGCAGGGCTCGAACCTGCGGCCCGCTGATTAAGAGTCAGCTGCTCTGCCAACTGAGCTACGGAGAGAAATTAAGAGTGCAAAATTAATGTTTTTTTAGGATTTTTAAGGTGTGTTGAGTGGCAAAAAATTACACTAACACCTGACGCAATCATTTTTTGGGGATTATACTCGAACCTGCGGCTCTCCCATTGTTGCCTTTGACTGATAAATAACCCTAAATCAGCTATTTTTCTTTTCCTTTGTGGCTTGAAGCCAAAAATCATGAAAAGAATTTTCCTCTTCCTGACATTTTTTACACTGCTAAGTACAGCTAATGCCCAATACAACACACAAAGTGAACATTTTAACAATCCAGAATTGCTGATAGGGTATGCACAGGATTGCGCCAATTTTTGGACAGGAGTAGAGGACACCATTTATGGCGGCTTTTTTACGGATATTGGCCGGTCGGGTAATATTTTGAACTCCAGCACCAAAGGACTTGTTTCACTCTCACGAAATGCCTATGGTTTCAGTCGGGCATTCATGCTAACCGGAGACACTTCCTATCTTACCAAAGCCACTTCAGCTTTACACTTCATGAAGCAACACTTGTGGGATACCACCTATGGAGGATGGTTTGCAAGCAGCTCCCGTTCGGGCGGCAACCCCTACACCGGTGTAAAAAAAGCTTTTGATCAGCATTATGCCATGCTGGGATTGATGGCCTTTTGGGAAGCTACCAACGACACTTTAGTTTTCGCGACCCTCGACCAAAGTTATCAATTTATTGAAGATGCTTTTTGGGATGGTGATCCTGCCAATTTTGGCTATTTTGATAAAGTTTCGCGCAGTGGTGTTCAAGGAAACGATAAAAGCTTTAATGCCACAGTTGATGCCGTTACAACGCATTTGTGGAATCTTTGGTTGCTTACTGGTGAAATAAGTTATTATAATCGTTTGGTTCAATTACAGCAAAATATCCAGACGCATTTGATTACTTCCATGCGCGAAAACGGAATTGGATTTGCAGAAATCTATCACTTCAACTGGTCCGAGAAATCTTCCGAACGCCGCACCATTATGGGTCATGTGCTAAAAACAGGCTGGAGTTTAGCACGTATTTATAGGATGACAGGGGATGAATCAGCACTGGCTTCTGCCAAAATGCTGGTTGATCATGTGCTGCAAAAAGGCTACGACCACGAGTTTGGCGGCCCTTACAAAGATTACGACCGCATTACCGGCGAAATGTTTAGGTATGGCGCATCTGATACAGCGAAAGCTTGGTGGCAAATGGAACAGGCTATTACCTCCGGACTGCTGCTTTGGGAAATTACCCGAGAGGTAAAATACCTCGAAATGGCCGATGAAAGCTTGAAATTCTTTATGGAATATTTTGTTGATCCCTTATATGGCGAGGTGTATGCTGATCGCTCGCGCGATGGCGGGCGCGTGGCTTATCCTGGTGGTTTTTGGGACGAAAACAAAGGCAGCATGGGCAAAGCGGCTTACCATTCCATCGAAACAGCTTATTATGCCTACCTCTATGCCAAACTGGTTTTACAAAGAGATACTGCAAGGCTCTATTATCAATTTAAACCGGTCAATTTCGAACGCCAGATAAGGATGAATCCTGTAGCAGTCGATTTCGAAAATCTTCGGCTGGCCGATGTCAAAAATAATGGTGAAAGCTGGTCATACTTTGATCCGCATACACGCATACTTTCCTTACCTGTAGGAGCAGGCGGGCTGTTTGAGGTTGCGTATAAAATGGATGGATTACCCGACTTTATGCAGGAAACTACATTAAATCAACCTATTACAAATTTAACAACTTTCCCCAATCCCTTTCATAGTAAACTCACTTTTTCATTCACTCTCAGCCAGCCACAGCAATTAACAGTTAAAATCTACAACCCATTGGGTCAGCTCATCGATGAAAACTATTCCGGAAGCTTAGCTGCCGGAAAACAACAACTTTTATGGAACAAACAAATTTTGGAAAAAGGCATGTTTTTTTATACGCTCGAAGCTGATGGAGTAATTTTAAGTGGCAAAGTGATCGCTCATTAAGCACCAAATCTTGGCTTAAAAAGCTACCTTTGTACGTTGAATCAGTTGATGACATGGAAGAACAAAAACCTAAAATCGAGAGTGCTTTGAAAGTGAATGCCGGCATTGAGCAACCCGATTCGCTTAATAATGCTGCCATCGAACGCATCAAAAACCTTAGGCAGCAATTACTTCCGGTTCAATCTTACATTGATGGCATTTTAAGGGGTGATATAGTTTTACTCAGCAAAGCCATCACACTTGTCGAAAGTAATCTACCGGCACATCAGCAAGTAGCTCAGGATATTATTGCTGCCTGTTTGCCTCATTCCGGAAAAGCGCTTCGGCTTGGTATTACCGGCGTTCCGGGTGCTGGAAAAAGCACTTTTATTGAAGCTTTGGGTATGTTTCTTTGCGGGCAAAACCAAAAAGTTGCCGTGCTGGCCATCGATCCAAGCAGCCAGCGATCGAAAGGCAGTATCCTGGGTGACAAAACAAGGATGGAACAACTTTCGTCGCACCCCAATGCCTACATACGGCCTTCAGCATCTTCGGGTGCATTGGGCGGTGTGGCACGCAAAACGCGTGAAACGATCATATTGTGCGAAGCAGCCGGATTCGATAATATCTTTGTAGAAACAGTTGGAGTGGGGCAATCGGAAACGGCCGTGCACAACATGGTCGATTTTTTCCTTTTGATACTGATCAGCGGAGCCGGTGATGAATTGCAAGGCATCAAAAAGGGCATTATGGAAATGGCTGATGGCATTGTGGTTAACAAGGCTGATGGGGACAACATCGCACGTGCCAATCGGGCCAAAGCCGAATGCGAAAGTGCTTTGCATCTTTTTCCGCCAGCCGAATCAGGCGTAGAACCTAAAGTGCTTACCTGCTCATCGCTTCAAAACAAAGGAATTGATCAGGTGTGGCAAATGGTTATTGATCATCTTAAAACGATAAAAACCAACGGCTACCTCACCCATAAACGCACACAGCAAGCCGTTCGGGTGATGTATGAAACCATCGACGAAGCCTTAAAAAGACGTTTTTATGAAAAGCCGGAAATGGCTGGTCAGCTTCCGGCAATGGAAACTGCTGTAAAGCAGCATCAGCTAACGGCTTATGTGGCAGCACAGCAATTGCTGGATGAATATTTCAACAAACTACAATAAAGCTATATATCCCGAAAATCCTTTTTCTTGTTGAGTTTAAGATCTTGAAGCACAGAGGCTTTCACGTTGATCGAAAAGTTCCAGCTTTTGCGCACACCAAGTGGAATCCAGCTGAAACGCATCTCCCAACAATGCAGATCGCGGTAGATATTTACTGAGGTATAAGAAAGGTCGTTGTTCTCAAAATCCCAGCCAGTTCTAAAGGTAAACTTCCATTTGGGGGTGATGTTTACTTCACCAGAAACGCCAAGCGTTTGCACGATTTTCTTTTCGTCTGCCCTGATAAAATCGAGGTAGCTCACACGATTGCTGTATCGCAGGTTATAGTTAAGCGACAATGACCAGGGAACCGACCAATCGATATAATCGTCAGGATTTTGGTTGATTTCGGCCAGTTCGTCCTCGCTGGCAAATGATGATTCCCTCATTTGATTCTGCTGCTCATCCCCGCTTTCTGTCTTTTTATTCTTGTCTTTGGCGAAATCCTGCTGCCGCAAATTCCAGTTTAGACCAAAATTCCAGGTAGATTGATTTTTACGCAACAATCTTTTGTTTACATCCCATTCAAATTGATTGATCTGCCTGCCTGCTGAGTCGAGTACATAAGGATCCCAGCTGCTGCTGTACTGGATATTTAAATTTTTGAAAAGCTTGGTGCGTCCACTCAGGGTGATGTAGGATAAATTCAGGGAATCCCTTGCCAAATCATAACTTCCAGAAACAGAAAGTTCTTCGATCAGCACTACTTTCTTTAGGCCCGATAGGGTATCCTTGCGCGAAGGCACTTTGATTTCGAGGTTATTGCTAAAACCAAAACTAATTTGTCCCGACTTATCCTTTGGTGGCGAACCATAAATGGCTCCATCGAACTTGGAATAGATTTGTTCCTCTCCGTCGCCATCGATATAGGAATCATAATAACCCCAGTAAGGATCGCTGAAAGCCGGCGTGTAAGTGAATCCCAACCGAGGCGTAAAAACGTGCCTGATAGCCCTTATTGGTCCTTTTTTAAAGTTCACCATCCCATAAAGTTTGGTGGTGAGGTTAGTAGAAAGGTTAAAATCAATCACATTATTAAAACCCTGAATCGTATCTGTTTTTACATAGCCTACTATCGTATCGTTTCCCTTAAACAAAGTATCATTACTCCAGCTTCTTCTTTTATAATCAAAATACATCCTGTCAGTAATTCTTACAGAATTGGTCAAAGTAAAATACTTCAATACTTTGAGTGGGAGATTCACGGGTAAATTATGTTGAATACCGTTTTGCATCTTCGAGAGTGCATCAGGCTTAAACAACATGCTATCGGGCAGGCTGAGGCTGTTACGGGCATTCATATTGTAATTGATGTTTAGCTCTTCGTACCATTTGGGGCGGCCTACAGGATCTTTTCGCTTTAAAGGATAAAGCCGGTTTACTGAAAAAGTCATTTCCGGAAGCGTAACATCCACCATTTTTGTTTTGGTGTTTTGGCGGTGGCTCGCATTAAGCGTGAGAAAATATTTATTGTTCCAGTTGGTTTGGTAGGCAATACTCGATTTAAACTCGTTGCTCAGATAATTTTCGGTTGTTACCGGATTAAACGTGTTAAAATTAGAACTCACAATAAACACATCTGCGCTAAAACGACCTGCCGGGCGTGCTTTGGCATCCTGACGATGCGTCCACCTCACCCTGAAATCTCTGCTCTTTTGGTAATCATTTGCTCCTTCGGTACCCGTAATATTAATAGCGTAGCTGGTATTAAAACTTCCATTATACTTGTAGCGTTTGGTATAACGCATGGTCGGCTTGATGGCCCAGCTGCCACGCGTGTAAATATCACCTAGTATGTTCAAATCAACATAATCACTTATTGCCCAGTAAAATCCTCCATTTTCAAAATAGAAACCCCTGTTTGTCGATTCGCCATAGGTAGGAATTACTATCCCCGAACGCTGCCCTGAATTGTTTGGGAATAGCCCAAAAGGAACAGCTATTGGTGTAGGCACCCCTTCGATGGCCAGGTAAGCAGGTCCGGTAACAATTTTGTTGTCGGGTATCACTTTAGATTTTCGGAATTTAAAAGCAAAATGCGGATGCTCTTTATTATTGCAGGTAGTATAAGATCCCGACCTGATATTAATATTGTCGTTATCCATTTTTTTAACCACATTTCCGTGCAAAAACCCCTGACCATCTTCCGTAACTACAGTTTTAATAAAACCCTTTTTAGTATTGAAATTATATGTCATTTCCTCTGCCTCAAAGGTTTGGCCTGACTCCGTAAAAACGGGTGTCCCGATAATTTTACCAGTTGAATCAGGAACGCCTCTGGCATAAACCTCATTACGTTCAAAATTTACCTCAATGTATGCAGCTTCCAGCTTAATATCACCATAAATTATTACGGCATCTCCATGAAGATACACTTTTCGATTACGCAAATCCTGAATGATAGAATCCCTGGCCGAGCGTTCAACCAGATAATCTATAGCTGTTTCACTTTTGGCTTTTTTCGCAACAGTATCCCTTTTTATAGTACTGTCTTTGAGTCGCATATCCGGCAAATCACGGGCAAATATCAAGCTATCCGGATGCATTGTAATGCTATCGGCAGCTCGTAATAAAGTATCCACAGCATAAAGCGCAGCAAGACTGTCGGGCTGCTTTAAAGTGTCGGGATATACGAAAAACGGGGCAAAAACGTTTGTAGAAGGTGCCACTGCCTTGGCAAATGACTTAGCCGAAAAGATCAAAATCAATGCAACAAGCAATAAGCTAAAGGCAGTAGTGACAAAAGGATGTGATTTTGATGCCGACAATGTTATGAATCTGGTTAATTTTGCCTTATGGTTTACAGTGTGCAAATATACTTTCAAAAAGCGAATACCCAACGTTACCTGATTGAACGATGGGCAATGCTTTTTGTTGTGGCGTTGCTGCTAATATCTTTTCCAAATGAGGGCATGGCGCAGCGTGGAAGCAAAATCCGGACGGTAATTATTGATCCGGGTCATGGAGGAAAAGATCCCGGAGCAGTTGGCAAACGTTCTAACGAAAAAGATATCGTGTTGGACGTAGCACTGCGCACCGGTAATTATATCAAACAATACCTGCCTGATGTAATGGTGATTTACACACGTTCGAAAGATGAATTTGTTGAATTGCATCGCAGGGCAAGCATTGCCAATCAAAATAATGCTGATGTTTTTATTTCTATCCATTGCAATTCAGCAAGGACTGCGTCTGTTAACGGTGCAGAGACTTTTGTGATGGGCGACCATCGCAGCCAGGCCAATCTGGAAGTGGCCAAACTCGAAAACGCAGCCATCCTTTACGAAGAAAATGCCGATGATGAATATGGTGGTTTCGATCCAAACAGCACAGCTGCTTACATTGCACTTTCGCTCTATCAAAGTGAGTATAAAAACCAAAGCATTCAGCTGGCACAAAAAATTCAGGAGCAGTTTACAACACGCGTAGGACGCAAAGACAGGAGTGTGCAACAGGCTGGATTTCTAGTGCTTTACCGTACCACTATGCCCAGCGTACTGGTTGAACTGGGTTTTATTTCTAACCCTACTGAGGAGGCTTTTTTATTATCAGAAGAAGGTCAGGTTTATATGGCTTCGGCTATTTACAGGGCTTTCAAGGAGTTTAAGCTGGAATATGAACGCGAAAATGCCTTGCCTCCGCAACTCACAGCAGAGCAACGTGCCATCCTTGCCCCCGGTGTTCCGGTAGAAAAAACTCCGGCAACAAAAACCCCTGTTTCAAAACCCAAAACGCATCAGGTAATTTACAGGGTTCAGTTTTTAACCAGTCCCAGGGAACTTGCTGCTACTGACCAGCGATTAAAAAATATTTCAGAACTCTTTTTTTATGAACACAATGGACTCCGTAAATATACCAGTGGTGCTTTTGAAAGTCAGCAGGCAGCTCAGCGTCATCAGGCTGCCATGAAGCAAAAAGGCTTTAAGGATGCTTTTGTTGTTGCCTTTTATCAAGATAAGCGCATCAGCAACGAAGAAGCCTTGAAATTAATGAATCCATAATAGCTGCCCTTATGGGTGATTACTTTAAAAGAGTGTATCTTTGTTAAACGTTAACCAAAGAATTAATCCCAAAATTCAGCCTAAAGTGAAAGCAAAACGACCATACTTAGTAGCCTTATCGTTTATCGCAGCCCTCTTGCTGTTTGTATGGGGCTTTAATTTCCTGAAAGGAAAAGACGTATTTAAAAAAGAACGCCTTTTTTATGCACGTTATGCACAGGTTAGTGGCCTTGTAAAAGCTAATCCTGTTGTAATTAACGGACTACGCATAGGACAAGTGAGTAATTTGTACTTCGATCCGGCCATGAATGGCAATATCATTGTAGAGTTGTCAATCAACACCGATTTTCCGGTTCCAGCCAACAGTGTAGCACGAATTTTTAGTTCGGACTTGATGGGATCCAAGGCCATCGACCTTCAGCTGGGTAATGCCTTCGAGAAGCTGGAAAGTGGCGACACACTGATGAGTTCAATAGAAGCCAGCCTGATGGAAGAGGTGAATGCTCAGGTTGCACCCATAAAAAATAAGGCCGAAGGACTCCTTTCTTCAGTGGATTCAGTGGTAGTAGTGCTGCAAACCATCCTCAACGAAAATGCCAAGGAAAATATCATGAGCAGCTTGCAGAACATCAGCAACACCTTTAAAAACCTTGAAAATACCACTGCTAATATCGACTCAATGGTGGTTGATGAACGCAACAGAATCGCGGCTATACTCTACAATGTGGATATGATTACCCAAAACCTGGAAGAAAACACCAAAGAGATCGACCGTATCATAGGCAATGTAGCTACTTTTAGTGATTCGCTTGCTGTGGCCGATGTGGCAGGAAGCATGCGCGAAGCTCAGGCCGCTCTGGCAGAGATTAATTTATTGGTAGCCAGCATCAATCAAGGGCAGGGCACAATGGGTATGCTGATGCAGGATGATTCGCTTTACCTGGAACTACAACATTCGGCTGATGCCCTCAATAAACTGCTCGAAGACATCAAAGCCAACCCAAAACGTTATGTGAAGTTTAGTTTGTTTTAGCAGAACAAACCAGTTGAAATTTCACCGCGCATTCAATCTTTGATCAGCTGATTTAATGCATGCCATCCTCTTACCGCAATAACTACTTGGTGTGAACCTTCTGGTTTGATTTTTAACCACCAAGCACACCAAGAAGGCACTAAGTGTACTATGAAATAATTCCTGAATCCTTTTGTGTACTTCGATTAACCTTTGTGAGTCTAGTAGTTATTATTTTATAACCATAAAATTCACCACGAAAACAAACCTTTGAAATCTAATACCTTAAAAATAAAGATTGACAAGGCAGTGCAAAAGATTAACTTAAAATCGTATTATTATTACCTATTTTAGCCTCATAAAAAATGAAAGTTAAAAGTGGTTTTAATTCATATTTACTTTAATTTTAAGTATTTTAAAGCCTTTTTGAATCAGTAACTTGGTTTTACAGATCGCTACTAACTAAAAATGGAAAACATCATTTTTGGAATTATTACAATCGCGCTTTGCACTTTAACGTATTTCTATGCCTGGAGATACTACAAAGAGGACAAATTCGATATTGCATTACTTCTAATCATGCTGAGCGGTTTTTTGCTTTATTGCTACTCAGCATCTGATTTTTTTCTGCATGTTTGGGATGAACGCTATCACGCACTTGTTGCCAAAAATCTTAGCAAACATCCTTTTTATCCCACGCTCTATGACAATCCGATTTTATCGTATGACTATAGAATGTGGGTCGGAAATCATATCTGGCTGCATAAACAGCCGCTTCCTTTATGGCTTATGGCCGGAAGCTTAAAGATTTTTGGCGTGAATGAAATCGCAGTGAGGTTGCCTTCTATCCTTTTATCAACGATTGGAATAGTACTTACTTTTAAAATTGGAACTTATTTTTTTGATAAAAGGGTTGGTCTGTTTGCTGCTTTTCTATTCTCTGTAAATGGTCTTATCATTGAATTAACCGCTGGCAGAGTTGCAACGGATCACATCGACATCACCTTTATGTTTTTCATTCTTTTGGCTGTTTTTCTCTCAACCCAATTTATTAAACGCAGAAGCATTCTTTTTTCGCTGCTTATAGGTGCAAGTATAGGCGCAGCGGTGCTTTCGAAGTGGCTTACAGCTTTGATCGTACTTCCTGTTTGGCTACTCATAGTACTAGATAGTAAGTCGTTTAATATCAAAATAATCATCACACATTTTGCTGTGATTATTATTACGATAGTTATTGTTGCGCTTCCATGGCAAATCTACATTTTTAAGGAATTTCCACTGGAGGCTGCTTACGAATCAAGCTTTAACCTCAGGCATTTTACAGAAATCATTGAAGAACGTTCGGGTTCCATTTTCTATTTTATTGATCGTATAAGAATTAATTACGGCGACCTAATCTACATACCAATAATTTGGTTTTTCTGGAAAGTTTTCATTCGACCGGGAAACCTCAAACAATTAGCACTTTTGACTTGGTTTTTGGTTCCCTTGGTTATATTTTCCATGGCTAAAACAAAGATGCAAGCTTACCTCCTTTTTACAGCTCCAGCCTTATTTATTGTTACCTCAGCATTCCTTTTTGAATGGCTAAAATACAGACAAACACACAAGCCAAAATGGCTTTATAATTTGATAGCAGTCCTGTTTATTATTTTACCGATCAGGTATGGGATAGAAAGAATGAAACCTTTTGAAAAAAGGGACAGGAATCCTCAATGGGTTATCGATCTTAAGGCTTTGAATAAGCAAAATATTCAAAACGGTGTTTTATTCAATTATGAAAATCCCATTGAGGCAATGTTTTATACTGATCTAATTGTTTATTCAGACATTCCCTCAAGCGAAAAAATGGAGCAATTAATAAATGATGGGTACAGAATTATTATTAATGATACTGTTAAGTTCGAAGTTCAAGAGCATCTGAAAGGCATAGAAATTATAAGCCTGACGCCTGCCAACAAATAGTATTCCAAGCTATTAACTGCCTAACGATTCAGGTTCAGATAAATTTCTTTGTGAAAGCTTTGTTAAAATTGTTGTTACGTATCCAATTAGAAATTACTTTTCTTCTGCTACAACTTCTGTGCTTCTGAAAATATCCAATTTATCTTTCGGACGGCGCTCCTGCAACCACCTGAAACCGCGGAGTTTTTCCTCGCCGGCAGGCAAGTCTTTTTCGGGGTACATCACTTCGCTGGGACTTGAGCGATAAACGATATCCGTGATCTGGCTTTCGAGTAGCTTGATCAGCATCCTGCTTGCCTTGGCCAGGTTAATACCAATCAGGCTCTGATCTTCGTCGCGCACCCAATAAACCGTTTGGGCATTACCTTCAACGGCGATCCTATCCAGTTCGTTTTCTTCAAAATAACCAATCATATCCTTTCCTTTGATTTGGTTGTATCCTTTTATTGTGTCACGCGAAACGATAAAAGCATTGTTATACATCACCAAACTATCGAGGGTTTTGTTGGTCATCATGATATGGATTGAATCGGCCGAGAGTTGGTTTTCTTCTGACCATAAAACCGGATCCTGATACATCCGTATGGTTGAATCAGAAAGCAGGTACGACAGGCTGTCGCATGTCCCCTGAAGATCTTCCCTGTAAAATCGAACGCCATAGTAGGCTTCCATTTTTTTGGCTTCACGATCCTCATCAAAATATAAAAAGAGGGTATCAGCATGCATAAAGAGTGAATCATTAGTATCGTAATTCACTGCCATTGCGCTATCCGTAACATAGGATTTACCCTCCAACTCCCAAAATTGCCCAAAAGCTCCTTTGACGATTACCTGATAAATAGTATCGACCACTTCAACCCTTCCGCCGGCACGACCAAAACCTGTGTTGCGGTCATAATACATCGTATCAGCATATACCATCTGTTCCATGGTGTAGATGCTGGGTCGCTTGGTAAGGTAGGACTGATCCGTTCGGGTATTGTACCAACCATAGCCACCATACAGGGTGTTTTCGTCGCTGCGAATTACAGTAGGCCCGTAAAACCAAGCTATTTCCGATACTGAGTTATATACCAATGTATCCGAATAGGTTTCATAATCCGGTGTAAGTAAAACCACATCCTTTCGGAAATAAAACTCTTTGATATCAGATTGGTAATAGCCTTTCACACTGGTGAGCACTTTGTCGGCCTGTGTGATTTTTCCATTGTTTGGATAGGTAGCAAGTTTGGTCATGCGATTGTAAAGGAGATACTCTGTTTCGAGTACGGTGGAATCATCAATAAGCTTCACATTATCGAAAAGCTCAGCAATGCGGGTGTCGCCGTTATAAATCAGCCGGTCAGAATAGATATCCATGCTGTCATTCACATTGATGTACACTTGCCCAAAAGCATCGAAGTTGCGTGTTTTTTCGTTGAGGTAAGCGCTGTCGCAATAAAAAAGCGTCGAATCCTGACGGAGGATCACATCACCAACCAGGCGCTGCACATCTTTACCCAGACGGACATCATAATTGGCAATTCTCGCTCTTTCGATATGGATTAGGGTTTTTTGCGCCATTAATCCAGAGGTTTGAAAAAGCAAGCTAACAACGACCCAAAACAAATAGTGTTTCATAACACGGTGATGAGCTGCAAAATTAATGAATTACATGACTGTTGCCCTGCTTTTGGATTTTTAGCAGCAATCTTAACCCAATTTACTGATTTTTAGCAGCATGTCTTTTTCGATAAGGCTTATTTTGTGTCCATTCACCTGTATCAATCCATCAGCTTTAAATCGACTGAGAGCTCGGGTAACGCTTTCGCGTGAGGCATGGATATAATCGCCCAGATCGCTGTGCGAAAGCGGAAGATTAAAAACATCAGAAGCAAATATTTCGTTGGCCAGAAAAAGAAGGGCATCTGCCAAACGGCCATGGATTTGCTTTTGCATCTGGTTGATAGAACGTTCATAAAAGGTTAGTTCATCCTGACAAATACTGTTGATCACTTCATTGGCAAATTTGCCGTTGCGCATGATCAGTGTTTTGAAAGTACTTGTAGTAATAAAACAAACTGTAGTAGGCATAAGTGCCGTTGCTGAATAATGATTTACTTTATCGCCAAGCACTGTTGGGATACCCATAAAACGAGGAGGTTTCACAAGTTTCAGAATTTGGTCCTTTGAAGGGCCATTTTTATGAATCTTCACCAGACCTGTTTTTACGTACGCAATATTAGAGCTCAAGGATCCCTGCTGAAAAATGCGTTCATTTCTATCAAAAACAGCACCCGCACAGTTGGTCTTTAGAATGTCCATCTCCTGTTGATCAAGGACTTCCACAGCACACGAACGAATGGTGCAGGTTTCGCAGTTTACTTGTCCGGGCAGATCCATTTTTTATACGGTTTTGATTTGTGGCATAAAGATACAATAAATGTGATATAGATCATAGTTTTTTTGTGCGGCTTATCACACAGTTCCTGATATCAAACTACAAATGTCGCCGTAAATTTGTATTAAAATTATTGATTATGTGTAAGTTTGCTAAAATAGCCTCTCAAATCGGATTAGTATCTGTATTGCTGAGCATTATCGTTATGGTATCAGGTTGGTTGTTGGTCGACATCAAGGTATGCGTTGTTTCAATGATATTGATGTGTCTGGCTGCATTAAGTTTTACGCTCTGCATGATTTGCAACTGCGTACACAGTAAACCAGAAAACAAGCCAACCAGCTAAGGTCTCTTTTGTTCACCCTGCAGGTTATTCCAAAGGCAATGCCATGCATTTGCATGATTGATATTTTGGTTGCCTATCCTTAATAACCTCAATTTGGCAAGGGTTGTTTGGTTATCCTTTAAAAAGGAGAAAACAGGAGTTGGGTTAGCTCCTGTTTTTTTGTGCCAAAAAAAAGGAGCAACCATAGCTGCCCCTTAATGATTAATTATTTGTCAAATACTTATAATTCAACTGTTTCAGTGCGAATTGGTTGAGGTTCGGCTTTGCGAATTGTTAGTTCATCAATCAAATTTGTTGCTCCGGCATATTTATCAATTATAAACAACACATAGCGGATATCAACATTGATCGTTCGTTGCAGAGCGGGTTCAAAAGCGATATCACCACTCATAGCTTCCCAGTTGCCGTCAAAAGCAATTCCGATAAGTTCGCCCTTGCCATTGATCACAGGGCTTCCAGAATTTCCGCCAGTGATATCATTGGTGCTCAGGAAACAAACTATAAGCTCACCATTTTCGCCATACGGACCAAAATCGCGGGTTTCGATCAGCGTTTTGAGGTATTCCGGTACAATAAACTCATCATCATTCGGGTCTTCCTTTTCTATGATTCCAGCTGAAGTAGTTACATAATTGTATTGGATAGCATCAGCAGCCTGATAATCCTGCACACTTCCGTAGGTCATGCGCATGGTAGAGTTTGCATTGGGATAGAAAACCTTGTCGGATTGCATTTCGCGTAGGCCAGCCATAAACAACCTCTCAGCGCCCGTTAAAGCTGCTTGTCCGGCCTGAAAACCACCCGAAACTTCCATCATTTTACCCATAAAAGCACTGGCCATTTCGAGTGCCGGATCTTTTTCGAGGGTGCGCAAATCAGGTTCATTTAAAAAATGCATTACTTTTGATTCGCTTGCAAAAATGGAGTTATTAAAAAGATCTGCTGCATAGCTTTCAAAACTGCCTTTATATTTATTGAACATCTGATATACCAGCGGAACCTGAAGGTTAGTGGGAACATTTTGATAATATTTCCACAACATTTCAGTCAAAACTTTTTGATCGGCAGGAGCATAATAATTTTTAAAATGCTCGGAAACGCCTGCTTTCAGCGCTTCAGCTGCTTTCAGCGCTTCAGCTTTGCGATCTTCTTTCATCTTGGCTGCCATATCCTTATCCTTTGGCAATTCCTTTTTATCAATTGGTTTTAAAAGCTCCGCCAATCCTTTAAAATTATTGGCATACCCAATAATTTCGGCGCCGCTCAGGCCGGCAAAATTGGTATAGAGGAAAGGCTCAATAGATTCGCTCATCTGCGCGTATGCCGTTTCGAGCGTTGGCAGCACTTCGCCATATTTTTCCTGACGTTCAGGATCAGCAGCCACCCAATTTGTAAATTCTTCTTCCAGTTCAGCTTTCTGTCCAGCAACATCCAAGCGCTTCAAGCCACGGGTTTGTCCAATAAGGTATTTCCAGCTATTGGCCGTTATGGCATATTTTGAAGCATATTGAATCTTCACCTGCTGGTCGGCATCCATAAATTCCTTCCAGGTCTCGAGTTTTTTTCCAAACAATTCAATAATGGCGGGATATTGATCATCAAGCAGGAAGTTGATGCCATAAGAAGTCAAGTAGCGATCAGTACTTCCAGGATATCCCCAGATCATAGCAAAGTCGTCCTTTTGAATGCCATCGAGGCTAATCGGCAGATGGTGCTTGGGTTTTAGCGGGATATTTTCGGGAGCATAATCCGCCGGGCTACCATCTGGTGCGCTGTAAACCCTGAAAATAGAAAAATCACCGGTATGGCGTGGCCACATCCAGTTGTCGGTATCACCACCAAATTTTCCGATAGCTGAAGGAGGAGCTCCAACTAGTCTAACGTCGGTATAAACCTCATAAACAAACATATAATACTCATTTCCTTCGAAGAAGCTTTTCACAACCACATTGTATCGTCCATCTTCTGAGGCTGCTTTTTTCATGCGGTTACTTACTTCACGGATGGCGGCACTGCGCTCCTGATCAGTCATTTCGGGTGTTACATTAGCCATCAGGCTATCAGTAACATCTTCCATACGGATTAAAAATGAAGCCGTAAGTTCTTCGTTGGGCAACTCTTCGTCCAGGCTCTTGGCCCAAAAACCGTTGGTGAGATAATCATGTTCCAAACTGCTGTGCTGCTGAATAATGTCGTATCCACAGTGGTGATTGGTAAACAACAAGCCTTTGTCGGAAACAATTTCGCCGCTGCAGAAAAAGCCTGAAGGCTTTGGACTTGTCGACAGCCCAACAATGGCATCCTTGAGGCTGGCATTGTTTACGCTGTAAATTTCTTCAGCAGTAAGCTGCAGCCCTGCCTTTTGCATATCGGTGTAATTGAGTCGCTCAACAAACATGGGCAACCACATGCCTTCGTCGGCATAAACTTTACCAAGATTGGCCATTAAAGCAAAAGCTATCAGCCAAAACACTTTTTTCATAGAATTTTTAGTTTTAATGATTTGAAAATAGATTCAGAAAGTATGCACAAACAGAAAATATGCCATTGTATCCAACTATTTTATTTTCAAAGTTATAGAAAATTCATTCGCTGGCAGATTACACTTTTCTGTCCACTATAGTGCAGTAAGTTGTTCGAAAGCGAACAGCTTACAACCCCAACATTTCAGGACCCATTTTAAAGAAAATATCCACTGGAATATTAGCTTCTGTGAGGCGATCCAAATCTGCTTGAAGTTCAGGTTTTACAACACCCTCAGTAGATACCCAATTTTTTACAAAATCATAATCCCCATCGCCCTGTGCTTTTAATATCATACCGGTTAGTTTTTCGGCTGCGGCCATCATTTTTTCCAAATCGATAGCATAAAAACCCTCATCAGTGCGGTTGAATGCGCCTTCTTCGCGGAAGAAATTGAAAGTAAGCATATTGGCTTTGCCATGCGCACTTGCCGCTCCAAAACGAACCGAACGGAAAAAGCCTGCCATAAAAGTTACATAGTTATCCATCAATTCGGTATCGGTGTATTCACCCATCTGATTAAGTTTGGTAACCAGGTATAGGCCAAGAATATCAGCTTTAGCCTCTTCAATTGGCGAATATTGCTCCCTGAGGGCTTTGCGAACAGTTGAAGTTCCATCGATGGTATTTTTAATGCCCATCCCATGAGCCACCTCGTGAAACATGGTATTACTGAAAAAAGCATCAAATTTGATATGCTGACGCAATTCAGGTGCTATCAACACATTCGAAATGGGCATAAGAATCTGATCAAACTTGGCGCGCATGCTGTTTTTCAGCTGCAGCTTACGTGTTCCTTTTTCCAGTTGAACGCGCTCGTCGTTTGGAAGGTTAATAGCAATGGTTTTTCCGGCCATATTACAATCGCCGGCATAATAAACCACATCGTAGGTATTCAGATCAGCATCTGAGCCGGGTACTTCATTTTTGTATTTTTGATCAACAGGCAATTGGGTTTGCAAATCAGGTAAAAAAGCTGCATAATGCGAAAGCCTGTCGCTCCACACCTTATCTTTGATCAGGATAAATGCTTCATGTGCAGCTTTGTAGCCAAAAAGTGCATCGGTGTAATTTTCAATCGGCCCTATAACCAAATCAACATTATTATCGCGCACGTCCATCCAGGCCATATCACTTTCGAAATAATCATCTGTACGCAATGCTTTGGCACGCAATTTTAAATATTCAGCAAAAGCTTTATCACCAGCCAAATCTGAAGCTTTATCAAGTAAGTCAGCCGCCTCATTTATTTCTTGGGCATAAGCTTCGTGATACCAAACCGATTGTAAAGCACCATTTTCATCTCTTCGAATCAATGTATAAAGACTTGTTTTATTAGGATTGTCAAAGGCTTCAAACTCTTCAACAGTCATATCCAGAGGATAAAACTGAGCACTGGCTGGTTTTTCACCATAGCCCTCCAAATATGGTTTTTGGTTATCGAGTTCATCCCAGGGTCCATAGTTTATCGTAGCAAATTCTATGGCTTTTGCATTTTCAATTTCTGATAAAAAAGGGATTTTCTCGCCAAAATTTTGCAACCAGAAAATATCATCCATTATTGCAGCTGCTTTAAAAAGCATTTTGAGCATCTCTTTTTCGTTGTCACTCAAATGACTGATATCAGCGGTGAGCGGCACCTCAACATATTTATTCAATAAAACTTCCATAGGATCAATTGCTGTTTGGGTTTGTTTTGGTGCTTGTTCACAAGCAGCCAAAAAAAACGTCAAAGCCAAAATAAAACTTAATTTCTTCATAACCATTGTTTTAATTCATTTATAAACTATAGTGCGAAAATACAAGATTTTGAGTTATTTTTATAGGTGTTTCTAAATTATGTTAAAATTTTAACACCACTTTTCCCAAAGACATCAGCTTGGATATCTTTTTTTGAAACAAGAATCAGTGCTATTGAAGTATCATTGATTTAGGGTAGTTTAGCTATCTTTGCCAAAATTTTTAAACGCATGTCGATAAACCTAAGTGAGCAGGAACAAGTGCGGCGGCAATCGCTGGCCGAGATGATTAAAATGGGCATAAATCCTTATCCGCAGGAAGCCTTTGAAGTAAATACCACAGCTGCAGAAATTCTGGAGAAATCTCCGGAGAATCCTGATAATTTTAAACATGTTAGTTTAGCTGGCCGGATTATGAGTCGCCGGATTATGGGTGCTGCTTCGTTTACTGAATTACAAGACAGCACGGGCAGGATTCAATTGTATTTCAAGCGCGACGATATCTGTCCGGGTGAAGATAAAAGTCTTTACAATATTGTTTTTAAACGCCTGCTGGATATTGGCGATATCATTGGTGTAGAAGGATTTGTTTTTACGACCCAAATGGGCGAAATCACGATTCATGTAACTGCCTTAAAGGTGCTTAGCAAATCACTCAGGCCGCTGCCAATTGTGAAAGAAAAAGACGGAAAAGTTTATGACGCCTTTACTGATCCCGAGCAGCGTTATCGGATGCGTTATGTGGATTTGATTGTTAATGAAGAAGTTAAAGAAACTTTCGTAAAACGTACAAAGGTAATCAACAGCATGCGCAACTTCTTTAATGCATACGGTTACCTGGAAGTTGAAACGCCCATCTTGCAACCCATTCCGGGTGGAGCTGCAGCAAGGCCTTTTATGACGCATCACAACGCTTTGGATATTCCGCTCTACCTGCGAATTGCCAACGAGTTGTATTTGAAACGTTTAATCGTAGGTGGTTTTGATGGTGTGTATGAGTTTGCCAAGGATTTCCGTAACGAAGGTATGGATCGTACCCACAACCCTGAGTTCACTGTATTAGAAATCTATGTAGCTTACAAAGACTACCGTTGGATGATGGACTTTACAGAATCTATGCTTGAGCGGGTAGTTCAGCAAACAACCGGAGGCACAACTGTTAAAGTAGGCGATAAAACAATCAGCTTTAAAAAACCATTTCCGCGCGTACCGATTTTGGAAGCCATCAAAACGCACACCGGATACGATGTTTCGGGTATGAACGAAAACCAGTTGCGCGAGCTCTGCCGCCAACTTGATATCGAAGTAGATGACAGCATGGGCAAGGGTAAGCTGATCGACGAGCTTTTCGGCGAACGCTGTGAATCACACTACATCCAGCCCACATTTATTACAGATTATCCCGTTGAAATGTCGCCACTTTGTAAGCGTCATCGCGACAATCATGAGCTCACAGAACGTTTTGAACTGATGATTAATGGCAAGGAAATTGCCAACGCCTACACCGAGCTTAACGATCCAATTGATCAACGCAAACGTTTTGAGGAACAATTAAAACTCTCTGAGCGTGGTGACGACGAAGCCATGTTTATCGATCAGGATTTTCTGCGGGCACTTGAATATGGGATGCCACCAACATCAGGCATGGGAATTGGTATCGACAGGTTGGTGATGCTGCTTACCGGACAAACCAGCATTCAGGAAGTGCTTTTCTTTCCGCAGATGCGACCTGAAAAAATCAAGAAAGTTTTGGACCCAAATGAATTGAAACGTTTTGGTATTCCGGAAGATTGGGGCAAGCTAATCCTGGAAACCGGCATCACAAGCCTGGAAATGCTAAAAAAGGAGAAATCAACAGGATTGTTACAAAAACTGAACGGTTTACGTAAAAAAAACAAACTCGACATACCAGCACTTCAGCTGCAAGAGCTGGAAAAATGGCTTTTCGCTGTTGCCAATAAATGATTTCGTGGAAGCCAGAAATCTTAAGGGTTATAAACATTTTCCTGTTTATAACCCTTTAATATTTACTTTAAATTCAGTCGTTATCTTATGTATTTTAGCTTTTCAAGTGAATCCATTTCTGTATTGCTTTAACCAGCTATTAAAATGATTAGTAAAAACATACCTCATCATCTTCTTCTTGCTGCCTTCTTGATGTTTAGTGTCTTTTCTGTTGAAGCACAAGCTCAAGTCACTTATTCTGGTAAACAAGCAAAGGCGAAACAGACTAATGAGAGATCAGCTCATTTTAATGGTAATGGTTTTGTACCGGCATGGTCGCTTACTCTAGCCGGCGGGCCTTCAATGTATTTTGGTGATATCCGTCAGTATAGGTTTTATCCAATTATGAATCACAGTAAAGAACTTAAATTTGGTGGTTCATTAATCCTTGAGCGAAGTGTGAGTCCAGTTTTTTCGCTCAGAGGACAAGGACTTTATAGTGGACTGGCAAGCGCAAGTCGTAAAAGAGACATGGACATAAATTCAGATTTAATAGAATTTAATCTGAGTACTGCCATCAATTTGAATAATCTTTTTGGTACTTACCGTTCCTCCCAAAAATGGGGTATTGATCTTTTAGTTGGAATTGGTCTTGTAAATTTCAACACAACTTTATACCAAACCAGTACTGGTAAAATTATTGCACAACGCGGTTTTGGAAGTGGATCAGGCATTGGCGGACGAACCGCTGAAGCATTAATAATGGGTGGTATTGAGCTTAAATTTGATATAAGCGAAAACTGGAGTATCAGGTTCGAAACCGCTAACAGAGCCCTTAATACTGATCTTTTTGAACATGTTTCCGGCGGATTTCACTACGACATTTATAACCATACAGCTTTGGGATTATCCTACAGACTTTCACGCTCAGGAAAAAGTATAAAAATGGTTCCTGAAGACGAGCCTGGATTATTAATTGTTGACCCGGATGCCAATGCTCCCTTGCAACCAGATCAGCAGTCGAACGAGGAAATGGTAAATTTTAACAGGGTAATTGATGTGCTTGATCTTGACTACAACCGTCAGGAATCAGTATCTTCAGAAAATGAAACGATTACCCCCCCAGTTGAGACCGAAATTGATGAAGAAATAAATTATGAACCGGAGCCAGTAAAAATTTACGGTATTGAGTATCGCGTGCAAATCAGAGCACGTTATGGGACAAAAATTTCGGTGGACTATCTGGTTAAAACTTATAACCTATCCGCTTATGAAATCAAGGAAGATTCATTCAACGGATACTATATCTATACTATTGGCTCTTATCCAACTTACGACGAAGCTGCCAGCCATCGCAATGCAATCCGCTCAAAACATAATATTTATGATGCTTTTGTAGTGGCCTTTAAAGATGGTGTGAGGCTGCAAAAACTTCCCTGATAAAACAGCTTAATTTTGATCTGCTGCTTGCTCCGTCTGTTTGTTTTTAGTTAATTCAAAAGTGTATAAAATAGCTTCAAGCTGCCTGAGGTAATCTCTTTTGTTTTTGCCCGGAGCGTAAACATATCCTTCAACTGTAACCAGGCGGCCATGCACTTCATCTACAACTGTATAAGCCAAAAAAGGACCAGCCATAAAATCGCCAACAACATACCACATGCCTCTGGTTTCAACAGCAAAGTCAGTAACAAAGGAAGCAATTGGTTTGCTCACAGGTAATACAAATTCTTTGTCGGTCGACATAAAGGATCCATCTACCGGACCGGGAATATGCTTCTGCAATAGGGAATCTCTAACATAGATAAGTCGTGAGGGGGATAAATCAGCAGTATCGGTATAGGGTTGTGAATAAATTATTAATCCGTGGCTAATATCAGCTAACTCTTTTCTAATCCACATGAAATTACCTTGGTTTTTGGCAACAAAAAACCCCTCAGGAATCAACATCTTGACACCCATTGTTTCTTCCACCTGACTAATCACCTTATAATCAGCAGTAGGTCGGTAAATATTCGTAAGGCGTTCACGTTCCGATTTATCGAAGAGTGCTAAAAAGCGCTCCTTCTTTTCATCAAAAGCATGGATCCATGAATCGGCATCCGGTGCGGTGATTTTAAAAACACGTTGAGGCTGAGCCCATAAATTAGTGCGCATTTCTGCTTTAGGCGTCTTAAGCTTTTTGTCATATTCTACCACTAAAATGTTACGATGCTTTTTAAACATCTCCGACAAATTGGCGATGGTGATATTGGCTATTCGATAGCGCGGCTCCGATTGTGGCAAACCATATTGATCCTGTCCAAAGTATGCGCGTATTGCTTCTCCTGCTTTGCCGTCCCACTGTTCCTTTGTTTGCGTAACAACAAGAATTTCAGATGTGGCCCCTACCGATCGGGGTGTGCGCGTTTCGGGTTGGGCACATGCCTGAACAAGCATCAGCAGCATTAAAATTGCTGACCAGTTAAAAAGCTTTTTCATTGCATTCCTTATTTAGTGATTACACAAATTTTACGACACTTTATTGAACCCTTGCCAACTTTGCATACAAAAAGGTTTAAAAAACTAACGTTTTGTGCAGCTATTATGGTATAAAGTCGCAGAAAAAACAACCTTAAAAATTGTTTTGGCTTAACTTATCTGCGTAATCTTGAGTTTTTGGCCAGGTTTTATGCGAGCCGTATTTCCCAGGCGGTTTAATTGTCTGATCTGCTCTACGGTAACCCCATCATATTCACGGGCAATATCCCAGAGCGTATCGCCACTGCGAACAGTGTGAATCAAAAACTTACCATCGCTTTCTGCTTTTTGAGCTGTATTTTCTGACTGAGGATAAACCCTAAGTTTTTGGCCGGGATGAATTGTTGAACCCTTGAGGTTATTCCATTCACGAAGATCTGTAACGCTGCACTGATATTTTTTAGCAATCAAACCCAGGTTTTCACCTGACCGAACTACGTGTGTGCTGGAAGTGACTGAGCGCATAACAGGTGTTTTTCCGGCCTGTGCCATCGGTGCCCCAGAGCTGTAAACTACCAGTTTTTGACCCGGACGAATCATAGTGCTGCGCAGATTGTTCCAGGCCATGAGTTGATTAACACTCACCCTGTACTTTTGCGCAATAAATCCCAGGTTTTCGCCACTTCTTACCACATGCAAGCTGCGATCGCTTACTTTTTTAATTTCCTCCAACAGTTTTTCCTTTTCTACTCCAGCCTTCGTTTTGTATGCATACAGCGTAGTTTCATTGTTCAGAAAAGCACCGATATATTCCATTGGCAGGCGCAACAAATAAGGATTTTCGGCAGAGGCCGGAATGATACCTTTTTTGTATTGTGGATTGAAAAACTCCAAATCCTGCAAGTCAACACCAAGCAATTCTTTGATCTGATCAAAAGAAAGCACTTCACAAACCGTAACAGTATCTGTTCCCTGCATAATCATTCCAGGATATTTAGGGTATATATTGTGTTCCGAAGCATAATTCATTACATAATTTACTGCAATAAAAGCTGGCACATAGCCACGGGTTTCGCGCGGAAGAAAAGGCCAAATAGCCCAATAATTCTTAAGTCCGCCAGCTCTACGGATAGCTCTGTTTACGTTTCCGGCGCCAGAGTTATATGCTGCAAGCACCAGAAGCCAATCATCGTAAATTCCATATAGGTCGAGCATATGCTGGCAAGCTGCTTCGGTAGCTTTTAACGGATCGTAGCGGTCGTCAACCAAAGAAGTAACTTTGAGATCGTACACCTTGCCCGTGCCATACATAAACTGCCATAGTCCTTTGGCTCCCATACGTGATCCAGCAGTTGGATTTAAAGCCGACTCCACAACAGCCAGGTGTTTCATTTCCAGTGGAATATCATATCGATCAAGCATTTCTTCAAACATCGGATAATACACATGCGACAGTCCCAAAACACGACTTGTCAATTCTCTTTTCTTTACGGCATAAAGCTCGATAAAGGATTTCACATGCTTGTTATAGGTAAGATCAATTGGTGTTTCACGATTGAGTAAGGCAATTCGCTGCTCATAAATACTATCTGCAAAGCTGGGAGTTTCCGGCGATTTATGCCCGTACAAATTTAAAGTAGCACTATCCATAAACATAAGGCTATCGCCAAAATAGCGAATGCGATACAGGCTGTCGAGCATTTTAACGATAGGTGAATCTTCAACAATTCCCTGACCACTGTTTTGGGCTGATGCTTCTGCTTCCGAAAGCATCATCACACTGTCGGCAACCATCAGGCTGTCGGGTAAAACTACACTCGAATCACGCAGCACCTGCTCGATCTCTGATTGAGCCTTAGCATAGTATTGAAATGAAACTAATAATAAAACTATCAGGCTATTTTTAAGCATAAATTCCTGTATTTTGAGTAAATAATAAGTGCAAAACTAAGGTGCCTGGTGACAAATGATGTTTTAAAAAACGAAAAATAATGAACAGCCTGCTGTTGAGTAAATCAAACAAGGGTTGTTACAAACAAACGGCACCAACCTGGGTATTTTTCTCGCCCATCTATTTGGAATCTTTCTCTTCGTTTGGTTTTTTCTCGTCCTCACCACTAATGCCGTCTTTAAATTCTTTCACACCACGACCCATTCCACGCATCAGCTCAGGAATTTTTTTGCCACCAAAAAGCAACAAAACAACCAATACGATGATCAGAATCTGCCATCCGCCAATCATTCCTAATAATATGGATAAATTCATAGGTTGAATTTTTTAAAAAATGCTGCCTACAAAAGTACATGAAAAAATTTAAACCGAATAGGAAACAAAATTTTCCATCTTCATCAAAACTTCTTAGAGCAGCGTTTTGCCAAATAAGGCTTCCAACGATCAAATTTCCTTATTATTTCATATGCAAAGGCTAATAAATAAGCAATATTTTTACCTTTGGCAAGCAAATAAATTTTAGATCAAACGATGAAACACTTCTTACGATTATTTTTATTGTGTGGCTTGCTAATGCCATTTACCCTTGCCGCACAGGAGAAAAAACCAGCAGACTGGCGCCAGTTGCATTACCTCTCCGAAGAGGAAATGTCGCTTCCGGTTACGAATCACCTTACTTTTACCGAGACTGACCCACCCGAAGGTGACGTGCGCATGGTTGCTGAATATGAACCCATGCAATCCGTTTTGATTCGCTATCCCTTTGGCATTCCTTACAGTGTAATTGCCGAAATGGCCGGGGATATTAATGTAGTTACGCTCGTAAATAGCTCATCACAAGCCAATCAGGTGTTGAATCTTTACGAACAAAACAATGTAAATACCGATAACTGCACCTTTATCATTACCCAAACCGACTCCTATTGGACACGTGATTACGGCCCCTGGTTTGTTTTTGACGGCAACAAAGCGCCCGGCATTGTTGATTTTCCTTACGACAGACCACGACCAAACGACAATAACGTTCCGGCTGCTGTTGCTGCTGATTTGGGAATTAATCTCTTTGGAATGAACCTGACCCACACAGGCGGCAATATGATGGTTGATGCCACAGCGATGGCAGCCTCAACGGATTTGGTTTACGATGAAAACAACCTCACGCCACAGCAGGTTGCAGATAAGGTGGAAGATTACCTGGGTGTAATACGTTATGATGTAACTATTGATCCGCTGGGCGATTATATCAAACATATCGATTGCTGGGGAAAATATCTTTCTCCTGATAAAATTCTGATCGGTCAGGTACCTCAAGCCGATCCGCGCTACAGCGATTATGAATCAGTGGCTAATTATTTTGCAACCACTCCTTGTGTTTATGGATATCCTTATGAAGTTTATCGTGTTTATACACCTGGTGGAAGCCAGACCACACCTTATACAAACTCACTTATCCTGAATAACAAAGTCCTTGTGCCATTAAGTGGCAATCAGTGGGACGATGAAGCCATCGCGGTGTATGAAGAAGCCATGCCCGGATACGAAATTGTGCCGGTTGTTTGGAGCAGCTGGTACAACACTGATGCCATTCATTGCCGAACCAGAGGCATTGCCGATTTGGAAATGTTGTATGTTGATCACCGGCCTTTGTATGACGAAGTGGAATATGCCGAAAATTATACCCTGAGCAGTAAGATTATTGCCTATTCAGGAGAAGCATTGGTGAGTGATTCATTATTGGTTTTTTACAGCATCAATGGAGGAGATTATAATACCACAAACTTTACTGTAGATGGAAACGAAGAGGATTTGTTTCATGCTACTATCAGCGGATTTGAAGTTGGAGATACCATTCGTTACTATGTTTTTGCCAAAGATGAAACCGGCCGCCGCCTGAAACAACCCATCATGGGCGATCTCGATCCACATGAGTTTGTTGTGGGCGAGCAAAGCTTCACCGATCTTACCTTTATGCCGGATACGCTTGTTTACAATTATGAATATGAACAAGTTATGACGCTCATGAATCCTACCTCCGATGCTGTGATACTAAGCAGTCTGGAACACGAAGGCATGTTTGAATTTTACGATATCCCTGAACTTCCCTTTGAACTTCCTGCGGGAACCTCCCTTGAAATAAGGGTTATTCTAATCCCTGGTGTGATGCTGGATCCTATCGTATATTATGAAACGCAAATTGATATTGTTACGAATTTGAATACCTATTCAATGCCAGTAAAAATAAATTTGGATTTGCTAAGCGGACTTGATCAAAGCAAAACTTTGACATTTAGTGTATATCCAAACCCGTTCAGTGACAAGTTGTTTATTCAAACAGAAAACACTAATGATGAGGGAGTTGATCTTACAATTCGTGATCTTACAGGCCGTTTGATAGTTATAGAACGTATTGAAAACGCAAACGCAAACAGTTTTGAAATTGAGCTGCCTGAAAATCTTGATAAGGGCTTGTATTTTATAACGATCAGCAATACAAACCAGCAGCAAATCATCAAAGTAATCAAGCAATAAAACAAATTTGAAATGATACAAGAAGTCCTGCTCAGCAATGGGCAGGGCTTTTTTTATACTAAAATCTGACTGAGGTAAATCGCTGCTCCAAAAGCAATTATAGCAATCCAAAACATCACATTGGTCGAAAGGTCATCTTTTTCGGGATCGTAATCAAAAGGAGATTTTTCTGACATCAGGCTATAATTTTAAAGGTCAAAAATAAACAATCTATTCTGAATACACCTCAATCATTTGAATAATGGCGTGCTGGCAGGCCGGACAAAACTCCTCTCCCTTGAAAGTATGCATCAGGCAATCGATCATCGGGCGGTACATCCCTTTAGCCACATAACCGCCGCCTTCATAACCGCCTAAAACCGTTTTCATGCTATCAACAGCCGGCGTGGGAATTGGTGTGAGCGTATCCATTAATGATTTCCATTTGCTATCAAAATCAACCAAGGTGGTGAGGTTAGGTTCCCAGGGTTCCACTTTCAGGTTATAGAATTCGGAATAAGCCGTTGAGCTGTCGAAATACTCATCGCCAAGGCCGGCAAAAGAATGACCAAACTCATGCACAATCACCTTGGACGACAGTTGATTACCAGCAGAACTCAAACCATAATAATTATAAATTCCTCCACCACCATATTTGGTTGTATTGGCCAGGATATAAATCTGATCGTAAGGCACTTGTCCGGCCAGGTCGCGGATGCTGCGGTTATCGTAACTCATGCAATAGCGTTCGGAGTCGAAGGTGTAAAAACTCGATCCAAGTGCTGTTTGAGGCCAAAAATCCTCGGCAGGAACAGGTATTCCGGATTCATCCGAAGGAGCCAACACCGCACGAACCCTGAATTTATCCTTTAAAGATTTGAAAGGTTCAAACTGGAAAATACTCTCCGCAAAAAATTGGGCATCCTCCACAAATTCACCCAGCTCCTCCATGGTATAACCATCCGGTAGCACCACGATATCAACCACTTCAGCCGGTTCGCCATCACCCCATACGTTCATCACAGGCCATTTAGTTTTTGGTGCAGGCTTAATGAAATAATTTTCCGGATCAAGCATTATGCTAAATACTTCTTCCCAATTTCCTTCAAAAGCGCGTGTTAACAGCCTAATTTGAACGGGTTTCTTTGGATAGGGCATAACAACAGTTTCCGGAAAACTTCTAATGGTTTCTCTTGCCTCAGTTGTGGTTTGCCATTCGCTGTACAAACTGCCATATCCTCTCGAATACAACACGGAATCTGTTGCCGCATCGCGCATTTCCACCCAGTGTTTGCCATAACCCAACGGATCAATCAATAAATTTTGGGAGCCTGCCCATTCAGCCTGCTCATACCAGTTTTCGAGTGCGATCCATTCATTTTCAAAATTGCCTGAACGGATGTAATCCATACGCAAACTTTTATTGTGAAACGTGCTGTCGAACTGGGCAGTTAACTGTAATAACAGTCCTAAAAAACTAATTGTTAAGAGAATCCTTTTCATTTTGTTTAACTTTGGAAAGTAAAATTACAGAAAATTGTAACTTCTTCAAAAGGGCTGCGTCCAATTGACTGAAACATGGAGCAGGAAGATCAAATCATCATTCGTAAAGTTTTGGCCGGCGAAACCGCTGTCTATGGTGTTTTGGTCGAAAAATATCAGGATATGGTCATGAATATTGCTTATCAGGTTTTGCGCCAACGTGAGGAAGCCGAAGATCTGGCTCAGAACAGTTTTGTAAAAGCTTTCGAAAAACTCAATACTTTTAAAGGGGAATCAAAATTTTCGACCTGGCTCTATCGTATCGTTTGGCACATGGCCATTTCGCAACATCGCAAACTGCATAATAGGCTTAACAGCAATACGTTTTATTTGAATGAAGATAATTTCTCAATTTCTGATGATGCAATCGTGGAAGCCACCGACCGCGAAGAAGCTTTGGCAAAACTGGAAAAAGCCATGCAAAAACTGGAAACAGGTGAGCGTACGATACTAATCATGTTTTACAAACAACAGCTTAAGGTGCACGAAATTGCAGAAATAAGCGGACTCAGCCAGTCGCATGTAAAAGTGAAACTCTTCAGAAGCCGCAAAAAACTGGCTCAGCATTTTGAAACAACAACACAAGCTATTCATCTCGAAACCAATACACCATGAAACAAAATAAATTCACAGTCGATAACCTCTTGCGTGAGCTGCCCGACGAAAAAGTTAGCGCTGGCTTTAAAGCAAATGTGATGCATCAGATCGCTGGTCTTCCGCAAACTGCCCCGGCAAAAAACCAATTGCTACCCGAGCGTTATTTGTTGTTTTTTAGTCTTTTAGTAGGATCACTAACACTTATCTTGCTGGCCGATTTTGAATTTATTATTCAGTATTTACTGCAATTTGTCCAATTTTTTGGATCTTGGATTCAAACCGAACAAAAAGCACTCCCCGCGTTTTTAGAACTGATCGGAAATCTTCCGGCAATCAGTTTAGCCATCATTCCGGCAATATTGGCACTTTTTGCCTTTGAACGCCTGATGCATGCACGCTTTTTCAGCAAAAGTGCCAGTCTGATTTAGAATTTGCAATTTCATTTTGCCCTTCAAAAATCATACTTTCGCCTCAAAAAATGATTCCTATAGCCATTGTTTCCCTACTGGAAGAATTATTAAAATCACACACTGGCAACAAAGCCCTGATTGAGCAAACACAAGCCGTTGGTGGTGGGTCAATCAATGCCGCCTACCGAATACGTTATGCCGGACAGGATTACTTTTTGAAATATAATCAAGCCAGGCGTTTTCCCAAAATGTTTGAGTTGGAAGCACAAGGCCTGAATTTACTGGCAAACAGCAAAAAAATTTGCCTTCCTGAAGTCATTGGAAAGGGCGAAGCAGGTCAAACTGCCTTTTTATTGCTGGAACACATCGAAGCAGGCTATCCCGATAATAATTTTTGGGAAGTCTTTGGTAATGAACTTGCTGATTTACATAGCGAAACAAATGAAACTTTTGGCCTTGATCAAGATAATTACATTGGTTCGCTGCCACAAAGCAATACGCCAGCAACAAACTGGAGTGAATTTTTTATAACTCAACGGCTAAACCCACAACTAAACCTTGCAGCTAAGAAAGGTCTGGTGAACACTAAAATTTTAAACCACTTTGAAAAATTGTATGCCAA
The DNA here is from genome assembly GCA_964592595.1 of uncultured Lentimicrobiaceae bacterium. Lineage (GTDB taxonomy): Bacteria > Bacteroidota > Bacteroidia > Bacteroidales > F082 > UBA5536. Next base: position 2,256 of record CAZQFH010000025.1, on the reverse strand, counting down.
ACTTCCAGCGTTATTTCCGGATGAATTACCAGCCCTGCTTCACGGCGATTTATGGAGTGGCAATTTTTTATGTGATGTGCAAAAAAAACCCGTCCTGATTGATCCGGCAGTTTATTACGGCCATCGCGAAATGGATCTGGCCATGAGCAAGCTTTTTGGCGGTTTCGGCCCAAGGTTTTATGAGGCATATCATGCAGCTTATCCACTTGAAACAGGCTGGCAGGAACGTGTTGATCTTTGCAATCTCTATCCGATCCTGGTGCATGTGAATTTATTTGGCGGCAGCTATGTTGGTCAGCTGCAATCCTGCCTGCGCAGATTTGTATAAGTACAGGATCAAAAGCTTCTTTTTTCCTGAAAAAAACGTAATTTTGCGCCCCTGAAACGCTCATTTTCAAGCCAAACTTTAATCTACAACCTACATGGAAGTTCCTGAAAAAGACAAAAAATCGCTCAACTTCATCGAAACCATTATCGAGGAGGATATCCAAACCCAAAAAAATGATGCCCGTGTGCATACCCGTTTCCCTCCCGAACCTAATGGTTACCTGCATATTGGCCACGCTAAATCCATCTGCCTGAACTTCGGCCTGGCCAAAAAATACAATGGAAAATGCAACCTGCGTTTCGATGACACCAATCCCACTAAAGAGGAAATGGAGTATGTGGATTCCATCAAGGAAGATGTGCAATGGCTTGGCTTTGAATGGAATGAAGAACCATTCTTTGCTTCTGATTATTTCGATCAGCTTTTTGAATGGGCTATCCTGCTCATCAAAAAAGGCAAAGCCTATGTGGACGATCAACCTCAGGAATTGATCAGTCAGCAGCGCGGCACACCTACCCGTCCGGGCATCGAAAGTCCGTTCAGAAACCGTTCGGTTGAAGAGAACCTCGAACTTTTTGAGGCCATGAAAAGAGGTGAGTTTCCCAATGGATCCAAGGTTTTGAGAGCTAAAATCGACATGGCTTCGCCCAATATGCATATGCGCGATCCGGTGATGTATCGCATCCTGCATGCCGATCACCATCGCACAGGCAACAAATGGAGCATTTATCCCATGTACGACTATGCTCATGGGCAGTCAGACTACCTGGAAGGCATCACCCATTCGCTTTGTACACTCGAATTTGAAGTACACCGGCCATTGTACGCCTGGTTTCTCAATCAAATCATCGAAGAAGGAACCTACAGGCCACGACAGATCGAGTTTGCCCGACTCAACCTGAGCTATACGGTGATGAGCAAACGCAAACTGCTCGATCTGGTGAAAAATGGCGTTGTAAACGGCTGGGACGATCCCCGCATGCCCACTATTGCCGGTCTGCGCCGCAGGGGCTATACTCCGGCTTCCATCAGAGCCTTTGCCGATCGCATCGGGGTAGCCAAAAGAGATAATACGATTGATGTGGGATTGTTGGAATTCAGCGTACGCGAAGACCTGAACAAAATTGCACCTCGTGTGATGGCAGTGATTGATCCGGTTAAACTGGTTATCACCAATTATCCTGAAAATCAAACAGAAACCATCGAATTGATTAACAACCCGGAAGATCCGGAAGCCGGAAGCCGTGAAATTCCATTTGGACGCGAACTATATATCGAAAGAGATGATTTCATGATCGATCCGCCAAAGAAGTTTTTCCGCTTGGCACCCGCCAGAGAAGTACGCCTCAAAGGCGCCTATGTGATTCATTGCGACAGCTACGAAACCGATGAAAACGGCGAGGTAAAAACCATTTTCTGCTCCTACGATCCCGAAACCAAAAGTGTTACAGGCAGCAAGCAACCCAAAGTGAAGGGAACGCTACATTGGGTGGAAGCCAAAACAGCTCTGGATGCAGAAGTTAGGCTTTATGACAGGCTGTTTAATGATGAAGACCCGGCAGGGCATAAGGATAAGGACTTTATGGAATTTTTAAATCCGGATTCTTTACAGATCAAAACAGCCTGCAAACTGGAGCCCATGCTGGCAGATGTTACGGCAGGCGAAAAATTCCAGTTTCAGCGCGTTGGATATTTTTGTGTGGACAAGGACAGCATGCCCGGCCATTTGATTTTCAACCGCACTGTGCCTTTGAGAGACAACTGGTCAAAAATGAATAATTAAAGCGCAGGAAACCGAAATTTTTTAAAAACATAAATAGATTAGCTAAGAAATTGTTAATTTTGCGGCCTCATTGCCCGATGGTGTAATTGGCAACACGTCTGACTCTGGATCAGAAGAGTTCAGGTTCGAGACCTGATCGGGCAAC
>CAZQFH010000024.1:0-53065 GCA_964592595.1 uncultured Lentimicrobiaceae bacterium | reverse complement strand
ACCTGTTCTTTTAATTTTTGTGTTCATGATTTTGATTTTTGGTTAGTATTATAGGTATAAGATTTTGGTGTATTTTAAGTTGGTTATGTTTGATGGTTTTGCTGCTGCAGCCGATTGAGCCATCTGCCGGCTTGCTATGCAGCAAGGGGTATATGGCTAATGATTTGCCTTGTATAGATAAGCTTAAAGTCTTGCAATACAAAAATATAGACGTTATTGGGGGGGGTAAACGGAAGGTGTTTGTGGTTTCATGGTTGCTTGTTTTGTGCTGCTAAGCTAAATGCGTTTCAAAAAAAAATCAAGCAAAAAAGCATTATTTTTTTGTAATGTGCTTTATTTAGAATATATCCTGATAGTATTTATTAGGCTGAAAGCCTGAACAATCCTGTAAAAAGGCAATCCATTTGATCTGTTCCGGCTTTACTGTTGGGGTGCAGTTCAGGTTTAAAATGCTTTTTCGCTATGCAACATATATGCAAATTCGCTTTAAACCCAGTGTTATCAATGCTTAGACCCCAAAACAGGTAGTGATGAACTAGCGAAGGCATAGCGGAAACATAGCCCAAACCCTGCAATAAGCTTGCTTTTTTTAAACATTGGCTTTAGCTTTAGTCATTCTTTTAAACTGAAGCAACACGTACATTATCAGAAATCAATATCTTCAATACGCTTGCTCAATACTCACACTTCTTTTATTAGGCTGTTTGCTGTTAACCCCGCTTATCGGGGGCTCGTTTTAATTGAAGCATGATGTTCATTTTCAACAATTTACTATCCTAGAAACTCTTGCTCGAGACTCACACTTCTTCAATTGCTCATTACTCACACTTCCTGTTCCGGATTCCAAAAAACATTTTCGAAATTTACGATTGTATCATTTACAATCCGATGGCCTTCCTGTTCAAGTAATTGCTGCATCAGATCAGGGTGGCCGAAATGATTCTTTCCGGTAAGCTGGCCGTTGCGGTTTACAACCCTGTGCGCCGGGATACTCAATCCACTGCGATGCGACTGATTCATTGCCCAGCCCACCATGCGCGACGACTGGCGCGAACCCAAAAAAGCCGCTATAGCACCATATGAAGTGACCTTACCAAAAGGAATTTGCCGTACTATGGCATAAACCTGCTCAAAAAAAGAATGATTAGATTCAGCTGAAGATTCCAAAACGCAGGTATTTGATCGTGAGGCCTTGTTCGAGCCATATTTGTTCGTAAAAGGTTCGGATATTTTTTACTTCCAACGCCTGCTCATCAGCATAAAGATCTGGAATATCGTAATAAACAGGCAGATTTTCCTGCTCAATTACTTCTTTGGTGTAGGCATAAAGTAAATCGCTGTCGGTTTTCAGGTGAACCACCCCGTCCTTGCGTAGGAATTTTCGGTATTGCTCCAAGAAGCGGGGTGCGGTAAGCCTTTTCCTGATGCGGGATTGCTGTGGCTGAGGATCGGGAAAAGTAATCCATATTTCAGAAACTTCTTCTGGTCCAAAGAAATGTTCGGAAAGCTCAATCCGGCTTCTGATGAAGGCAACATTTTTAAGGTTCAGCTTTTGTGCATCTTTTAATCCGCGCCACATCCGGGCTCCTTTGATATCCATGCCGATATGATTGAAACCGCTGCGATGACGCGCCAAACCAACTGTATATTCGCCTTTGCCACAACCCAACTCAAGCACAATTGGATTTGAATTATGAAAGAAATCAGCGTTCCATTGACCTTTCAGCGGAAAGCTTTCCTGCTGCAGTTGCTCGTAATTGTATTGAAAGAAGTTTTCAAATGTTTCATTCTCAGCAAATCGCTGTAATTTTTTCTTTTTTCCCACGACTATTAACTTCCTGAAATATAATTGGATTAGTAATAAAGCTTAAGGCTTGTTCTCAATTGATTCAATCGCGCAAAGGTTTACATGATGAACAACCATGCGTTCTCGTTTTCTTCTTCTTTGATAGCTTCAAGTCTTGATAAAGCAATACCTCTGTTGGAATGCCCTTCAAAGGCGATGCGATGAAGACCGCTTCCGGTTTGTCCGGCAAAAACGGCATTAAAACCTTTAGCCCTTAATTTGGCCACGAGCTTGTCGGCATTGGCTTTTTCGCGGAAGGCACCGGCAATAATAAAATACTTTGCTTGCTCTTCGGCTTGAACCGGATCTGAAACAATCTCTTTTGGTGTTTCAGCAATTGGTTCTTCCGGGATAATCTCGTCTTGCAAAGGATCGGAGCTTTCAGGTATTTCTTTATTGGGATCAGTTTCGGTTAAAGGGCCTTCTTCAATAATATTTTCAGGAGAAACAGCTGTTTTTGAAAGTGCTTCGGCTGGCTTTTCTTCAGGAAGCTTTTTCTCAGGAATTTCAGTTTTGCTAAGGGTGATTTCACTACTGTTGTCAGAGCCAGCAATTCCAAAATGGTTTATGTGCGCAGCTACATATTCATTAGGGCTGGGATAGAAAAAAGGAACTAAACTGGCATAAGTTTGGTAATAATGCTGAACTACATGTTTGTTCATATAAGCCCATCCTGACGTCATAAAAATGAGCAAAACAGCAATAAAAATCAGTTGCTTTTTGTAGGGATTCTTTTTTCTTGAAGCCCTGAAAACCTTTTGCTTTGGAGCTTTGGGTTTTGTTTTTCGTTTGGGTGTATCGCTGCTGATTTTCTGGGACTTTTCTTCGCGTTGCTGCTTGATCTGCTGTTCAAGTTTTTGGGTAAAAGTCTCTCTTTTTATGGCAGGCGAAACAAATCCTGTAAGCCCAAATGATTCAGCCAAATAATTCTGACTCAAATCAGGATCGAACACAATTTGCTGCTTGTCGTCCATCGAAATGCTTCCTATAAGCCTGAAATTGATTTTTCGGCCGGCTTGCATTTCCTCAATGCAGCGCAGTACGAACTTATCCATTTTCTTTTTGGCTTCGCTGTAGGGAAGCGATTCTTTGTGTGCGATATGATTGAGCAACATGCCGTCATTGGCACGCAAATGCTGGTTAAAGACGATTTCTTTGTGAGGTGGTTTAAATTGGTGCTTAACAGGGTGCACCGTGGCAGGGTTTGTTTTGGTTATAAAACCTCCCAAGCCAGGAATGACAACACATTCGTGTTCGAATAATAGATCAGCTATACTACTGGCAATCTTCATTTTACTATGAGCGAAAACGGATTTGCAAACTTTGGTTACTATGAATCAGCCTGCTAAGATACGACTCAAATCTTTGATGATCAAATTATGTTGATAAGTTTTTCGAGGTCGGCTGGTGTATCCACCCCAAATTGAGCATGATCAGTGAGCCCGGTTTGGATGGTGATGCCGTGCTCGAGCCAGCGAAGCTGTTCAAGCGATTCGGCCTTTTCGAGGGGCGAAGGAGGCAGGCTGGTGATCTGTTTCATCACATCGCTTTTGTAGGCGTAAATGCCAATATGCCTGTAAAAAATATATTCCTTAAGCCATTGATCTATGTCGAAATTGCGCAAATAGGGAATAGCTTGCCGGCTGAAATAGATAGCTTTACCTTCAGGATTTGTGATTACTTTAACTACATTAGGATCGAATAAATGCGTCTTTTCATTGATGCGCTGAATAAGTGTTGCAATGCCAATGTTTTCAGGCTTTATAAGCTGGGCAAGCTGATCTATTTGTTCGGGAGCAATAAAAGGTTCATCACCCTGCACATTAATCACTGCATCAAAAGAATGTTGGTGTTTGCACAAAGCCTCGTAGCAACGGTCGGTTCCGCTGGGATGCGTTGGGGAGGTCATGATGAAATTACCGCCAAAGTGAGCTACTTCGCTGGCGATCCGATCATCATCGGTTGCCACCACAATGGCTGTAACTAATTTGGCTTTTTTAACTTGCTCGTACACCCTGCGAATCATGGTTTTCCCTTGAATCAGTGCGAGTGGCTTTCCCGGGAAGCGGGTGGATGCATATCGGGCAGGTATAACAGCTAATATTTTCATCTTGAGCGTATTCGCTGGGTCTTTAGAAAAGACCGTGGATTTCGGCATTGATTTTTTCGATCACCATACTCAGGTCGTCAGGTTTTTCAAGGTCAATCTCATCCACCTCCATAATCAGTAATTTGCCGATGGTGTATTTTGTAATCCAGGCTTCATAGCGTTCGTTGAGGTGTTTGAGGTAATCGAGCCTGATAGATTTCTCGTAATCTCTGTTGCGTTTTTGAATTTGATTAACAAGTGTTGGCACACTGGCACGCAAATAAATCAGCAAATCGGGGGGTTGGATAAATTTACTCATCAGCTCAAAAAGAGAGCTGTAATTTTCAAAATCGCGAGTCGACATCAGGTTCATGGCGTGCAGGTTGGGGGCAAAAATGTAGGCGTCTTCATAAATGGTTCTGTCTTGCACAATGGTTTTTCCGCTGTTGCGAATGTCAATCACCTGCCTGAAACGGCTGTTCAGAAAATACACCTGCAGGTTGAACGACCACCTTTGCATATCTTCATAAAAGCTGTGCAGATAGGGATTGTTTTCGACGTCTTCGAAATGAGGTGTCCAATTGAAATGTTTGGCCAATAGCTTTGTAAGTGTGGTTTTTCCGGAACCGATGTTGCCGGCGATGGCGATATGCATGATAAATGTTTTATGAGCGAAATTAATAAATTTTAAAAGCTTTACAACAGTTCAAGAATTTCTTCCAGTATGATTCTATTGTTCGACAGGCGTGGAACTTTATGTTGACCACCCAGTTTTCCCTTGCTTTTGAGCCACTTATAGAAAGTACCTTGTGGAACTGCTTTCACCATCGGTGGCCTGAGAACCATATTGTGGTAACGTTTGGCTTCGTAGTCGGAATTGAGTGATTTTAAAGCATTATCGAATGTTTCAACAAAGAAATCAAGGTTTTGGGGTGTTTGCTCAAATTCAATCAGCCATTCGTGTGCAGCGGATTCTTTTCCGCTAAAATAAAGCGGAGCAGCAGTGTAGTCAAGAATATTTACCTGGCATTTTCGGCTGGCAATGGCAAGTGCTTTTTCGGCATTGTCGATAATCAGTTCTTCACCAAAAGCATTAATGAAATTTTTTGTTCTTCCCGTAATCCTTATCCTGTATGGGTTAAGCGAGGTAAAGGTAACAGTATCGCCAATCAGATAACGCCACAGACCGGCATTAGTCGTAATAACGAGCGCATAGTTTTGATCTTTTTCCACTTCGTGAAGGGCCAGCACTTTAGGATGTTCGTCTTCAAGCATTTCCATTGGGATAAACTCATAATAAATGCCGTAATCGAGCATGAGCAAAAGTTCTTTGCTGTCCGTTTGATCCTGAATACCAAAAAAGCCTTCAGAAGCATTGTAAGTTTCCATGAAGTGCATGCCATCATGCGGAATCAACTGCTGAAATTGTTCGCGATAAGGCTCAAAATTTACACCGCCGTGGAAGAATACTTCCAAATTTGGCCACACCTCCGAGAGATTGGATTTACCTGTGAGTTCAAGGATGCGTTTGATTAATACCAGCGTCCAGCTGGGCACACCCGAAATGCTGGTTACATCATGCTGCATGGTTTCGCGGGCCATCAGCTCTATCTTTTGTTCCCATTCGTCCATCAACGCTATACTCAGGTTGGGTGTTTTCATCAGCTGTACCCAAAAAGGCAGGTTTTGAATCAGGATAGCAGAAAGATCACCATCGTAGAAAGAGGCATTGCTAACTTCGCTGATGGTGTGGCTGCCGCCCATCACAAGGCCTTTGCCATCAAAAATCTCCGTTTCGGGATGGTTATTGATGAAAATACTGAGCATATCCTTGCCTCCTTTGAAATGGCATTCTTCTAAGGATGAATTACTTACTGGGATGTATTTGCTTTTGCTGCTTGTAGTTCCTGACGATTTGGCAAACCATTTTATTTCTTCGGGCCAAAGGACATTTTGTTCGCCCTTGCGCAGTCTGTCGATAAAAGGCTTGAGTGCTTCGTAGTTATTGATTGGAACCCGCTGTGCAAACTGCTCTGGGGTTTTAATGCTTTTGAAATCGTAGGTTTTTCCGTATTCTGCATTTTTTCCAGTCATAATCAGACGCTTAAACCATTCAGCCTGTACTTCGTGTGGATATTTAATAAAGAGATCGATCTGATGCATCCGCTTTTTAATAAACCAGGATGCAACGGTGCTGATAAATGCCATAAACTTATTTTTCTAAGATCACAAAAGTAAGCAATTCGGCTTTGTCAAATGCCTCAATTTTGGCGCGCTTTATTTAGGCGCTTTAATAATGAGGTAAACTCCCAAAATGGCGTACAAAGTGTTGGGTATCCAGGCTGCCCACACAGGGGAAAGGTTTCCGAAAGTAGCAAAAACTGTCGAAAACTGCATAAAGAGGATGTACGAAAAAGTAATGGCAATGCCGAGTCCAAGGTGCATCCCGATGCCACCACGCACTTTGCGGCTCGACAAAGCAGCTCCGATAAAGGTAAGTATCAGGATGGCAGCAGGAGAAGCCAGTCGCTTCTGCATCTCCACTTCATAGTTTACCACGCCTGGGCTTCCTTTCAGGCGCTCCTTGCGGATGTGTTCCTGAAGTTCCCAAAAGTTCATCACCTCAAAATCTTCTTTGATCTTGTACAAATCAGTTGGGAGGAGGTTCAGGGTAGTGTCGAGTGATTTGCCTTTTTCGATGTGTTCATCCAGGCCGTTGATGTACCTTTTGGTGTAGTTGATAATCTTCCAGGCATTTGGGCTGCGTGTAGTGTCCAATTCGATGCGATCGGCCAATAGCTTGTAGGTCATCTTTTCATCTTCAAAATGCTCGATGGTGAAGCGATAGCCTGTCTGCTGCTTTACGTTGTAATTTTCAACAAAAATGAAAACTCCTTTTTCAATCTGAAGATGGATGTTTCTGTCTTTATCTTTCGACAGATCTTCCATATACCTGTCCTTAAAAGCCCGTCGGGTTACATTGGTTTGAGGTATCAGGAAGTTTCCAAGATAAAATGAAAGCAAACCCAATAACAAGGATGCCATAAAGTAGGGCCTCAACATGCGCGTAAAACTAACTCCACTACTTAGAATGGCAATTATTTCAGAGTTACCAGCCATTTTGCTTGTAAAAAAAATCACCGAAATAAAGGTGAACAGATACACGAAAAGGTTTATAAAATAGGGGATAAAATTGATGTAATAATCGACGATAATCTCTTTGACCGGTGCTTCATTTTTCAGGAAATCTTCGATGTTTTCAGAAATATCAAAAATGATCACAATGATGATCAATAATGAAATTGCATAAAAAAAAGTTCCGATAAATTTTTTGAAGATATACCAGTCAATCAGCTTCATAGGCTACAAACGTTGGGTCACTTTTGGAATCACTTGGTGTTTCCAGCTGGCAAAATCGCCTTGTAAAATATGGTTTCGGGCTTCTTTCACCAGCCAAAGATAAAAGGATAAGTTATGCAGACTAGCTATCATGCTGCCCAGCATTTCGCCTGCCACAAACAGATGACGCAAATAGGCCTTTGAATATTGTGTATCAACAAAAGAAGTTCCGTTTTCATCTATCAGGCTAAAGTCGTTTTTCCATTTTTCGTTGCGCATATTGAGTATGCCGTTGCTGGTAAACAACATGCCGTTTCGGCCATTTCGGGTGGGCATCACGCAATCAAACATATCCACGCCAAGTGCGATACTTTCTAAAATATTAGCCGGAGTTCCTACACCCATCAGGTAGCGGGGTCTGTCATGGGGCAGTATATTGCAAACCAATTCAGTCATTTCATACATCATCTCGGCTGGTTCACCAACCGAAAGCCCTCCAATGGCATTGCCGTCAGCTCCGGCAGCCGCGATGGTTTCGGCGGAAATTTTGCGAAGATCCTTATAGGTTGACCCTTGTACAATTGGAAACAGTGTTTGATCGTATCCGTAAAGGGGTTTTGTTTCATTCATTTGCTTCTGGCAGCGGTTCAGCCACTGATGGGTGATATCCATCGAACGCGCTGCATAGTCGTAATCGCAAGGATAGGGAGTGCATTCATCGAAAGCCATGATGATATCAGCTCCAATTTTTCGCTGGATTTCCACAGCTCGTTCGGGTGTAAAAGTATGACGCGAACCGTCAATATGTGATTGAAAAGTTACGCCCTCCGGAGTGAGTTTGCGTCTGGCGCTCAGCGAATAAACCTGATAGCCGCCACTATCTGTTAGTATGGGTTTGTTCCAGCCATTAAATTGATGCAGACCGCCAGCCGCCTCTAAAACTTCAAGGCCGGGGCGTAAATACAAATGGTAAGTATTACCGAGAATAATTTGTGCTTCCACATCAGCATATAAATCACGTTGATGCACGGCTTTTACTGTTCCGGCAGTCCCAACCGGCATAAAAATAGGCGTTTCGATAGTTCCGTGTGCAGTGGTTATTGTTCCTGCCCGTGCATTGCTTTTGCTGTCAAGTCCATCGATTACGAAATCCATGCTTAAAAATTTGCGCAAAAGTACGGGTTTTTTGCTGCTCCTATCGCAACTTTGCTTATTTCCGGGAAAAGCTATGGCGCTTTTCTTATCCCAATACACAAACTTACAATGTATGATTTCAATGTATTACAGGGAATTTTACTATTTTTGAACCGGGCTTTAGCAGTACAAAAGCGCACCACAACGACATAAGTTATCAGCATCAGAATAGTGATCTGAAATTACATTTTTATGGATCTAAACACGATAAAAAATGAACTACAAAATATCCTTTCAGGAAAGAGCGGCAATAGCTATGATGCAACTATACAGGCAATTACCAATTTCCTTAGAACAGGCCAAAGAACAAGCCCTGTGGCTAAAGAAAAACACCAAATCAAAGCAAAAGAAACAGAGAACCTCCTATCTTTTGCTACGAAAAACAACCTATTCTATGAGGCTATTGACCCCAATAAATATATTTCGGAAGGGGCTGAGCAAAAAGTGTATATCAATGACGAACACACAGTTATCAAGCTTAACGATGCTATTTATTATGCTTCTTGGGAAGATTATTTTCATAACCTTTTGCTGCATAATTACTTTTTTTGCGATACCGCTTACCATTTTTTAGGGTTTTATCAAAGTGGGGGTAAATTGTATGCTGTTTAAGCCAAAATTTTGTAAAGGCAGATACCCCTACTCAATTGCAAAACGTTAATGAATTCTTATAGGCAAATGGTTTTATCAACACTAAAAATCAGGACTTTTACCATCCGGATCTTGGTATTATTTTAGAAGATTTACACGATGAAAACGTGCTCACCAGCAATGGTATCCTATACTTTATTGATACTGTCTTTTACGTTAAACCCACTGTCTTTTGGCCCTGAATCAGGATTGAAAAATAGACTTAAGGAGACGCACAATGCACCAGGAATATACGATCGTAAGGATTAATCAAGAGAAGTATTGAGGCCGTAATCGATAGTGTTTATGCTGATTGCTAACTTAGGCTGTTCATTAGTTTCTCAAAAGAAATGTGTGAATTCAGCAATCTTTGGATAATTTTGCTGATTCCAAATGGCAGTGCTGCATGATAATAATCTACGATTCGATAGGCTTTGTGCTTCTAATGGCTTTCTTACTGGTGCTTTTGACTCAGCTTTTCTTTTATGGGGTGTTTTTCTCACGTTTAGCGTTCTTTAAAGCAAAGATCAGAGAGTCGAATGATGAGCTGGAATCTGTTTCGGTTGTGATTTCTGCTCGAAACGAATTTCATAACCTCCAGCGTTTTTTGCCTGAGATATTGGCACAGGATTATCCCGATTTTGAAGTGGTGGTAGTAAATGACTGCTCCGACGATGATACCACCGAATTGCTTGATGAATTGGCGCGCAGCACACCAAAACTTAAAATTGTACACCTGCGGCAAAGCCTGAATTTTTTTCAGGGAAAGAAATTTCCGCTCAGCATGGGAATAAAATCTGCCAAGCACGATTTACTTGTGCTCACTGATGCCGACTGCTATCCCGAATCGGATCAGTGGCTCAGGAAAATGGCAGCGGCCTATAGCCCTCAAACCGAAGTGGTTTTGGCTTACGGCCCTTACCAAAGTGCCAAAAATCTGCTCAACAAGCTTATTCGCTTTGATACGCTGCATATTGCTATTCAATACCTTTCATTTGCTTTAGCCGGACTGCCCTATATGGGAGTGGGCCGAAACCTTTCGTATCGCAAATCCTTGTTTTTGCGCAACAAAGGCTTCACATCACATTATAAAATAGCTTCCGGAGATGACGATTTATTTATTCATCAGGTTGCAAACAAACACAATACCAGTGTTTTGATTCAATCAGAAGACCGCATGCTTTCAGTACCCAAAAATACTTTAGCAGCATGGATCAGGCAAAAGCGCCGGCATTTGATGACAGGAAGGTTTTATGCGCCAAAAATCAAACTTCTATTAGGTGGTTACAACTTAAGTTCCTCGCTATTTTATGCTTTGTTTATAACCCTTTGGTTTGTTGATCCTGCATTTTATTATGCTGATTGGTTTTGGCTCAATGCAGCGGTATTGGTTTTTTTGTTTTTGTTAAGAACGATCATTCAGTGGGCGATGTTTGCGCAAATTGCAAAAAAACTGGGTGAAAGAGGACTTAGCTGGGCGATTCCGCTTGCGGATTTCTTTTTTGTTATTTTTACACCTTCCTTACTTACGTTAAATATATTTGTACGCAAGCCAAAATGGAAATAAATGATCAACTTACCGAAAATGCCAAACGTGATCTGGTGTTGATTGACCGGGCTGTCAATCACAAAGATCAGCAGGCTTATGCTGAACTACTAAAGCGGTATCGGGATGCTATTTATTTTCTAATGCTTAAAATGTCAGCCAACCATTACGATGCCGAAGATCTTACTATCGAAGCTTTTGGTAAAGCATTCGGAAATTTGCGGCAATACTCGGCCGATTATGCTTTTTCTACCTGGCTGTATCGTATCGCTACCAATAATTGCATCGACTTTATGCGACGAAATAACCGAATTCCTGCTGCAGATAAATTTAAATGGAAATCGGAAGAACAGGATGAACTAATTGATCATATACCTTCCGAAACACTTGATCCAGCGGAAGATCTCATGCATAAGCAAAAAATCAGGATGATGCGGGAAGTAGTCGATAAGCTGAAACCACATTATCGAAATCTGATAACACTAAGGTATTTTGAAGAACTGAGTTATGAAGAAATCACTGAAATACTTAACCTTCCTTTGGGAACAGTAAAAGCCCAGTTGTTTAGAGCCAGAGCGCTATTGCTGCACAGCATCGAGGGTAGCCGCGACATGATTTAAACCCTGACCAGGTTGTTTTTTACATTAAAGGTTTGCGTACCCTTAAATTAAAAAGGGCTTTTCTTAACTTTGCTGCAATAAAAACATGGGATATGACTGTAGAATTGAATGCCTTTCATCTTGCTATTTTAGAGGGAATTCCTGCCGAATTGCCACGCCTGAAGCCCTACGACCCTGCTATAAATCATGCGCCAAAACGCAAAGATATTCTGAGTCCTGACGAGAAAAAACTGGCTTTGAGAAATGCCTTACGTTATTTTGATCCAAAACATCATCAGATGCTTGCTCCTGAGTTTGCAGAGGAGCTTCAGAATTATGGCAGGATTTATATGTACCGCTTTCGTCCGGATTATCCGATCTCTGCCAGAAGTATTGAGGCTTTCCCGCACAAATCGAAACAGGCTGCTGCTATCATGTTAATGCTCAGCAATAACCTCGATCATGCTGTGGCACAACATCCACACGAATTGATTACTTATGGAGGTAACGGTGCAGTGTTTCAAAATTGGGCTCAATACCTGCTCACAATGCAATATTTGGCCAACATGACGGACGAGCAAACACTTGCCATGTATTCAGGCCATCCAATGGGACTTTTCCCTTCGCATCCAGATGCCCCACGTGTAGTTGTAACAAATGGGATGGTTATTCCAAATTATTCAAAACCGGATGATTGGGAACGGTTTAACGCGCTGGGCGTTTCGCAATATGGCCAGATGACAGCAGGTTCGTTTATGTACATTGGACCACAGGGAATTGTGCACGGAACTACTATTACGGTTCTTAATGCCGGTAGGATGAAACAGCATCCGGATTACAATGGCGGACCCAAGCTTTTTATAACCGCAGGTCTTGGCGGCATGAGCGGTGCACAACCCAAAGCCGGTAATATAGCCGGAGTGGTAAGCATTACGGCAGAAGTTAACGCGAAAGCGGCTTACAAACGCCATGAGCAAGGCTGGGTTGATGAAATCGTTGAAGATGCCGATCAGGCCATTGATCTGGCTTTGGCATGGCAAAAACGCAACACACCACATTCAATCGCCTACCTGGGCAATGTGGTTGATTTGTGGGAAAAACTCGCTGAACGACAGATAACCGTGGATATGGGATCGGATCAAACTTCACTTCATAATCCTTGGGCTGGGGGCTATTATCCTGCCGGATTGAGTTATGAGGAGGCTAATATACTGATGGCAACAGATCCTGAACAATTCAAGGATTGGGTGCGAAAATCCTTGGTACGACAGGTTGATGCAATCAATAGATTGACGGCAAATGGCATGTATTTTTTCGATTATGGCAATGCCTTTTTACTTGAGAGCAGCAGGGCTGGAGCTGACATTATGAACGACAAAGGATTGTTTAATTATCCATCCTATGTGCAGGATATCATGGGGCCTATGTGCTTCGATTATGGGTTTGGTCCATTCAGGTGGGTATGCACCTCATCCAAACCAGAAGATCTTGCACTAACTGATAAAATAGCTTGTGAAGTGCTCGAAGAAATAGCAAAAACAGCGCCCAAAGAGATTCGCCAACAGCTGAACGACAACATTCATTGGATAAGGGAGGCACAAAAAAATAAACTGGTAGTTGGTTCACAGGCCAGAATTTTATATGCTGATGCTGAAGGCCGCACCAAGATTGCAGCAGCCTTTAACGAAGCCATTTCGATAGGCGAGATTAGCGCACCTGTAGTGTTAGGGCGAGATCATCATGATGTTTCAGGTACTGACTCTCCTTACAGGGAAACATCGAATATTTATGATGGCTCAGCTTTTACGGCCGATATGGCAATTCAGAATGTCATCGGAGATTCCTTCAGAGGTGCCACCTGGGTTTCTATTCATAATGGTGGTGGCGTTGGCTGGGGCGAGGTAATAAATGGGGGTTTTGGGATGCTGCTCGATGGCAGTGCCGAAGCAGACCGACGATTGCGCATGATGCTGCACTGGGATGTAAATAATGGTATTGCACGACGTAGCTGGGCACGTAATGAAGAAGCAGTTTTTGCTATAAAACGTGCTATGGAGCAGGAGCCTCGCCTAAAAGTTACACTCCCGAATTTTGCAGATGAAAAACTAATTGAAAATCTCGACTTATAAGTTCGTAGATCTTTTCTTAAATTCTAATAAAAAAGGCCGGTTTCCAATTGGAAACGGCCTTTTATCATGTTTTTATAAACTATTGAATACTAATCTTTTCAAGATGTTTTTGTCCGTTATATTCCAACGAAAGCAAATACATGCCTTTGGTTAGTTTTTCGGTTAATCTATCAAGCGAATGGCTGCCGGCACTTAGCTTCCCGTAATCAACCATGCCCATTTGTTTTCCGGTGATAGTGTATATTTCGGCTTTAACTATTGATGAACTTTCCAGACTGAAGTACAAAGTTCTTCCGCTTTCCAATGGATTTGGATAAACTTTTACATTTGATGCTGTAGTTATTTCATCCTGACCAACATAACCGTAAGCAAATTCGTTCCTGTCGATTGAACCAAATCCCTGGCCCGTAAACAAAGGATCACTGTCAGCACCAAGTACGGCATAATAGCCTGTTCCCTGGCCACAGCATAGTCCATCACCACCTGCATCGTACATGATAAATTCGTAGCAGCCTAATTCTGAAACTTCCAAAGGAATGCTAACCACACTGTTAGGGTTGGTGTAAGGGCCTCCTGACTGCACTATTTCACCGGTTTGGTTAAGTAGCTCCCAGCTGGTTTCTTCGGGTGCATTGTTGAGCAGGATAAACAAACTTACATTGACGCCATTCACATTGGGCGATTGCATGAATTCATAATTCATGACATTGTTTTTCGGGTAATCATCACCAACGCCATTAGTTCCGCTGATAACGACCTCTAAATTATTTTCATCCTGCAAAAAGAAAGCAAGTTCGCCAGCTGCTACTGTTGTTGTTTGTAAAAAATCCAGTGAGCCATTCCAGTCCATACTATGCACAAGCTCATCGTTAACAAAAAATTCCAGGGTAGCACTAGTTAAAGTTTCTGAACCATAATTTACCAGGGTGATATAAGGATCCATCGTGCCGCTGCAATTCACGCTTGTGGTATTGGAGATATTTTTAACGGCGGCATCATTGGCATAAAAGGGTATAAGTGGCTCTATACTGCTGTTTGCAGCCTGATGGACATGCTTGGAGGTGTTATCCTGCACAAATCCCACAGCAGCAATTTCATTGATGTCGTAAACATTGGCCAATTCCCATGCTGCCTCAACAATATAATAGTCTTCTTCTTCAAAATCAGGAAGACTTGTCCCACTGCGGGAAGGGATTAAGGCTTTCATTACATTATGAAATTGTGTTTCGCCATTTGTTCCCGGAGGCGATGAAAAGCTGACATGTTTTTCAATTACAGCGATTTGCGCTACCAGGTTACCACCCACAGCCTGATCTGCTCTGATGAGCATGGTTACATAAACACTATCCTGATCAGCTGATAACTGATGTTGCATGATAATTTCGAAAGGTGAAGGATTGTTTGTCGCGTAATTGTCGATCATGGCCTGGCTCACCTGAGCTGGCATCCCATGAAATAAATTTCCACTCATATACAAATGCGGAACGGAATTAATGCCGTAGTATGTTCTTCGGGCATTATTGTCAACAGTATTATGAAGATACATGGGATCGTTGCCAGGAGCCGGCCAGCTCATATGGTATTTAATCGAAGTAATGATATCCTCGTTGGCGCTTAGGAGTGCATCATAAGCAGGATTTTGAGAAGCACATGGTCCCGCAAGTACTGCTCGTAAAATTCTCGGAAAGTAACATGCGGGGCACCTGGTTCCAGGCTAAAATTGGCAGTAAAACGCCAAGCATAATCAAAGTAAAATGTTTTTTCATAAGAGTTTATTTAGGTATTGAGGTGCAACAAAACTAAAAAAATATTTAAACTTGCAGAATATTTAATGATATAGACAACATTTTTTAATCAAAAGGTGTCTGATCATTTAGTTAAGTGAATTAATATGTAGCACGGTTTTTGTGAATATTTTTCAATAATCATTTAGTAAGGTTTGATATGAAAAAAGTTTTATTCTCTCTGATTTTTTTACTTTCCATCGCCTCTGTTGGTGCTCAGGTTTTGAGCCTGCAATGGGATGGAGTACTTATTGCTGATGAATCAACGGTTGTAGTTAATGGTGAGTTGTCTGACAATGTTTTTGAAGAGTTTTTGTCGCATGTTTTAGTTAAAAACGTAACAGATAGAGATATGCAGGTAAAAGCCAGAAGGGAAAATGTAGCGGTTGTTGACGGGTCAACCAATTACCTGTGTTGGGAAGCCTGTTATCCAGATTATGTTACAGAATCGCCAAATGCCTATACTATTCCTGCTGGTGGAATGACGCCCGAAACGGTTTTTGCCGGACATTATTTACCGCAGGGTAATGCTGGTATTTCAACAGTAAAATATACTTTTTTCAATGAAGCGAACGAAGATGAACAAGTATTCTTTTTTGTTGAGTACAATATTGCAGAACCTGTAATCACTTCATTGAGCTTGCATTGGGATGCACAGGATATTGAAAATGGCACTACAGTTTATGTTAATGGTGAAATGACGGATAATATTTATGAGGAATTTCTCTCGCATGTGCTGGTCAAAAATAATACCGATCGCGATATGCCTGTAAAGGCGCGTCGCGAGGATATTAATGTGGTTGAGGGTTCAACAAACTACCTTTGCTGGGAAGCCTGTTACCCGGATGATGTAACGGAATCGCCCAATGCTTATAATATTCCTGCCGGTGAAATGACGCCAGAAACAGTATTTGCAGGCCATTATCTTCCTCAGGGCAATGTTGGAACTTCGACCGTTAAGTACACCTTCTTCAATGCAGACGAACCGGATGATCAGGTTTATTTTTTGGTAAGCTATGTAATTAGTCCAACATCCATTGAGGATTTGCTGTCAAACGCATTGATTAGCAGTGCTTATCCAAATCCCGCAACTGATCAAATTGCTATCGATTATGAATTTCCTACAGGAGTTAAGGTTGCCGAACTGAAGTTGTTCAATATTGTGGGTCAGGAAATTTTGAAACAAGTAGTTTCTGATAAATCAGGAAAAATACAGCTGTCAGTTTCAGATTTGCCAGAAGGGATTTATTTTTATAGTCTGACGATAAATGATGGAGCTGCCTTGACCAGGAAACTGATTATCAGAAGGTAAAGGAATTGATAAGCATTTAATTTTGAAAAAAAATTAGCCGGTATGAGCCGGCTTTTTTTGTTCTCGAAAACGTGTGAGATTTCTGTTTCAAAAAAAATAATGCAATACTATATGGTGTCGGTTTGGCTTATTTTGGTTGTTAGTTTTCTGATTTTCGAGTAATCCTTTTAATCAATGAAAATGAAAAGTTGTTATTTTTTATATTTGGCTTATTTTTGCAAGATTAGGCAGCTGTCATTTGCGACAGTATTTTTCGCAGGATAAGAAAAAATGATATAGAAATCTAATCAGGATTACTGAACCAAAAATTACCATTATGGGGATTAAACAGAAGACTTCCGAATTGCAGCGCCGTATGCGCGATGCCCTGATGGGTGGGGGTGACAAAGCCATTGAGAAACAAAAAGCAATTGGAAAACTCACAGCTCGTGAGCGAATTATCGCCTTGCTTGATCCAAAATCTTTTCACGAGTATGACTTATTCGTAGAGCATGCTGCCAAAGATTTTGATATGGATAAAAAGTACTTGCCGGGCGATGGAGTAATCACAGGTACAGGAACCCTGAGCGGCCATCCGGTTTGTATCTATGCACAGGATTTTACTGTGGCGGGAGGTTCTTTGGGCTGGATGCATGCAAAAAAGATTACCAAAATTATGGATCATGCCATGAAACTGAAAGTGCCATTGATCGGGATTAACGATTCCGGGGGTGCACGGATTCAGGAAGGTGTAAACTCTTTGGCTGGCTATGGTGAGATTTTTTATAGAAATACACAGTCTTCTGGCGTTATTCCTCAGATTTCTGTAATTCTTGGACCATGTGCAGGAGGTGCAGTATATTCACCTGCTTTAACAGACTTTGTTTTTGTGGTCGAAAACATATCCAAGATGTTTATTACTGGCCCCGAAGTGATTAAGACTGTTTTGGGCGAAGAGATATCAATGGAGGAGCTTGGAGGTGCACGTGTGCATTCCGAAATAACAGGGAATGCCCATTTTTATGCCATTAGTGAAGAAGAATGTTTTAGTCAAATCAAACAGCTTGTTAGTTTTATTCCATGGAATAATATGAAAAAAGCTGAGCGCTTCCCTAAAAAGGCGCCTAAAACAAGAAACTATAAAATTGATACTATTTTGCCCACAGACCCGCGCTTGCCCTATGATGTGCGCGATGTGATAAGGTCATTGGCCGATGATTCTGAGTTTTTGGAAGTTCAGGAATTGTTTGCTGCAAATATTGTGATTGGATTTGGTCGTGTGAATGGCGACACTGTTGGGTTTGTTGCTAATCAACCTAACGTGCTGGCCGGGGTACTCGATGTGGATTCATCCGACAAAGCTGCTCGTTTTATCCGTTATTGCGATTCGTTTAATATCCCTTTGGTAACTTTGGTTGACCTTCCGGGATATTTACCTGGAATTGATCAGGAACATGCCGGTGTTATTCGTCACGGTGCCAAAGTGTTGTATGCCTATTCCGAGGCAACTGTTCCCAAAATTACAGTTATCATGCGTAAGGCTTATGGTGGTGGTTATATTGCCATGTGTTCACATCATTTGAGAGCCGACTTTGTGTTTGCCTGGCCAACTGCCGAAATTGCTGTTATGGGACCTGAGGGTGCTGCCAATATTATTTTTCGGAAGGAAATTCAGTCTGCTGAAAATCCTGATGAAGTGCGAAAAATGAAAGTGGAAGAATATAAAAATAAGTTTGCAAATCCTTATGTGGCAGCTGCTTATGGTTATATTGATGCCGTAATTGAACCGGCTGAAACACGTAGGATGTTGATCCATTCACTGGATATTTCAAAGGATAAAATCGTTGAAGTGCCAATGAAAAAGCACGGAATACCACCTTTCTAATAGCTACCTTTTATTTTTAACTTCCTCGAGATCGAAGAAGTTCTTATAATTGTCTTAATTTGCACTTAGTTAAAGCTATAAGCCTATGAAAAAAGAAGAAGTTGTGGCAAAAAAGGTGAAATACGAAACACTAATTATCGATCACGTAAAATATAAAACTACCCTCACAAAAAAGTACAACGCCCGTAAGCATTATGCCGAAATTGTTCCGGGTGTGATGAAGGCTTTTATCCCTGGTACAATTACCGAAGTTTATGTTGCAGTCGGGCAAAAAGTTGAGGAGGGAGATCCTTTAGTGGTGCTCGAGGCCATGAAAATGCTTAATGAAATCAGGGCGCCTTTTTCAGGGGAGGTAAAAGTATTAAATGTAGAGAAAGGTCAGCATGTTGTAAAAAATCAGGTGTTGGTCGAAATTTCGTTCTGATTAAAAACTTGATTGCCAGCAGCAATTATCTCTAGAATCTCATCTTTACCTGTTTCTTTGAGTGATGAACTCATAACCGTTTTAGGTAGTTCTTCCCAGCTTGCTGCCAATGCTTTTTGAAATGCCTTAACATGTGACATGGTTTGGCGATTGCTTTGTTTGTCTGTTTTTGTGAAAACTACGATAAAGGGGATTTCGGCTTCACCTAATTCATTAATGAAATCCAGATCAATTGTTTGAGGTTCGATCCTGCTATCGACCAGCACAAACATATAAATCAAGTTTTTACGCATCCTGAGGTATTGACGTAGCATTTTAGCCCATTTTTCGCGCGCATCTTTCGACCTTTTGGCAAAACCATATCCGGGCAAATCGACAAGGTACCAGCCTTCATCTACCAAAAAGTGATTGATAGTAATAGTTTTGCCAGGCTTCGACGAGATTTTTGCCAATTGTTTCTTGCCTGTTAGCATATTGATCAGCGACGACTTTCCAACATTCGATCGACCAATAAATGCGTATTCCGGATACTTTGCTTCAGGTAGCTTTTCAATTTTTGTATTGCTTTGTAAAAAACGGGCTTCCTGGATGATCATTTTAAATGCGTTGGTTTTTCGTTTGGGTCGTAATGCAAATGCCGGTCTTTTTTGATGTCAAAAATATCTCCAATGGTTACGATAATTCCAGTTTCTTCAACTGCTCCAAAGGTTTGATTTAATGCGGTTCCAAAGCATTTCATGGTTGACGAGAGATTCATATAAGCATTTACAAGCGGTGGGATGTTTTCCTTTTGCTCGCGCACGATTTTCATGAGTATTTTATAATCTTCCTCGTATGAATTTCCTGAAAACCTGTTTTTTAGGAGTTTCAATTCGTGGTGATACGACAAAGGGTTTCTGGGATAAACCAGCTTATCTTCGTCCGGAAAATAGTGATTTAAAAAATATAAAATCAGATCCCTGGCCATTTTATCATAGTGGGGATACATCGTAACTTTACCAAAAAAGTAACGTGTTTCAGGAAAAAGATGAATCAACGAGCCAAGCCCATCCCACAGGTTATCAAGCGCATACATACCTTTGCGCATGTTTTTTGTGGGTTGGTAATCTGGCTGAACAAATGATCTGCCAAGCTCGATTGTAAAAGGAAGATAATCCTGAATAAATTTTTCTGAATAGGCAAAAAGTTTTGCAGTAGGCGTATATACATTGCTTTCCTGATCGATAGGAAGGTGTTTGCATTCGATAAAGCGATAACCACCAACGATTTCCATCTCTTCAGGATTCCAAACGATGAGCTGTTTGAAACCATTTTCGCCGAGGTCGAATGTATCAATATCAACTTCTTTTCCGGTTCCACCCCCCGAAGCCCTGAAGGTGAGCTCTCTTAATCGACCTATTTCCTGCATAAAATGCGGCGAATCGTGATCAGAAAGAATATAAATTTCATTATTTCCATTGTTTGTCTTTCGAAAAAAACGCTCTGAAGTGAGTTCTTTGAGAAGTAAATTTTTATTTACCGGTTCTATTAACGATTTCATGGCATTGGATTTCAAATTATTCGAGGTTGTAGTGGGTTTTGGGATTAAAGTTTTCTTTGGGGTTCTTGCCTAATTTATATACAAAATTTCTAAGTTGGGTTGCCCATTCCAAATCACTCTTGCTTTTATCAAAAACCTTGTAGTCAATGGGCTGTCCAAATGTTATGATGATTTCTTTGTTGTATTGCTTAAAAAATTCATCTACAAGATAGAGCATTTCAATATTGGCTTTGATGCCGAGTTGTTTGCGAAGATTGGAAAGCCTGTAAAAAAAGTTTGAATTTCTTCCGGCGATGTGAGTTGGAACGATATCCCTTTTGTATTTTTTTGCTTTGCTCAAAAAAGTCTTTTTCCATTCCAGGTCATAAATCTTACCTCCTTTTTTTCTGGAAACCAGCCCGAAAGGGAAGTAACAGATTACATTGTCCCCGGCAAATGTATCATTTAAAATGCGGATATTTTCAGCATTACTTCCATGTTTATTGATGGGTATAAAAAGAGGTTTAAGGTTGTCGAGATAAAGCAAGATATCATTGACCGGAAAACTGATATCAGGTCTCGCTTTGCCAACGGCCTGCATCAAAGCAATGCCATCCAATCCACCTAACGGATGATTTGATGCTACAATGATTCTATCATTTAAAGGTATGTTTCCCAAACCGTTAAGGATAACTGTAGGGTTAAATTCTGCAATGGCAGCATCCACAAAATCAAGGCCATAAAGGTGTTTTGAGTGCTGAATGAAGGTGTTAATCTGATCCTGATGGATTACCCGTTTTAAATAGGAAAACACAAAACCCGGAATAGCCTTGAAAAGCTTTGGGTTTTTTTGCCTGAAAACAGCCTCAATATCAATCAGCTTTTCAGTTTGTGATTTCATTTTTTTTTGGTTGTCCGCCATCTGTTTTGGTTAATGAACCAACAAAAATACAGAAAATGTATTGTTAAAAGCCAATATAAAAGTAGTTTGAAATTAGGAGTAGTTCGTTTTTTAAAACCAAATCAATTGAATCAGAAAATATTCATGCTGAGGAGGCTGAAAATCAAGTATTTCTATTTTGCCTTGTTAATAAAGCCAATTCATATTCAGGCAGTAAGCAAATCTGGTATTTTTCTGCGTTTGTAAAACACACTAAATCAGTATGTAACATATGATCAGATATTTTTTGTGCAGTTTTTTGTAACATTTGATAACTTTTGTGGTATAAAATGGGAGATAGTGGGAAAAAATGCACTAATTTTATCGCACAAAATGTCAATTTTTTGAATTATCCAATCGGTCAATATCAATGTAAGCTGGATGCAAAGGGCAGACTGATGCTTCCGGCAGATTGCAAGGTTCAGTTGGGCGAGCTTGCGGAGGAGGGCTTTGTGCTTCGTCCGGGCTTGTTCGACCAATGCCTTGAATTGTACACGATGAGCGATTGGACGAAGACTCAGGAGAAGCTTAGGGCTTTGAATCAGTTTGTGCGATCTAATGTTGAATTGGTGAGAAAGTACAATGCCGGCGCCAAAATGGTGAAACTGGATGGAACCGGCAGGATTCAGATCCCTAAAAATCTGATTGAAACAGGAGGGCTGCAGAAAGAGGTGATTTTGACCTCCTTAACCAGTAACATGGAGCTTTGGGACAGGGCTGCTTACGAAGCACGTATCAACAGCCTTGATCAGGACGCATTCGAAAAATTGGCAACGGAAAAACTAGGAAGCGTCGACCAAACAAGCTTATAAGCATGTATCACAAACCGGTATTACTTCACGAGTCCGTTGAAGGATTACAGGTACAACCTGATGGGGTGTACGCTGATGTTACTTTTGGTGGGGGCGGACATGCGCAGGCTATCATCAAAAGGCTGGAAACCGATGGCAAATTGTTTGGTTTTGATCAGGATGCCGATGCTCGGGCCAATAGCATCAGCGATTCCCGTTTTGTTTTTATCCCGCAGAATTTTCAGTACCTGAAAAATTTTATACGATTGAATGGCGTAAAACAGCTCGATGGTGTCTTGGCCGATCTGGGCGTTTCTTCTCATCAATTTGATGTAGCGGATAAGGGTTTTTCGACCCGCTTTGATGGCCGGCTGGATATGCGAATGGATCAGCAGCAGGAAATTACGGCTGAGAATATTGTAAACACATATGATCAGCAACAACTTACGGATATTTTTAGAAAATACGGAGAACTGCAGCAGGCCTGGCAATTGGCTGGAGCTATTGTAGCGGCAAGGCAAAATACGGCTGTTTGCACAACTGCAGAATTACGACAGGCTGTTGCGCATATGCTGCCCCGCAACAGAGAGAATAAAGTTTTGGCTCAGCTTTTTCAGGCGCTGCGGATAGAAGTCAACCAGGAAATGCAAGTGCTGGAAAAATTCCTTGGTCAATGTGCCGATGTGATAAAACCCGGCGGACGACTGGTTGTGATTAGTTATCACTCTCTGGAAGACCGACTGGTGAAAAACTTTATGCGGGCAGGAAATGCAAACGGCGAAATTGAAAAAGACTTTTTTGGAAATACACTTACGCCATGGGAAGTGGTAACACGAAAACCAATCATTCCCTCGGCAAAAGAGATAAATGAGAATGGCCGTGCACGCAGCGCAAAACTCAGAATAGCACAACGTAAATCAGATGGCTAAAAAAGTAAATGTACTGGTCGAGAAGCAGGAAACACCCAAAGAAAAGCCTGTAGCTGAAAAGAAGAGAAGCTTTTCGGGCAGGCTTTTTATGGATGTGCTTGGAGGCGATTTTTTGGCTTACAACTGGGTGCGGCGGCAGATCAATTTTGTGTTTTTTCTTGCTGCGCTGGCATTGGTTTATATCGCAAATAGTTATTACGCGGAGGATATGAGCCGTCAGATCGATAATTTGAACCGCGAACTCAAAGAACTGCACTACGAATATATTTCTACAAAGTCGGAACTGATGCAGCAGACTAAACAATCAACTATTGCCAATAAATTGAGCAAAAGTGGCCTCAAAGAATCTGTTGAGCCAGTGCATAAAATCATCATCAAAGGGGAGGATAGCAAATGATGGATGAAAAGAAAGATATTTTGTGGCGGGTTTATCTGTTGTACGGATTTATGCTGCTCTTTGGAATTGCTATCATTGCCCGTATTGCCTTTATACAAGTGAAATTTGGTGACGAATTGCGTGAA
The DNA here is from genome assembly GCA_964592595.1 of uncultured Lentimicrobiaceae bacterium. Classification (GTDB taxonomy): domain Bacteria; phylum Bacteroidota; class Bacteroidia; order Bacteroidales; family F082; genus UBA5536. Next base: position 29,608 of record CAZQFH010000024.1, on the reverse strand, counting down.
AAAGCCCAAAAGCAGGAAATCAGGGTCTTTGATGTAGAGGCCTTAAGAGGTAATGTGCTGGCTGATGATGGCTCTTTGTTGGCAACCTCAGTGCCAGTATTTGAAGTCCGCATGGATGTTGCTTCCCCCTTAATTGATCAGCCACTTTTCGATGCTAAAGTTGATTCGCTTGCACTGATGTTGTCGGGGCTGTTTAAGGATAAATCCAAACAGAGCTACCTTAATCAGTTGAAAAGAGCCCGTAAGCAGGGAAACAGGTATTTCCAACTTCAGAGTCGTGCTACTTATTCACAGGTTAAGCAATTGCGGAGTTTCCCAATTCTTCGAAGAGGAAAGTTTAAGGGAGGGCTTATTCTGATCCCACACGATAAGCGTGAAAAACCTTTCCGCGAATTAGCCAGTCGCACAATTGGTTATCAAAATGAGCAGGAAGAGCTTTTTGTGGGTATCGAAGGGGCTTATCATCAAGTGCTTAAAGGAATTGACGGGAAGCAGGTGAAAAGACGCATCAACAATGGCGACTGGAAACCTCTTTTTGATGGAAATGAAATTGAGCCTCAAAATGGGAAAGATGTCGTAACTACAATTGATATTAATATCCAGGATGTGGCCGAAGATGCACTTCGCAGAAACCTTCAGGAAAACAATGCCGAAGAGGGATGTGCCATTTTGATGGAAGTGGCTACCGGAAAAATAAAAGCCATTGCCAACCTGAGTATTAATGCCAAAACCGGTCATTACGAAGAGTCGTACAATTATGCCCTTGCCGAAAGTGTGGAGCCGGGATCCACTTTTAAACTGGCTTCGATGATTGCCCTATTGGAAGATAAAAAGGTGCGGCTTGCTGATACCATGGATGTTGGCCGTGGTGGCTATATTGTGTATTACAATCGCACGATGCGTGATGTGTATCCGATTCGCAACGGACGATTTACTGTAAGGGAAGCCTTTGAAAAATCTTCCAATGTAGCTATCAGCAAATTAGTATGGGATGCGTACAAAGAAAATCCGGAGCAATTTGTTGAGCGGTTATATGATATGTCGCTTAATCAGTCGCTTGGGCTCGAAATCCAAGGTGAGGGTAAGCCTTACATCAAGCATCCGAAAGACAAAAAATTCTGGTACGGGACTACTTTGCCCTGGATGTCTATCGGTTACGAGTTGAGCCTCACGCCAATTCAAATTCTAACGTTTTATAATGCAGTCGCCAACAATGGCAGCATGGTGAAACCCATGTTTGTGGCGGAAATCAGACAGGGAGGCAGAACAATTGAACATTTCGAAACACAGCTTATCAACAAAGCAATTGCTTCCCGGTCCACTATTGATTCGGTGAAAAGTTTGATGGAAGGCGTGGTTCAACGCGGAACTGCCAGATATTTAAATAAGAGTCCTTTTCAAATCGCCGGAAAAACAGGAACTGCGCAAATAGCAAGTGGCAGCAAAGGATACAACAAGACAAATTATACAGCTTCATTTGTTGGATATTTTCCGGCTGCTAAGCCGCGCTACAGCTGTATTGTGGTTGTAAGTAATCCTTCTTCCGGTAAAATTTATGGAGGTGCTGTTGCTGCACCTGTGTTCAAGGAAATTGCCGATAAAGTTTACGCTACCCGTTTAGACATTCATGAAGAGCAGCCATTGATAGATAAGTCGCATGCTGCATTTGCATTTCAAGAGAAGGTAATCAATAAAGCTGATGCAGCCAAACTTTCCGAAATGCTGGGGCTTAGCATATCGGATCAGGCCTCTCAGCAGGAGTGGGTGAGTGCCAAAGCAGATACTACATTGCTTTTGCTTCAGGCAGCAATGATTAGCCCCGAAGAAATACCTGATGTGCGGGGGATGAATGTGCGTGATGCAGTTTTTCTGCTCGAAAATATGGGATTGAAAGTATTGGTAAACGGTCGCGGACAGGTGGCCTGGCAATCTGTGAGGCCCGGTACGCCTCCGACAAAGAACCGTGAAGTGGAACTTAAACTAGTGAATTTGTGATGACGAAATTGCTGTCAGACATATTATATAAGTGCCCTGTCAGGCAAATTATTGGTGAAGTGAACCGACCAGTAAAGCATATGTGTTTCGACTCGCGTAAGTGTGCTGTTGGTGGTATTTTCTTTGCTATAAAAGGAACAAAAACAGATGGTCACGAGTTTATTGATCAGGTTGTACAACAAGGTGTTGTGGCAGTAATATGCGAAAAACTGCCCAAAGAACAAAAAACAGGTATCACCTATGTGAAAGTTGAGAATGCCGCCTATAGTCTGGCCATAGCAGCAGCAAATTTTTACGACAACCCTTCTCAAAACCTCAAACTTGTTGGCGTTACCGGCACAAATGGCAAAACAACCATCGCAAGCTTGTTGTACGAACTTTTCACTGGTCTGGGTTTTGCCTGTGGATTGTTTTCGACGATCGAGAATAAAATCAATGGAACAACTTTGCCTGCAACCCACACCACTCCCGATCCATTGCAAATCAATGCGTTGATGAGCGATATGGTCAATCAGGGCTGTCAATACGTATTTATGGAGGTAAGTTCGCATGCTGTTTCACAATTTCGCATTGCAGGATTGAAATTCGCAGGCGCTATTTTTACTAATCTCACCCATGATCATCTGGATTATCACGGAACATTTCAGGCATACAGAGATGCCAAGAAAGGATTCTTCGATTGGTTGCCTTCTACGGCTTTTGCCCTGATAAATTCTGATGATAAAAACGGGCATTTCATGGTGCAGAACACCAAGGCTGCTACCGCTAACTATTCCCTGTCAAAAGCTGCAGATTTTAGAGCTAAAATTCTGGAAAACAGCTTTGAGGGCTTATTGCTTTTAGTTGATGGAGAGGAATTATCTACACATCTGGCCGGTAAATTCAATGCTTACAACCTTTTGGCAATTTATGCAACCAGTGTGCTTTTAGGTATTGATAAGGCTGATACGCTCATGGGAATCAGTAAGCTACATTCAGCCACTGGTCGTTTTGAATTGATTTATCATACGTCAGGGATTACAGGAATTGTGGATTATGCGCATACTCCGGATGCTTTGGATAATGTATTAAAAACCATCAATACGATACGAACACACAACGAACTCCTGATTACAGTTGCCGGAGCCGGTGGCGATCGCGATAAAACAAAACGTCCGGAAATGGCTCGTCTGGCTGCTGCCGCAAGCAACAAGCTCATCCTTACGTCCGATAATCCAAGAACAGAAGATCCGGAAGTAATCATTCAGGAAATGCGCAAAGGCGTTGCTGCTGAGCACTATAACAGGGTTTTGGCTGTGAGCAACCGTCGTGAAGCTATTCGAACTGCTGTTGCGCTGGCGAAAAAGGGAGATATCATTTTGGTTGCCGGCAAAGGCCACGAAACCTACCAGGAAATCAATGGGGTGAAACATCCATTTGATGATAAGAAAGAACTAAGTGAAGCACTAAACGAAAGAATAGGATAGTCATGCTGTATTACTTATTTGAATATTTGGATCAGGCATTTAATTTTCCGGGAGCGGGGGTGTTTCAATACATCTCTTTCAGAGCAGCAGCTGCTGTTATCACTTCGCTGATCATTTCATTGCTTTTTGGCAAGCGCTGGATCAATTATTTGAATCGCAAACAGGTTGGTGAAATTGTGCGGGATCTCGGCTTGGAAGGTCAGATTGAAAAACAGGGTACGCCTACCATGGGTGGATTGATAATTTTGACTTCTATCGTAGTTCCCACATTGCTGTTCACTGACCTTGCCAATACGTATATTTTACTGATGTTGTTCACTACCATATGGCTTGGCGGACTTGGTTTTGCAGACGATTACATCAAAGTTTTTAAGAAGGATAAAAAAGGCTTATCACCAAAGGTGAAGATTATCGGACAGGTGATTTTGGGTTTAGTGGTTAGTCTGGTAATGTACTTTGATAATTCTGTTGTGATGCGCGAAAAAGCTGCGCCTGCTGACCAGCTTGTGGTGGAAATATCTGAGAAAGAGCCGGCAAGTAAATTCTCTCCTGTCGAAATTCAGACGACAAAAACGACCATACCTTTCATTAAAAACAATGAATTTGATTATGCAGTACTCCTGAAATGGCTCGGGCCTGATTATCATAAATGGGCATTTTTGGTTTTCATTCCGATTGTTATTCTCATTATCACAGCAGTTTCAAATGGTGCTAACCTCACGGATGGCATGGATGGACTTGCGGTTGGCACTTCGGCTATAATTGGAGTAACGCTTGGAATTTTGGCATGGGTTTCTGGTAATATCATTTTTGCTGATTACCTCAATATCATGTACCTGCCAGATACTGGTGAACTTACAATTTTTATCAGCGCATTTGTTGGAGCCAATATTGGATTTCTATGGTATAACGCATTTCCGGCTCAGGTTTTTATGGGCGATACAGGCAGTCTGGCTTTGGGCGGCATTATTGCTGTTTTTGCCATTTTGATTCGAAAAGAACTCTTGATTCCTATTCTGTGTGGCATTTTCCTGGCCGAAAGCCTTTCGGTAATGCTACAGGTGAGCTATTTCAAATATACCCGAAAGAAATTCGGCCTAGGACAGCGAATTTTCAAAATGGCTCCACTGCATCATCACTATCAAAAGCTGGGTTATCCGGAACCAAAAATAGTTCAGCGCTTTTTAATTGTTGGCATCATGCTGGCGGTTTTAACAATTATAACGTTAAAAATTAGGTAATAAAAAATGAAATTTTCAGCAAATAAATATCAAAACATTGTAGTGCTCGGCGCTGGCGAAAGCGGCTTGGGTGCGGCAGTGCTTGCCCGAAAAATGGGCAGGGAGGTATTTGTTTCTGATTTGGGACAAATTGCGCAAGTTTTTAAGGAACAACTCGATAACAGCCATTTTTCTTACGAAGAAGGAGGTCATAATCTCGATAGAATTCTTTTGGCTGACCTCATTATTAAAAGTCCGGGAATTCCCGAACAGGCTCCTGTTGTGATGGCCGCCAGAGAATATAATATTCCTGTAATTTCTGAAATTGAATATGCTGCCTGTTTCACCAATGCTTTCTTGATTGGCATTACCGGAACCAACGGAAAAACAACTACAACAGCGCTCATAGGACATATTATAAAACAGGCAGGACTTGATGTTTGTGTGGCCGGAAATATTGGAAAAAGTTTTGCTGCTGCATTGGCAGAAACTGATCACGACTATTTCGTGTTGGAGTTAAGCAGTTTTCAGCTGGATGGCCTGGTTGATTTTCATCCTAATATCGCTGTATTGCTCAATATTACCCCCGATCATCTTGATCGCTATAACAATAGCTTCGAAGCTTATGCACAATCCAAATGGAGCATCACAAAAAATCTTGTAGCAACAGATGCATTTATTTACAATGTTGACGATTCACTCATCAGTAAATGGCTTGATGCCAATGAAATAGCTGCAAAAAAATATCCTTTTAGTCTGCAAACAATTGAAGCAGAAGAAGGTGCATTCCTGGAAAACGAAAAAATTCATATCACGATAAATAAACAAAAATTTCATATGACACTCGAACAATTAGCACTTCAGGGTAAACATAATGTTTACAATTCCATGGCTGCCGGTGTGGCAACCAAATTGCTGGATATCAGAAATGAATCCTTGAAACAAAGCCTCTCGGATTTCCAGAATATCGCTCATCGCATTGAGTTTGTGGCAAATGTGCATGGCATAGCCTATTACAACGACTCCAAGGCTACCAGTGTGAATGCTACCTGGTATGCACTCGAAACTTTTGACAGACCTGTGGTTTGGATAGCCGGCGGACAGGATAAAGGAAACGATTACAGCAGTTTAATACCGCTCGTAAAGCAAAAAGTGAAAGCCCTGATTTGTATGGGAGCTGACAATAGCAAATTGAAACAGTTTTTTGGTGAGCTAATTGAACCAATTGTTGAAGTTAGTTCAGCTGAGGAAGCTGTAATGGTTGCTTCGATGCTGGCTTCAAAGGGTGATGTTGTTCTTTTGTCGCCGGCATGTGCAAGTTTTGATAGGTTTAAAAACTACGAAGAACGGGGAGATAGTTTTAAGAGTGCAGTAAAAGCTTTATAATGGAATAAGATGCTAAACAAAATTCTTGGAGATATAAAAGGTGATAAGGTGATTTGGTCAGTGGTGATACTGCTGTCGCTTTTTTCGCTATTGGCCGTTTACAGCTCAACCGGAACACTTGCTTACAAGTATCAGGGAGGCAACACGGAATATTATATGCTCAAGCATTTTGTGATCCTGTTTTTGGGTTTTGTTTTCATGTATCTGATGCACAAAATCAGGTATGTGTATTTTTCACCTGTTTTTCAGGTGGCGCTGTGGATTGCTATTCCACTGCTATTTCTTACCTTGATTTTTGGTTTGAACCTTAACGAAGCAAAGCGCGTGTTGCCATTGCCTTTCAATCTTACTTTTCAGACCAGCGACCTTGCTAAATTAACCCTGATCATGTATTTGGCACGTATGCTTACCAAAAAACAGGATCACATAAAGGATTTTAAATCGGCTTTTGTTCCTCTGATGGTGCCTGTGCTTCTGGTAGTATTCTTAGTATTACCTGCAAATTTTAGCACAGCAGCGATGATTTTCACAACCAGTTTGGTGCTGTTGTTTATTGGCCGCGTGAATATGAAATACATTTTCTCTCTGGTAGGTATTGGGTTGGTTGCACTTACTATATTCATTTTAATATTGTTGCAACTTCCTGAAGATCGGCAGGGGAGGCTCTGGACCTGGAAAAACCGCATTGAGAGTTTTTCGAAAGATACAGGGGATAATTATCAGATTGAGCAGGCACAGATAGCGATTGTTAATGGAAATATTTTTGGTAAAATGCCCGGAAACAGCACCCAACGGAATTTTCTGCCCCATCCGTATTCCGATTTTATTTTTGCAATTGTAGTTGAAGAATATGGATTGTTGGGAGGTAGTTTTATGGTGCTGCTTTATTTGATATTACTCTTTAGGGCAGTAGTGATTGTGACCAAGATTCCACAAACTTTTGGAGCCTTTCTATCCATTGGGGTGGCTTTTAGTCTGGTTTTTCAGGCTATGGTAAATATGGGAGTGGCGGTTGGTTTGCTGCCTGTAACCGGACAGCCTTTGCCGCTGGTGAGTATGGGAGGAACTTCAATCTGGTTTACGAGTCTATCAATTGGAATAATGTTAAGTGTAAGTAAAGATATTGCCAGAAAAGAAAAAGAAAAGGAGGAACTGATTCATCATGACGAAGCAGTCGAAGCGGTTTATAATTAGCGGAGGAGGCACCGGGGGGCACATCTTTCCGGCCATCGCCATTGCTGATGCTTTGCGCAGGCGGATGCCTGATGCACAAATTCAGTTTGTGGGCGCCAAAGGGCGTATGGAAATGCAACGCGTTCCACAGGCTGGCTATGCTATTAGAGGCTTATGGATCAGTGGGTTACAAAGAAGTATCAGCCTGAAAAACCTGCTTTTCCCGCTTAAGCTGATTTATAGTTTATTTCATGCCCGAAGCATACTCAAAAAGTTTAAGCCAGATTTGGTGATTGGAGTTGGCGGCTATGCGAGTGGCCCAACTTTGCGCGCCGCTGTGCAATTAAGCATACCTACCCTGATACAAGAGCAAAATTCTTTTCCGGGTATAACAAATCGTCTTTTGGCTTCAAAGGTAAATGCCATCTGCACGGCTTATGATCGCATGGATAAATGGTTTCCACCTGAAAAGACTGTTCTGACCGGAAATCCACTCAGGAAAAATGCCGTTCAAATTGCTGGTAAAAAGGAGGAAGCATTAGAATTTTTTGGAATGGATAGCTCACGTAAAATTGTACTAATTGTAGGGGGAAGTCAAGGAGCTTTGGCGATCAATAAAGCTTTGGAAACACGGATGGATCAGATGGTTCAATCTGATATTCAGCTCATCTGGCAAACAGGAAAAAATTATGAACAACAGGCAAAGCAAATAGTAAGGCAAGCAAATTGGAAATCTTGTTATGTGACGGCATTTATCGATCGGATGGACTTTGCCTATGCTGCTGCTGATCTGGTTGTATCGCGAGCTGGAGCCATGGCAATTTCGGAGTTGGCCGCAGTGCAGAAAGCTGCGATTTTCGTTCCGCTTCCATCGGCTGCCGAAGATCATCAAACAAGCAACGCCAGGCGACTTACGCAAGCAGGCGCTGCAGAAATGATTGCAAATGCCGAAGCTGCAGATAAACTTGTTCCGGCAATGATTGCAACGGCATCGGATGATGAAAAATGTAAGCAAATGCAACACGCTTTGGCTCAGTTTGCCAAGCCAGATGCAGATGATGCTATTGTGGATGAAATAGAAAAATTAATTAATAAATGAAGATAAAAACCGGAGAACGGATATTTTTCCTTGGTATTGGTGGCATTGGTATGAGTGCGCTGGCTCGTTATGCTCGTATGCAGGGTGCTTGGGTTGTTGGCTACGACCGCACGGCATCTGAACTTACTGATGAATTGACTGATGAAGGAATTCATGTTATCTTTGAAGATAATCCTGAATTATTGCCTGATCACCTTGATCTTGTGGTATATACACCTGCTATTCCGGCCGACAACCGATTGTTGTCAAAAGTTAAAAATCTGGATATCCTTTTACTTAAAAGATCGCAGCTTTTGGGTGTGCTCTCCGAATCTGAATTTACAGTTGCCATTGCCGGCACACATGGAAAAACATCTATTACTGCCCTTACTGCCTGGCTCCTTTATCAGGCGGACACCAAAGTAACTGCTTTTATTGGTGGTATTGCAAAGAATTTTAACAGTAATCTGGTTCTCAATAAACGACCTGATGTTTTAATTGTTGAGGCAGACGAGTTTGATCGATCGTTTTTGTATTTAAAGGCTGACATGGCTGTGATCTCTGCTATTGAAGCAGATCATCTGGATGTTTATGGTGATGCAACATACTTACATGACGCTTTTCAGGAGTTCGTTGATGGGTTGCCGGAAAATGGATTTTTGATTTTGCAGGAGGATCAAAAACTTGATTGTGATGGGTATTTGGTGCGATACGGTTTTTCGGAACGATCAGCTGTTCGTGCACAAAACATAGTAGTAACACCTGAAGGTCAGTATTTTGATATTGTTTTTCCTGATGATACAAGTTTCAGGGCAATGTTGCCTTTAGCCGGAAAGCATAACCTGAGTAATGCACTGGCTGCAATTGCTATCGCATGGATAAACCGCGTAACTCCTGAGATGATCGTAGCAGGTTTGGCAACTTTTAAAGGAATTAAAAGACGCTTTGATATTCATGTGGATCAAAAACATTTCTATGTTGATGACTATGCGCATCATCCAACAGAAATAAATGCTTGCTTGCAGGCTGTTCGGTCTTTATTTCCGGAAAAGAAGCTAACCGCAATATTTCAGCCTCATTTGTATAGTCGCACCCGCGATTTTATGCTTGATTTTGCGCGAAGTCTGGAAGCGGTTGACGATCTGATCCTGTTGGATATTTATCCTGCGCGCGAAAAGCCCATTCCAGAAGTTACTTCAGAAAAGTTACTTCAAATGATACAACTGTCTGATAAACAACGTGTGGGAAAAGATCAACTTTTAGCCTTAATCGATCAGAAAAGACCTGAAGTTTTGGTTACCATGGGAGCCGGGGATATCGATCGTTTTGTTAAACCACTCGAAAAAATGATTGGCCAATGGTAAAACGCATACTTACCATATCATTTTGGATACTCACCATTGCAGGTGTTTTGGTGCTTGCTTTTCTGGCTCGTCAGCATTATCGTAACAGCCCGGTAACTGACCTTGAGGTTCAGATAATGCGAGGGCAACAAGTTGGATTTTTAAGTGAGCAAACGTTATCGCAGGTCATCTATTCCTTATCAGATTCATTGAAAGGGAAACGCATTAAAGACATTCGTATGGCAATGCTTGAATCCAAATTACAAGAGAATCCCTGGATTTTGGATGTTGATATAAGTGCTTCGTTAAGTGGTGTTTTGCAGGTTGTGGTCAAGGAGCGAAGGCCGGTATTAAGGGCTTATAACCGCAAAAATCAATCCTTGTATATTGATCAAAAGGGAGTGCTTTTTCCTGTAAGCGAGGATTATACGGCCAGGGTGCCTATTGCAAATGGCTATCTCAGTTTTCCTGCCTTTAAGGGTGGAACAGCAAGTATTACTGATTCTGCTTATCGTACAACAGCACTCAGAATGGTTTACCTGCTCAATGAACATTTGCGCAAGGATGCGTTTTTGAGTAGCCTGATCGACCAGATTTATATCAATAGCCTGGGCGAGTTGGAGTTGAGTCCTAAACTTGGAACTGCTACCGTTTTGATTGGAGACATTGACAATCTGGAGGAAAAGTTGATTCATTTAAAAGCATTTTATGCTCAAAAAGGCCTTAGCGCTGAACTTGCTGAATACCGGTTGGTAAATTTAAAATTTAGAAATCAAATAGTCTGTACTAAAAGATAGAACCATGAAATCATCTGACATTATTGTAGGATTGGATATCGGAACCACAAAAATAGCTTGCTTGGTGGGTAGAAAAAATGAGAATGGCAAAATTGAAATTCTGGGTCATGGCAAAACCGAGTCAATTGGCGTAAAACGCGGTGTTGTATCCAATATTGAAGACACGGTTAATTCCATTCGAAAGGCCGTAGATGAGGCTTCTGCGCGTTCGGGTGTAGATATCAAATATGTGAATGTTGGTATTGCAGGTCAGCATATTAAGAGTCTTCAGCACCGTGGAAGCTTAATTCGTGAGAATAGTGAAGAAGAGATCAATAAGCTTGAGATTGAAAAGCTAACCAATGATATGTACAAGCTAAGCATGTCGGCCGGAGAAGAAATCATTGATGTGATTCCACAAGAATATATTGTTGATAATGAGCAAGGAATCAAACATCCGGTTGGAATGCTTGGAAGTAAGCTGGAGGCTAATTTTCATGTTATCATCGGACAAACTGCTGCCGCCAAAAATGTGTTAAAGTGTGTGAAACGAGCTGGTTTAGAAATGGTTGAGCTTATCCTGGAGCCTATAGCTTCGGCAGAGGCTGTTCTTGGAGATGACGAAAAAGAGGCGGGTGTAGTACTGGTTGATATTGGCGGTGGGACAACGGATATTGCTATTTTTCACGATATGATTATCCGGCATACAGCTGTGATTCCTTTTGGTGGCGATATCATCACCGAAGATATTCGCGAAGGATGTACCATCATTAAAAAGCACGCCGAAGAGGTAAAAGTTAAATTTGGTTCTTCGCTGGCCAGTGAAAACAGGGACGATGAAGTTGTGTCGATTCCCGGAATTCGTGGCAGGGCACCAAAAGAAATTTCTTTCCGCAATCTGGCTTCCATTATTCAGGCTCGTTTGGAGGAGATTTTTGAACATGTGCATTATGAGATAAAAAATTCTGGATTCGAACGTCGTTTAATAGCCGGTATTGTTCTTACTGGTGGCGGATCAATGATGAAACATATTGATCAGCTCGCAGCTTTTGTCACCGGAATGGATGTCCGTATTGGTTATCCAAACGAACACCTTGCAAAAGGAACAATCGAAGAACTTGCCAGCCCTATGTATGCCACTGGTATCGGATTGGTTATTGAAGGGATTTCCAGACATTTAAATGAAGAGGAAATGGAAAAGCTGAAAGCAACTTTTGATCCTTCGCAACCAAAGCCAAAACAAAAACAAATATTGGATAAAAAGGGCAGCAATTATTTGGATAAGATTAAAAAGCTGTTTGACAGAGATTTAATTGAATAAAAAGCTATTAACCTTTAGTTGTTGAAAACTATCACAAATCATTTTTAATACCACCATTCAAGTCAGTAATTTTAAAATTCTTAATACCATGCCAGAAATGTTAAAATTTGAACACCCAAAAGACCAGTCCAATATCATCAAAGTTATTGGTGTTGGAGGCGGCGGAAGCAATGCCGTTTCTCATATGTATCACCAGGGAATCAAGGGAGTTGACTTTATCTTATGCAATACTGATTCGCAGGCATTGGATACCAGTCCCGTTCCTGTAAAAGTGCATCTGGGTAAGCGTGAACTTGGTGCCGGTAACATTCCGGCAGTCGGACGCGAATCAGCCCTCGAAACCGTTGATGAGATCAAAGCATTGCTTGAGCATCATACAAAAATGTTGTTTATTACTGCCGGTATGGGCGGTGGAACAGGAACAGGTGCGGCACCTGTGGTGGCTCAGGTTGCTCATGAGATGGATATTTTAACTGTTGGCATTGTTACCCTGCCATTTGGTTTTGAAGGTCGTAAGCGCCGTCAGCAGGCACTCGAAGGACTCGAGGAAATGCGCAAACATGTCGATACTTTACTGATTATTTCCAATGATAAGCTGCGCGAGGAATATGGAAATATGAAGCTTACCGAAGCTTTTAAGCGGGCTGATGATGTGCTAACGACAGCGGCAAAAGGTATTGCTGAGATTATTACCGTTACAGGTTATATCAACGTCGACTTTGAAGATGTGAATACCGTAATGCGCAAAAGTGGCAAAGCCATAATGGGTTCAGCTAAAGCCGAAGGTGAAAACCGCGCCCTTAAAGCAATTGAGGATGCGATGCGTTCGCCCTTGCTCAATGATTCAAATATAGCAGGAGCCGAAAATATTTTACTTTATATCACTTCAGGTGATGATGAGGTTTCGTTGGATGAGGTGCTTGAAATCACTGATTATATTCAGCAAACATGCGGTAATACTGCCGAGGTGATTTGGGGAAATGGCAAAGATGAAACACTTGGAAATAATATCGCAATCACAATTATTGCTACCGGTTTTGATAATGAAGAGGATATTCCGGTTGGAATGGCTGCCCGAGGAGTTTCTGTTACAGATTTATATGGCAATAAAACTGTTTCCAGGTCACCATTGAATGCGAAATCAAAGCCGACACTATCAGCAAATGATGGGAATGTGATCCGCCATCATCTTCATGACGTTGAAAATAAGGAAGAGGAGCGGCCAGAATCTCAATATGATGTTTCGGAATTAAACCCAACCGCAGATCATACTATTTTTAGTTTTGTTGAGGACGAAAAGCCTGAAAAGAAACCAGCTGTAAAAGTTCATACGCTCGACAGTTTAAAGGATACATCGCCTCAAAAAGATAATGAATTGCCCCTAAGCGAAGAGGAAAAATCTGTGGAAGCAAAGAGCTTGTTGAGTTCGAATCAAAAAGTTGAGCAAATAGGCAATAAAACTGAAAGTAACATTGACATCAAAGAGCATCGGAAAACTGATGAAATCGTTAAAGCTGTTGATGTTGAACAAAAAATACCTGTTGATGAGCTCGATAGAAACTCGATGATACGGCAATCGCGACTCAAAGCAATGAGTATGAAATTACATTCTGTTCAGGGACTTGAGGAGCTTGAGCGTCAACCTGCTTATTTGAGAAGAGGAACCAAATTGCAGGACGATACCGCGGAAAATCCTGATAAAGAAGTTTCGCGTTATGCTTTAAATAGCGACGGAAAACAATCAGGACTTACTACAGGTAATAGTTTTTTGCACGATAATGTAGATTAAATATTTGAGTTATGAGTCTTGAAATTCTGATAAATGACGATTTAAAGCAAGCGATGCGTGAAAAAGACACTAAAAAACTTGCTGCTTTAAGGGCGATAAAAGCTGCTTTGCTATTGGAAAAAACTGGCAAAGATGTAAGTAGTGGAGAAATTCCGGAGTCGGTAGAAATCAAACTTCTACAAAAACTCGTGAAGCAGCGAAGAGAATCGGAAGCAGTTTATAAAGAGCAAAACCGACCTGAACTTGCTCAGGAAGAAGCTTATCAGGCCGAAATAATTGAAGCTTATCTGCCAAAGGCACTATCGGAGGATGAGTTGATTTTGCTTGTTAAGGAAATAATCACACTTACGGGAGCTAATTCTATAAAGGATATGGGAAAAGTGATGGGGCAAGCTACTGCCAAAGTCGCTGGAAGAGCAGATAATCAAACTATTGCAAAAATTGTAAAAAGTTTGTTGGGCTTATAATGCTATTTGCAGGCATAAAAAAACTGGCTTTACTTTAAAGAAAGCCAGTTTTTTTGTTTCTGTGGAATTTTATTATCCAAGCATAAGACGTTTGAAGCCGGTAACGGTAAGCTCTTTGTCAACTTCAGACAAATATTGACGAACGGTTTTTTTGTTTTCGCGAACAAAATCCTGGTTGAGCAGGGTATTCTCGCGATAAAATTTATTTAGCTTCCCTTTGGCAATTTTTTCAAGCATTTCTTCAGGCTTGCCATCATTGCGAGCCTGTTCCATACCTATTTCAATCTCGCGCTGAATGATATCTTGCGGAACGCCAGATTCATCAACGCCAACAGGATCCATAGCAGCAACCTGCATGGCCAGTTCGTGCCCGATCTGTGCCAGCTTCTCATTGTTATTTTTGTTTAAACCAACAACTGTTGCCAAACGGTTTCCGGGGTGAATATAAGTGGCGATAAATGCCGCTTCGATAACTTCGAAAGCACCTACATCAATTTTTTCGCCAATCACACCAGTTTGATCTGTAATGGTTTCTTCAACTGTTCTCCCGTTAAGGTCTAATTTTTTAAGGCCTTCTACGTCAGTAACTTTGCTTGTAATAGCCAGATCAAGAATGCTTTCGGTGTACTTTATGAAGTCTTCATTTTTAGCTACAAAATCCGTTTCACAATTGATCATCAGCACTGCACCGTAAGTATTATCAGCGCTTGATTTTGCAAGTACAACGCCATCTTTTGCTTCACGGTCTGCTCTTTTGGCAGCAACTTTCTGGCCTTTTTTACGAAGGATATCAACGGCTTGTTCCATATTGCCTTCGCTTTCGACCAAAGCCTTTTTACAATCCATCATACCGGCACCGGTAAGCTTTCTTAATTCATTAACTTGAGCAGCAGTAATATTCATGAGTTTTGTTTATCAGGTTTATGAGTAATTTATTTTTTTGTTATAGCTTTACGGGGTCTTTTAGTACGTCCGCCTTCTGCTGTTTTTTTGCCAGGTTTTTCTTTGCTATCCTGATCTTCGTCATCATCAGCAAATTTGTTTTTGCTGTCGAAGCTTTCCTCTTCCTCCTCATGATCGTCATGGCTTTTCTCTTTTGCCATTTTCCTTTCATTTAATCCTTCTTCGATGGCCTGGGCAATAATGCGAACTATCAATGAAATTGACTTGGAAGCATCGTCATTTCCGGGGATAGGAAAATCAATCAGGTTTGGATTAGAATTGGTATCAACGATAGCAAAAGTGGGGATGTTGAGTTTACGTGCTTCAGCAATCGCAATATTTTCTTTGATTACATCAACAACAAAAACGGCTGAGGGAAGCCGATTCAGGTCAGCAATACTGCCGAGGTTTTTCTCGAGTTTTTCGCGTTCACGCTGAATTTGGAGGCGTTCTCTTTTCGACAGATTGAGGTAAGAATCACTTACAGCAAGCTTGTCGATGCTGGCCATTTTTCTAACTGCTTTGCGAATGGTTGCAAAGTTGGTTAACATACCACCGGGCCATCGCTCAGTAACATAAGGCATGTTGATTTTGCTTATTTCCTCAGCAACGATATCTTTTGCCTGCTTTTTTGTAGCAACAAAAAGGATTTTTTTTCCTGAACGAGCTAACTGGCGTGCAGCATTAGCAGCTTCTTCAAGTTTTACCTGAGTTTTGTAAAGGTCGATGATGTGGATACCATTACGCTCCATAAAGATATATGGAGCCATATTGGGATTCCATTTTCTTTTTAAATGCCCAAAATGTACACCGGCATCTAATAAATCTTCAAATGATACTATTGACATAAATTTTTTGTTAAATGTTTACATTCACTAAATACAATTGCTGAGTAGTTCTTTCCAGAAGTCTCAGCAATTTGGATACTAAACACGATTGCAGGCGAGCTGAAGGTTTAGCGTTTACTGAACTGGAATTTCTTACGGGCTTTGGGTTGGCCTGGTTTTTTCCGTTCAACCATACGTGGGTCGCGACGCATCAAACCTTTGGCTTTCAACACCGGGCGGTATTCAGGATCTATCTCGCACAATGCACGGCTGATGGCCAAACGGGCTGCTTCTGCCTGTCCGTTGATGCCACCACCATCCAGGTTGATTTTTACATCATATTTACCAATATTATCGGTAAGCATGAAAGGTTGCTCTACAACATATTGTAAAATACCTGTTGGAAAATACTCCTTGTAATCCCGCTTATTTACCGTAATGCTACCGTTGCCATTTTTCAGATAAACACGGGCAACAGCAGTTTTCCTTCTGCCTAAAGCGTTGATAACTTCCATGATTAATTATTTGTATTGAATTTGAGTTCTTGCGGTTGTTGAGCTTCATGCTTGTGTTCTGCACCAGCATAAACATGCAGGTTGCGGAACAGTTCGGCTCCAAGCTTAGTCTTTGGGAGCATGCCTTTAACTGCATGTTCGATCACTGCAATAGGCTTACGCTCCAGTTGTTCTTTGATGGAACGCATGCGTTGTCCGCCCGGATAACCTGTGTGACGTACGTAATATTTTGTCTCCATTTTTTTGCCTGTTAATGCAATTTTTTCAGCATTAATAACAATTACATAATCACCACAATCACTGTGGGGAGTAAAGCTGGGTTTATGCTTACCTCTTAAAATTTTTGCAATTTCTGAGGCCAGGCGACCCAGAATTTGTCCTTCAGCATCAACAACAAACCACTGCTTATTGGCATTCTCTTTGCTAACGCTAACAGTTTTGTAACTAAGTGTATTCATTTGACTTTTAATGTTTTCGTGTGTCTTTTGAGCACCTGCTTCTCCCAAAAGGGGGTGCAAAAATAGAACTTAATTTTTGTTTGCACAAATTTATCCACATTAATTTGTTGATAGATTTAGCTTTAAGCTATGCCATAACAGGAATGTTGCGGATTTAAATTAGTTTTTGAAAAAATATCACAGCGTTTTATTGTGCTGTGCAAGCTTGCCCTCGAGCCAACCCATTCCGGCTTGCAGGCGATTATCAAACTCCGGGATAAATGGCTTTATGTCCAATAATGGCGTTTCGTCCAGCATATCTGCATGATTGAAATAGAGCCGGTGATCTTCAATTTTTACTATTTCAACAATAGAAATCCCAATAGGATTGGGACGGTGAGGGCTTCTGATAGCAAATATTCCGTATTCCTGATCATCCATAAATGGTTTTTGTGTGAGCTTAGGCTTGCGAGCTTGATGAAACCAAAAAATTACAATAGCATGCGTAAACTTTTCCAGACTTTCGCGACCAGCTGAGTAGGCTTCATCAAGTTCTGCAACGGCCAACAAGCTGTTTTCGGCAAAGGCAGGTTGAATAGGCGTTTCTTTTGCTTCAGTGTATTGCGTTCTGATTGTGCCGATTGGATGGATTTCCATAACTAACCTTAATGATGAATAAGTTGCTTGCGATACATTTGAATGGTATTGTTAAGACCAAAATACAACGCATCTGAAATTAAGGCGTGTCCTATAGAAACTTCCATTATTGAAGGGATTTCCTGAATAAAATAAGCAAGATTATCCAGGTTTAGATCGTGACCCGCGTTCATTCCTAATCCGATTGAGTTGGCAACCTCAGCTGCTTCTACAAAAGGCGCTATTGCTGCCGATTTATTGGACTGAAAGCCGCTGGCATATGACTCTGTGTATAGCTCAATACGATCTGTACCGGCATCAAGAGCATGCTTAACCATTTCAATATCAGGATCAACAAAGATAGAAGTTCGGATACCAGCCTGTTTAAATTGTTTTATGATAGATTTGAGAAAGGCTTTATGTTTTATCGTGTCCCATCCATGATCTGAGGTAAGCTGACCGGGTTCGTCTGGCACAAGGGTAACCTGATGGGGTATGTTTTTTAAAACCAACTCAATGAATTCTGGTGTTGGATAGCCTTCAATGTTGAATTCCGTTGTGATGAATGGTCTTAGTAGTTCAACATCATTATAGGTGATGTGTCGTTGATCAGGTCGGGGATGAACTGTAATGCCCTCGGCACCGTATTGTTCACAATCGATTGCTGCCTGTTGAACATTGGGGATGTTTCCGCCTCTCGCGTTGCGGATGGTAGCTATTTTATTGATATTGACGCTGAGTTTGGTCATAAAATCCGGATTAACAGATTTGAGCTCATGTTTCTTTAATTGAGCTGCAAAATTACAAATTTAAACTGCTCTAATCTGGACATTTTGTAATAGCTAAAGGATACACCTGGATTTGGAACATTTTTGTAACTGATCAGAACCTATCACCATGAGCTGGTTTGCAAGATAGTATTACTTTTACATGAAATTTTCAAAAATTAATAAGTATGCGAGTTGTGATTCAGCGGGTAAGCGAGGCTTACGTAGAAATTGAAAAGCAAAGAAAAGCTGAAATAGGTCTTGGATTATTGATCTTATTGGGTATTGAAAACGACGACCAAAAAGAGGATGCGGATTGGATATGTGCCAAACTGGCAAAGCTCAGAATTTTTGCTGATGATGCCGGACTAATGAATCTTGATATTCAAACGGTTGAAGGAGATTTTGTGGTAGTGAGTCAATTTACCTTGCATGCCAGTACTAAAAAAGGTAACCGACCATCTTACATAAGGGCTGCACGGCCTGAACATGCTGTTCCACTTTATGAATATTTCATTCAAAGATTAAAGGAAGTCTCAAACCGACGGGTACTTACAGGTGATTTTGGGACACATATGCGGGTTGGTCTCGTAAATGATGGTCCTGTGACGGTTATAATTGATTCTGCTAACAAGGAATAGGGAGGTGTATTTGCGAGCTGCTCTAAACAAAATTGCTTGTGAATTGTCTATTGTATTCAATAGTTTAAAAATAACTCATCTGTGAAATGTCAAAAATGCCAAGATTAGAAAAGGAAGTTATTAGCACGAAACATCGTCGTAAGGCCGAAACACTATTTCTAATTTTAGCGGCCTTATTTGTTACGGCTCTGGTAACCAGTAATTTGATTTTTCAAAAGTTTTTTCACTGGAATCCAATGGGACTTTTTAATTTTGAGCTAAGTGTTGGTATCATTGCCTATCCGATCACCTTTTTGATAACGGATATTATATCAGAAGTTTTTGGCCAAAAGAGAGCAAATAAGGTTGTTATTGCAGGAATCTTTGCCAGTTTTTTTGCTTTGCTGATTATTATTCTTTCCGATCTTGCTCCTGCGACGGAATGGTCGCCATTGAGCGACACAGAGTTTAGCAAAGCTTTTAGCTTCACTTATTTGGCGGTTGCTGCCTCTTTGGCTGCTTATCTATTTGCTCAGTTTTTAGATGTTCAGATTTTTCATTTTTGGAAGCGCGTCACAAAAGGAAAGCACCTTTGGCTGCGCAATAATTTTTCTACTTTTGCCAGTCAGTTTGTCGATACTCTAACTGTGCTGTTTTTATTGAGTAGTTTCGAAGTTCTTGAGTGGCGTCTTTTTGGCAAACTTTTATTAAATGGCTATTTATTTAAGGTAGTTTTCGCGTTAATCGATACACCTTTTGCGTATCTCGGAGTTTATGGTTTGCGCCGATATTTCGGGCTTAAAGGTTATGGGGCAGAACTTCAATTAGACGACTAAGCTAAATTGGGTATTTTTTCATCTTAAATTCAAGGCATGGAACTTTTATATAAACGCTATGGAAATCAGGGGGATCAGCCGCTGATAATTTTACATGGATTATTTGGGTTTTCAGATAATTGGGTAACTTTTGGTAAGCGAATTGCCGATGAAAAATTTGATGTCATTATTCCTGATCAGCGTAATCATGGAAAATCACCTCACAGCGATGTATTTAATTATCTTGCCATGACGGATGATCTTTTTGAACTGATTGAAAATCTTGAACTTGAAAAGCCAATTTTATTGGGTCATAGCATGGGAGGAAAAGTTGCCATGCGTTTTGCTATTGAATATCCTGAATTAATAAAAAAACTTCAAGTGGTCGACATCAGCCTCAAAGCATATGGCGACAGGCCACATCACAGGGCAATAGTACAAGCCATGCAAGCTGTTGACCTGAGTATTTTGACGAGCAGAACAGATGTCGAAGAGCAACTTGCATCAAAAGTTCCACAAGAACGAATTCGTCAATTCTTACTAAAAAATTTACATTGGAAAGATAAAAGCAGCCTTGAATGGCGCATCAATCTGGACGGGATAGCTGCGAATCTTAACCAGATGTTTGATGCCATTCAAACGGCTGAAGTCTTTACCAAACCAACATTATTTATTCGTGGTGGTGCTTCTGATTATATCTTACCGGAAGATTATCCTCATATCCGGCATAATTTTCCACGGGCGGAAATTATTACTATCGAAGGTGCTTCACATTGGGTTCATGCAGAAGCTGCTGAGCAGTTTTATCAGATTAGTTCTGGGTTTTTAACCGGTAATCCTGATTGGAACAAAGAGGTTTAGTTGTGATAAAACTCTGGTTATTGCTTTAATTAATTCTTCCCCAGGAGCTTTTTTATTTCATGAAGTTTCAATAAAGCCTCAACCGGTGTGAGCGTGTCGATATTCGTGTTGAGAATGTCGTCTTTGATTTGAAGCAAAAGCGGATCATCAAGCTGTATAAAACTCAACTGTAAATCATCGGCAGTTTTGGAGCTTGGTTTTTGTTTTTCCAAAGCTTCGCTCGAATGCGATTGTTCGAGCATGACCAATAGTTTATTTGCCCTGTCGATCACTTTTCGGGGCATGCCGGCCATAGCTGCAACATGAATCCCAAAGCTGTGTGCGCTGCCTCCCTTTCTAAGTTTTCTAAGGAAAATCATTCGGTTTCCCATTTCTTTAACTGCCACGTGATGGTTTCGTATTCTGCTAAATGATGCCGACATTTCATTTAATTCGTGATAATGTGTAGCAAACATCACCTTAGCGCGATAGGAGGGATGATCGTGCAGGTATTCGGTGATGGCCCAGGCAATGCTGATTCCATCATAAGTGCTGGTGCCACGCCCGATTTCGTCGAGAATCACCAAACTTCTGCCGGAGATATTATTCAGAATACTTGCTGTTTCATTCATTTCGACCATGAAAGTAGATTCGCCCGACGAAATATTATCACTTGCGCCTACTCGGGTAAAAACCTTATCGGTAATTCCCAGCACAGCTGATTCGCACGGAACATAGCTGCCCATTTGCGCCAGCAGCACGATAAGTGCAGTTTGCCGAAGCAAGGCCGATTTTCCAGACATATTGGGTCCGGTTATCATCATCACTTGTTGTGATTTTTGATCCAGAAGCACATCGTTCGGAATGTAGGATTCGCCATGCGGCAGTTGTTGCTCGATTACGGGATGTCGGCCTGCTTTAATGTCGATTGTATATCCATCATTTAATTCAGGTTTGTTGTAGTTGAAATTTTTTGCAACAACCGAAAAGCTTATCAAACAATCGAGACGAGCTAATAAATTTGCATTAAGTTGAATGGGAGCAACATAGGCTGTAGTGGCCACTACAAGTTCTTGATAAAGATCTAGTTCGATTTGTTGAATCTGATCTTCTGCTCCCAGAATCTTTTGTTCGTATTCTTTTAGCTCTTCAGTTATATAGCGTTCCGAACCAGTGAGTGTTTGCTTTCGAATCCAGGTGGTGGGGACTTTGTTTTTGTGTATATTAGTCACTTCTAAAAAATAACCAAATACATTATTATAACCCACCTTAAGGCTCGAAATCCCTGTAAGCTCTATTTCTCTTTTTTGTATTTGCTGTAAAAAATCTTTACCTGATCGGGAGAGATTTCTCAATTCATCCAGTTTGCCTGATACGCCATCAGCGATGATGTTGCCTTTTGAGAGCAAAGCTGGCGGATCTTTAGTTAATTGCTTAAGTATGCGATCGCCAATGATTTGGCATGGATTAAGTTGTTCTGCGATTTTTAGTAGTGATTCATGACCATTCTCTTCACATGTTTTTTTAATAATGCTAACTTGCTGTAAGGCTCTTGCAACCTGCTGCAATTCACGCGGACTAACTCTTCCAAGGGATACTTTTGAGATCAAACGCTCGAGATCTCCGGAAGCTCGAATTGCTTCTGATATTTTGTTTGCCATGGCAGAATTTGCCAAAAAATGGCCAAGGATTTCCTGACGTTCTATTATGAGATTTCTGTTTTTCAAAGGCAAGGCAATCCAGCGGCGCATGAGTCTGCTTCCCATCGGAGAGACTGTGCGATCGAGAATATCTAGTAGTGTTTTGGCATCTTGGTTTAGTGGCGTCAGCATTTCCAGATTTCTCAACGTAAATTTATCAAGCCAAACATACTGTCCTTCATCAATGCGCGAGAGACCGGAAACATGATCAATTTTATCGTGGTGTGTTTCGAGCAGGTAGTGCAAAGCTGCTCCGGCAGCAATCACACCTTCCGGAAAATCTTCAACACCAAAACCTTTGAGCGAGGTTGTTTTAAAATGTCGGGTAAGCACCTCCACAGCAAAATCTGAGGTAAAAACCCAATCGTCAAAAACACTAAGGTAGAATCGGTCTGAAAAGGTTTGAACGAAATTTTTGCGTTGATTACGCTGAATAACTACCTCACTTGGATTAAAGCTTTGAAGAAGTTTGTCAACATATTCTATATTTCCCTGAGCCACGAAAAATTCACCAGTCGAAATATCCAGAAATGCCAGGCCAGTTGCTGATTTATTTAGGTGAACGGCAGCTAAAAAATTATTTTCTTTTTGCGTAAGTACATTGTCATTATAAGAAACACCTGGCGTAACGAGTTCTGTGACACCACGTTTTACTATTTTTTTTGCTAATTTGGGATCTTCCAACTGATCGCAGATAGCTACTTTTTGTCCTGCTTTAACAAGTTTTGGAAGGTAAGTATCCAAAGAATGATGCGGAAAACCGGCAAGTTCTACAGCGCTGGCTGCACCATTGGCGCGTTTTGTGAGTACGATACCCAAAATCTCGGAGGTTTTGATGGCATCTTCTCCGAAAGTCTCGTAAAAATCTCCCACCCTAAAAAGCAAAAGTGCCTCAGGATATTTGGCTTTGATAGCATTGTATTGCTTCATCAAGGGCGTTTCTGCGATCGGTTTTGTCATTTTACTCATCTGGTATTTACTACTCAAATTTATGTTGCAAAGATAGAATTCACGCTTTAATTGAAAGGTTGAAGTTAAAATGTTTTCAGCAATCTGACCTACATTTGCAAAAAAAATGATGTGAAACAACTTAGTTTAGACGAATTGGGCAGACTTGATCAGGAAAGCTATAAAAGGGTAAAAAAGATGCCCGTAGTAATAGTTCTCGACAATATTCGGTCTTTACATAATATTGGATCGGTTTTTAGAACGGCGGATGCCTTTCGCGTTCCTGAATTATTTTTATGTGGAATCACTGCTTGTCCGCCTCACCGCGAGATCCATAAAACAGCTCTTGGGGCAACAGATACTGTAGCTTGGAAATATTTTGAAACCACTGAAGAAGCTATTTTGCACTTAAAATCAGAAGGATACAAAGTGTATGCTGTTGAACAAACAGATAAAAGTAAGCTTTTGGGTGAAGTAAGTTTTAGTGCTGCAAAAACGGCTTTGATTTTTGGAAACGAGGTTGAAGGCGTGAGTGAGTCAGCATTAAGGAATTGTGATGGTGCCATTGAAATTCCGCAAGAGGGAACCAAGCATTCCCTTAATATTTCAGTATGTGCTGGTATAGTTATGTGGCATTTTTTCGCTGAATGGAGGCAATTGCGTAACTTTTAAGTTATTTTTACGTAAAAGAATCTGAAATCTGTATGATATTTCTTTGATTTTTTTGTTAAGACTTGGATTATGGCTATAAATGCTTAATTTTGCAATTAAATTTATTTTGTAAAACCAACATAAAAACATTATTCGTATCTTGCACGTTTAAAGCAATTAAACACGATCCTATTAAATTGATTAATTACCTAAAAACTTACGTTATGAAAATCCGTTTACTTCAAACCAAAATGTTGCTCTTGTCACTTTTGGTAGCTATCCCTCTGATCATGACTGCCCAGGGTTCCGGGGATGAAAAAGAGAACAAACAAAACACTTCATTTACTCCCTACTGGTTCTTGCAAGCTGAGATAGGACCGACCTGGTCACATGCTGATATTGCTAAATATGGCTTTGCACCAGACCTTGGTCAAACTAATATTAATGGAGCTTTTGCATTTGGACGCCAGCTTTCTCCAATTTTTGACGCTTATGCAAAGTTTGAGCGTGGCTTTTTTAAGGGTGAAAAAGAAAATGTACCCACGACAATTATTTCCAATGCGCAGTTCGGAAGAGATATGTATTTTAAGAATGACTACTATGGTGGTTCCTTAAATTTGGGAATTAATTTGTCTAACCTTTTTGCAGGCTATAATGATCGTTTGGTTGATTTTGGAATTCATCTTGGAGTTGGTCAGGTACAATGGAAATCTGTAACATATGATATGAATACTGATGCTGAACTTTCTAGAAATGGTTATGAAGGTATCAAGTCAGGCGGGACAGCAAATGGAATCAATGAGAGAAATGTTGATTTTACAGTACCTGCTGGTTTCGACATATCCTTCAATGTGAGTGATAAATGGGATATTTATGGTGATTACACCTACAATTGGATGACGACTGATTATGCTGATGGTGTACTCAAAGGTGCTATGGAAGTTAAAAATGATGTTTATTCTTATTTTAATGTTGGGGCTCGCTATAAATTTGGAAGTTCAAATGTGAAAAGCATGGCTTCTGATTTCGGAAAAGTTGAGCTACAGGTTATTCCTGAAGTCCTTGAAGAAAAAGGAGACAGTGTAATGGTTACCATCAAAGGCACTTTCCCACCAAAATATTTCAAGAAAAATGCCGTGATGAACTTCACACCGGTGCTATCTTATGAAGGTGGTGCTATAGCTTTTGATCCGATTACCTTTAAAGGAGAATCAGTTAGTGGTGATGGTACACTAATCAACTATCAAAATGGTGGAAGCTTTACCTACAATGGCAAAATTCCCTACAGTCCTGATATGAATGTTAGTGAATTAGTGGTTGCTCCTTTGATTTATGCAAGTAAAGGAACCGTTTACACTACTCGTGAGCAAGTGATGGAAAATACCGGATATTTTATGGCCGATGAGCGCAAACTGGCTGATGGTGTTATCTACACTTCAAAACGAATTGAAGATAACCTGAGCAACAGTGTTATGCCTCACGGTTATGAAAAAGTTACCATTGTTACGCAATCGGCAGATATTTTCTTCCAGGTGAATCTTGCTAATCTTAACTGGAACATGCCAATGAACAAGAAACAGGAAAGCAAAGACGCACTTGCTGCCATGACAACTGATATACTTAAAGGTTGGGAACTGAAAGATATAACTATTGAGGGTTGGGCATCACCAGAAGGTGAAGAAACATTCAATCAAGGTTTGTCCGGACGTCGTGCCAATACTGCGATTAATTTTGTGAAAAAAGAATTGAATAAATTGGTAAGGAAGCACAAAGATGAGCTTGCATTCAATAAAGTAGATAACATCACTTTTGTTGAAAATGCCAATGGTCCCGACTGGAATGGTTTCATGAATGCCGTTGAGGCTTCAAACATCAGAGATAAGAATTCAATCCTTAATGTTGTACGTTCAGCAAGTGCTGATCAGCGTGAGCAGGAAATCAGAAATATGATTTTGATCTATCCTGAAATTGAAGCAGATATCCTTCCTCCGCTCCGTCGTGCTATTATCAATGTTAATAGCTTCGAACCAAAGCATACGGATGCTGAAATAGCTCAAATGGCTATCTCTGACCCAACTGCTCTCAAATTGAATGAGTTGCTTTATGCTGCTACGCTTACTGACGATATGAATACACGTAAAGCAATCTATGCCAGTGCAATGGAATTGCATCCAAAATGTTTACGTGCTGTTGTTAATGCTTCAGAAGTTGAATTGCAAATGGGCAATGTAGCTGAAGCCAAACGTTTGCTCAATAAAGCTGCGGGTATGACTGATAAGTCTGCAGAAGTGCACAACAACCTCGCTGTTGTTGCTGTGATGGAACGTGATTTTGCTGCTGCTGAAATGCATCTTAATAAAGCTAAAGCTCTCGGTGGAGATGTTAATTACAATATGGGTATTGTTAATATCTATAAAGGTGATTATTCAAAAGCAGTTTCATTGATGCAAGCTGAAAAATGTGATTACAATCTTGGGTTGGCTCAGTTGTTGAACAAAGAATACAGTGCAGCTAAAAACACGCTTGAATGTACTCCTGAAACTGCAGAAGGTAGTTATTTAATGGCTGTTATCAGTGCACGTACTGATGACGCCAGCGGTGTTTACACCAATCTGATGAAAGCTATCCAAAAGGATGAAAGCTATAAAAATACAGCTAAATGGGATCGTGAGTTCATGAAGTATTTTAATGAGCCTGATTTCCAGAGTGTTGTTCAGTAAGAATCAAGTTAATAGGACTTGGAACCGGTCAGCATTGCTGGCCGGTTTTTTTATTGCCTGATTCTTGATTTTAGGCGTGCCAGAAGCTATGCTAATATTTTGATACCTTTGTAGGAAACCCAGAAGTAAAATGAAAGCAGATAAGAAAAAGAAATCAGCACGGAAGCTTGGGAAGTCCGGTTCTTCAAAAAAAGCAGGCCTTCCTCCGGGTAGTTTAATTCATATTGGTCAGGTAAAAACCCCTAAAACCAATATCGACTTAATTGAATATGATGCTCAAACGCTTGATATTTCAAATGACACAACATTAGATCAGGCTGCAAAACACCTTGAAACAGCGAAAACAACCTGGATAAGAATAATTGGTCTCCAAAATACTGTGCTCATTAGTGAATTAGGTAAGAAATTTAATTTGCATCCATTATTATTAGAAGACATTTTAAATACAGGCCAAAGACCAAAGTCTGTGATTGAGGAAGATAGTATTTTCATAACGCTCAAAACACTTGCTATTGACAACGATAATACCATTGTCGCAGATCAGGTTAGCTTTATTCTAAGAGAGAATTTGCTGATTTCGTTTCACGAAAGTGAACTAAGCATTTTCGATTCAATTTTTAAGCGACTTCGGGTTGTAACAAGCAGGTTGCGCACTTCCGGACCGGATTACTTGCTCTATGCCCTGACAGATATCATTGTCGATCATTATTTTCAGGTAGTTGAAACGGTTGCTGCTTCATTGGATCAGATTGAGGAAAGGTTGTTTAGTGATCCGAATGAGCAAATCCTGGATAATGTGCAACACAACAGGAAAGAACTGATTTTTATGAAAAAGGCTGTTTTCCCTTTACGGGAAGCATTTGCGGCTGTTCTTAAAACAGAGCACAAACTAATAGACGAACAACAGCTGAAATATTTTAATGACATAAACGATCATGTGATGCAGGTTTACGAAGCCATTGAAAATTACCGCGAACTCAATACAGGACTCAGGGATACTTACCTTTCGGAGCTCAGTCACCGGATGAACAAGGTAATGCAGGTGCTAACGATTGTTGCCACTATTTTTATTCCATTGACTTTTATTGCCGGTATTTATGGAATGAATTTCGAATTTATGCCTGAGTTGTCATTCAAATATGGTTATTTTATTGTGTGGTTTGTGATGTTGGTTGTTGCAGGCTGGATGCTTTATATGTTTCGAAAAAATAAGTGGATTTAGCGGTACAATAAATAGATATATGGTATTTTTGCACCCTAAAGTATTTTTTATGTCAGCAGCAGTTTGGATAATTTTAGGGGTTTTTACACTTTATCTCATCTATTCTACTTACAAACGCTATCGGATGGTTAAGAATTATAATCCTGAAAATGAGAGCGGTAAGTTGCTAAAGTTAGAGGATAAGAATTTCAAAAAGCAGATTTCAAGTGGACTCGTTTTAGTTGATTTTTGGGCTCCCTGGTGTGGGCCTTGTAAAATGATTGCCCCAGTGATGAGCGAACTTGCCGATCATTTTGGAGGCAAGGCCATAATAGGTAAATTAAATGTTGATGAAAACAAAGCTACTGCAGCTAAATATGGTGTTCGGAGCATTCCGACACTCATCCTTTTCAAGGATGGTGAGCCAGTGAAAAAATTTGTTGGCGTTAAACCAAAATCTGCCTTTGCTAAAGCAATAGAATCCCACCTTAACTAAAAAGGAATGTTTAGTTCTATCCGCTTTTTTTTGGGTAAGCTCTTAAGAATAAGCTCATAAGAATTGTCTATCCAGGTCTTGATTAGAGCGGTATCTGTTGCACGCTCCATTTCAACTGCAATCCAGTGTTGTTTATTCATATGGTAAGCAGGAATCACCTCAGGATATTTTTCTAACCTGTCGATGACATCTTCGGGTAAGGCTTTGATGCTTATGCGCAAAGGACCATCTAAATTTGCTAACAGGAACATTTTATCAGCCGCTTTAAAAACAAGGGTATCATCACCAAAAGGCAAACTTTCAGTTGTATGAGGTTTTAACAAACAATACGCTCTGATTGCTTCGATATGCATAATAACTGTTATTAGCGAAGATTCTTTCCTTCAAAATTAATGATTTATAGAAACCGATTGTTAAAGAAGTTAGATTGATATTTTTTGGGATAAAAAAAAGGAGTTTCGTTTTCCGAAATCTCCTTTAAAATTAAGGGGTCTTATGCTCACTTTAAATACCAAAAACTGCTTTGATCTTATCTACATAATCGAGTTTTTCCCAGGCAAAGAAATCAACATCTTTATAGAAATGGGTTTGTTCGTTTTTGGTTTCTTTTCGGGTGTTTTCATCTTCGTAAAATACTTCAATTTCCTGCTTATAAGGTGTGCGTCCAAAATGACCATATGCAGCCGTTGGACTAAAAACAGGATTTTTTAATCCAAATCTTTTAACGATAGCAAAAGGACGCATATCAAAAAGTTCCTGAACTTTTACGGCAATTTGTTCATCGCTTAGCTTGTTTCCACTGGTATCTTTAACTTTAGCAGTGTTTCTTGTATTGATGTAAAAACCAACTGGTTGAGCTACTCCAATGGCGTAAGCAACTTGTACAAGTACTTCATCTGCTACTCCTGCTGCGACCATATTTTTAGCAATATGACGTGTGGCATAAGCAGCTGAGCGATCCACTTTGGAGGCATCCTTGCCCGAAAATGCTCCACCACCATGAGCTCCACGGCCACCATAAGTATCTACAATGATCTTTCGTCCTGTGAGTCCGCTATCGCCGTGAGGGCCACCAATAACAAATTTCCCTGTTGGATTTACAAAGAGTTTATAATCTTCTTGGAGTAAACGTTTTACGCGTGCCGGTAGTTTTTTCTTAACACGTGGAATGAGAATTTCCTTTACATCAGCTTCAATTTGCCTGAGCATGGCTTTTTCTTCATCAAAATCATCATGCTGCGTTGAAACTACAATCGTGTCAATACGTAGTGGTTTCCAGTTGTTGGCATATTCAACCGTAACCTGTGATTTGGAATCCGGACGGAGGTATTTCATTTTTTTTCCTTCCCGGCGGATAGCTGCAAGCTCCTGAAGCAAAATATGAGACAAATCCATAGTAACTGGCATAAAGTCATCTGTTTCTTTGCAGGCGAAGCCAAACATCATCCCCTGGTCCCCTGCGCCCTGGCGGTCGAATTC
>CAZQFH010000023.1:0-53969 GCA_964592595.1 uncultured Lentimicrobiaceae bacterium | reverse complement strand
CCAACGACCTCGACCTTGAAACCGTAGTTTGGTTAGAAAACTACCTTGCCAATTACGAAAACACGGTTTTGGTAGTTTCGCACGACAGACATTTTTTGGATTCAATTTGCACCCATATCGTTGATATTGATTTCGGTCGCGTACAGCAATTTTCTGGCAATTACTCTTTCTGGTACGAGTCGAGTCAGCTGGCACTGCAACAGCTTCAAAATCAGAATAAAAAAGCGGAAGAACGCAAGAAAGAATTGCTGGAATTTATTCAGCGCTTTAGTGCTAATGCCAGCAAGTCGAAGCAAACTACAAGCCGCAAGAAGATGATCGAAAAGCTTAATATAGAAGAAATTAAGCCATCAACACGAAAATATCCTGCCATCATTTTCACACCTGAGCGTGAACCCGGAAATGCTATCCTCGAGGTGAATGATTTAAGCAAAAGTAGTGGTGATAAATTGCTTTTTAGCAAGCTTAGCTTTTGCGTTCAGAAAAACGATAAAATTATCTTTCTGTCAAAGGATACACGTGCGATGACTATGCTTTTTGAAATTTTAAAAGGACACGAACAGCCAGACAACGGCAGTTTTGTGTGGGGTCAAACAATCCTCAAAGCCTATCTGCCTTTGGAATATAACCACCTCTTCCAAAAAAATATTAGCCTCATGGACTGGCTGGCACAGTTTTCTGACGACACAACAGAGGTTTACCTGCGTGGGTTTTTGGGTAAAATGCTTTTCTCAGGTGAAGAGGTTTACAAAAAGGCCAATGTACTATCGGGAGGCGAAAAAGTACGTTGCATGATTGCCCGCATGATGACACGCAACGCCAATGTGATGATACTGGATACACCTACTAACCACCTCGATTTGGAGTCGATTCAGGCTTTTAATAATACCCTCATTAAATTTAAAGGCAATGTCCTGATGTCGTCGCACGACCACGAGTTTATCCGCACCGTTTGTAACCGTATTATAGAAATTGGCCCCAACGGAATGATCGACAAGCTGATGGATTACGATGATTATATCAGCGATGAAAAATTGAAACAGATGCGTAATGCTTTGTACGCCTGATGATTGAAGAAATTCACATGATTATTTACTACACAAACAAAATCCGTTTTTTCACGGAATGAATGCATAGAGTAATGCTTTACTCTGCACTTATCGTTACAACTTTATCTAAAACGGGATTAAGATACCAATTGGTATTGTTTGCGCCATTTGATGTGGCCCAACCCTCAAACTCTGGATATGCTTGCAGAATTTCTACTTTCTCGACAGGACTTTTATAGGTGCCTTCGATGATGATTTCCATAGCCCACGGCAATCCATTGGCAGTTTTATAGTCGCCTGTATCATCGCCGGTGATAAAGTAATCCGGATTGGCGGTAGCTGTTCTGGGGAATCCACTTTGGTGCACCTCCAAGCCGCGATCATCAGTTCGGAAAAGGTAGATTTCAGGAATAAAGTCGGACATTTCCTCATTGAAGACAATTGTAAACTTTAAGGTATCTGGTATTCCGGTAGCGCCCAAGCCGTTGTTCTGGTAACGGTTGTCGGTGGTTTCAAATACGTCGTGGGTAATAATTAGTCCATTCACATTAGCGGGGTCTATTGTTGCATCACCGCTAACAGATTCGATCACATTATCAGCGAAAGCTTGTTTATCGGCAGTGTACAACATCATGCCAAAGCCATTGTTATAGCTGGCGCCAATGGCGTCTATACTGATTGTAAAACTGGCTTCGAGCGGTTTTCCGGAACCATTCTTTTTAATGACAGCCTGATTGGAGAGTACCAGATCATTAAAATCAAAGTCGCCCAGATAAGGCCATAAATCTTCAAAAGCCAATACCTGTTTGCCGCTTTCCGGAAAGTAACTGGTGGTTGCAGCATTCGGATCATCCGGAAAATTATCCCAGCGATCGATCACGCCATCACCATCAAAATCACAAGAAATTTCAAAGTTGTCTAAAAAGTTGCCTATGCTTCTGTTTCCGCCGGCTGAAGAAACAGAATTGAACACGAAGAAAGTTGTTGTTTGATCCAGAGGCACATCATACGAGCCCGAATAATAGCCCCAAGCCGTATTACCATCTGTCATGGTGGCCTGTATTACAGCATCCTGCACGGATGAGCCAATTAATACCTCAGCAACATCTACACCCTGACGACCCCTGTGCCAAACCGACCAGTGAATGGTTGAACCTGGTTCGAGGCAGAGCTCCTGATACAATGCAGCAACCTGATTGGCATTTAACTCAAAAAACTGACGACCTTCCTGAGCCGGAACGCCATTGAAACCGCTAACCCACATTTCAATTTTATTATCTGTTGCTGTTGTTTCCCATCCCGGGACATCAACTTCATTGAGTAAAGTCCATCCGGATGCAAGAAAGGGCAATTCAGCACCTGTGTTTACGATGGGTTCGTCGCAGGAGGTGCAGCTGACCACTGCTGCTGATTTGATCGCATTAGTTGCTTTATTTGTCGGGTTTTTGAGTCTCATGGTGACTGTTCCCAGGCCGGTAATTTGCTGCTGATCCCCTGTGAGCGGAAAATACAGGAAGTAAGTTTTGTTTTGCGGAAGCAAAAGCCTAAACACAGCACTTCCATTCACGATGGTAGTGCGGTCAAGTTCATTACCCTGCTCATCAATGATCATCAAATACTCCAATTCTGTGGAGACATTATCAGGATTATCAAATTCGATAAAGAGTTGACCATTAAGGCTCGACGACCAATTGAAAGTCTCTGAAACATTCAGATTAGCCATTCCTTCTGAAGATGGCTCTGTGGGTTCTTTTGTTTTGTTGCAGGAAACCAGGAAGAATAATACAGTTGATATTAGAATAATTCTGATTTTCATAAAGTCAATTTATTTTTAATATATCAAACATAAGGCCAAAAATGAATAAAATTATAATTACCATTTAATCAGGTAATTAAAAATTATTGTCTTAAAAGAAATTCCAAAAATTGGAAACAAAACCATAAACCGAGACTTGTGAAAACCTACAAATGAAACAAAGGCGATCGCTGTCCGCGTGGCAGCACTGTAACCCTTTTGTTGGCATCAGCTGCGCCGTTTAAGGCTTTCAAGGCACTTTCCATTGCCAGCTCGGGGTGATTGTTGTGTTGACTCAGGTGGCAAAGAAATATGTGTTGAATGCCCGGATGAAAATGTTGCTGAAGAAATGTGGCTGCATCGGCATTGCTTAAATGTCCGTGATGGCTGCGGATGCGCTGCTTGAGGTAAGGAGGATACGAACCTTTTTGCAAAAGTTCCTCATCATAATTTGATTCCAGCACGATAGCAGTTGATGCTTTCAGATAATGTATTGCTTCATCAGTCAAAACACCCAAATCAGTTGCTAAAGTTAAGGAAGCATGACTGTTGCGTACATGATAACCTACATTGCCCATGCCATCGTGAGGCACACTGAAGGGCGTTATTTCCAGACCTGCAAGCCGGAAGGATTTTCGTGTTTTGATGGCCTGCATCAAATCCTTATCCAGTTCGCCAGTGAGTGGGTGCTTACTAATGCCTTTCAGGCAATCAGGTGTAGCCATTACTGGCAAACTATATTTATTGGCAAGGGTAGCCAAACCTTTGATGTGGTCGCTGTGGTCGTGTGTGATCAGGATGGCTTTGATTTGACTCATGCTGATGCCGCTTTCGGCCAATGACGCAACGATCTGTCGGCTGCTGATGCCGGCATCAATCAGCAGGCCTTCGTCGCCATTGCCGATATAATAGCTGTTGCCACTGCTGCCACTTGCCAGACTGCAAAACTCAAAAGGATATAAAGCTGAAAAAAGATCCAAAATTGATTTTTTGCAAAAATAGACTTTATAGTTTTAAGATAAGCATTTCATTGTTTCGTGATAAAAGCCTAATTTTGTTCAAAAGTGATAGTCATGAATAATGCCGAACAAAAACTCGAACTGCTGCAATGGATTGTAAATGCAGAGGATGAGTACCTGCTAAGCTATCTGTGTCGCATACGCACTGTCCACGAACAAGCTGCAGACTGGGCTACCCTTTTAAAAGCCGATGAACTGGAAACGGTTTACAAGGAACTGATGGCTATCGAACACGACACCGAGAAGCGAAAGAACATTGCCGACAAACTTTACGAAGGTTATCTTTAAACCCTTAGCTAATTTATGAGTATCCCGGAAAATTTTAATCCCAATGCAGCAGCCTCCGCTGATGCGGGTATTTTTGGACTTCCTTTTACGTCCGCAGATGCACAAATTATAATTATCCCTGTGGAATGGGAGCTTACCACAAGCTATGGACGTGGCACAGCCAATGGACCAGCAGCAGTTTATGAAGCTTCCAAACAGGTTGATCTGCACCATCACGACTATCCAGCCCTGTGGAAAAGCGGCATCTGGATGGATCAGTTCCCTGAAGAATTACGTCAGCTTCATGACGCGCTTATTCCGGAAGCGGAAACCATCATTCAAGCAGCTGAAACAGGTGAATTAGAACAGTTTCCTGAAATGTTTGAGCCCATTTACCAGCGGATAACCGAAGCAACTATCAAGAAAAACAGCTGGCTCAAAGGTCGTATTGCTTACTGGAAAGCAAAGGGCAAAACTGTTGGCTTGCTGGGTGGCGATCACAGCATTCCACTGGCCTATCACCAGTGGCTGCGCGACCAGCAAGAGTATTATGGTGTTTTGCAGATTGATGCACATCTGGATTTGCGTAAAGCATACGAAGGTTTTGAATATTCTCATGCTTCCATTTTTTATAATGTGGTTACCCAATTTCCGCAGCTTAAAAAACTGGTTCAGGTTGGGATCAGGGATTATTGTCATGAAGAAGCTGACTTTGCAGATCTCAAGCAGGAAAAAATCAGTGTTTATTACGATAGGGAGCTGCGCAAGCAACAGTTTGAGGGAAGACTATATGCCGAGCAGGTACAGCAGATGGTTTCAGAACTGCCCGGAAGAATTTATATTTCTGTGGATATTGACGGCCTCGATCCTGTGCTTTGTCCGAATACAGGCACGCCTGTTCCCGGAGGCCTGCAGTTTGAAGAGTTGATGTACCTACTCAATCAAATCAAGGAATCAGGCAAACAAATAATTGGTTTCGACCTGTGCGAGGTGGCTCCCGGCGAAGATGACTGGGATGGCAACGTAGGAGCAAGGGTACTGTTTCAGCTATGTGGCATAAGCCTGTGATTCAATATTTTAAACAAAAGCACTGATACCGGTGAGGTCGTTACCGCTGATCAAAAGGTGGATATCATGGGTGCCTTCATAAGTAATCACCGATTCCAGATTCATCATATGTCGCATCATAGGGAAGTCGCCTGTGATGCCCATTGCGCCCAATATCTGACGTGTTTCGCGGGCAACATTTAAAGCCATGGCCACATTGTTGCGTTTGGCCATTGAAATCTGGGCTGGCGTAGCTTTGTCATCGTTGCGAAGCGTACCCAAGCGCCAGGCCATCAGTTGTGCCATGGTAATTTCGGTGGCTGCTTCGGCCAATTTCTTTTGTTGTAACTGAAAAGCTGCCAAAGGTTTGTTAAACTGTTTGCGCTCCAAACTATAGCGCAGCGCAGCATCATAGCAGTCGAGGGCAGCACCTAAGGCTCCCCAGGCAATGCCATAACGTGCGCTGTTGAGGCACATCATCGGACCTTTTAGCCCTTTGATATTGGGCAGTAAGTTTGCTTTCGGGACTTTTACCTCGTCAAAAACCAACTCACCTGTAACGGAAGCCCTGAGCGACCATTTGCCATGCGTTTCGGGGGCTGTGAAGCCTTTCATGCCTTTTTCGACGATCAGTCCGCGAATGATGTCCTGTTCATCTTTGGCCCAAACAACAGCGATATCGGCAATGGGAGCATTGGTGATCCACATCTTGGCGCCATTGAGAACCAAATGATCGCCTGCATCTTGGAAACGAGTTTCCATACCGCCTGGATTGGAGCCGTGGTTGGGTTCCGTAAGGCCAAAACAGCCGATCAATTCCCCTTTGGCAAGAAGTGGAAGATAACGTTGGCGCTGCTCTTCATTTCCAAAGGCAAAAATAGGATACATCACCAGCGACGACTGTACCGAAGCTGTTGAGCGAATACCAGAATCGCCGCGTTCAAGTTCTTGCATGATGAGTCCGTAAGCCATCTGATCGAGGTTGGCACAGCCATATTCTACAGGCAGGTAAGGGCCAAAAGCGCCCAATTCTCCCATCTCCCTAATGAGATGAATCGGGAATTCAGCGCGCTGGGCATAGTCTTCGATGATGGGTTTTACAGAACGGTTTACCCAGTCGCGTATGGAGGAACGGATGACTTTGTGTTCTTCCGAAAAGAGTTCGTCAAGCTTGAAATAATCGAGGGCTATATAATTGCTGCTACTCATAGGGTTTGATGTTTGGTTGCAAAGATAGTGAAAGTGATGGGCTGTGGATGGGAGGGGAGGTGTTTTGGTTGTAATGGTTTTTGGGGTAGTCTGTGTAGTTGACGTTGTTGTCCCTTTTCTGTGGTCAAGAGATAAATTGTTGGTGAGTTTGTCTTTGTTACAATCACGTCATTTTAGGGAGGAATTATCTGCGATTACAAGAAAAAAAGGGGCGTCAGCCCTGACAGCAAATAATTACCGATTAACGATCTGTTTTTTATTGAGCACATTTTGCGATGAAGACTGCTAAAAGCAAAAATCTATTACCTTAGCATAAATATTTATTTGACACATGAATAACTCTTTCACAATAATCGGCTCAACAGGCCTGATTGGCAGCGAATTGCTCAACCTGATGGTACACGATGAATCTGTTCAAACGATCCGGCTGCTTAACCGCAGGGCTGTTAACCTGGAAAACGCTAAAATTCAGCAAAAAGTCATTGATTTTCAAGATGAATCTGCTTACCGAGAAGCCATAACAGGAAGTGAGGCCGTGTTTGTCTGCGTTGGAACTACCAACAAAAAGGTAAAAGGCGATAAAACAGCATACCGAAAGGTAGATTACGATATTCCGGTTAATGCTGCACGCTTTTGTGCCGAAACCAATGTAGGCAAACTATTGATTGTTTCCTCAATTGGGGCAAACCCTAAAAGCACAAACTTCTACACGCGCCTCAAAGGCGAGATGGAAGTTGCAGTTTCTGGATTCGATTTACCTTTCACGGGTTTCTTCAGGCCTTCGATGCTTTTGGGACAGCGAAATGAAATTCGTTTGGGTGAGTCAATCGGCAAAGTGCTAATGAAACCTTTAAACTTTCTGATGCCTGAAAATTATCAAGCTGTTCAGGCGTCTTTTGTAGCAAAAGCGATGTTGGTTGCAGCAAGAACCAATCACGGCAAAAAAGTATTTCACCTAAAGGAAATGAAGCAGCTTATTAATGTATCATAGGTGCAATTATGAAAAAAATCTCACTTACTATTATTATTTTCGTTCTGATAAGCCTTTCGCTTACAGCACAACAGCAGGAAATTCCGTTTGATTCTCTCTTAGCAAAGCAACTGGAAGCCGATGCCTATGGTAATAGCACCTACACCTTTGTGATGCTTCGAACCGGAAAAATAGTGGAAGAAAACAAACAAATCAGAGATAGTCTTTTTGCTGGCCATATGGCGAATATGAGCGTGATGGCCGAGGCAGGTAAACTGGTTTTGGCCGGACCGTTTTACATAAAAAACAAAGATCAGTTTAGGGGGATTTTTATCATTAACAGCATCGACACGAGCGAAGTTAGGACGCTTCTAAATACAGATCCGGCCATTAATTACGGGTTGTTGCAAGCTGACCTTTATCCCTGGTATGGCTCGGCAGCACTAAAATTGATTTTTGAAAATCATCGCCGGATTCAAAAAGAGGAATTTTAGCTCAAAATTGTTTAAGTCCTTAGTCTGTTTTATTTTTTCGATATTAATTTCCCAAGAAGTAAAACAGGTTTTCGCAGTTACTATTATAAATCATCATTAAAGAAAGGAATCAGCGTAGATCTGCGGTATCTGCGGGATACAATCTCTATTTTTATTTTGTAACCTAAAATTTGCTGTTAAAATATTATTATTCAATACTATACATTTCTGAACAAAAAGTTTCCAAATCATTTCTACGGTAAACGACCGATTCATTTTACGACTATTCTTGTAGGAATAACACCCTGGTGCAGAACTACTTTTGATGCTGTTGAAACCTTATAATCTAAAAGACAGGCTAAAATTATTTTCACAGCTACTTCTGCTTGCTATCCTGATTTTTTGAGGTTTTCAACAACTCTGCAAAGCAGGAGTGCTGTGAATATACTAATGCATAATGTTATGAAGCAGTTACAACAAATGATTTTAATATTAAGCTTATTTGCAAAAAGTTACTCATTTGTTCATGCACAAAGTGTCAACATGGAATTTGAGCGTGTTGTTCTGGAATCTGACAGTTACCTTTTATCGGGTATCGATCTTTCTCATGATGGAAAAACACTTGCAGTCAGCAGCACTCAGGGTCATCCTTTTTATTTGGTTGATCCTATTGAAAAAACGGTAATCCAAAAATTTGATGTTGGCAACTGGTATGCTGGCTCCGAGGTGCAGTACAGTGCGAAAGATTCCTACATCTTGCTTAGGCAGCTTTTTTATTTGGATTGGAATCCTAATAAGGATCGGGAAGTTGAGTTTGAGATCATTGATGCGCAAACCGGCGATTTGATAAGACATTTTAATGAATACCATCAGGTAATCATCACAGATGATGAGAAATTCGCGGTTACAGTGTCCGATGAGGAAGTTGTTTTTTGGACACTTCCGGACGGGAAACGGCACAAAGCTTTTAAGGTAAAAGAAGCAACAAACGCCGTGGCCGTTTCGCCTGATGGCAAATTCATAGCTGTATCGCACCGGCCGGATGCTGAAAAGCTGAAAAAAAATCCACGGTATAAAAAGAATAAACAATCGCTTAAAACTGATATTAAATTCAAGGAGGAGGTTAGTGTTTTCGATACAGAGAAATTTAATTTGGTTTACACTGTGGATGATCTATACCATGTTGTTTACCGGCTCAATTTTGACAGCGATGGCAAGTTCATTTATATTCAGCATATACCACATACTAAAGCGCAATCAGCAATAAGTTTTCGAGAGGCTTACATATCGATGGCTGATGCCGTTAGCGGAACGGCAATGCGCAAGGGCTTCATGGCACGAACAAATGCTGAACCATTATACAAACTTTCGCCCAATGGAAAATACTTCGGTGTTGTTTCTTATTCCAATCGTTTTCCGGAGGTGCAAATTTATGATTACGAGCATATGCGGATGCTCGATCGCTTTGAACAAGCCTACCGGCTTTGGGAGAAAAATGCTGGTGGAAGTATCATGCCGCCTGACGGGCGCACAGCCTTTGATTTTTTGCATGATAATGAGACTGTTGTTATGATTATGGGCAATCATTTGGTGTATTGGAAACCTCAACTTAAACAATAGAAAAATGAAAAAACTACTCTTAATCATGCTGTTTAGCGCAGTATTGAGCAGTGTATTTGCACAAAAGAAAATCCTGATCGAAGAGCAGCAAAAAATTGTAGCAACTGCAAAAGCTGAGCTTGATGAAGCCATGAAAGGACCTGAAGGAACCCTTTATCTGTTGGCGGAGAAATACCAAATCACAGGAAATTTTGAATTGAGCATAACGATTCACGAAAAAGGCAAGGTGGTAACGGTATTTGTAAAAAGCAATGAGGGAGGGAGTATTAAGTCGCAAAATACTTTGAAAGATTACCTGATGACTTACCGCTTCAATTTTAAAATGCCCAAAGGAAATGATTATAAATTCAATCATACTTTCAATTTCAATTAACCTCAATAAAACACAACATGAAAACTTTAATCTTCTCTTTTCTTTTAGTATTTGTATCAAATTTTATTAATGCCCAGGACGATATGAGTTCAGTTTGGGAAACCAAGTTGAACCATAAAATTGATTACTACGGTACAGATGTCTCTGATAGTCCCGATTCATACAGCTTTGCTGCTGATGACAAAAAAATTACTGTTTTTAGAAATGCAGATGGCAGCACGATCTGGACCAGTGCATACAAAGACATGGCACCGCGCTTGAGAAAAGTGGACGAGTTGGATGCTTTTTGGGCTTCCAATACCATTTTCCTGTTCGACCGGAAGCTTGGAAAAGATCAGATAGCTTGTATCGATATGAAAACCGGCGAATTGCTCTGGACAACTGATAAATATCAGGATGTAACGGAGGAATCAATTGTTTATATTCCTGAGGAGGATGGATTTGCCATCACACTCAAAAAAGAACTGGTTTTTATTAAAGCCCGAACAGGTGAAGAGGTATGGAACACTACAAAATTCAGTGGCACAGTGGGTAAGTATGTTTACAACGCACAAGACCGCACCATGGTGATGGTTAATTTTATGTCAAGTGGATTAATGGCACTTTTTACAGGGTTTAAAAATCAGATAGTTCGCATCAATATGACTAATGGCGAAATTTTGTGGGAAAATAGTTATATCGGAAGGGCTGAAAAAAAGGTTATAACAGGTGAATTTGTTTTTGATCTGGATATCCATGACGACAAAGTTTTTCTTCGGATCAATGGATTTCAGGTTTATGACTTCAACACCGGTGCCACATTGTGGTCAGCAGCTTTCGATTATACTGCTGATGTGGTGAAAATGCCCAGCGGAACTAAAAAATCTGGTGTGTATGGCGCTGTTGCCGAGCCTGTTGTAATAGGTAATGATATTTATATCCTGGATATGTCCAACAAGAAAAACCAGTATGTTAAAAAGTACGACTTGCAAACTGGTAGGTTGTTATGGACGTCATACGAGATAAAAGGAGCCAGAGCTATTCCAGCTCTTGATGTAGTTGATGATAAGGTTTTACTTCAAATAGGCGGGCGTGTGGAAACCCAGTATTTTAGAAGTTATAAATCAGGAGATGATTATGTAAAAGAGTGGATTGTAGATTTTCCGGAAGTAAAACCTTTTGGTGTCGAAGCACTTAACGTAAAAGATGGTACCCTTGCTTGGGAATCGGAGAAGTTTAAAAAGGGTATCACCAATGCCATTCTCTTGGGAGATGATTATATTGTTTCGAGTGGCAAATCTCTCTATAAACTGGATGTTGCTACCGGAAATGAGCGTTTTGAGGTGCCTGTTGCAAAAGGTGGTGTGGGACAGGCAAATTTGATTATGCCTTACAAATCAGATATTGTTATTGTTGTTGGCGAAAAGGGCGTTTCAACTTTTAATGCCATCTCCGGCGACTTGCTCACAAGCGGTAAATATAAAACTGCAGGTTTGTTCCAACGATTTGAAGACCTTGTGATCATGAAAACAGAAAAATCAGATGTAGCAGCTTTTGATGTAGATACCGGCAAATACAAAGAGTTTAAAGCTAAAACTGGTTCTGGTTTCTCGCTCACAAGCAGTGGAGAGTACCTTTTTGTATATGAGAAAAAAGTAGTTACAAAACTGAATACCAGATGATTTGAAGTCTTGATTTTTGGTTTGTACCTGTTAACGAAAGTTAGCAGGTATTTTTTTGTTTCACAATTTATATCGATTCTAAATTTTTGTTTTGTGTTGCAGGGCTCAAAAAAGCCTTTACTTTTGTTGTGAAACGCTTAACAACAAAAGTCAATTCGTTAAAATAAAACCATAAACCACAAATTATCTCTTCATGGAAAATACTGTAAAGCAAATTGTTGAGAAGTATCAAAGCAATCGAAACCGGTTGATGGACATACTGATCGACATCCAGGAAAGCGAAGGCTTCATCAGCAAAGAGGCAATCGCCACTATGGCTGCCATGCTGGATATGTCGCAGGCTGATGTTACCCAAACAATCAGCTTCTATCATTTCTTCAGCACAAAGCCACGTGGCAAATACGCTGTTTACCTCAACAACAGCCCGGTTGCCTTCATGTTCGGACGTGAGGCTATCAGGGAGGCTTTCGAAAAAGAAGCCGGAATTCGTTTCGGACAGGTAACGCCGGATGGCATGATCGGTTTATTTGACACGGCTTGCATAGGTATGAATGACCAGGAACCCGCTGCAATCATCAATAATGTTGTTTTCACAAGGCTTACACCTTACCGTGTGCGTGAAATCGTGAAAATGATGAAAGAAGGCAAAACCATGGACGATCTTCGCAAAGAGAGCTTTGGGGATGGAAAAAATCACTTGCCCAGCCTACGCTCGATGGTTTCGAGTAATATCCGACGTAAGGGTATGATTTTGTCGGACGACTATAAATATGGTACAGTGATAAAAGAAAAACTGCCCAATATGTCGCCCGAAAATGTAATCGCCGAAATTAAACATTCTTCGATGCGGGGCAGGGGTGGAGCTGGTTTCCCAACAGGTTTGAAATGGGAATTTTGCCGCCGTGCCAAAGGAGAAAAACATTATGTGATTTGTAATGCCGACGAAGGCGAACCAGGTACATTCAAAGATCGTGTGATCCTTACCGAAAAACCCGAACTTGTTTTTGAAGGTATGGCCCTGGCTGGTTATGCTATTGGAGGTGATCAAGGTATTTTGTATATCCGTTACGAATACCGCTATATGAAAAACTACCTCGAAGAGGTACTCGAAAAAATGCGCAAAGATGGCTTCTTGGGAGAAAATATAAACGGCATCGAAGGCTTCAACTTTGATATTCGCATTCAGTTTGGTGCCGGTGCTTATGTTTGCGGTGAAGAATCTGCCTTGCTCGAATCCCTCGAAGGAAAACGCGGCGAACCACGCGATAAACCTCCTTTCCCTGTTGAGAAAGGATACCTGAATAGTCCTACAATTATAAATAATGTGGAAACTTTTGCAACTGCCGTGCGCATTGTGCAAAATGGCGGCGAATGGTTCACACAGTTTGGAACCGATGACTCAACCGGAACCAAAATTCTCAGTATTTCAGGAGATTGTATGTTCCCGGGAGTTTACGAGGTAAACTGGGGCTTCAATGTGGAAGATATGCTTGATATGGTGGGTGCGTATGATGTGCAGGCTGTTCAGGTTGGAGGCCCATCGGGCACCTTGATCGGACCGGATGAATTCCACCGCACACTGGGCTATTCCGACCTTTCGACAGGAGGCTCGATGATGATCTTCGGAAAACAGCGCAACTTATTGAAAGATGTGGTGGTTAACTTCATGGAGTTCTTCATAGACGAATCGTGTGGCTCTTGCAGCACCTGCCGCAATATGACACAAGTAATGAATAACAAATTGAAAAAGATTCTTGCCGGTAAAGGTGTTGCCAAAGATCTTCAGGATCTGAAAGAATGGAGCAAGGTGCTCAATCCAAGTCGTTGTGGCCTGGGTCAAACAGCAGCCAACCCTATTGTGAGTAGCTTGAAGAACTTCCGTCACTTGTATGAAGCTTTGTTACAAAAAGACAAAGACTTCGACGAAGGTTTCGACTTGGAAGCATCCGTTCAGGCGTCGTGTAATTATGTAGGACGCGTACCGGTTTTCAATCACCATTAATAATCAAACTGAAATAAAAAGTATCATGAGTGATCTGATAAAATTTAAAATAGATGGCAAAGAATGTATGGCCGAAGCAGGCAAATACATCGTTGATGCCGCTGCAGACAATGGAATTTACATTCCTACGCTTTGCAATATGAAAGGTGTTAAACCCAAAGGAGCCTGTCGTATCTGCTCCGTCAGGATCAATGGCCGTTTGATGACTTCCTGTACCACCCCGGTGACTGATGGCATGGAGATTGAATCCGATTCCGCAGAAATTCAGGATTTGCGCAAATCTATTATCGAACTGCTTTTTGTAAGTGGTAATCATTTTTGTCCGGCTTGCGAAAAAAGTGGAAGCTGTGAACTTCAGGCGCTGGCATACCGTTACCAGATGATGGTGCCTCGCTTCCCATACGAGTTTCCTATGAAACCTGTTGATGCCAGTTCGCCAAAAATCATTAAGGATCAAAATCGCTGTATCTTCTGTAAAAGATGTATCAAAACCATCAAAGACGAAACTGGCAGGTCGTATTTTGTTTTCAAAAACAGAGGTCATAAGTTGGAAGTTGTACTTGACGAAGAAATGGGTAAAGTCATTGACGAGGCAACAGCTAAGCTGGCTATGGAAAACTGTCCGGTGGGATCTATCCTCGTTAAGGAAAGAG
The DNA here is from genome assembly GCA_964592595.1 of uncultured Lentimicrobiaceae bacterium. Taxonomy (GTDB): domain Bacteria; phylum Bacteroidota; class Bacteroidia; order Bacteroidales; family F082; genus UBA5536. The sequence goes on along the minus strand of CAZQFH010000023.1, from coordinate 39,831 downwards.
GATTTGATATCCCGATCGGCAAGCGTAGATTTGATAAGGAACCCATTGGAAGTGATATTAAACTCTAAATAACGGGAGGAAAAACTATGAGTAAACCTGTAATAGCAACAACATCGCTGGCCGGCTGTTTTGGCTGCCATATGTCCCTGCTGGACATCGATGAGCGTATTTTGAAACTAATCGAACTGGTGGAGTTTAACAAATCTCCCGTTGACGATATCAAAACTTTTACCAAACCTGTCGACATTGGCCTGATCGAAGGTGGATGCTGCAACAGCGAAAATATAGAAGTGCTGAAATCGTTTCGTAAAAACTGTAAAATTCTCGTTTCTCTTGGCGAATGTGCCATCATGGGAGGTCTGCCGGCATTGCGAAATGGCATTCCTGTAGAGGAATGTCTGCACGAAGCCTATATTGGCGGTCCAACAGTTCAGCTCAATAAGGATGGCATCATGCCCAATGATGATGAACTTCCGATGCTTTTGGATAAGGTATATCCATGTCACGAAATAGTAAAAATAGACTACTTCTTGCCGGGATGCCCACCACGCGCCGACCTGATTTGGGACGCATTGGTAGCACTGGTAACAGGCGATCCGATGAAATTGCCCTACGAAGTTGTAAAATTTGATTAAGCTAAAAACTACTGAATTATGTCAAAGAAAATAACCATAGAACCTGTAACCCGTGTTGAAGGCCACGGGAAAGTTACCATCCACATGGATGCGCAGGGCAATATCCAGCAAAGTCGTTTGCATATTGTAGAATTTCGCGGTTTTGAACGTTTTGTTCAGGGTCGTCCCTATTGGGAAGCTCCTGTATTGGTACAACGCCTTTGCGGAATTTGTCCTGTGAGCCACCACCTTGCAGCTGCCAAAGCCCTCGATGTGATTGTGGGTGCCGGCACTGGCGATGGCCTTACACCAACAGGTGAAAAGATGCGCCGCCTGATGCATTACGGACAGTTTTTCCAATCGCATGCCCTGCATTTCTTTCACCTGAGTGCGCCTGATTTCCTCTTCGGAGTTGATGGCGATCCGGCAACTCGCAATATCATTGGCATTGCACTCACTAACCCTGATCTTGCGGTACAAGGTGTGATGATGCGTAAATTTGGTCAGGAAATTATCAGAGCGACAGCAGGTAAAAAGATTCACGGCACAGGAGCTATTCCCGGTGGTATCAATAAAAATCTGAGCATCGAAGAACGTGATGAGTTTCTAAAAGGTGCCGATCCGCTCAACGCAGACAAGATGGTAAGCTGGGCCGAAGAAGCCCTCGATTTCTTCAAGAAATATTATTTTGCGAATAAGGATTTTGTAGATAACTTTTCTTATTTCCCTAGCAACCACCTGAGTTTGGTGCGCAAAGACGGTGCCCTGGATATTTATCATGGTGTGTTGCGTGCTGTGGATGCAGAAGGAAATAAAATCCTGCATGATGTTGACTATCAGGAATATGACAAGTATATCGAAGAAGAAGTGCGCAGCTGGAGTTATATGAAATTTCCATACCTGAAAGAATATGGTAAGGAAAAAGGCTGGTATCGTGTTGGGCCGCTTGCTCGATTAAATACAGCTGATTTTATCCCGACACCATTGGCACAAAAAGAATTCGAATCCTACAAAGCGCTTACCAATGGCAAACCAAACAATCATTGCCTGCATATGCACTATGCCCGTTTGATTGAAACCCTGCACGCAGCAGAAATGATTCGCGAATTACTCAATGATCCCGATCTGCTTGGTGATGATTTGGTAATAAAAGGCGTAAAACAAAAAGAAGGCGTCGGCCTGATCGAAGCGCCGCGCGGAACGCTTTTCCACCACTACCGAATCAACGACAATGATCAGATAGAAATGGCAAACCTCATTGTTTCTACTACAAACAACAATGAGCCGATGAATAAGGCAGTAAACAATGTAGCTAAATCAGTAATGACTGGAAAAGAAGTGATTACAGAAGGCATGATGAACGCTGTGGAAGTAGCTATCCGTGCCTATGATCCTTGCCTAAGTTGTGCTACACACGCTTTAGGAAAAATGCCGCTTGAGCTTACACTTGTTGGCCCAAAAGACCAAATCCTTGATCGTAAGCGCTCTCAATGATGAACCAAAAACCATCTATATTAATTTTTGGATATGGTAACCCGGGTCGTCAGGACGATGGCCTGGGTGCCGCATTCATCGAAAAGATGGAGCAATGGGTTACCGAAAATGAAATAAGCAATATTGCGCTCGACACCAATTATCAGCTTAATATTGAGGATGCTGAACAAATCGCAGCTTACGATCTGGTTTATTTTGTGGATGCTACAATTGAGCCTCTAGAGCAGTTTAGCCTTACAAAAGTAGAGCCATCTGATGCCAAGGTGGAGTTTACGATGCATGCCGTTTCTCCGGCTTTTGTATTGGATTTGTGTCGCAAGATTTTTAACAAAACCCCTGAAAGTTGGCTTTTACACCTTAAAGGCTATGAGTGGGAGTTTGAAGAAAAGCTTAGTGCCGCAGCAAAAGCAAACCTGGATGCTGCCTTGGCGTTTTTTCAGCATCATTTGTCAGAAAAATTGATTAACTAATTAAAACCAATTCTTATGGATTTAAGTACGAAATATCTTGGATTGAAATTAAAAAATCCAATTGTGGTGAGTAGTTCCAAGCTTACCGGAACCTTGCCAAATATCAAAGCCTGCGCTGAAGCCGGTGCAGGAGCAGTGGTGCTCAAATCACTTTTTGAAGAACAAATCATAGCCAAAACTGAAGCCAGCCTCAAACGGAATGAAATGTATTTCTGGTATCCGGAAGCTTCGGACTATGTTGTTGAAATTTCAAAAGGTAGTGGCGTAAATGATTACCTGAAGCTGATTCGTGATGCTAAAGCTGCTGTTGATATTCCGATTATTGCGAGTATAAATTGCGTTAGCCCTGTGGAATGGCCTGTTTTTGCAAAGAAAATTGAAGAAGCCGGCGCTGATGCCATTGAGCTGAATATTGCTATTTTTCCTTTCGACAAAAAAATCAGCAGTCAGCAGATCGAGGATATGTATGCAGAAATTCTGAAGGCTGTAAAGGCACAGGTGAATATTCCCGTTTCTGTAAAAATGGGACGTTATTTCACTAATATCTTTGCCATGGCCAATCGCCTGGCAGACGAAGGTGCTGATGGTTTGGTGCTTTTCAATCGTTTTTATAATCCTGATGTGGATATCGCTAATATGAAAGTGGTGACGGATAATGTCTTTTCCAGCCCGGATGAAAAATCCATCCCCATGCGTTGGATCGCCTTGCTGAGTGCCGATGGCATCAATTGTGATCTGGCTGCTTCAACGGGTATTCATTATTCAATAGGTGTGGTGAAGCAGCTGTTGGCTGGCGCAACAGTAACGCAATTGTGCACAACATTGTATCAAAACGGAATTCCTTATATCAGCGAAATCGTTAGTGGAATAGCAGACTGGATGAAGAAAAATCACTTCAAAAAGATCGATGATTTCCGTGGTTTGGTTAACAAAAAAACTGAGAATACAGCTGCCTTTGAAAGGATGCAGTATATGCGCAAAAACTTTGATTAACACTAATAATTGCCGCAAGGCCCAATCCAATTTTTGAGAGAAAATGATCAGCCTCGTTGCTGGTCATTTTTTGTTAATATCCTTTTGCTGAATTAATGACAATAAAGAATCCCCTCCGGTTTTCACCGAAAGGGATCTTATTTTTAACTTGTTTTTATCTGCTTAAGGTTTTGTGTAGGTATTAGCTTCATTTCTGTATCCAGGCTCATCCAGGTACCAGTCTTGAAAAACTTCCCCGCCTGAGCTGGCCCATTCGCCAAACTTAAGATGCGTTTGCAGGATGTCAATTTTTTCGAATGGATAATCAAAATTCACAGGGATTTCAATTGCCCATGGCAGGTTGTTACCTGTTTTGTAGTAACTGCCACTTCCCGGATCTGAAACATCTTCCCACATCCCAAAATATTCGTCAGAAGCCAATTCCGTAGGAGGACTGTCGAGCAGATGGATTTCTTTTGCGCGTTCCTGATCAACAAAAATGAATGGATTAAAAGGGGCAATACCAAAGTCGGCTTGTGGCGTACTGAGGGTCATGCTCATCACAATGGTGTCAGTTTCTACATAGGGAATATCAGGCATGGTATTTAGGTAGCCATTGTTTTGATAGATTTGATTAATGGCATCCATCACAATCCAGACGGTTTGATTGGTGTGACCAGCTTCAAAGCCTTTAGCGTCGAGAGTTACAACAGAGCCGGAAACAATTCCGCCGCTCACGCTCTCCACATTGGCAGGATTGATGGGTATGGCAACGCCAAAACCGTTATCCAGACTTGCACCTGCTGCCATCAATCTGAATTTTGCATTCAGATCTTTTAACTCATTTTGAGCATTAGTGACGATTTCGTACTGCGTAATCACAACCACATCATTAAAGTCGAAGTCGCCCAAGCCTGGCCAAAGATCTTCAAAGGTAATGGAAGTAAAATCTTCACTATTAGGATAAAACGATTGGAAGGCTCTTTCAGGATCATTTGGATATTCATCCAGATCGTCTGGCACTCCATCACCGTCGCTGTCATTCACAACTACACTGCCAACGCCTTCTGGATTACAATTGGTTACCGCTAAAAAATTTTCTTCTTCGCCAAGAGCAACTAGTGTAGCTCCATTAACAAAAAGCTGATTTAAGGGAGCATTTGACAGGTTATTCAAATTGTCGGTGGAAGATTCAATAGCACCGCTCACATCAACATTGGTTAATTTGTATTCTGTTTCAGCTTTAATGGAATTTAGGCTGCCTTGACCTAAAATATTGGTGTATAAAATAAATTCAGGAGTTGAGATCATACTCCCATTATTTAACACTGTATTTGCTCCACCATTAATCTGAACTCTGGTATCGCTCCTGAAGTATCCGCCATCAAAATTGATATTACTTGAATTAAACTCGGATTGCTCGGTACAAGTCATTTTACAGTTGTTGTAAACGTTACCTCCGCTGTTGAAATTAATCTTTCCATCGACTGTAACAGAGCCGTTATTTGTAAAAGTTCCTCCTGAATTGATATTGAAATCACCATTGTTCAGTGTGATTTCTCCATTGTTAGTAAGATTGCTGTTACTGTTTAAACTAAAACCATTGCTGGTTACTGTAAATAAGCCATCATTGGTTAGGTTGCTGCCATTTAGTTCAAATTTTCCAGCGGTTGTAACACTTCCTGTATTAGTAAGACTACTATTGGTGTTTAGTTGAAAATTGCCTCCTGACTCGATTGTACCACTATTTATAAATTCTTCATTATTTATTTGAAAGTTTGAGCCTGATGAAATTGATCCAGTATTAATAAAAGGACCATCAAGTAATTGAATTGTGGCTGAAGAATTAACAATTATGACACCGTGGTTTTCAAAAACACCATCCGTTGTAAGATTATTAGTAATTGTTAAAGTGGAATTGGCATAAACCTTTACACTGCTGTTATTACCCCAGATGTTAAATCCATTTACTGTAAGACTGCCTCCTTGAGTAACAATCACATGAGAATTATCGGGCATCCCAAGTGTCTGATTAATAACTGCCGTACCACAAATTTTGAGTGTGCCACCGCCATTTTTAAATTGTACAGAACCGTTGAAACTACCCTGAACACATATAATTCTGCCTTGCTGCACATTGGCAGTCTGATTGCCCGATACAACCTGAAAACAATCATCACATCCTGGACCGTCTTCCTGGACAGCATTAGCTGATTTGATTCCAATTTGTTTGTTTTCCAAACCTGGGAATGTATAAATCAGCTGGTTTCCTTGTAACTCAACTTCGCTGAGATGTGTTGCTCCAGTGCTTGTTTCCAGGTAGATGAACAATGCATCAAGGTATGCAGGAATACGAAGCTGCTGCGTAAAAGTTTGCTCACGTGAGATACTTCCTTCCGTTAGTTTAATTCCGTTTTGATAGGGATTGCCCTGATAAACAGATATCTTTGACTGTAAAGGATAAAAACCTTCAGCCGGAAGTGCAATGTCAAGGCTAATGTCTCTGGTTGTTTTCCAGTTAAAACCTTCTGGTATGTTTAAGTCAGCTGTGTTATCGGCAGGTTTTTGATTGATTGCAGGATATTCCTTTTTGCAGGCACTCAAAATAAACAGTGTAAACACTAGCATGAAAATATAGCGTGGATGCGACATGACTTCTGATTTTTTGTTCTACAAAATATAAATCACAAACAATGTGCCAGTTCTATATAATAGCTGTAAATCATTTATTTAAATTATTTAGGACATAGGGTATAATCTCGATATGAAATAAAAATCCTAAATATGGAATCTGTCTAAATTTAATCATTTGATCATATTTTTATTGTTTATTGAAAAAAATCCAGAAATACTATTGACTTAGTCTTTTCAATTCCTCGTCTCAATATCCCAATTCACTTTTCAAAAAGTATGAGAGTTTACGAAAAATTTGCCAAAACAGTGAAAAAAATCTGTTAATCAATAAATTTGAACTTCTGTTGTCTTACTGTTTTTTGAATTTTTACTCAAGACAGATTTGTTGCTGTGGGCCAATAGTTTTGCTTAATTTCGCGGACTTAAAACGCAAATGCCAATGTCAAATTATCTTTCTGTTGAAAACCTTTCGAAATCTTATGGTGACGAGCCACTTTTTAAAAACCTGACATTTGGCTTGCAGAAAGGCGATAAGTCTGCGCTGGTAGCAGCCAACGGAACCGGAAAAACAACCCTCATGCGTTTATTAACAGGCAAAGAAGAACCTGATACCGGAACCATAACTTTTGCAGCAGGCATCAGGCTTGGCTATTTGGAGCAGCAGCCGAATTTTGATCCCGATATCACCATTGAAGCTTTAATAAACAGTGGCCATACGCAAGTGCTTCAGGCTATTCGAAATTATGAAAAGGCAATGGCGTTACAAAACAATTACAACCAGGAAAATCTTGATGTTTTAGAGTTTGCCTCAGCCGAAATGGATCGGCTCAACGCCTGGTCGTATGAGCAACGCCTTAAGCAGCTGCTTGATCGTTTTGGTATTCTTCAATTGAATCAATCGATTGGGCAACTCTCAGGTGGTCAGCGTAAAAGACTTGCACTGGCGCTTGTGCTTTTGGATGATCCTGATTTGTTGTTGCTCGATGAACCAACCAACCATTTGGATATTGCTTTAATTGAATGGCTCGAAGGATACCTGAGCCAATCAAATATTACACTTTTGATGGTGACGCACGACAGGTATTTTTTGGACAGAGTATGCACAAAAATTATTGAATTATACGAAGGTGAATTGTATGTCCATCAGGGTAATTATAGCTATTATCTGCGCAAAAGTGCCGAAAGGGAAGAGGCCTTAAAAGTGGCTACAGCCAAGGCAGGCCAGCTGCTCAAACAGGAACAGGAATGGATGCGTCGTATGCCACAGGCGCGCACAACAAAATCAAAAAGCCGCATTGATGCCTTTTATGAATTGAAAGAAAAAGCCGGACAGAAACGTGGTCAGCAGCAACTGCAAATTGGTGTTCAGATGCAACGCATGGGTGGTAAGGTGTTGGAAATGAGAGATGTTACGAAGGCTTATGGCAAAAAGGTATTGCTTAAAGATTTTGAATATTTATTCACAAAAGGTGAACGAATTGGTGTTATCGGCGACAATGGCGTTGGCAAATCTACCTTTCTTAATCTTATTACCGGAAATACGCCTCCCGATAGTGGTGAGGTTATCAGTGGCGATACAGTCGTTTATGGTTACTATACGCAAGAGGGATTCAGGTTTGATGAGGACAAGAAAATAATCGAGCTGATTAAAGAAATTGCTGAAATTGTGCCAGCTTCAGATGGAAGGCAGGTAACAGCATCCCAGCTGCTTACATGGTTTAGGTTTCCTCCTAAAATGCAGCAACAGCTGATTTCCTCTTTAAGCGGTGGAGAACAACGACGACTATATTTGCTTACTATTCTGTTGCGCAATCCAAATTTTTTGATCCTCGACGAGCCAACAAATGATTTGGATTTGATGACCTTGCAGGCGCTCGAACTTTTTCTGGATCAATACAAAGGCTGTTTGATAGTGGTATCGCACGATCGTTATTTTATGGATCAGGTTGTTGATCAGCTCTTTGTTTTTGAAGGCAATGGCAAGGTGAAAGGTTTTGTAGGCACATACAGCGATTACAAAACCCTTGCTGAATCGCGCGAAAAGGAAAATCGGGCTGAGATACAAAATCGTAAACAGGCTCAAAAGAATCAGGATAAGCCTGCCGCAAAGCCAAAAAGCAAGCGTAGCTATAAAGAGCAAAAAGAATACGAAGCGATTGCAGAAGAAATACAAAAACTGGAGGAAACCAAGCAGACTTTAGAGCTAAGTTTACAACATATTACGGATTATGATAAAATCAAGGAAGTGAGTGAACAACTTGGGAAAACCAACGAATTGCTTGATGAGAAAGAAATGCGCTGGCTCGAGCTGGATGAAATTGGAGATTAATTATAACAAACAAAACTCAATCGAAACAATAGTTTTACCTTTACTTTAAATTGAAAATCATGAACGACGAACAACGATTTAACGACTTCATTCTTGCCATCAAAGAGGCACATAAGGTATGGCTTTTGCAGGCCAGCGACGGACTTTTTGCTATGCTCGAAGACGAACAAGGCAAAACATTTTTACCTGTGTGGTCAAGTGAACAAGCATGCCGGGAAGCAGCTATTGATGATTGGTCGGGTTATGATGCTGCCGCTATGTCGCTTACCGAAATACTTGTTTGGTGTGATGAATTGCAGCCTGATGAAATTCTCCTGGGAGTGGAACCCCTTCCGGATGGAAATATTCTACCGCTCACACCTGAGGTGTTTAAGAATATTTTTGCTCGGATTTAGACTGTTATTTTTGAAATTTACTGCTAAAGGAAATTATTTCAATAGTTGAAATCCGGGTAAATGAGATACTTTGACCTGATTTTCCTAAACTGTTCTAGTTCGGGCTGCCAGCTGGCTCTTATATTTTCTTCGGATTCTCCCTTAATAATTTGCTGACGCAGCTTGCTGTTGCCTACTAGCTTTTCAAAGTAGGCGTTAAAAAAATCAGCATTTTCTAAGTTTTGATAAGCTTCAAGTATCCAGCTGAGATTAAGCTTTGCCAGTTGTTTATCAGGTTCGTTTGCCAGTTTTCTCAGGTCATAACCATTACAGCTTCTACCGAGATGCTTTGGATTTGAAGCTCCGGGTCGGCTTTCCGGGATAAAGCTGAAATTACTTTCCGGAAAATCAGAATGTCCATAAACCTGAAAAGGAAAATCAGTACCCCTGCCAATACTAACTGCTGTTCCTTCAAACAAACAAAGTGAAGGATATAGAAAAATGGATTGATAATTTGGTAGATTAGGAGAGGGTTTTATTGCTAATATATCAATGGCATTCCTGTCGTAATCTCTTAATGGTATAACTGTTAAATCGCATTCCAAATGATTTTGCATCCATTTTTCACCATTTACCATCATGGCATATTCGCCAATCGTCATGCCATAAACAATGGGAACGGGATGCAAACCAACAAAAGAGCTATGTTGTTTGCGAAGAACCGGCCCGTCAATGTAAAAGCCGTTTGGATTTGGCCGATCAAGTACAATTAATGGAATTTCATTTTCAGCGCAGGCTTCCATTACATAAGTAAGCGTTGAAATGTAAGTGTAAAACCTAACACCCACATCCTGAAGGTCGAAGAGGATGATGTCAACATTAAATAAGTCTGCTTTGGCAGGTTTTTTATGATTTCCATAGAGGCTGATAAGCTCAAGTCCTGTAATGCCGTCTTTTCCACTGGCAATGTGTGTACCTGCATCGGCATCGCCTCTGAATCCATGCTCCGGAGTAAAAACTTTAACTATCTTGATATCAAGATTTAGCAGGCTGTCAACAAGATGTGTCGATCCAACCAGGCTAGACTGATTGCCAACCACACCAACCCTTTTATTTTTTAGCAGCAGAATGTAATCCTCCATACTGCTTGCACCAGGCAATGTTTTTCCTGCTGCTTTGATTTCAATTTGTTGTGCCTGCAATATAGTTGATAGGGCAAAAAAGAAATTCAAAAGGAATATTTTACAAAACTGTGGCTTCATGTTTGGGTTCAATGTTTACTTTTGTCAAAGTTACAGCTTTTGTTTGTGTTGCTGGATTTTCCTTTTAAGCAAAAGTAAATTATTAAGCATAAGCTCAACTTCAATATTGTTTTCAAAAATGAGAATGGAAGCGTTTATTGCAAGCCGTATTTTTTCTTTATCACCCGATAAAGTGTCCACTCTGGTGATGCGAATTACCTTGGTAAGTGTATCGCTTGCTGTAGCTGTAATGATAGTTTCAATGGCTGTTGTGATCGGATTTAAACAACAAATCAGGGATAAGGTGCTGGGTTTTGTAGCGCCTTTGCAGATTACGCCACTTGATCGCAATGAGTCGTTGCAACAAACACCTTTTGTATTGGACGATCAATTACTTCAGCAAATTCAAACATTGGACGGGGTTGTTCACATGCAGGCCGTAGCCGAAAAAGCCGGAATAATCAAAACCGACGAGCAGATACAAGGCATTGTGCTTAAAGGTGTTGATAGCAATTACAATTGGAATTATTTTAAAGCAGCATTAAAACAAGGTGTCATTCCTGATATGTATAGCCTTGCTGCTTCAAATGATATTTTATTATCAGCTAATCTGGCCAACAAGCTGAACCTGGCAGTAGGAGACGACTTACGCGTTTGGTTTGTGGACGACAAGGAACGCCCTCGAGGAAGAAAATTCACTGTTTCAGGCATTTATGAAACAGGTTTGGTCGAATTTGATGAGCGGTTTGTTTTAGCTGACCTCAGACATATCATACGGTTAAATGGCTGGGAGGACAATCAGACGGGTATTCTGGAGGTTTTGTTGGATGCCAAAACTGATCCGAAGGATGTTTATGATCAAATTTACTTCAGCCTTCCTGTTCACCTCACTGCAACTACGGCCACAGCGGCATATCCACATATTTTCGACTGGCTTAATCTTCAGGATATGAATGTTGTGATTATTATTTTATTGATGACGCTGGTTTCAGGAATCACAATAATCAGTATGTTGTTGATGATGGTTATTGAACGAACAGCAATGATTGGATTGCTCAAAACAATGGGAGCAGGAGCTGATCAAATCAGGAGGTTGTTTTTGGTGTATTCAGCACGCTTGTTGATTTACGGATTGATTGCCGGAAACCTGCTTGGGCTTGGATTTATTTATTTTCAGGCAAAAACAGGATTTTTATCCTTACCGGCAGAGTCTTATTATATCGACAAAGTACCTGTTGAATTAGTCTGGTGGCATGTTTTAATGATAAATCTTGGTGCTGCTTTTGTTTGGTTTTTTATGCTGTTGATCCCGTCTTTAGTGATCGACAGGATCAAACCTGCAAAAGCCATTCGTTTTTCCTGAACGAATACTTGCATTTTGTTTCATAAATGTTTAATTTCAAAGCCTAATTCACATCATGCTATGGTACCGAAACCAAAAGAAATTTTACCTTTAAAAGGTTATAGCGAATTGCTTTTTGGAGAAAATGTTGATCAAATTGTTCAAAAATTAGGCGAAGCTGATCAGTTGGACCAGATAGAAGGAGCAGAGCCAGGCTCTATGGTCCTGCATTATGACAATCCCGAAATGGCTTTATTTTTTGAAGGCTATGGTTCATCGATATTGGCCTATATCGAAACCTGTGATAAAGAAGCTTTGCTTTTTGGAAAGCAGCTTTTTAAGCTTCAAAAAGCTGATTTAATTGCTTTGATGGCTGTTAATGGTTATGATGATTTTGATAGATCGAAAGAGGATGGCGGTGAATTGCTTAGCTACGATTTGGCAATGATAGATTTCTATTTTATCAAAGATGAATTAAATGCTGTAAGCTGGGGGGTGATATTGGATGAGAGTGGGGCAATATTGCATATTTAATTTCAGCTTTTTGAGCGGGGATGGTAGCTCAAAATAGTTTCCCGTAAATATTCGCGATCGATATGGGTGTATATTTCTGTAGTGTTGATGCTGGAATGACCAAGCATTTGCTGCACTGCTCTGAGGTCGGCGCCTCCTTCGAGCAAATGGGTAGCAAAAGAATGCCTAAAGGTATGAGGGCTTATATTTTTACGAATACCAGCAGATTCGGCAAATTCTTTCACGAGTTTATGAACGCTTTGTCGGCTTAGTTGTCCGCCAAAACGATTTACAAATAAAAAATCGTTCTTACTGTTGTATGTTCCCCTTACATCAGCAAGGTATGTTTTAATATTTTTTAAGGTTGTTTTTCCCACCGGAATCAATCTTTCCTTATTTCCTTTACCGATTACCCTCACAAAACCATCACTTTCATAAACCTGATTGATGCGCATGCTAGTCAATTCCGAAACCCTCAATCCACAGGCATAAAGCAATTCTATCATACATTTGTTTCGATGACCATGAATATCACTCAAATCCACAACATTCATCATCATATTAATTTCATCATAACTAAGTACTTCTGGCAGTTTCCTTCCTGCTTGCGGCATCTCAATCAAACGCGTTGGATTGCTGTGTATAAGGTCTTCTTCTTCCAGAAAACGATAGAATGATCTGATGCCCGAAAGGATTCGTGCCTGAGATGCTGCTGTGAATCCAAGCGATGTGATTTCTTTTAAAAAACGCGTTATAAGTTCTTGGTTGATAAGATCAAGGCTGAGTTTGGGTTGATCCAGCGTCTTAAAATCCAGAAAAAGCTTGATGTCGTGCAAGTATGCCTTTATGCTGTTTTCGGATAAGGCAATTTCAAGGCGAATATGTTCTTCGTAAGCACGAAGCAAGGCTTTGTCAACAGTTAGCATAGGGTTTTAAAACAAGCTGAGGTGCCCGTAATGAACACCTCAGCAGTTAGTATAGTTTATTGTGGTGCATAAAAGCAACGCTTCGGCGAATGAATAAGTTCTTCATCCTTAAGTGTTTTTAAGGTTTTGTCAACCAGCTTTTTATCCAGCTGAGTCATTTCGGCAATCTCACCTGATTTGAGTGGTTTGCCAGCAGTTTTCAGCGTTTCGAGTACGATAGTTTTTGTTTCCATAATTGTTAACTTTTTAATCATCGAGTGTATGAACAACAAGTCCTGATCGTAATTTAGGTTCAAACCAGGTAGTTTTTGGAGGCATGATATTTCCGGAATCGGCAATAGCAATCAGTTGTTGCATACTTACCGGATACAAAGCAAAGGCAACGGCCATTTCGCCAGAATCGACCTTTTTGCTTAATTCGTTTAATCCGCGAATACCGCCAACAAAATCAATTCTCTTCGAACGTCTGAGATCCTGAATACCGAGGATGGGATCCAGCACTTCTTTTGTAAGAATCGTAACATCTAGCACCCCGATAGGATCATTGTCATCGTAAGTGTCTGACTTTGCTTTTAAAACATACCATTCACCGTCAAGATACATCGAAAATTCGTGCAGGCGTGAAGGTTTAACACTGTCTTTTCCTTTCTTCTCGAGCATAAATCCTTTTTCGAGCTTTGCCAGAAATTCTTCTTTACTCAAACCGTTCAGATCCTTTACAACACGATTATAATCAATGATAGTAAGTTGATCATCAGGAAAATGTACGACAAGAAAATAATTATATTCTTCTTTTCCTGTATGATTTGGGTGTTTTCCTTTCTTTTCGTTTCCAACCAATGCAGCTGCGGCAGTGCGATGGTGACCGTCAGCTACATACGTAGCCGGAAGCTCATCGAAAAGTTGGATCAACCTATCGACCAGTTCTTGCTGATCAATCACCCAAAAATGATGACCAAATCCGTCATCAGCCGTAAAATCATACACAGCCGGATGTTCTTTAACGTAGGCTTCAACTATTTCATCAATTTCCTTTTTTGCAGGATAGGAGAAAAATACCGGTTCCATATTGGCATTCGTGATGCGCACATGTCTCATACGATCTTCTTCCTTATCGGGGCGTGTAAGTTCATGTTTTTTGATTACGTTATTCATGTAATCTTCCACACCGGCGCATCCCACGATGCCATACTGTGTTTTGCCGTTCATCGTTTGAGCATAAATATACAGGCTGGGCTTTTCATCCTGAATAAGCCATTTCTTGTTGCGGAAAAGCATGAAGTTTTCTGCAGCTTTATTATATACTGCTTCGCTGTATAAGTCGGTATCTTCCGGTAGGTCGATTTCGGGTTTGATGATATGAAGCAGGCTGTGTGGATTGCCTTTTGCTTCTTCACGTGCTTCCTTTGAATTGAGCACATCATATGGGCGTGATGCCAGTGCTTTCACTATTTCTACCGGCGGACGCCAGCCCTTAAAAGCTTTAAGTATTGCCATAATTTTTCTGATAAAGTTTATAAGTTACCAATTTCGTTGTGGGTAAGAATCATCCTCGGCATCATCATTTTGCCCATGATTCTTTTGGAGTGAGGTAATTAGAGCACCCAGCATTTTTGTCATTTCCATCAATTGATTGCGCGATTCCAACTCAGCCTCTTCGTCTATCATGTTTTCTCTGAGCGCAAGCGTTGCATAAACAACACACATGCGAATGGCGCTTTTTGAAAGTTTCAGATGATATACAAATTGCGATTTGTTTCGTGCTGATCCTTCAGCTATGTTGAGGGCAATCTGACGGGCAGCTTCATTGTATCCTTTTGAAATTCCTGACGGGTCAAAAGCTTCGTGACCAGCCATATGATCTTTAACCCAAAGGATATAATCCATTGCTTTGTGATAAATACGCAAGTCCTCAAATCGAAAAAAAGCTGGGGTTGTCTGGTTTTGGTGATTCATGATACAAATAATTCATTTTTTATTAGCTGGACGAAATTCGCATCCGGCTGGGGTCAAAAAATTAATTCACTTTAAAAGTAGTGTCTCCGTTTTCGAGGAATGCGATAATTTGCTCTGCCGCAGCAATGCCAGCATTGATATTGGCTTCGGCCGTTTGCGCACCCATCTTTTTAGGTGTAAAGAAGCACTGTGAACCAAATGTCTCTTTAAGTTCAGCAGCATTGTCGGGAGCAATATCTGAAACATAACTAAAGCCCTTGCGCTCAGCAAGAATCTTTTTTAGATCGTCTTCATCAATCACTTCTTTTCGTGCTGTGTTAATGAGCGTGGCATTGGCTGGCATCTGTGAAAGCAGCGCATAGTTGATCGACTTCTTGGTCTTGTCGTTAGCAGGGATATGCAACGAAAGATAGTCGCAGCTGCTGTAGAGTGCTTCAACACTGTCAACAACTTCAACGCCATCTTTACGAATTGCTTCGGAAGCTACAAAAGGATCAAATGCCTTTACGTTCATTCCAAAACCTTTGGCAATTCGTGCAACATTTTTGCCAACATTACCATAAGCATGAATACCAATCGTTTTGTCTTTTAATTCAGTTCCTGAGCTGCCATTGAATTGATTGCGAGCCTGATACACCATCATGCCAAAAGCTAATTCGGCTACTGCATTACTGTTTTGGCCGGGAGTGTTCATCACAACAATATTTTTGGTTGTTGCGGCTGCCAGATCCACATTATCGTAACCAGCACCTGCCCGAACGATGATTTTGAGCTGCTCTGCCTTTTCGATAACTGCTTGATTAGCTTTGTCACTTCTTATTATTACAGCATCTACTTCCTTAGCTGCCTCAACAAACTGCTGATGATCAGTGTATTTTTCGAGAAAAATAGAAGTATATCCAGCCTTATCGAAAATAGCTTTTATGTTGTCAGCAGCTACTTTTGCAAACGGTTTTTCGGTTGCTACCAATACTTTTTTCATACCTTAAAATTTTCAATGATTAAATAAGATTCAAAAACCGGTCAGGAAACTTCTTTGGTTCCGACCGGCTCTTACGACTTAATTTTTTGTTAGATAGTATTTTCAAATTCTTGCATCACTTTTACCAAAGCTTCAACACTTTCGAGCGGAAGCGCATTGTATAAAGATGCCCTGAATCCACCTACATCGCGATGTCCTTTGATGCCAATCATACCGCGCTCGGCAGCAAAATCGTTAAAGGCTTTTTCATGGCTTTCGAAACCTTCGTTCATTATAAAACACACATTCATGCGTGAACGATCTGCAGGATCAGGAACAGTTGCCTTGAAGAGTTTATTGCGATCAATTTCGCTGTAAAGCGTTTCAGCTTTCCTGATGTTGATTTTTTCCATCTCAGCAATACCACCATTTTGTTTTAACCATTTCAAGGTTTGCAGTGCAGCAAAAATGGGTACCACAGGAGGAGTGTTAAACATGGATTCTTTGTCGATATGTGTTTGATATTTCAACATGGTTGGTATGGCACGGTCAACTTTTCCCAGAATATCTTTCCTTACAACGACGAAAGTAACACCTGCCGGGGCAAGATTTTTTTGCGCACCACCATATATAATGGCATATTTTGATACATCAATCGGACGGCTAAAAATATCGGATGACATATCAGCTACAAGTGGAACGGGCGAATCAATATCATGCAGGATTTCGGTGCCAAAAATGGTGTTGTTGGTAGTAATGTGAAAATAATCTGCATCAGCTGGAATAGCATAGCCTTTGGGTATGTAGTTGAAATTTTTGTCTTCGGAGCTCGCTACCACATCGACTTCACCAAAAATTTTCGCTTCTTTGATGGCTTTCTTCGACCAGGCACCCGTATTGAGATACGCGGCTTTTTTGCCAAGCAAATTGTAAGGAACCATACAGAATTGGGTGCTGGCGCCACCTCCAAGGAAAATTACAGCGTATCCATCAGGTATATTCAATAACTCCTTAAAAAGTGCCTGAGCTTCCTCAACAACCGCAATGAACTGCTTGCTGCGATGCGAAATTTCCATGAGCGAAAGCCCCATATCAGCAAAGTTGTGCAATGCGTTTGCTGTATTTTCGATTGTGTACTGTGGCAGGATTGATGGGCCTGCGTAAAAATTGTGTTTTTTCATAATTAAAATGAGTTTAGAATATTATAGTTGAATAAAATCATTTTACTTTTTTAGCTTTTTCCTATTGCTTGAACCTTAAAAACAACCAATTGAAAAATTTTCGTTTTATAAAAAATCAAGAAAAAACCAACCAACAACAACTGAGGTCTGCTAATTTTCATATTAAGCAAAAGGTCTGATACACATATATATAAAAAATAACAGCATCTTTGCTTCGGGAGCAAAGATAGTAGTTTTGGCCGTATTGTGAAAAAATTAACCAAACAATTTCCGTATTTTCGCAAACGTTTTAAATCTGATAGTTCACATGATTTTTATACAACAAAGGATAACTGCTTTTTCGCAACTTGGAGTGCAATTAAGAAGCCTTTTAAATGATTTTTATGCCAGTAAAATTACCTCAGTTTTTAACGAGGATGTGATGCATAATGCATTGGGCAATAATCCCTGGTTTACGATAAATAGCATCCATCAGATGCTGGATAGCGTTGCACAAATGATGGATGAAAATAATTTGAAGAAATTTTTGGAAAAATATCCTCTTCTGGAAAAAAATAAACAATCAAAAACGATTGCCGTAATTATGGCAGGTAATATTCCACTTGTTGGATTTCAGGATTTTATGCATGTTTTGTTGACTGGACACAAGTTTCTTGGAAAACTTTCTCATCAAGACAGGGTTTTATTGCCTGCGCTCTCTGAAATGCTGCTTGCGATCGAACCTGAATTTGAGCCATACATCAGCTTTACCGAATCGAAAATCAGTAATTTTGATGCAGTTATTGCTACCGGAAGTGATAACAGCGGCCGTTATTTTGATTATTATTTCGGAAAGTATCCAAACCTTATCAGACGAAACCGTCATGGCGTGGGCATACTCAAAGGGAATGAATCCATAGAAGCGCTGCAAAACCTTGGAATAGATGTGTTTTCATTTTTTGGCCTTGGATGCCGCAATGTTTCAACTCTTTTTGTGCCACCTGATTTCAATTTTGAACCATTATTCAGTTCGTTTGAAAACTTTTCAGCTGTTGCTGAACATAGTAAGTACTTCAATAATTATGAATACAGCAAAGCGATTTTCCTTGTCAACGGATTGCAGCACCTTGATAACGGATTTGTCTTGATCCGGCAAGCCGAAGATTTCGGAAGCCCTGTCGCAGTGCTTCATTATCAAATGTACAATGATTTGAATGAGCTTAATGAACTTATGGATTTAAACCATACCAAAATTCAAGGTATTGTTTCAGATAATGCTTGGTATGCAGGGTCGTTTCCATTTGGCAGGGCGCAGTTTCCCAACTTAACCGATTATGCTGACAGGATGGATACGGTAGCTTTTTTGCTGGGTTTGTCTTGACGAAGAGCATATTTTTGCAGCCGTAAATAGAAAAAATGAAAAAATCCTAAAATTGTTTGGGATATTTCAAAGAAAGGCTGTAATTTTGCAGCCCTTAAATTATAAGCCAAATTGTAGCGATGAAAAAAGACATTCACCCCAAGAATTACCGTTTAGTTGTTTTCAAAGATATGTCAAATGAATACAGTTTCATTTCACGTTCAACGATCAATACCAAAGATACTATTGTATGGGAAGATGGTAATGAATACCCACTTGTAAAACTTGAGATTTCGCACATGTCGCATCCGTTTTATACCGGTAAGATGAAACTGGTTGACTCGGCCGGGCGTGTTGATAAGTTTAAAAACAGGTACAAAAAACACTACGAACAGAAAGCCAAATAGGCTCAAATATAGTATTTGAAGCCCTTTCCTGATCAGGTGAGGGCTTTTTTTTTATAGTTGGAAAAAAAAATAGTTATTTGTTTAAAATACCTCAAAATTCAGTATATTTGTTCAGTAACCTTAAACACGCTTACCGTCCATGAATTATATCCTTTTCGACAGTTCATTCAGAAATAACCTGCTGCCGTTAACTTTTACACGTCCAGTCGCCGATTTACGAGTCGGAATTCTTACTATTCGTGAAAAATGGGAACTTTTGCTCAAAGAGAAAACTTCTACGCTTACTGAACCTTATCTTGCTGTAAAGTACCCTCTGGTAAAGGCTGAAACGAACATACTCATTAACGGCTCCATATGCCCTAACGAGGCATTGCTTGCTGAAGTAAAGAAACTCAGATCTGGTGAAACATTGGTTCAAGGTGATAGTATAATAGCTATGTGCCTGGAGGCTGATTCATTAGATAGCTTTGGTGGTGAAGCTGGCGATGATATCGCTACGATCAATACCGACATTAACTTTATTAAAATTGAAAACACCTGGGAGTTATTTCAGCACAATGACAGGGCAATTCGTGAGGATTTTAAATTACTTACGAAAGGACGAAAATCGCAACCACTGAGTAAAACAAATCGTGTCGTAAACCCTGAAAGTATTTTTGTAGAAGAGGGAGCAGTAGTGGAATTTGCTATTCTAAATGCTTCAACCGGCCCTATTTACATCGGAAAAAATGCCGAAGTAATGGAAGGTAGTAAGGTTAGGGGTCCGTTGGCAATGTGCGAGCATGCTGTCTTGAAAATGGATGCTAAAATTTATGGAGCAACAACAATAGGACCTCATTCCAAAGTAGGAGGAGAGGTAAACAACTCCATTATTTTAGGTTATTCTAACAAAGCCCACGATGGATTTCTCGGGCATTCTGTTCTGGGCGAATGGTGCAACCTTGGTGCCGATACCAATACATCAAACCTGAAAAATACCTACGAAGAGGTTAAGTTATGGTCTTATTCAGAAGATGCTTTCGTAGCAACCGGATTGCAGTTTTGTGGTTTGATAATGGGCGATCATTCTAAGTCTGGCATCAATACGATGTTTAATACGGGTACTGTAGTTGGTGTTAATTCTAATATATATGGTGCTGGTTTTCAACGCAATTTTGTTCCATCCTTCTCGTGGGGTGGTACGCATGGTTTTGTAGATTTTGAATTGAACAAAGCCATCAAAATTGCAAAAGCTGTTTATAAACGTCGTGGTATTGCTTTTGATGAGGTAGAAATGTCCATTTTAAAAGAAATCTACAACCTGACACACAAAAACCGCAGGGCCTAAAATTATCACTGGCACATTTATTGACTTTTGTAGCGGAACAAATTATATAATTTTAAATGATGGCCTCTGCAACAGTTGATTATACGCTAACAATCTTATCGTTTTAGTAAATGATTCTTACTGAAATAAAATTTTAGCTGTGCAAAGTGTCAAAATGTCTGAATAACCCAATATGAATAGCCTGTTTAATTCAAATTTTCAGTTTACAGATTTGCTTGAATCCGATGCGGAATTCATTCCTTTGCTCTCACCCGAAGATGAGGAACTTATGAATGCCGAAGAGCTCCCGGAAGAGTTGGCTATTTTGCCATTACGCAATGCTGTGTTGTTTCCGGGTGTTGTTATCCCAATAACTGTAGGAAGAGATAAGTCGATAAGATTGGTGAAAGAGGCTTACAGTAAAGAACGGATTATTGGCGTAGTTTCACAAAAAGATCCTCTAATCGAAGATCCTTCCTTTGACGACCTGAATACCGTTGGAACAGTTGCTCGCATACTCAAGACCCTACAGATGCCTGATGGTAACACCACGGTGATTATTCAAGGAATGAAGCGTTTTCGCTTGTTGGAGATGGTTCAGGAAACTCCTTATTTCAAGGCGCGCACTGCTGCTTTTGATGCTGAAATTGAATTACCCAAAGATCGTAATTTTCAGGCGCTTATCCAATCGCTGAAAGATTTGTCGCTACAGATTATTCAAAAGTCACCACATATTCCCTCCGAAGCCTCATTTGCTATTAAA
The DNA here is from genome assembly GCA_964592595.1 of uncultured Lentimicrobiaceae bacterium. Lineage (GTDB taxonomy): Bacteria > Bacteroidota > Bacteroidia > Bacteroidales > F082 > UBA5536. Next base: position 19,009 of record CAZQFH010000023.1, on the reverse strand, counting down.
AATATTGAGTCCCCGGTTTTTTTAATCAATTTTGTGTCAAGCAACCTGAATATTGATGTTGTTGAAAAGCAAAAATTGCTCGAAATCAAGAACATGGTTCAGCGTGCTAATGTGGTATTGGCAGCACTTACAAAAGAGTTGCAGTTGCTTGATTTAAAGAATCAAATTCAAAACAAAGTCAAAACAGATCTTGATAAGCAACAACGTGATTATTTCTTAAATCAACAGTTGAAAACTATTCAGGAGGAACTTGGCGGAGCTCCCAATGAGTTAGATATTAGGGATTTACGTACAAAGGCAGATCGCAAGAAATGGTCAAAACAGGTTAAAGACGTTTTTGAACGCGAACTGACAAAATTGCAGCGTATGAATCCACAGGCTGCAGAATATGGTATTCAACACAATTATCTTGAATATTTAGTTGAACTCCCGTGGAATGAGTTTACAGCGGATAACCTGGATTTGAATAATGCTCAAAAAGTACTTGATAATGATCATTTTGGGCTTGAAAAAGTAAAAGAAAGAATCATTGAGCACCTGGCGATACTCAAAATTAAAAAGGACATGAAATCGCCTATTTTATGTCTTGTAGGGCCTCCGGGAGTAGGAAAAACATCACTCGGAAAATCGATTGCTTCGGCACTAAACCGCAAATACATCAGAATGTCATTGGGTGGTTTGCGTGATGAAGCAGAGTTGCGTGGCCATCGAAAAACATACATTGGAGCAATGCCGGGTCGTATTATTCAAAATCTAAGAAAGGTAAAATCCTCTAATCCTGTTTTTGTTTTGGACGAAATAGATAAGGTAAGTGGAAACACTATTAGCGGTGACCCTCAGTCGGCATTGTTAGAAGTGCTTGATCCAGAGCAAAATACCAGCTTTTATGATAACTTCCTCGAAATGGAGTACGACCTTTCACGTGTGATGTTTATTGCAACAGCAAATACCCTTAGCAGTATTCATCCGGCTTTGCGCGACAGAATGGAGGTAATTGATTTGAGTGGTTATCTGTTAGAAGAAAAGCTTGAAATTGCTCGAAAACATTTGATTCCAAAGCAGATGAAGGAGCATGGCTTAAATATCAAACAAGTTGCTTTTCCCAAAAAAGTTGTTGAAGATATTATTGAGCGCTACACGCGTGAAGCTGGCGTTAGAACCTTGGAAAGACAGCTGGCGCGACTTATACGCAATAAGGCTAGATATATTGCGATGGAAGAAGATTACGAGCCGAAAGTAAGTAAAGAAGATCTTGAAAAGATCCTCGGAATAGGACGTTTCCAGCGCGAGAAAGTGATGCAACATGATGTACCGGGCGTTGCAACAGGATTGGCCTGGACTCCGGTTGGTGGCGAAATACTCTTCATTGAGGTAAGCCTTAGTCGCGGAAAAGGCAATTTGAAACTTACTGGTAACTTGGGTGATGTAATGAAAGAATCAGCCATAATTGCTTACGAGTTTTTAAAAGCACACGCTTCAAATTTTACGCTTGACCCTGAGATTTTCGATAAATGGAATGTTCATATTCACGTTCCTGAAGGTGCAACACCAAAAGATGGCCCCTCGGCCGGAATAACGATGCTTACGGCGCTCACTTCTGCTTATACACAGCGAAAAGTGAGATCAAGACTTGCTATGACAGGTGAAATAACCTTACGCGGAAAAGTGTTACCTGTTGGAGGAATTAAAGAAAAGATTTTGGCTGCCAAGCGCAGTAGCATCAACGATATTATTCTGTCTGAGGAAAACAGAAAAGATTTCAACGAAATTCCTGAAGCATATATCAAAGGAGTAAATTTTCATTTTGTTTCACAGATGAATGAAGTATTGGAATTAGCTTTGTTAAAAGAAAAAGTCAAGCACCCACTTGTTCTTTAATTGAACATTTTGCAAATGCAGTTGTCTTTTTTTCATCGCATGAAAAAATATTGTGATTTTCAGGAAAAAAGAATTCAAATTATATGTCAAAAAATATATTGATTGTTCATGGACATCCTGTGAATGATTCTTTTATGGATCAGCTTCAGCAAGCCTATATCGAAGCTGCATTGGCTAGTGGAGCAAGTATCAAGCAATTGGTTTTACGCGAATTGCAATATGAAATAAACTTTAAGGAAGGATACAGAGGTAATCAAACCCTTGAACCAGATTTACTTGCAGCTCAGGAAGCAATAAGCTGGGCCGACCATTTGGTATTTTTTTATCCAAACTGGTGGGGAACTTACCCGGCACTGTTGAAAGGTTTTATCGATAGGACATTCTTGCCGGGATTTGCATTTCGTTATAAAACCGGACGAACAGACCCTGATCGATTATTAAAAGGTAAAACAGCGCGTTTAGTTGTTACCATGGATTCTCCAAAATGGTATTATTATCTGATCCAGTTTGCTCCCGGGCATCATGCCATGCGAAAAGGTTTATTGCATTTTGTAGGCATCAAGCCAGTAAAAATTACTACCTTAGGTTTACTTCGAAAAGCCGATCAAAAACGCAGGGCTTCATGGCTCAATTTGATGAAAAAAATGGGCAGCAGGCTTTGCTGAATTTTTTTATCAAAACCATACAGCTATCTTTGTGCAGTTTATAGCTAAGTATGCAAAGCCTAAGATTTTCACCTCTCTATGCTATTTTGTTAATTATAGTCTTATTCGCTGGATGTAAGTCTGAAAATGCTGCCAACGAAAATCTTAAAATTTTTCGATATAACGAATCAGCTGGAATCACTACCCTCGACCCGGCTTTTGCGCGCGATTTGCCACATATTTGGGTATGTAACCAATTGTATGACGGGCTTGTAACTTTAAACGAAAATCTTGAGATAAAGCCTTCAATTGCAAAAGATTGGACGATTTCTAATGATGGTCTTACTTATACATTTTTATTAAGAACTGATATCTTGTTTCACGATCTTTCAGATTCCCATGAAAACGAGAGAAACGTAAATGCTGGTGATGTTGTTTTTAGTTTTAACAGACTCGTAAATCCTGCATTAGCTTCGCCTGGTAGCTGGATTTTCAATAGTGTAGCGCGTGATTCTGGGCGTTTGGCCATCGATGCAATTAATGATAGCGTGGTTCAAATCAGGTTGGCTCATGCTTTTCCTCCATTTTTGGGGATGCTCAGTATGACCTATGCAGCTATTGTTCCTTCGGAAGCATTTGATTCAAAAGCACTTAACTTTGTTGATCGTGCTGTGGGTACAGGTCCCTTTTACTTTCAGCACTGGACAGAAGGAGTAAAGCTTGTTTTGCGCCGCAATCCGAATTATTTTATGATTGAAGGTGGAAAGCAGCTGCCTTTGATTGATGCTGTTTCTGTGAGTTTTTTGGCCGATAAGCAAATTGCTTTTATGCAGTTTATAAAAGGGAAGCTGGATTTTATGTCTGGTATCGATGCCCGCTACAAGGATGAATTGTTAAGCAAAGATGGAAATCTGCGAAAAAAATATAGCGATCAGATTTACCTGCTGCGCGAACCCTATCTCAATACGGAATATCTTGGATTTTACATCAACGAAAAATGGGATGATGAAGAAGCAGAGCGGCAATTGGCACTTCGAAAAGCTATAAATTTTGCCATAGATCGCAAGAAAATGTTAAGGTTTCTGCGAAACGGAACAGGAAAATCCGGACAAGCCGGAATGGTACCTTATGGCCTTCCGGGACACGATGAGTCAGGAGCCATTGGCTTTAGTTTTCAACCAGATAGCGCAAGGTCGCTTATCGTAAAGTATAATTTGAATGAATTAAATGTTACACTGAGCACAACCGCGGATTATGTGGATATTTCAAAATTTGTGCAAGGCTCCCTTAAGGATTACGGTTTAAATGTTAGCATAGAAGTACTTCCGGCAGCAAATATGCGCCAGTTTCGGGCAAATGGCAGTTTGCCTTTTTTTAGGGCTTCATGGGTAGGTGATTATCCGGATGCAGAGAATTACCTTTCACTTTTTTATAGCCACAATACATCACCAAGGGGGCCAAATTACACACATTTTAACTCTAAAACTTTTGATATGCTTTACGAACAAAGTATGACTATTACTGTTGATAGCGTGCGTTTTAAATTGTACAGGCAAATGGACAGCTTGATAATGACACAGGCTCCTGTGGCAGTTCTTTTTTACGATGAGGTTTTGCGCTTTGTTCAAAATGAAGTGAAAGGTTTAGGGAGTAACCCTGTTAACTTATTGGATTTAAGGCGCGTTGAAGTTTCGCGCTAAAAAAGAGATGAATTAAAAGATAGCGTATTTTTATAGGAAATGTGTGTTTGTCTCAAACCAAATTAAAAAACAGTTAAAATTCAGAAATAGGGGTGATTAGGGCTAATTAGCAAAGTGTTTTTTTGTACCTTTGCACCCAATTTTTAGTATAAAAAGACTTATGATCAATATAACACTTCCGGATAATTCGGTTCATCAATACGAAGTTGGTGTAACTGCACTCGAAATTGCGAAAAATATAAGTGAAGGTTTAGCGCGAAATGTGCTTTCTGCAAGGATAAATGGTGAGATTTGGGATGCAACCCGAGCTATAAACAGCGATGCCAAGGTACAGTTACTTACTTGGAACGATCTTGGAGGAAAGGCGACAATGTGGCATTCGTCAGCACACCTCATGGCCGAAGCAATTGAGCAGCTATATCCGGGTGTTAAGTTTGGTATCGGTCCGGATATTGAAAACGGATTCTATTATGATATTGATACGGGTGACATCACACTTACAGAGTCTGACCTGGCTGAAATTGAAAAGCGCATGCTCGTCTTAGCGCGTGAAAAGCAGCCGTTCAATCGTGTTGAAGTGTCAAAACAGGAAGCGTTGGATTATTTTAAGGTAAAAGGAGACGAATACAAGCTGGAGTTAATCAATGAACTTAATGATGGTGAAATCACTTTTTACAAAAGTGGCACATTTACCGACCTTTGTCGGGGGCCGCACCTGCCCGATACTGGTTTTATTAAATCCGTAAAATTGACAAGCATTGCTGGTGCCTACTGGCGTGGCGATGAAAAACGGAGGCAGTTAACGCGTATTTATGGCATTACCTTCCCCAAAAAGAAGGAGCTTGATGAATACCTGGAGATGCTTGAGGAAGCCAAAAAGCGAGATCACCGTAAGCTTGGAAAAGAACTGGAATTGTTCACGTTTTCCCAGAAAGTTGGGGCTGGTCTTCCATTGTGGTTACCGAAAGGAGCTCAACTGCGTGAAAGATTGGAGCAATACCTTAAAAAAGTACAAAAAGAAGCTGGATATCAACCTGTTATCACACCTCATATTGGTAATGTAAATTTGTATAAAACTTCAGGCCATTACGATAAATACGGTGAAGATTCTTTCCGTCCGATTACAACGCCTGTTGAAGGAGAAGAATTTTTTCTTAAACCCATGAATTGCCCACATCACTGCGAGATATACAATGCCAAACCACATTCGTACAAAGATTTGCCAATACGATATGCTGAATTCGGAACCGTTTATCGCTATGAGCAAAGTGGTGAGCTTCATGGTTTGACAAGGGTAAGGGGTTTTACTCAGGACGATGCACATATTTTCTGTACACCCGATCAAATAAAATCAGAGTTTAAAGATGTGATTAAAATTATTATGCGCATTTTTAAAGCACTTGATTTTAATGAATTTATAACCCAGATTTCATTACGTGATCCTGATAATCCCGAAAAATATATCGGCTCGGATGAGAATTGGGAAAAAGCAGAACGGGCTATCATAGAAGTTGCTGAAGAGGAAGGGCTTAAAGCTATAACTGAATATGGCGAGGCTGCGTTTTATGGGCCAAAAATGGATTTCATGGTAAAGGATGCTCTTGGACGCAAATGGCAACTTGGAACGATTCAGGTAGATTATAACCTTCCCGAACGCTTTGATCTGACTTATGTGGGCGCTGATAATGAGAAGCACAGACCGGTAATGATACATCGTGCACCATTTGGATCGTTGGAACGTTTCGTTGCTGTGCTTGTTGAGCATTGCGCCGGAAATTTCCCGCTGTGGCTCAGTCCGGAGCAGGCTATCATATTGCCAATCAGTGAAAAGTATCAAAATTATGCTGAAAAAGTTTTACAGTTTCTAAATAATTCCGATATTCGCGCCCTCATTGACGACAGAAGTGAGAAAGTAAGTCGCAAAATCAGAGATGCTGAGGTAAAAAAAATACCTTATATGCTGATCGTAGGTGAGAAAGAAGCCGCTGATGGTCAACTATCTGTGCGCAAACACGGTGAAGGTGATCTTGGAGGTTTTAGCCTTGAGCAGTTTGCACAGATGATAGACAAAGAGGTAACAAGACTTCAGGGCTTTGAAGCATAAAAACGAATTAAATAAAAGTTTAACAAATATAGGAGACGTTAATTATAGCACAGTTTAGAGGTAGAAAACCACGTGTCTTTCAAAAGAAAGAAGATCCACACAAAATCAATGACCGTATCACTGCACCCATGGTTAGGGTAGTGGGTGACAATGTTGAAAATGGCATTTACCCTTTACGTGAAGCCATTGCAATTGCTGACGGGCTTCTATTGGATCTGGTTGAAATTTCGCCAAGTGCAAACCCACCAGTTTGTAAAGTGATTGATTACAAAAAGTTTCTTTTTGAACAGAAAAAGAAACATAAAGAAATCAAAGCTAAATCGGCGAAAATCACAGTTAAGGAAATAAGGCTGGGGCCAAATACTGATGAACACGATTTCCAATTTAAACTCAAACATGCGATTAAATTTTTGGAAGAAGGTGCTAAAGTAAAGGTGGACGTGTTTTTCAGAGGTCGATCTATTGTTTATAAAGACCAAGGCGAGCTGGTATTGTTACGATTTGCTCAGGAACTCGAAGATTATGGAAAGGTAGAACAGCTGCCCAAACTTGAAGGTAAACGAATGATCATGATGATCGCTCCTAAAAAATAAGGAATAAATCTCATCAATATAAATACATTTTAAAGCAATGCCTAAAATGAAGACCAAATCCGGCGCAAAAAAACGGTTTAAATTAACCGGCACCGGTAAAATTAAAAGGAAGCATGCTTACAAAAGTCATATTCTGACAAAGAAATCGACTAAACGTAAGCGTAATCTCACTTATTCCGGACTCGTGCACAAAGCCGACGAAAAGAATATCAGAGAAATGCTTCACTAACAGTAAATCAATTGTTTAACTTTGTCATAGCATCAAAGTTTCCGAAAAACGGAGCGCTATGGTGAAAAATTAAGAAAAATGCCTAGATCAGTAAACGCGGTTGCCGCAAGAGCAAAACGCAAAAAAATTCTCAAGAAAACAAAAGGGCAGTTCGGACGCAGGAAAAACGTCTGGACAGTTGCCAAAAACTCCTACGAAAAAGGACAACAGTATGCTTACAGAGACAGACGTAACAAAAAACGTACGTTCCGTGCGCTTTGGATTCAACGTATCAATGCTGCTGTGCGCGAATTTGGTATGTCGTATAGTGTTTTTATGGGTAAACTTCACGAAAACAATATCGAATTGAGCCGTAAAGTGCTGGCCGATCTCGCACTTAACAATCCTGAAGCCTTCAAGGCTATCGTAGAGAAAGTGAAATAAAACTTAAATTTCCAGCTTCATGAGGCCGATACTTTTGTTTCGGCCTCTTTTATTTTAGGCCGTATTTTGTTGTTTTTCTGTCAAGCGATTGCCAGGAAATATTGAGCAACTTTGCTGCATGAGATTTATTTCCCTTACTTTTTTCCAGTGCCTTTTTGATAAGTGTCATTTCACCCTCTTCGAGGTCGTAACTTTTTAAAAGAATCTCTTCGTTAGAATTGCCGGAATGATTGTTTAATGGAATTTCTCTGCTCGTAATCATTCCGTCATCGCTCAAAATTACAGCCCTTTCCAAAAGGTTACGCAGCTCCCTGATATTGCCCGGGAAGGCATAATTGGTTATTTTATGCAGAGCTTCCTGCGAAAGTTTAGGTGTTTTGATCTTCATTCTGTTTGCAAAATGACCAAGGAAATGCTCAACTAGCAGAGGAATATCATCTTTACGCTTGCGCAAGGGTGGCAATTCAATAATGAATGTGCTTAAGCGATGGTAGAGGTCGCTCCTGAATTTTTTGTTATTCGCCATGCCTTCCAAGTCTTGATTAGAAGCTGCGATAACTCTTACATCAAACGGGATTTTTTGATGAGCACCCACCCGGCTAACCATCCTTTCCTCCAATGCCCGCAACAGTTTGGCTTGCTGTCCAACGGGCATATCGCCAATTTCATCCAAAAATAAAGTCCCACTATCGGCTATCTCGAACCAACCAGCGCGATCGACCATTGCTCCTGTGAAACTGCCTTTTTTGTGACCGAAAAACTCACTTTCGAAAAGTGAATCTGTAATAGCAGAACAGTTCACTGCATGAAATAGCTTGGTTTTTCGGTCGGAAAGTAAGTGAATACCATGAGCTACCAACTCTTTGCCTGTTCCGCTTTCGCCCATTACAAGTACTGAGGTATTATCTGCTCTTGCCACTTTTTCCATCATCGACATCACCTCCATGATCGCTTTGCTTTTCCCGATCATTGGTGCTCCGGCTGTTTCGTATAAACGTTGGGTAAGCAATGAAATACTTTTGTCGTATCGCTGTAGCTGCTTCGATAAGGTAACGAATCGTTGTGTGCGATGAATAGCATGCTCAATATCAGCAAGTCTGAAAGGTTTTTGGAAATAATCTGTTGCTCCCAAACGCATGGCTTCTATGACACTTTGCATGTCTCCATGACCAGAAATCATTATCACTTCAATATCCGGAAAATCAGTTTTAACTTTTTTAAGTACTTCCAAACCACTCATTTCTGGTAGTTTGATATCTAAAATCATGATGTCAACACTTTCTTCATTCAATTTCGTAAAAGCTTCTGAGGGTCGGGCGGCGATGTGAATCAGAAATTTTTTTCTTCTAAGAAATTCCTCCAGCTCATCTCGCAAGCGCTTTTCATCATCGAGTATTAAAATGGATAATTGTTCCATACACTTAATTTAGGTGTTCTGGTAATAAGATTATTATCTTGGTATATTCATTTTCAATGCTTTCAGCCAAAATGTCGCCTTTCATTCCTCTAATAATTCCGTATGAAATTGATAGGCCAAGTCCGGTGCCTTCATCTGCTTTCTTTGTTGTATAAAAAGGATTGAAAATATTGATCAGATTAGCTTGCGGAATACCAATTCCATTGTCGGATACTTCAATTACAATTCGGGTTTCGTCCTGATAAGTTTTTACCGTGATTTTTTTCTGAAATCTTTCTGGCATGTTTTCTGCCTTTTTGTCCACAGCATATTTTGCATTGCTTAGCAGATTTAGTAAAACTTGTTCAAGTTGAAATGCGTCACCCCAGGCATAAATATGTTGTGTGTCGATAGCAAGTTGAAGGTCAATACTATGGTCGATATATAGTCTATTAACAAATGACAAAGTATTATTGATAACCTCGCTAATATTTATCTTGTGATAAACGGTAGGTTTATCGCGGGAAAAAGCCCTAACATGATCAATTATTTTTCGGATACGTTCAATATCCTGAAACATTAGATTGATTTTTTGTTGAATATAATTTTCAGACAATGAATTATTTACTTTTTCATAAAGCAAATTATCAAGGCTTAAAGAAATGCCTCCAAGCGGTTGATTGATTTCGTGTGCAATACCGGCTGAAAGCTCACCAAGCGACTCTAGCCGTGATTTTTGAAGTATGAGTTCCTGTTGTTTTTCTCTGCGTTTAAGTTCTTCTTTTACGCGGTCTTCAAGGTGTTGATTCAGTTGTTTAAGTTCCGATTCAAAGGTTTTACGGGTATGAATGTCAGTCATAAAAGTCAAAACGGCCGGTGAATCGTCCCAACTAATTAAATTGGATTTGATTTCGACCCACTTGTGTTTCCCTTTGATATCAGTGATCTGAATGTCGTACGACTCGGAGACTTTTTCGCCTTCGAGCCGCTTGAAATGATTATCAAGAACCATTTCGCGATAATCAGGATGGATAAAATCAGTAAAAAATTTTCCTATTACATGTTTTGGAAAATATCCGGTAAGGTCATAAGTCTTTGGATTTATAAATTGTATGCGGCCCTGAGCTGTTAACAAAATGGCATCGTTTGCATTTTCAAAAATCAGGCGATACTTTTCTTCACTTTCGCGAAGCATTTCTTCAGCATATCTTCTTTCGGCTATTTCTGATTCTAAATCTCGTGTGCGATCCATTACGCGTATTTCGAGTTGGGAATTAACATCGATTAGCTCCAGTTCAATCTTGGAGCGGTAAATTGCAGCTCCAAGGATATTAGCAGCTGCCAGCAAACTATTTGATTCAACGCCAGACCAATTACGTGGATTTTCACAATCGTCGAAACCTAAAAAACCAAACCACTTTTCTTTTACAAAAACAGGAACGGCCATGATTGATACAATCTCTTGAGCAATAAGTACATCTTGCTCCGAAGAAGGAAAATCTTTGATATTCCCATTTATCACAGAGCCCTTTGAAAGCGTTTCAACCCAGCGACCAAAGCCAGCACTGTGAAATGGAATCTGCTGAAGGTCTTCATTATTAATTTGAGGTGCAGTTTTATGGTCAACCCATTCATATTTCTGTCGCGTACAGAGCGTTTCATTTGATTCATAATTTTCGAAAAAATATACACGGTTAACTTGTGTTGCCTTTCCTAATTTATTGAGTACTTTTTGCACCGAAAAGTCATTATAACCTTCGCTAAGTAAAATTTCAGCAGCATCACTAACTGCTTGAAGAATAGCTTCATTACGTTGCAAAGCCTGTTCAGCCAGTTTTCTTTTATGTTCTTCTTCCAGAATACTTTTTCGAAGTAAAATTTCCTGCGCCTGTTCTTTGATTACCTGAAGTAATTTGCTGTGATCGACAGGTTTGAGCAGGAATCCTTTTACACCATTTTCGATTGCTCTTAAAAAATAATGTGATTCCCCATAAGCCGACATGATGATGATACGGGCTTCAGGACTTATCCTTCTGATTTTACGAACCATATCAAGACCGTTCATCAAGGGCATTTTGATGTCGGTAATTACCAGATCGGGTTGGATTGATTTGTATTTTTCGAACCCCTCAAGTCCGTTTTCGGCAAAGTCGAGCTGCTTGAACTTGTCAGTCAGAAGATTTTGATAAATTGTTCGCAGAATTTTTTCATCTTCAACCACCAGAACAGAAATATCCCATGATTCCATAAGCTTTTGCTTGAGCAGACGAATTTAGTGAAAATTCTTTTCTCCGGCCTGTATATACATTTTCAAGTGATTTTCGTCGGGTGGGATGGGGCACGACCATCTGCCGTCGTAGGCACAGTAAGGATTATATGCCATGTTGAAATCTAATAGCATATTTTCATCTGAAGGAATTTCAATGTCGAGGTATCTCCCTCCTCCGTAACTTGTTACGCCATTTGTGTAATCCTTGAATGGAATAAATAAACCGCGATATGTGCTGTCCTTTTCTAAGATATCCATATTTTGATAAGCTGTTAAAACGTGGTTCGTATCGTTATGCATGAAGTGAATAAGCCCGTATTTGCGGTAAACAGGCAAGCGATCGGTTGTTGTGGACATCGTAAAAGTTGAAGTAGCAATTTGTTTGGTAAACGTTGCTTGTTTTCGAAAGTTAGTATCTGTATAAAAATAATCCAGCCCTTTAAAATCTGAGACGGCTTCGACGGATAGCGGCGTTGTTTCGGGATCTTTAAAATACCTGTCTTTTTTGTAGCGCTCATTTTGTATTTCATCCAGGTAAAGCCCATAAACAATTTGTAGCCTTACCTCATTCGGCTCGGCCCGAAAGAAAAAACGGGCATAAAAATATGAAATCAATTCGCCAAAAACAGTTCTGAAACCCCTACTGGAACCATACCAGGTATTAGCATCAAAACTCTCGTCATCAACGGCAACCAATCCTTTGATGCGGTTACCAAAAACTTTCTCGAACATCAGGTACGATCTCCGTGCGTGAGCTCCCATGGTGAAAAGATCAAAATTTTGTTCCTGGGTACCCAGCTCTTCCCATTTCATTTCCAGGGCTATAGCCGTTGCGTAAGTGCGATCGCGTAATATCGTAGAAGGAATATGAACGGTAAAAATGCTATCCGTGAAATGCATTTCGCGCAAACTGCCAGCTGAGGCATCAGCCATATTACTAAAAGGCGAACTATAACTCCATTGTGTTATTGGAATGCCTGTGATAATGAGCGTTTTGTAATTGTTTTTGTGATAATGTTTAATGGCTTCTTTTAATCCGCTATTCGGGAGCCATCCTTCAACCACAAGGACTTTGGCATTGCATGCATTTTCATGACTCAAAAATGGATAGGTCCCTTTTAAGGAAATCCAAAATAATCCGTAAATAATTAAAATTATCAGCAGCCAACCCCATAAAGTTGGCAGTTGAATAGTTTTTGGCTTAAAAAATTTGATACGCATAAGTTGTGAAATGAAGTTGCAAGATAGTTATTTTCTGTTTTAAAAATTGCTGTATTTTTGCCTGAAAAGATGGCAAAATCCTATCATCATATTCGTCAAAATTATGGTAAATTAGCTCTTAATGAATTAGATATTCCTCGTGATCCTCTGGTTCTATTTGAAGTTTGGTTTGATGAGGCACTAAAAGATAATTTACCTGATGCCAATGCTATGGTGCTTTCTACGGCAATAGACAATCGTCCATCTTCAAGAGTTGTCCTGCTTAAGGCTATTGAAGCGGGACAATTAATTTTTTTTACAAATTTTCGCAGCCAAAAAGGTAATGAAATCGAGCAAAATCCATTGGTTTCACTGTTGTTTTTCTGGCCACAACACGAAAGGCAGGTTAGGATTTCGGGTCGTGCACAAAAGATTTCTTCGGGATTATCCGATGAATATTTTAATTCACGGCCGCGCGAAAGTCAGGCTGCAGCTATTGCCTCCGATCAAAGCCAAAAGCTCGCCGATAAAAGGCTGCTCATGGAAAAGTACCAGCAGTTATTAAAGGGCGAAAACCCTCTTAAGCGCCCTGAACATTGGGGAGGCTATCAGGTTTTACCCGAATATTTTGAATTCTGGCAGGGTGGGGCACACCGGCTTCATGATCGTATTATTTACCAAAAAACACATTCCGAATGGCGAACAGGACGTCTTTCGCCCTGATCTAATCTGCTTGAAGAGGCTTGGTGTCCACCTTTTTTCCTGGGATGGTTTTTTGTCCAGGACTTTCAGCAGCCAACTTATTCATTTCCTCTACAAATTCCTGAATTGCAGCATTATCAAATCCCTTTTCTTTTGCTGCTTCTTCCAGTGTTCCCCAGATTGGTTCGCCGCAGGCAATGCAACGAATTCCTTGCTCCATAAGGTATTTCACTGAGAACGGGTAGCTTGTTACCAGTTCTTCAATTTCCATGTCTTTGTGAATCATATTGAATTTATTAACGGATGAATCAAGAATCCTGCCTTCGTGAGATTTCATTAAACTTTGTACATTCGAAGCTCAAAAATATGACAGGCTGACAGATTAAGCAACTAAAAACTATTGGCATGCAACAGCAAGAACAGATTTTAATTGTGATGGTTATTTACCTTGGCTTATTGATTACCTGGGGAATTTATCAAGGGCGAAAAGTAAAAAGCAATCAGGACTATGCCATTGCTGGCAGAAAGCTTCCGGGATGGGTTGCCGCTTTGTCTGAACGCGCTACTGGCGAAAGCAGCTGGGCATTGCTTGGGTTACCTGGGGCGGCTTATGCCATGGGGTTAACTGAAATTTGGACAGCAATTGGCTGTGTAGCAGGCATCGTTGTAGCCTGGGCATTAATATCATGGCGCCTGCGCGATGCCGCCGAGAAATACAATATTACAACCTATACTGATTTTATCGCCGGAAAGCATGCAGAATCAGCCAATTGGATAAGAGCTGTTGCCAGCGCAACGATAGTGTTTTTCTTTTTCTTTTACGTTGGTGCACAATTTTTGGGTGGAGGAAAAACACTCTTTACGATGTTTGGGATCAGTCCGGAACTTGGGATGATGCTAACTGCCGGAATAATTGTGCCATACACTATTTATGGAGGGTTCAGAAGTGTGGTGTACACTGATGTTATTCAAGCTGTTGTGATGATAACCGCCTTGATAGTAGGCCCTATTGTGGGATTGAGGTATCTGGCAAATCATCCAGAAACCTTTGCTTCAGGAATTGGAGAAGCCTTGCAAATGGCGGGTCCATCCTACTTATCGCTTGTGAACGGGGCAAGTGGCTTTGGAGCAGGTGTGATTATCGTTGGTGGGTTTTCATGGTTTTTTGGTTATTTGGGTGGACAGCCGCAGCTTTCGATGCGGTTTATGGCCATATCTGATAAGCGTCAGGCCAAGAAGGCTCGAAATGTTGGAATCATTTGGACGCTAATCGCTTATGTGGGTGCGTTGATGATTGGATGGATCGGTTTGGCAATCTTTGGGCCTAAAGGTCTTGAAGATCAGGAATATGTAATGCCCGCTGTGATGTTGGAAATTTTTCCGCCAGTGGTTGCATCAATTCTTATCACCGGTGCTATCGCTGCCATGATTTCAACGGCAGATTCTTTGCTTATTCTTAGTGCAACTGAATTTAGTGAGAATCTTTTAAGGCCTTTGCTCAAAAAAGTCAGAATAGCACAATCAAATGCATTGCTACAAAGTCGAGCAGTTACTGCATCATTGGCAGTTATTGCTTTAGGTTTGGCTTATGTTGTTGAAGCAGAGCTGATTTTCTCGCTAGTGAGTTATGTTTGGGCCGGAATTGGCGGTACTTTTTCAGTAGTCGTACTGCTTACTTTACTTTGGCCACGATATCATGGACGAGCCGTTGTGCTGACGATTGTTTCCGGACTGGTTTTTACGATTCTTTGGATTAGTAGCGGCATGGAAAAATACATCACAGCAAGGTTGCTAACCTTTTTTGTGGCGCTTTTAGTTGCGATTCTGGCAACTTACCTACTCCCCAAAAAAAGCTCAGTAATTAAGCTTGATGCTGAGGTCGGAGCAAGTCGTTCACAGTTTTAACCGGATTGAAGGTGATGATTGGGGTTTCGACGAAAATAGTTATCCAATCAGCCATTGCACCATTCCAAAGACCCGGAAGCTCAAGTGCTTTCAGGTCGCGCCCGTCTTTTGATTTTTGAGCAATAAATCCAGTCTGAGGATCAATAAACTGTGTAAGATCAAATTTATTTCCTTTGAAATCGTAAACTCCACAAACCAAATCAACAGGATTAAAGTGAGTGGCATTTTCTACAATGGCCATTTGTTTGGGGTTGCTTTTATCCATCTGTGATGACTCAACAATTTGTAAGGAAATTTCTCCATCCTCGTTTTCGACCCAGAAAGGCCCGCCACCAGGTTCGCCTTCATTTTTCACCATGCCGCATACGCGAATAGGGCGGTTTAGTTTTGTGTAAAGGAAATCGATTTTCTCCATTTCATCATAACCGTAAAAAGCATTAGGAATTTCAATCATCAAAAATTCTTCTACACTTTTTGCCATTGTATCTAACTCCTCAATACTCAAATTTCCATCATCCAATTTTTCAAGAAGTTCGAAAGCCAACAGTTGCATTTTAATCAACAAACCACCTATAGCCATTTTATAAGTGTAGGTTGTGTCGCGAAGCTTATCCGGAACGATGTTATCAATATTTTTAATAAAAATAATTTCCTCTTCCAGTTCGTTGAGGTTTTCTATTAATGCTCCATGACCGCCCGGGCGGAAAAGCAAGCTGCCATCTTCGTTTCGGAAAGGTTCATTATCGAGATCAACGGCAATGGTATCGGTTGCAGGTTTTTGCTCAGAGAAGGCAATCTCGAACTTTACATTAAATTGCTTCTCGTACTTTGGAAGCACATTTTCAATGGCAGCGAGAAAAGCCATTTTATGTTCAGGTGAGTTAGTAAAATGAACCCGTGCAATGTGATCCTTATTGAAGCTATACTGTGCTGCTTCTACAAGATGTTCTTCAAGCGCCAACCTATTTCCATCAGGATATTTGTGAAAGCGCAGTAAAGCTTTTGGCAAAGCGCCATAAGTGAGCCCCTTATCAGTTAGCAGGTAACGTAAAATTGTGTCATATTTTTTTTGCAAAAGCAATTGATCAACATCAAATCCTGCCCGCGCCAAGGATTCTTTCAAGTCGGGATAAAAAGCAAAATCTTTGAGGTGCTTAAAGCAATAAGCGACACTGTTAGGATTTTTAAGCTCCTCTTCAAAAAAAGCTATGCTATTTGGATCAGGCTGTTCCATGAACGCGAAAAGATCTTTGAACATACGGCTCGCAGCACCCGATGCCGGAACAAACTTCAATATACTATAATGATCTTTATTTTCATTAAACCAATGAATTAGGTCTTCGAGATCTTCTTCAGTAAGCTGTAAAATTCCTTTTTTGGGAGTGGCGGCTTGTTTAAGGTTAATAAAAGGGAATCCATTTTTAAACTGTTCAATTTGTTTAAAAAGCTGGTCTTCAGCAATTCCTTTTTTTTCGATAGTTTTAAGGTCGGATGGTGTAAGGAAGAATGCCATAACTAGTTTAATTTTGCGCTGTAAAAATAAGGAAAAGCAAGCAATAATAAATACCAAAAACGAATGAGTAAAAAGTTTGTAGAAAGAAAATTTATTTTACTTTTGCAAAACTTTTAGCCCAGGTGGCGGAATTGGTAGACGCGCATGGTTGAGGGCCATGTTCCGGTTACGGAGTGCAAGTTCGATTCTTGTTCTGGGCACTGTTTTTTTAGAAAAGTGTGTTTTGTTAGCCCAAGTGGCGGAATTGGTAGACGCGCTACATTCAGGGTGTAGTGAGCGAATGCTCGTGAAGGTTCGAGTCCTTTCTTGGGCACGTTTTTCAAATTTAAAGGGTTGGTAATCAATGAATTACCAACCCTTCTTTTTTGGGCATGACAGATTGCATGACAGAATTTTAACTTTTTATTTTTTTAAGAAAGGAAATAGCTAATTATTTCTTAAAAAATGAATTTGATAATTCAACAGCGATTGTCAATGCTTTTTCGATGATTTCTTCCAGCTGATCGTTGCGGAGGTCGAAGTTTTGTGCTGCCCATTGGCTAAGCTCGGCTTTGGCTTCGGGGGTGAGTGACTGGAATTCCTGGCGGATGGGTTCGATGTTTTTGATGACGCGCCAGAATCCGATGGATTTGATGGCGATCTGTGCCCATTCAAGTGCGGTGATGCGCTTGTCTTCGAGGGCTTTGTCGATGGTCATGGCCGTGTTGATGATGGCACTGAGGCCTGATTTTAAGTGTTCCATAGTAGTTTAAGTTTATTGTTAGTACTGGCAGCTGAACGGGCTGCGGATTAATGTTATTTATTCATATCAGAGACGGTCATCTTGGCGCTGAGGGCAAGAAGAAAGGCTTTTGCAGAGTCCGTCCAGGCGGGAATGGTGAGTGGTAACAAAGGCAAGGCTGTTGCTGCGATGCCGATGCCAAGTGAGACATCGGTGATGAGGCGGTAGGCTTTAGGGCTTTTGGATGTCCAGCGGCGGAGGGCGAGATGGACGAGGTGAGCGAGTTTGTTCATTGTTTGTGGGTTTATGGGTTTACGGGTTCACGGGTTGATGAGTTTAAGGGTTTAAGAGTTGTTGACATGAGCGACGTAGTCGCAGACTAGGCCGAGCAGTGTTTTATTGATAGTTCCAGCGGGCAGGGAATGGGCGGTTGTCGAAATGGATGAAGCCGATGCTGAGCAAACGGCCTTGCTTGTCGAGGTGGGGACTTTGCGGGGGAGTGTTCAAAAAAATGAAATACTTGCAGTAAACCCCGAAAAAAGGGGTATATTGCAAGCTATTTATAAAGGGTGTGATATGACTGATACAATTAAACATACAATTGATTATTTGAGGGTTCTGCGCAGTAATGGAAGATATGCATTTACTATAGATGAGCTTGTTAATCATGTACCTAAATCATTGAAGAATCTGAGAAAGGATATAGACAGACTTCGGGATAAAGGTGAAATAGTGAATATACGCAGGGAATTTTATACCATACTCCCTGATGAGTACCGCAAAATGGGTGCTTTACCTATTGAGTTTTACATAGACGAACTGATGAAGCACCTGAACAAGCAATATTATGTAGGCATGTATAGCGCAGCCATGTTTTTGGGAGCGGCTCACCAGCAACCACAAGAGTTTTTCGTGATTTCAGAATCACCCAAGCCAAGAATGGTTCAAAGTAACAATATGCGTATCTACTTCAATGCTAAAAGCAAGTTACCTGTTTATGGCATTGAAAACAGAAAAACAGAAACCGGATATTTCCGCATCTCCGGACCAGAATTGACTTTTTTGGACCTGATCTATTTTGAGCAATCCATGGGAGGATTTAATAGGATCAGTACCATTCTTGAGGAGTTATCCGGGGAAATCAGACTAAACCCAATGAAAGAGGTTCTGTTAAATGATTTTCCTGTAAGCACACTTCAAAGAGCCGGTTACCTTACAGAAAACGTGTTGTTTAATCATAAACTGGCGTTGGTTTTTGAGAACAGACTGTTGAAAAAGAAATATCAAGCTGTTTTGTTAAAATCATCTGGTAAGAAAGAGGGGCTGGTAGATTCGAAATGGAAAGTGAGAATAAACACTCAGATAGAAACAGATATATGATACCAAAAGCACACATATTAGCGTGGCAGCAGTTTGCACCCTGGAAAACAAACGCCCAGATTGAGCAGGATCTTGTGATTGAAAGGGCATTGATCGCGTTGTTTTCAAATGATTTGATTAGGGAAAATCTGGCTTTTAGGGGAGGAACTGCCTTGCATAAGATTTTTATAAATCCTCAGGCACGGTATTCTGAAGATATTGATTTGGTGCAGATTAACCCAGGTCCAATTAATCCAGTGATGAAGGAAATAAGAAAAGCGATATCATTTTTGGGATTAAAGCGAAACACCAAACAAAAGCTACCGGAACAGGCAAAAGCTACCTTGCACAAGCGCTTGGTCATCAAGCCTGT
>CAZQFH010000022.1:0-56091 GCA_964592595.1 uncultured Lentimicrobiaceae bacterium | reverse complement strand
AACCTGCTCAATAAAATCAGTATCAGCTTCCAAAATCGCCTCCGGAATTTGTCCAGAAAAAACCCGTATCAACAGGTTTACTATCCCTTTTGTGATCACCGCGTCCGAATCGGCAGTAAAATAAATTTTACCCTCCCTGTTTTCGGCATGCAGCCACACACGCGACTGGCAGCCGCTAATCAAGTGATTATTTGTTTTGAAACGCTCATCAATGCGAGGAACTTCCTTACCCATCTCGATGAGGTAATTGTATTTATCCATCCAGTCATCAAAAACTGAAAACTCACTCACAATTTGTTCTTGTATTTCCTGTATTGTCATGATTTTTCTTTTTTCTCAAAGATTTCAATTTAAAGGTAAACAGGCTATGAGTTACAAACTATTCTTTTCAGCGAAGCATATTAACTGCCTTTTGCACAGCTACAACAAACATATCTGCTTCGGCTAAAGTGTTATAGGCTGCAAACGAAGCCCGCACCGTTCCCGGCACGTCAAAGCGCGTCATCACAGGTTGGGCACAATGATGTCCTGTTCGCACAGCCACACCCATTTTATCTATTAGCGTTCCTATATCTGATGGATGTGTTCCTTCCACCACGAAAGAAATAACGCCTGCTCGTTCTGCCGCATTGCCGATAAAACGTATCCCTGAAACTAAATTTAATTTTTCCAATGTATAATTTAGAACGGTCGTCTCATGCGTACCAAGCTTTTCCAAATCAGTCTGATATAAGAATTTAATTGCTGCTCCCAACCCCAAAACGCCTGCCACATTAGGCGTTCCGGCTTCAAATTTAAAAGGAAGCTGGTTAAAAGTAGTTTCCTGTAAACTTACCTGATCAACCATCTCGCCTCCAAATTGCCAGGGAGGCATCTGTTCGAGCCATTTATCTTTGCCATACAACACGCCAACTCCCATTGGCCCATACATTTTATGCCCTGAAAAGACAAAGAAATCACAATCCAAATCCTGCACATCAATACGCATATGTGCGACCGATTGTGCACCATCAACAACTACCGGAATATCTTTTTGATGCGCCAAAGCGATCATTTCCTTTATTGGATTAATCGTTCCAAGTGCATTAGAAATGTGGGTAATGGCCACAATTTTGGGACGCAGGTTAAGTAAACTTTTGTATTGATCCAATGAAACCTCACCCTTTTCATCCAATTCAGCAACCAACAACTTACCTTTATTATTTTTGCACAGCTGTTGCCATGGAACCAAATTAGAATGATGTTCCATCCCGGTAATCAATACTGAATCACCTGTTTTAAACACTAATTTTCCGAAACTTGAAGCAATTAAATTTATGGATTCGGTTGTTCCACGGGTAAAAATGATCTCATGTGAATGAGCTGCACTTATAAATCTTGCAAGCTCTTGTCTTACAGCTTCGTATGCACTTGTGGCTTGCTGACTGAGATAGTGAACTCCCCGGTGGATATTACTGTTCTCTTTGCGGTAATATTCCGAAATCCGATCAATCACATCATTTGGTTTTTGTGTGGTAGCTGCATTGTCAAGATAAATCAATGGTTTGCCATACACGCTTTGATGCAAGGCAGGAAACTGATTTCGCAATTCGCTTAACTCGCTTGCAGTGAACCCTTTCATCAGATTTTACTTAAATCAATATCAAAATGATAATCCTTTTCGGGAGCGCCACAATGCAAAACACATTTATCGCAAACTGACAGCTCACCACGCAGGCGTTTTTTCACCATATCATCAATACGCTGGCGCAAAGCTTCGATGGAAATTTCATTGATGATATCAGCAGCAAAAGCATACATCAGCAAAAGCCTGGCATTGGCTGCACTGATACCACGCGAGCGGATATAAAACATGGCTTCCTGATCCAGCTGACCAACTGTGGCACCATGACTACACTTTACATCATCGGCGTAAATTTCCAGAAAAGGCATGGTATTGATTGTTGCTGTCGGGGTCAACAAAATATTATTGTTGTTCTGGTATGCATTGGTCTTTTGGGCATCGCGAGCCACATGAATATAGCCATTAAAAACCGCAGAAGCTTCTTCATCCAGAATTCCTTTGAATAGTTCATTGCTGGTACAATTCGCAACATTGTGATCAATACGGATCTGGTTGTCGATATGCTGCTGCTTATCCATCAAATACAAGCCCAGCACAGCAGCATGCGAACCCTGTCCGTCAAGTTTTACATGGATATTGTTGCGAATAAGCCCACAATTAAAGGTAAGCGTATTGGTTTTTATGTTGCTGTGTGCCATTTGTTGCACAAAAGTACTATTGATCAGGCCCGATTGGTCGTTCAAATTTTGAAGTTTGTACAACTCAAGATTAGCATTTTCATCTACAAAAATCTCTGTAACCGTATTCACAAGACTCGGCTGCTGATTAACGCTATCATCGCAATGCATCAGACTAAGCTCACTGTTTTTACCCAAAACGATCAGGTTGCGACTTTGCACAAATAGCTGTTCCTCCTTATTGATAATCTTGATGATTTGTAAAGTCTTTGCTGATTTCACACCATCCGGAACCCAAATAAAAACGCCATCCTGCATCATGGCAGTATTAATCTGAACAAAGCCGTTGGCATTTCGCGGGGCAATGTTACCATAATACTGTTCAAAAATCTGCGGATAGGCTTTCATCGCTTCCCTCATGCTTCCTACAACAATACCATCGGGTAACTTTTTCAGGGGGCTTTCTTTGTCAATATACCAGCCATTCAGCATCGAAACTGTTTCGGTATCGAAATTATGAATATCACAGCGAAACAATTCCTCAATGTCTTTTTTGGTATCGGGCACCTCCATTTCATTGAGGTAAGAATCCTCCGTAAGCACATCCACATCGGTATGTCGCCATTGCTCCATGCCACTGTGCGGAAAACCTGATTCCATGAATGTCTGAAACGCCTCTTCGCGCAACTTACTCACATATTGAATATCATTAGCTGTGATCAGATCCTTTTTATTGCGGTACTGTGCAATCAGCATCTGGTCCAGGGGCAGAGCTTGCTGAAGTGTATCTTTTTCCATCATTCTTCTTGTTAAATATTAGACCAGGCTTTGCTCTTTGAGCCATTCATAGCCTTTGTCTTCCAATTCGAGCGCAAGGTTTTTGCTTCCTGATTTCACAATTTTTCCATCATACATCACATGAACAAAATCTGGTACGATGTATTCGAGTAAGCGCTGGTAATGGGTGATAATCACAAAAGCATTTTCTTCTGAGCGCAGCTGATTCACGCCTTTGGCAACTGTGCGCAGGGCATCAATATCAAGTCCCGAATCGGTTTCATCAAGTATTGCCAATGTTGGTTGGAGCAAAGCCATCTGAAAAATTTCATTCTTTTTCTTTTCGCCACCCGAAAAACCTTCATTTACAGAGCGATTTGTCAATTTAGAGTGAATATCAACCAGTTTTTTCTTTTCTTCCATTAATTTTAGGAACTCGCCGGCTGGCATCGGGGGCAAGCCATTGTATTCGCGTTGAGCATTGATGGCGGTGCGCATAAAATTTGTCATACTCACGCCAGGAATTTCAACAGGATATTGAAAACTCAGGAAGATTCCGAGATTGGCACGTTCATCAGCTTCCATTTCAACAATATTCTGATCCTTGTACCAAATTTCACCTTCGGTAATTTCGTAGCCTTCGCGTCCGGTAATAGCAGCTGCCAGGGTGCTTTTTCCAGTTCCGTTAGGTCCCATAATGGCATGTACCTCGCCTTTGTTGACTTGCAAATTAAGGCCTTTAATAATTTCCTTGCCTTCGATGGCAACTGTAAGATTCTTTATATTGAGTAACATTTTTTGGAAGTATTTAATTCAATCTTATAATTTTTGACTAACCCACACTGCCTTCAAGGGTGATAGAAAGCAGTTTTTGTGCTTCAACAGCAAACTCCATCGGCAGTTTGTTTAGTACTTCTTTGGCATAGCCGTTTACAATTAAACCGATGGCTTTTTCTGTATCAATACCACGTTGATTGCAATAAAATAATTGATCTTCAGATATTTTAGAAGTGGTAGCTTCGTGTTCAACAATGCTCGACTGGTTGCGCGTGTCGATATACGGAAAAGTGTGTGCACCACATTGATCGCCTAAAAGCAAAGAATCGCATTGTGAGAAATTTCTGGAATTTATTGCACCGGGCATAATTTTCACCAGTCCACGATAGCTGTTGTTACTTTTTCCGGCTGAGATACCTTTTGAAATGATCGTACTTCTGGTATTTTTTCCCAGATGAATCATTTTGGTTCCGGTATCTGCCTGCTGATAGTTATTGGTGACGGCAACCGAATAGAACTCGCCGATTGAATTGTCGCCCATCAAAACACAGCTTGGATATTTCCATGTAATGGACGAACCCGTTTCAACCTGCGTCCACGATATCTTGGAGCGTTTTCCTTTACACAGTCCACGTTTTGTAACAAAATTATACACGCCACCTTTACCCTGTTTATCACCTGGATACCAGTTTTGTACAGTTGAATACTTCACTTCTGCATCGTCCATTGCAATAATCTCAACAATAGCTGCATGCAGTTGATTTTCGTCACGCATCGGCGCTGTACAACCTTCCATATAGCTCACATAACCACCTTCTTCGGCAACAATCAAGGTACGTTCGAACTGGCCGCTATTGGCTGCATTGATACGGAAATAGGTGGAAAGTTCGAGCGGGGAACGCACTCCTTTAGGGATATAACAAAATGAACCATCACTAAAAACTGCCGAATTGAGTGCAGCGTAATAGTTATCGGTGTAAGGAACAACTGCACCCATATACTTTTTAACGAGCTCTGGATGATTTTTCACGGCTTCGCTGAAAGAGCAAAAAATTATGCCATGTTTCGCCAAGGTATGCTGAAATGTCGTTTTAACGGACACACTATCAATCACTGCATCCACAGCTACTCCTGTCAGTCGCTTCTGTTCATCGAGCGAAATGCCCAGCTTATCAAAAGTTTCCAATAATTCAGGATCAACCTCATCCAAGTTACTTAGCTGTGGCTTCTTTTTGGGGGCAGCAAAATATATAATATCCTGATAATCAATGGGTGGGTGATGCAAATGAGCCCATTCAGGTTCTTCCAGTTTTTGCCAATGGCGAAAAGCTTTCAATCTGAATTCGAGCATCCACTCGGGCTCTTCCTTTTTGGCAGAAATAAAACGGATGGTATCTTCAGTTAACCCTCTTGGTGCCAAATCGTTCTCAATATCAGTATAAAAGCCAAATTTATATTCTCCTTTGGTTACTTCATCGAGGATATCGTTATTAGTTTGTTCACTCATTTTAAGGCTTATTTGGATTGTGTTTAAATAAGGTTGCAAAGGTAAGTATTCTTTAGCGAATAGCATCACAATGCGAAACCACATCTATAACCCCAAAAATGAGTTTTTGTTCTCCAGAAATCAGACTTATCCAATTGGGACATGTCAATTTCAGAATTTATAAAAAGATAGCAGAGCGGTAAAAGGTTAAACTGCCTGATAAGCACTTTTCAACTCCTGAAAAACGAGCTCCATCAAAGTATTTAGTTGCTTAATTTGCTCACTCATAGCATCATCAAGCTCAGCTTTCTTTGCCTTTTGTTCAATGTTTCTGATAAGCTCATAGGTATTTTCTACACCAAAAATATCCAAGGTTGGCTTTAAGGTGTGGGCTGCTTTTGCAAGATCTTCGGCTATATTGTCACGAAGACTCGCGTTGATGGCTTGTAATAAATCGGGTGTTGTACTCAGAAACAAATTAACCATATTTTTAATTGCTTCCGGATCGTCGCCCACAAAACAAATCAATTTATCCAGGCAATAATGGTCTTTGTCTGATTTAGTCATACTTCTATATCTGATTTTCTTTTATCATGCGGTAAATTGTGGACTTACCAATTTCCAGTTTCTTTGCTACCAACAGCACATTGTTGTTGTATTTCTGGAGGTAATAACGAATAATTTTCTGGGTATATTCTGCAAGTGAACTCTCTTCCATAAGCAAATTACCAGCGGCATCAGCAGAATTGAAACTGATATGACTTTCGTCGATATGGTCAAGATCAGTTAGCACAGCTGCCAGCTCAATAATTGCGCGCAACTCCCTTACATTGCCCGGAAAATGATATCCCATAAGTTTTTGCTGAGCCGATTCGGTAATACTAAGCTTTTTCATTTTATTTTCTTTGCAAAACTCATCCACAAAGTACTTAGCCAGTAAAATTATATCGTTACCCCGATACCTTAGAGGTGGCAGTTCAATGGGTAAACCCAGCAATCTGTAGTACAAATCCTCCCTAAAATTTCCCTTTTGCACTTCATCAGCTAAATTACGATTTGTAGCAACGATGAGTCGTGCGTCGATGTTAATTAAATCGTTACCACCAACACGCGTTAATTCCCTTTCCTGAATTACCCGCAAAAGCTTGGCTTGCATATTTAAATCCATTTCTGCAATCTCATCCAAAAAAATAGTTCCCCCATTGGCTTGTTCAAATTTACCAATTTTGCGCGTTACAGCTCCTGTAAAAGCACCTTTTTCGTGCCCAAACATTTCGCTTTCGATCAAATCACGGGGAACTGCCGAAACGTTAATTGCTACAAAAGGCTTTTTTGCTCTTTTCGAGTTATAATGTATCGCTTTGGCCACCAACTCCTTGCCGGTTCCTGTTTCGCCGGTTATTGAAACCGAGATATTTGTTTTAATAGATTTTTCGATCAGGCCAAAAATCTGTTTGATCGAAGGGCTGTTTCCCTTTATAACATTTCTAAACTCATATTTGCGACCAATCTCTTCTTTGAGGTAGCTGATTTCGCTTCTGAGTTGCACATTTTCACGAATCTTTTTGAGTACATTCCACAACCGATCCTTTACATCGTCATCTTTCACAAAATAATCGTAAGCTCCTTCGCGAAGCAGCGTTACCGCAGTAGAAATATCTTCCTGCCCCGATACAATGATCACAGGAATTTCGGGATGTTCTTTCTTAATCTGTCGCATTACGTCCAAGCCCGACATGTCAGGCAAGCTATAATCCAGTGATACCATTGCTGGCGAGCGGTACAAATTTTTCAGGCACTCCTCGCCTGTCTTGTAGAGATGTACCTCATTATCTGGATTGAGTGCTAAATGGTGACGCAACATCTCTCCATAAAAAACATCATCTTCAACAATAAAAATCCTGAAAGCATCCATATGAGCCGTTTTTACTGACAGTATTTCGTGCTACAAATTTCCCAAAAATACAAAACAATCCGGTCGGTCTTATTTTTGGATAAGAGCAAAAATAGAGACTAATTACTTTATTTGCAAATATATTGCAATAATTACTTAATCAATTAAAAGCTTTAAATCAAATCATTGCAATTAGATTGCCTATTTTTGCACCAAATTGAATAAATTAATGCGTGCTATTAAAATACTTTTGCTAATAGGAAGGATACTTTTACTCGCAATAATAATGCTTTTACTTCTGATATTATCATTTTACCTACTTGCTCCTTCCTTCCGTTTTGAACAGCCCAAACCCTTTTACGGTCAGAAACTTTATAACCCTTATCAAAATGTTGATACCCCAGATTGGTATAAATATAATTTTCAGGTACAATCGAAAGCATGGGGAGGCATTACTGACGGACGGCTAAATTCGAACGCCATGATCGACAGCATTTATCAAGCGCTGGGATATGATCATGTTGCCACTTCCGATTATCAAAAAATTAACCGCTACAAAACAGACGAAAACGCCTACATCCCAACATACGAGCATGGTTATGGTATAAGAAAAACCCATCAGGTGTGTTTGGGAGCCTCGCAAGTGCTGTGGCTGGATTATCCATTTTATCAATCAATTCACCATAAACAACATATTATTAATAAGTTAAATGAAACTTGCGAACTTATTGCAATCGCTCACCCCTTACTTAGAAATGGATATACTTTTGAAGATTTGAAATACCTGAGTGGCTACCAATTAATGGAAGTTTTAAATAATCTGCGCGTATCTTTAGACCATTGGGATACAGCACTTTCAAACGGCCATCGCATTTATATTCTGGCTAATGATGATGCCCATGACGTTTCAAATAGCAACGAAGTAGGACGTCGTTTCACAATGATTCATGCTGAAAATCAAGATAGTCAAAATATTATTAGCGCACTTGATCAGGGAATAGCCTATGGTATGGATTTTATACGCATCGATGACGAACCTATGTTGGATAAATTTGAGAGATCGAAAAACATACCTTACTTATTATCAGCTAAACTTGTCGAAAACACTTTTAAAATCAAAGTAAGCGAAAAAGCTGATAGTTTGCGTTTTATTGGCCAAAAAGGAAAACGACTTCAGACCACACTCCAAACCGATTCGGCTAGTTATCTTATCGGATTTAGCGATACTTATGTGAGAACGGAGGTTTTTTTTAATGATGGTTCTGTGATGTACCTAAATCCTGTAACGCGACACAACGACCTTAATAATATGGAGCGTCAAAACCTTGCAAGCATACATACGACGCGCACATGGCTTTTTAGATCCGGAAATATACTGCTGCTGGCCATTTTAGTTTTCTTTACCATAAAACGTCATTCAAGACTAAAAAAGGCAGCAAAATAATGGCCTCACTAAAAAATCTTCCAAAACAGCTTTGGTGGTTATTAACAATCAGCTTTGTAATACGTGCTTGCTTTGCCGCCTGGATTGAGCTGGGTAATGATGAGGTATATTACTGGACTTATGCACTTTATCCTGATTGGAGTCATTTTGATCACCCGCCAATGGTGGGCTGGATGATACAGCTTTTTAGCCTTAACCTTTTGTTTGACAGCGAGTTGTTTCTTAGAATGAGTTCAGTTATTTTGATGACATTAAATACCTTATTGGTTTATTTTATTGGAAACAAACTAAAAGACTACCGCACAGGCTTTTATGCCGCTTTGCTTTATACAGCTTCCATTTATGCTTTTATAATCACAGGCATTTTTATTCTTCCGGATACTCCTCAGAATTTTTTCTGGCTGTTGAGTTTGTGGGCTTTTATTCAAGCTTTTTCATCAGATCAAGCGCGCAAACAACATCAATTTATGCTCCTGGCAGGAATACTTACCGGATTGGCAATGCTTTCAAAATATACCTCAGTTTTTTTGTGGTTTGGGGTTGTCCCTTATGTGATTTTTTACAAAAATAATTGGCTCAAAATGTGGAGTTTATATGCAGCAATGAGTATTTCACTCTTACTTCTTGCTCCTGTGCTTTTCTGGAATTTACACAATGATTTTATCAGCTTTAGCTTTCAAAGCGAACGCGTTGGCTTGTTGGGTAGCAAGCTTCGTCCTGACTTATTTTTTACAGAGCTGGCCGGACAGTTTATATACAATAATCCAGTAAATGTTGTCCTGATAATCATTGGCCTCTATGGTTTGTTTAAGGCAAAAATTTCATTTCGATACAGCGCATACAAGCTGCTGCTGCTCATTGCTTTTCCATTAATCGGAATATTTTTATTTTTTGCGCTATTCAGGTCCACACTACCCCATTGGACAAGTCCTGCATATGTTACGCTCATCTTTTTTGCCGCTGCCTGGCTTGCCGGGAAAAAACAAATTCAAGGAGATAAAATTCCTAAAGCTATTCAAGCAGCTTTGTCTTTGTTGCTTGTTGTGCTGATTTTGGGAAGCCTTCAAATAAAATATGCTATCATTCCAATAGCTGACAAGCAAGATTTTCATCAGTTGGGCAAAAATGACTTAACCCTCGATATGTTTGGCTGGCGTTGTATGGATAAACAATTTTTAGAAGTCGTTGAAAAACAACTCAAATCAGGAGAGATGCCTGCAGATGCTGCCATCATAAGCAACAACTGGTTTCCGATGGCACATATAGATTACTACATTGCCCGGCCACTGGAGCTGAAAGCACTTGGGTTGGGAGCGCCTGAAAACCTACATAAATACATGTGGATCAACCAGAAACGAGGCGGATTCCATCTTGGAAATGATTACTGGTACATCACTAACAGTCGTGATTACAAAGCCCCTCATGATATTTATAATGAATACTTTAAACAAATTATTCCCAGCGACACCCTCACTGTTATGCGAAATGGAAAACCTGCCAAAAGGTACTTTGTTTTCCTTTTAAAAGACCTTAAGAAACTGCCTGAAGATTATATAAAACAGCCTTGATGATAAATAAAATTGCCTGTATTTTGTACTTTTGCGCCTTCAACTCATTTTTGACATACGTTTTCAATGGAAATTAATTTCACACCTACCGAATATAAGCTGCAATCGGTGGCCTCCGGTAACATTTTTAATGACAGTGGCTGGTTGCTTGATCCTCCGGGAGAAAATGAACCAAGCTTGATCAGAGCTTTATACAAAAACAAACAGCTTCAACTAAAAGGAGACAGATTCGGGTTGTACACTTATGCCTACTGGCTACCTGTTGGCCGCATGTTAAAAGGCTCTTCCGCTCCGGTCACCTTCAAAAGTGATAGCCTTGCCGAGGCATTATCGCTCAAAAACCTTTATATCACTTTTAGCGGCTACTGGCCTGATAAAGGTGCATGGATGCCCACCTGTTCGTTTAAGGAAACCGAAGCGTATACTGTAGGTGGAAGAATGACAGACGCACAAAAGTCGCAGGTGTTGGTTGTTGCCTCGGCAGGAAATACTGCAAGAGCATTTGCACAAGTTTGTTCAGATAATGAAATACCGCTATTGCTCTGCGTTCCGGAAGCCAACCTGGATGCACTTTGGTTTGAAAAAGCATTGAATCCATGCGTAAAATTGCTGGCAACCGAAAAGGGTAGCGATTATTTTGATGCCATAAACCTTTCCAATCAAATAATTGGTTTAGAAGGTTTTTATGCCGAAGGAGGCGCAAAAAATGTTGCCCGCAGAGATGGCATGGGTACTACTGTGCTATCAGCAACAACTTTTATCGGACGTATTCCGGATTATTATTTTCAGGCCATAGGAAGCGGAACTGGCGCTATTGCTGCCTGGGAAGCTAACCTAAGATTTATTGAAGACGGGCGCTTTGGCTCACATAAAATGAAACTGATGGTTTCGCAAAATCATCCTTTTGTACCTATAAAAAGAGCCTGGGAAGCCGGCTCACGCGAGATGCTGCACTATGACAATCATGAGGCGCGCGGTCATGTGGATGAAATTGATGCCAAAGTACTTTCAAATCGTAAACCACCCTATCCCATCAAAGGTGGGCTTTTCGATGCCTTATCAGATGCAGGCGGTATGGTGCTTTCTGCTACCAATCAGGAAGCACAAGATGCTGATATTTTGTTTCAAAAAACCGAAGGTGTTGATCTGCATCCGGCGGCTGCCATTGCTACAGCATCCTTGATTAAAGCTGTTGACCAAGGCCTGGTAGAAAAAGATGCTGTGATTATGCTTAATATCACCGGAGGAGGAGAAGCACTTTTTAAAGCTACACATCAATTGCATTACCTGAAACCTGAAGCGATATTGCCAACCGAATCCAAGCTGGCAGAAATTGAAAAAGCTGTTGCTAAATTAAGTTGGTAGAGATCTGTTGATCAATTCTTTACACTAGTTGATTCTGGTTTCCTCTTTCGTGTGACTAATTGCTTGAGCGATTGACTATCTGATTTTATCTGCTCAAGCGAAATTGGCATTAACACCCAAAATATCAACCCGATAATTCCTCCCCAAAGAAAAAAGGCTCCAAATTGCAATAAGGAAAAAGTGATGGCAATTTCAGCGGGCACATTATAAAAAGCAAGCAAATAGACAAGGCTCATTTCTCTGGTTCCAAAACCTGCCCACGAAATAGGCAAAAGTGTAGCCAAACTTACAACACTAAATATGAGTGCGATATCAATAATTGTGAGTTGGATTCCGACAGCTAGAAATATGAGCGCCAAAGCACCATAAAACGCCAGGTAAGCAACTAATGTAATTAGCCAAAGTTTTAAGGCATTTTTATCAATAGCTTGTTTCAGACTAACATATACAAAATCAAGGAAAGGATTATTGGCCAGTTTTTCAGTCTTTTTCAGAAGCTTAATTAGAAATATAGCCAAAAACAGTCCAAGAAAAAAGATTAATATCCCTAAAAAAATTGCCAAATAAATATGCGCACCCAAGAGTCCGGTATAGTAAAACAAACCCGCAATTGCCAGCATAACCAACACACCCAAATCAAAAATACGATCTGTAACGATCGTTCTGAAAGAAGGAAGAAAATCAATTTTACAATCCTGCCTCAGGTAATACAAACGCGCTATTTCGCCAATTCGACCAGGTGTTATCACACCAATTGTAAAAGATGCCATATAAGCCCCAAATGCCTTTTTGGGTGAATAATAAAAGCCTTCGTTTTTGATGATTTGTTGCCATCTCAAGCTCTTGATAGCTAGCACTATAATAACCCCAAAAAGCGATAAGAGGTAATACGAAAGTTTTAAATCCTGGATAATTGCCCCAAATTCTATCGGATCGATATCAATCAGACGAAAAAGCACAAAAAGGATAAGTGCCGAGCCAGTAAGTTTGATCAATAAACTACGTGTTTGTTTACTCATCTACAAATCTTTTCGTTTGATTTTGTGTGTGGATTTTTTCCAGATGGTGCGGGTTTTCTCAAAAATACCACCCACAAATTTTGGCGAAAACCGCTCAATAAGCCAGCGGGCAAAATCTGTACTCATTATAATAAACAAACTACTGATTATCATTTCCATCAAATAACGCGAAAGCGGAAAATCCTTCACTTCATAACCAAAATCGGGAACACTTTTACCCATCCATTTCCTGAATTTGATTCGGATAAACCCACCACGTTTCTTGAAATCATAACCATGCGAATGCATCGTAATAGCTTCTTGCTCATTTATTTCGTCAAAACTGAGCCAGCCGGCATCGCTCATTTCCTTTAGCAAGGCATCACCCTTCTTACTTCGGCTGATCACCATGGAAAAACCCTTGCCACGTTCTTCATATACCGGTGCCCATGCATCACCTCCCGAAATATCTGTGAATTCGTTTGTGAGATCGGTACAATACAAGCTGTTACGCAAAATATGGAATGGAATGAGGTAGTTGGCATGAAACTTCTTCAGCTCAATCACCCTCCCCGATTTCAGCTCAACACGCATATTACCAGGCCATTCGCCGTAGCGAAAATAAAGTTTGGTGATATTATGGTAATCCTTTTCACCATGCGTTTTTAAAAAGCTGTGAACGGATGAAAAATGCAAGGTATTTCCGTAAAAAGGCCCGAAAATGTAAACGATATTTTTCACCGAAGGATGTTTCATCCGCTGCAATTTCCGGATGGATTGGATCTGTCCGGGCAGCCCTACATAAGCCAATTTACCATCAAACGCCTCAATCTCAGGCAAAATATCGTTGGTCGAACTGATGATGTACTTGCTTTGTGCGCCCTGCAAAACCTCTTCAGGAGTGGTAGCAATAAAGGCCTGCGTTAACCAGGGTTCTTTTTCTGACATACCCAAAACCACTGCGCCATCAATTTTTTGCTGCTTCAGCAGCCAAATCAGTATGGCAGAGATAATCCCACCCGATGCCCCTTCGTGACGGATAGTGGGATCGGCAGCAAAGCCAATTCCAATGCGTTCGTAAGGCCCAATAAAGGCGTGAAAATGAGCAGCATCAGGATAATTCTTCTTTTGAAAATCAGGAAAACTGAAATACTTTCCCGGACAGGCTTCCCAAAGTGTATCGGCTAATGCATCGGTTATTGGTGCTATAACTTTGGGCTGGTATTTACCTGTTTTATCCTCAAAAATAATTTTTCCACCGGATAGCCCAACGCAACTTCCACAACGGTTGCACAAATGCGACCGCATAACCGATTGGAGTTGATCAATACTTTTCACAAACAAAAAATTGACGGATTCCTAATTCTGCTAACAAACTGCCCTGAAAAGCATTGATAATACGTTCGCCAAACTGCTGCAAAGGCTGAGGACCGACTGGTATCAAAACAGTTCCTTTATGTAATATTAACTTCCAAGCTGCTTTTCGCATCATCACTTTTACTTCGTTGGAAGGCAAAAAACGATGAGGGCCTTCCCCATGTCCGCCAAATAGTTTGGTAAAAATCTGGTAAGGAAGTTCGCTGGTAGCAGGCGGACAGCTTAACACCAAACGCGCATCAGTAGTGCTAACGCGATGCATCTCCATTAAAAACGCAAGCGGATCAGCCGCATGTTCGAGGGTTTCGAGGCTGAGCACCCGATCGAAAGTATTGTCTTGAAATGGCAACTGGCTGTAAGTTTCAATTTTCTGTTGAATAATCTGCGGACGCAATTTGGAAGCTTCAGCCATCAACCCGGCAGAAATTTCAGCGTTAATCACTTCAACTTTCGGGTTTTCACGATGAATAAAATCAGCTGCTTCGGCATCACGACTGGTAACATTCAACACTTTTTTTGCATTTTTGAGTTGCAAATGTTCCATGCTCTCAATAAAACGCTGATCATGAGCACTTTTTACTTTGTTATTTTCAGCTACATATATGGAGGCTACCCGATCCCAATGTGCTGCTACATCTTTGTCGGTCCACCAGTTTTTATGATCAGAGGCTTGGTAGTTTGCCATTAATCCCTTTTTACTCGGTTAAGCATCGCAACCTGATCAGCCAAAAGTCCAAAGAAAAAGATAAAAACACCCATCATGGTGATTAAAGTGGCACTATTCGGAAATCTGCCTGCAATAAAATACCCTGCTATTCCCCACAAAATCCCCAAGACAAAAATTAAAATACTTGTCGGAAAAAAAAGCTTTAACGGATTGAACAACATGATGATACGAAGTAGCAATAAAATAGTTTTAGAGCCATCCTTCATAAATTTTACATTGCTTTGCCTACCAATTCGTTCATCGACCACAATGGGAAAAGTTCCAATTGTGTATCCTTCCTTCAAAAAAGCAAGGGTTGAAGTTGTGGAAAAGGAAAATCCGTTGGGCATGAGGTGAAGCATTTCAGTGATCAATTTACGATCGAACCCCCGAAAACCGGAGTTATAATCCGGCAGTTTTTGTTCAACCAAAAACTCACCAATCATGCGGATGAACTTTTTCCCGCTTTGACGGCGCTTCACTTGAAACGAATCATCAGAACGTTCGCCAATTACCATATCATGATCGTCGAGCATTTCGATAAGGGTGTCAATATATTTGGGATCATGCTGTCCGTCGCTGTCGAGTATTACAATTTTGTCGCCGGTAGCTTTACGAATCCCTGTTTTAAGTGCGGCACCATAACCTTTGTTTACGTTGTGTCTGACACAATTAACCGGATATTCCGAAATAATATCATACGTTTGATCAGACGATCCATCGTCAACATAAATTACTTCATAACGATTGTGGTATTGCATTTCGGTAATACGTTCGAGTCCGTGCCGGATTCCTTCCTCTTCGTTAAAAGCCGGAATGACAATACTGATTGTAGGTGTTTTCAAAATGGCTCTGATTTTAATTGGCAAAGGTAAATATTTGAAGGGAAACAGACTCATACGATCATTTGCAAATACATAGCTAAGTCCTGAAAACTGTTTTAATCACACCTCACTTCCCGAATTATTATAATATTTCAGGAATAGAATCCCGAATTATTATGGTTTTTCGGGATTACATTCCCGGATAATTCAATTTCTTATAAAAAAAAGCCTCCAAAAAATCAGAGGCTTCAGTTTTGTTTCTTTCGACTAACGTTTCTGATACTGTTCTTCGTAATATTTCAGGTAATTACCTGAGGTGACTTCATCGAGCCAGGTTTGATTTTCGAGGTACCAATCGATAGTTTTTCTGATTCCCTCTTCAAACTGCAGTGATGGCATCCAGCCCAGCTCTTTCTGCAGTTTGGATGCATCGATGGCGTAGCGCAGGTCGTGTCCGGCACGGTCTTTCACAAAGGTGATCAGCTTTTCGGAAGTTCCATCAGCTCTGCCAAGCTTCTCGTCCATAATCTCGCAAACAAGCTTAACGATGTCAATATTTTTCCATTCGTTGTGTCCGCCAATATTGTAGGTCTCGCCATCGCCGCCCTGATGAAAAATCACATCAATAGCACGGGCATGATCCACCACATAAAGCCAATCGCGTACGTTAAGACCTTTGCCATAAACAGGAAGTGGTTTTTCATTTCTTATATTATTAATTATCAGTGGAATAAGTTTTTCCGGGAATTGATTAGGGCCATAATTATTGGAGCAATTTGAAATAACAACCGGCAAGTTATAGGTGTCATGATAAGCCCTAACCAGGTGATCGCTGCTTGCTTTTGAGGCCGAATAAGGACTATGCGGATCGTAAGGTGTAGTTTCATAGAAAAATCCTGTATGCCCGAGTGAGCCATAAACCTCGTCAGTTGAAATATGATAAAAGCGTTTGCCTTCAAAATCGCCCTGCCACTGATGGCGTGCTGCATTGAGCAGATTGACGGTGCCCACAATATTGGCCATTATAAACTCCATCGGATTAGCGATTGAGCGATCCACATGCGATTCGGCGGCCAGGTGGATCACGCTATCGAACTGATACTCCGCAAAAAGCGCCTGCATTTGTTCACCATCAACGATATCTGCCTTGATGAAGTGATAATTCTGCTTATTTTCCACATCGCTGAGGTTGGCCAGGTTACCTGCATAAGTCAATTTATCCAGATTATAGACCTGATAATTTGGATAATTATTCACAAAAAGTCTCACCACATGAGAGCCAATAAATCCGGCACCACCGGTTATTAAAATCTTTTTCATATTTAATTGGTTTTCTTTTTATTACGATAATATTGTTCCCATTTCCAGGCCGAAGCCGTCATTTCATCGAGGTTTTTTTGGGCTTTCCATCCCAATTCTTCATTTGA
This sequence comes from uncultured Lentimicrobiaceae bacterium, assembly GCA_964592595.1. Lineage (GTDB taxonomy): Bacteria > Bacteroidota > Bacteroidia > Bacteroidales > F082 > UBA5536. The sequence goes on along the minus strand of CAZQFH010000022.1, from coordinate 39,207 downwards.
CCAGTTCGGATTTGCCCACACCTGTTCTACATCGCCTGCACGCCGATCAACTATTTTATAGTTCAGTTTCAATCCGCTAACTTTTTCGAACGAATTGATGACATCTAAAACAGAATAGCCATTTCCGGTTCCAAGATTAAAAATCTCAAAAGCACTTTTCATCTGTTGCTCAATCATGCGTTTCACTGCAACCACGTGAGCCTGAGCCAGATCGACCACATGAATATAATCGCGTATTGCAGTTCCATCGGGGGTATTATAATCTTCACCAAATACCGAAAGCTGCTCCCGGATTCCAATTGCCGTTTGGGTGATAAAAGGAACCAGGTTATTAGGAACACCAAGCGGCAACTCACCTATTTTGGCCGTTTCGTGCGCACCTATTGGATTAAAATAGCGCAAAGCAATCGCATTTACCTTATTAGAATGAATGGTATCCTGAATGATCTCTTCAGAAATCTGCTTGGTATTTCCGTAAGGTGATTCAGCCTTTTTGATAGGAGCTTTTTCCGAAACCGGCAATTCATCGGGCTGACCATAAACTGTGCAGGAAGAAGAGAAAACCAAATTTGGCACCCCATTTGCTATCATGCTTTCGAGGATATTCATCAGCGAAACCATGTTATTACGGTAATACATCAAAGGTTTTGCAACTGATTCGCCCACCGCTTTATAGGCCGCAAAATGGATAACCCCTTTCAGATCATTGTGACGTTTGAAAAATTCAGCTGTTTTTTGTTGATCAGAGAGATCAAACTGCTCAAAATGAGGTCTTTTACCAGATATTTCGGTTATAGCATCAACAATCCATTCCTGTGAATTTGAAAGGTTATCCACAATAACTACTTCAAAACCTTCCTTTTGCAATTCAACAACGGTGTGAGAACCAATATAACCTGTACCTCCTGTTACTAATATCTTCATAATTTGTTTATTGTAAAGTTTTTATTCAGAAATTTTACAAACGATTCCGTTCGAAAGCTGGTATTGTTCTCCACTTTCAGGACAAGTTGCACGTCCATTTTCGTCGAACTTCAAGCGTTGGCCAAATTCGCTCATCCACCCCACATGGCGGGCCGGATTGCCAACTACCAAAGCATAAGCGGGCACAGTTTTAGTTACTACAGCTCCTGCACCAATAAAAGCAAATTCGCCAATATCATTGCCGCAAACAATCGTAGCGTTGGCTCCAATAGAAGCACCACGGCCAACAATGGTTTTTGCATACTCAGCCTTGCGGTTGACTGCACTTCGCGGATTAACCACATTAGTAAAAACCATCGAAGGACCTAAAAATACATCGTCCTCACAAATCACACCAGTGTAGATAGAAACATTATTCTGAACCTTGACATTACGGCCAAGCACCACACCGGGCGAAACAACAACATTTTGGCCAAAATTGCAGTTTTCGCCTATCTTGCAGCCTGTCATAATATGTGTAAAATGCCAAATTTTAGTACCCTTTCCGATTGCACAGCCCTCATCAATAACGGCAGTTTCGTGGGCAAAATAATCATTGGTAGTTGTCATACAAACGAAGTAAAATTTTGAAACATGGTTTAGCGGCTGCAAGTTACAAGTAAATTCAAAAAAATACTAAATTTACCGCTATTATTTGCACACTTATAATCCCTTCAAAATTAATCTATTTCAACACTGTTTATGTATTTTAACGTTTTTATGAGATTCGCAACAATATTTGTTTTAATCATGCAACACTTATTAGCCCAAAATTGGAATGAGGGTATGTACAAAAGCGGAAATAATACTTTACCCTACCAATATATTCAATCGAATAATGAGTCCGGAAGTAATACAACACCCCTGCTCATTTTCCTTCATGGCTCAGGCGAACGAGGCGATGATAATCAGCTTCAATTAACGCATGGCGGAGCCTTGTTTCGGGATGCCATACTAAAAAAGAAAATAGAAGGAATGATTGTTTTTCCGCAATGCCCCAAAGAAGATTATTGGGCGCGCGTTGAGCGTGTTGTTCAAGATAATGATTCGCTTTCCTTTAGTTTTTTGCCTTACAGCTTACCCACTCCTGCCATGAAGTTGTTGCTTGGCTTGCTGGATTCACTGGGTCATTTGCCCTTTGTTGATCAAAATCGCATTTATATTGGGGGCCTTTCGATGGGCGGTATGGGCACTTTTGAATTATTGAGCAGAAGGCCGGAAATGTTTGCAGCTGCCTTTCCCATCTGCGGAGGCGGCAATCCTGAAGCGGTTGAAAACTTTGATCCTGAAACCGCTGTTTGGGTTTTTCATGGTGCAAAAGATCAAGTGGTTCAGTTATCTTATAGCACATCCATGGTGGATAGAATGCAGAAGCTTGGCATGAAAGTCAAATTAAGTATATACCCAGAAACCGGTCACAACGCATGGGATAAAGCCTTCGCTGAAACCGAGCTCCTCCCTTGGATTTATTCCCGGAAAAAAAAATAACCAGGGGTTTTTGATTTACTTACTTGGTAATGTTAATTACAGAAATACGTTTTTTCCCATCCATACGCACTTCGAGTGGGCTATTGAAACGTACGTGCTTGAAAAATTTTGTTTCTTTAAGAAGATGCTGACTATCCAACATTTCCCAGTTGATAAAACTTTCTGAAAGCTCAGGTTGTACCGTGAAATATCCCACATTCATGGAAGTGACATTATGAAAAAAATGCGATCCTGAAGAAGCATCCAACGGGAAATCTTCAAAGCTGGTTTCCACTATCACTTTTGCCTGACTGATCTGCGGCCAGTTTACCGGAATTCCAATCCACTTGTCGCGTGTTCCCCATCGGCCCGGGCCAATCAAAATATATTGGCGTTGCGCAACTGCCATTTCTTCATTTAGCTTAGTTATTTCAGCAGCCATGTCCTCAGTATATCGCTTATCAAAAGCTTCTTTATTGATAAAAATCACATCACTCACATTACGGATAAGCCCATTGCCCATGCCTTTCTCCGAAAACAACACAATATCTTCTTTTGGAATACTATCCATATCCACCACATAGTCATCAGCACTTCCGAGTAATGGCTTGATTTGAAGCAAATAAAACGAACAGTACCCTTCTTTATCCCGATTCAGATCTAAAGCATATTCCATCTCCACAGCCGTTCCCAAAGCTTCTTTCACAACATCCAGCACTACTTCGATTGTTTTAGCCAGCGGGGTGTAATTATACTTTAAGATATTGGCGAAATTGAGAATGCGAGGTCCGGGTTTGCTTATTCCGGGATAAATGGTGTTATTGTCGGCATTATAAACCGAGGCGCAATGGCGCAAAGTTCCATGTTGTTCTGCTTCGAGAATATCCAGCATGGCCAGTCCAGCCATATCACCTTGCAATAAATCTGGTGTGGTATTCTTTAGATCGACCGCCAGAAAGTTGATTTGTGAATTCTTAAACTGATCTTTGGGAGAATTGATATCCAGCCCCGGATATTTTGGCGAAAAACGGTAAGCCTTATTCCCCTCGACAACGTATTTTCCAAGTCCCAGTGCAGTAATAGCAAAACCTTCTTCAGGTTTCATATGTGCAAATGGATAATAATTATACGACTGCGCAACACCACTCACATGCGGATAATAATAATCTTCGTACTGTCGTCCCACAAGTTCCTGAATTACTACAGCCATCTTCTCTTCTTCAATTTTGTAATGAATGGCATTAACGTAGCCGCGAGCCACATCTGAATAAACAGAAGCAAAAACCAGTTTAATTGCAGTTGTCAATTGTTGCAGTCGCACATCAATATCAGGATGATTATTGGGCAACACATAAGTTTCAAAAATACCGGCAAAAGGCTGAGTCAAACTATCTTCAAATAAGCCTGAAGACCTAATAGCCAAAGGCTTACTAATTTTATCCAATAAAATGCCAAGTCTTTTAATAAGTGTTGGGGTAAGTCTTCCGGCAATAAAAGCCTGCTTAATGCGTCCATAATCTTTTTCGTGCAGCGCAAACTCATGTAGGTTGTTGCGTTCCAAAAAAAGCTGAAACTCTTCAGTGCCAATGACAGAAGTTTTAGGCGTACGGATTTTAATATCAGGCACATGCTGTGCAAAGTCATAGTTATGTATCAAAGTATTGATAAAAGCCAACCCCCTTCCTTTTCCTCCCAATGATCCATCGGAAAGGCTTACAATATTTTTTTCGTCGAGGATGGCATGTTCCTCAAACGGTATAATCTTACCCACATTTTGTTCATTTCTAAATTGCTGAATCATTGTAATTAATTCAAAACGAAGTTCTTCAGCATCTGCATAATCTGAAACTTTTTTAGGACTGATGATCTTTGCCACACGTATTTCACCGCGAGCCATCAGCCAAAGCGAAAAATGATTACGGCGGGCATGATACAACAACGACTCAGCTGGAATAGTTTTAAGATGCGATTCAAACTCTTTAAGTGTTCGCGCCTGTGCAATTTGCTTACCAAATCTGTTGCGGTAAATGAAATTTCCAAAACCAAGATAATGCGTGATAAAGCTCTGAAAATCCTGCGAAAGGGTTTCACTGCTTTTATCGATAAAAGTCGATTTATATCGAAAAGCTACCTTAGCATTCTCAGGATCTGATGATTGAATGATAGTGGGCAGATCGGGAACCAGGTTTTTAGCAAACTCAACAAGTTCGATGCCCGCATTGTCATCGTGCAAACCATTATGGTCAAACTTCATATCCGTAATCAAACAAAGCATGAATTCCCTGAACTGGGTAAGAATCCGGGTAGCTTCTTCATAAGTACTCGCCAGCAAAATTTTGGGTCGTGCACGCATGCGCAACACTTTATACAGCTCATCAGTGCTCACATCGTCAATGATGCGCCGCGTTTGCTCCATCACAATTTTATAAAGGATCGGCAGGTAACGCGAATAATATTTTGGAGAGTCTTCGACCAATAATATCACCCGAACCATTCCGATGTGGGTGTCATTTTCAACATTGATGCGATCTTCTACCATTTTTATCATTGAAAAAAACACATTCGAATCGCCATTCCAGCTGAAGATACGATCGATAGAAAGGGTATTTTTAATTTCCTGATTAAAATGTGCGATCTCAGCATTGCTATTAAGCAGAAAAAAAATCGGGATATAAGGAAACTCTTTCTTGATGCGCTGACTCAAAGCAACCGGCGTTTTTTTATCAACGCTCACCATAAATATGATCAGATCGAAATGGCGCGAACGCAAGGCATCAAAGGCTTCTGTAGCAGTTGTAACTCCCGTAATACGTGGCACAGAAGTAAGATTAAGCTGATGATAATGACCCAGCACATGCTCCGAAAACCTTCCTTCACGTTCGATGGAATAAGCATCATACAAATTGGAAATCAACAAGATTTCTTTCACCTTAAAGGGCATCAGGTCATGATAAATATCCCTGTCAGAATTATTTTTATTTAAAAACTTCTGCAAAAGCTGCCGGCTATAAGCAGGTTTGCCGACTTCTTTACCCGCATCAACAGCCTGCTTGGATGATGCTTCTATCACCTGTTTTCCCTTGAGGCTGTTGAGGTATCCGCTGATTAGATTAGCCAGGTTCAACAACAGATCGCGTTCTTCTTCCAGAAAAGGGCCTTCGTCGCAAACCGGAAAAGCCTTAGAATAACTGATTTCTATGTAGCCTTTTTTCCCATCGATGGTCTCAAATTCCTGCATTTGACGCCACTCTGATAAAATAAAATTTGGCGAAAGGTAGATTTGATCGTTATACATTATTCTGGCTCCCGTAAATGCAGGGTATTGCCACCCGTCGGGCAAAATCATGCAGATATGCTTAAGCGTTTCCTCGGGAGATTTGTTTTCGCGCAAAACCTGAGTAGTACGATTCAGGGTTGCCAACTCCTTCATACGTTCCAGGTTTTCAGCTCGCAGTTGCTCGTAGCGGCCACCGATATCATTGTGTGAAGTCATAACATTCAGCATTTTAGGGATGGTTGAACAAATATACAGGAAATACCCTCATTAAGTCATTTCCAAATAGCTTAAGTATGCAAATTCAGTAAAACACGCATCAATAAAAGGTATCACTTCAGTTTTCTTTTTCTTGACAACGACAAATTTCAATACATTTTCATAAATTCGTGGCCGCAATACCCGCTGCTTATTACCTTATGGATAAAATCAAATTGGCTTTGGTGGATGCTCATCCCATTATGCGCGACGGAATTCGTTGCCTGCTTTCCGACACTCCCGAGCTGGAAATTATTCATTGTACCAACACTATATATGACCTTATCCCATTGCTTTATCACGATCCGGTGCATATTGTATTGACGGTGTTTTATACTCCCGATCCGGATGATGTGGCAATGGTAAAGTACCTCTGCAACAAGCACCAACGGGTTAATATTCTGGTAATGAGCATGTATAAAATGGAGAATTTTATTCTCAAAATGATTCGCGCCGGCGCTAAAGGACATCTTACCAGTGATACTGACCGCGATGAAATGGTCGAAGCTATTTTCACCCTCAGAAATGGCTATGATTTTTATGCGAAAACCATCACCAATCTTATTTTACGCAACTACCTCGAAGAGGCCGAAAACAAGCTGGAAAGCAAACGCGAACGCGAGCAAAAATTATCTACCCGGGAACTTGAAGTTCTAAAACTTTTTGCTGAGAGTCATACCAACAAAGAAATTGCCGACAAACTCTTTATCAGCGTACGCACGGTAGAGTCGCACAAAAACAATATCATGCAAAAACTCAACCTGAAAACCATGGTAGATATGGTGAAGTTTGCCATCCGCAACAATCTCGTTGATTTATAAATTTCCTGTTTTGCAACAATCGTTGCCATTTCACTAAGTGAATCACGCAATTTCGTCCGCAATACAACCAATCATGCTACCCATAGTGCAAAAGCAATCCAAATACCCTTTAAGTTTGAGGTAAAATTATCCTCACCAAAAAAATTAAACAAATGGCAAACATTTTTGAAAAAAAGCTGAATGACTTTATGGCAAAAGTCATCGCAAAAAATCCAAGTGAAGTTGAATTCCATCAAGCAGTGCATGAAGTAGTTAGCACACTGATTCCTTTCGTTGAAGAGCATCCGCATTACAGCGAGGCCAAAATTCTGGAGCGCATGGTAGAACCTGAAAGGGTAATCTTGTTCCGTATTCCATGGGCTGACGACAGAGGCGAAGTGCAAATCAACAAAGGCTTCCGCATCGATATGAACAGTGCCATAGGGCCTTACAAAGGCGGATTGCGTTTTCACCCGACAGTAAATCTTGGCATCCTTAAGTTTTTGGCCTTCGAACAAGTTTTTAAAAACGCCCTCACAACCCTTCCGATGGGCGGTGGAAAAGGCGGTTCCGATTTCGATCCCAAAGGAAAATCCGACAATGAAGTGATGCGTTTTTGCCAAAGCTTCATGACCGAACTCTTCCGTCATATCGGGCCTGACACCGATGTACCTGCCGGCGATATTGGTGTTGGTGGTCGCGAAATCGGATTCCTCTTTGGTCAGTACAAAAGACTTAGAAACGAGTTCACAGGTGTACTCACCGGCAAAGGAATCGAATGGGGTGGTTCATTGATTCGTCCGGAAGCTACGGGCTATGGCGCTACTTATTTTGCTGAAGAAATGCTCAAAACCCGCGGCGAAAGTCTGCAAGGAAAAATAGTTGCTATCTCCGGCTCAGGTAATGTAGCACAATTTGCAACCGAAAAAGTTACGCAAATGGGTGGCAAAGTGGTTACTCTTTCCGACTCCAATGGCTTTATTCACGATCCCAATGGTATTGATGCCGAAAAACTGGCCTGGGTGATGAACCTGAAAAATGTGCGTCGTGGTCGTATTTCAGAATATGCCGAAAAATTTGGAGCAACATACGTGGAAGGCGAACGCCCTTGGAGTGTAAAATGCGATGTTGCCATGCCTTGCGCCACTCAAAATGAGGTAAATGAGGAAGAAGCTAAAATGCTTGTCAGCAATGGCTGTTATGTGATTTCCGAAGGCGCAAATATGCCTTCTACTCCAGAAGCCATCGAAGTTTACCTCAATGCTAAAATCCTTTACGGCCCTGGCAAAGCTGCCAATGCCGGTGGCGTTGCTGTTTCGGGTCTCGAAATGAGCCAGAACTCATTGCGTCTTTCATGGACACGCGAAGAAGTGGATGCCCGCCTGCATCAAATCATGAAAGATATTCACAGCACTTGCGAAAAATATGGTAAAGAAGAAGATGGTTACATCAACTATATGACAGGCGCCAATATCGGCGGCTTTGTGAAGGTTGCCGATGCCATGCTCGCTCAGGGACTAGTATAAATCCGACCTGTTTTAGTTACCCGTTCATCGTTTTGTGTAAAAAAGCTGCCTTGTTTTCAGGGCAGCTTTTTTTTAATGAAACAGGCCGGATCAATAGAGAAAAATATTGTTTCTTATACGGAACTTGAGCTTTAGGACTAACAAAATATTATCAATAACAGCTTACTGGTTCATCAGCAATACTCTAAATTATTTTTTTCATCTGTTTAAAGTATTTGCACAAATGTAACTTATTCGTTACCTTTGCATGATGAGAGAAATAATGATTTCATCCGACTGTTTAGACTTTATTGAAAGGCAAGATAAACGGGTTTCCTTAAAGTTCTTTCAGATTATTGAAGTTATGACAGAGGTAAAAGTTGTTCATTCAACTTTTGTTAAAAAATTGATAAACACAAGCTTCTATGAATTAAGGATAAAATCAGGAAATGAAATACGTATAATTCTGTTTACTGTTGATCATCCTAATTTCATAGAATCATCAAAAATAATTTGTTTAAATGGATTCGTAAAAAAATCAAATAACGACTATAAAAAAGCTATCAAAATTGCAGAAAAGCTAATTAAAAACTACTTGTAAAAAACTGAAAATCATGACACAATTCATAAACGCAAAAGAAATACTTGAAAAAAAATTCGGAAAAGAAGGAACAGAATCAAGGGAGAAATTCAGGGAAGAGTCCTTTTCTTTTTACTTTGCTGAAATCATCAAAAATCGAAGAAGAGAATTAAAATTAAGTCAGCAAGATCTGGCTGATCTTATTGGAAAAAAACGACCCTATGTTTCAAGAATTGAAAGAGGAGAGGATATCAGAATTTCAAATTTTGCTTTGATTGCAAACGCATTGAATCTAAGTATTCAGCTCACTGCAAAATAGTGTTTGGGCAAACTCATTTTAAATGGAGTTTAACAAAGTCATTCTGGAGTTTTACGTTAAAATTTATTTTCTCTTTTAGTGCATTGAAAAACTTATGCGATGCATTGCATAAATTTATATAAGAAGTTAAAACCAGGCATACTGATGCTTTCAAACTCAATTTTACTGCTTAAAATCAGCTGGTCTGAACCACTCATAAATAGCTTGTTCTGTTTTGTTCCAGCCTACCAGCCAGGCCGTTAAATCATCCACCTTAAGCTGATGCAAGTCGTATCCCACCCGCAGCATGATATCATCCGGAAATAACTCCTGCGCTTTTTGATGTCGGTCAGCTGTTTGTGCATAGGTGGTGTATAAATCCCAGGCACCATAAAGATGAAGTATTTCATGAGCAATAATTGCTGCAACCGGCATTTGGGCATCATTATCGTAGCGCTGAAAAAGCATCACAGACTCCATAAAAAACTTTCGCTTGCTATTGTTTTTAGCAAAACGCATGGCATAAGAAATACCACCTGCCTTGGCAAAAATTATTAGCTGCAAATTATCGACACCCATTTTTCTGGAAATCTTTCGGTAAGCCTGTCGGGGATTTCTGTAACCCGATTTTTTTACAATTTCTTTTGCCCAATCAATGCGTTCTGTTCCGCTTCCGTTACCTATTGGAACATTCTTTGTTTGAATAGTTTCTGATTTTCCCAAAGGTTTAATAAAACACTCCAACGCAACATTCCAATAAGATGCCTGTGAAGCCAGCCATTGCTGAGCAGTAGCAAGTTCAGTGAGTTTTGATTGTTTTTCTTCAGTAGTCCAGGGTGCAGCAGCCGTTTCAAGAAAAACATATAGCGTTAGCACTTTACCTTTCAAGTCTTTGGCACTACCTGCATGCCAGCGATCATCAGGCTGTGCAAATAACTGCGCAAGCGCTAAAAAGCTAATGCAAAAAGCAAACAATACCCTTTTCCAGTCACCACTCATCAAAGTTTTATCAAGGTTTATAGTATTTCATTGCTTCGGGCAGCCATTCACGGATTTGCCGGATACGGGTGTCATCTGAAGGGTGAGTGCTTAAAAATTCGGGAGGAGCTTGACCGTTTTTCATATCAGCCATGCGCTGCCAAAAATCCACCGCTTTGCCAGGATCATATCCGGCCATGGCCATAAAAATCAAACCCAGGCGATCGGCTTCACTTTCGTGCAGGCGACTAAAAGGCAACATCACACCTACCTGGCTGCCAATGCCGTAAGCCGTCATCCAGAGTTGTTGGGTTTGTTCAGGCTTTTCCTGTAAAGCTACTGCTAATGCCACACCTCCCATTTGTGTAAGCATGCCCTGACTCATCCTTTCATTACCATGCTCAGCAATGGCATGTGCCACCTCGTGACCCATCACAACTGCCAACCCGGTTTCGTCCTTTGTGATAGGCAAAATGCCAGTATAAAAAACCACCTTACCACCCGGCATACACCATGCATTGGCTTCGGGGCTTTCAACCAGGTTAAAATCCCATTTGTATCCCTCCAACTCTGCCGACATGCCCTGCTGCTGAAAATAAGTTTCGACGGCAGTTTTTATTTTAGTGCCTACCGTTTTCACCATTTGTGTTTGCTGTGCATGGGTCGAAAGTTGGTTGCTTCTCAAAAAATCATCATACTGCTGGTAGCTCATACTCATCATCTGTGAAGCCGGAATAAGATTGAGCTGCTTGCGCCCCGTAACAGGCACGCTGGAGCATGAAGAGAAGAAAAAGCCAATTAAAAGCGTGATAACAATAAGTCTAGAGTTTAAGTTCATTTGTTGAGATGTTGGTTAATTGGATCCAAAAGTAAAACTTTTGTAAATTGTAAGGTACTATCAAATGTTAAAAAAAGAGCACACACAACTATTGCTGCGTGTGCTAAAAGGGAGGAATGAACAGATAAACTAATGTGTTGGTGGTATTTCCTTTTCGTTCTGCCTGATGGCTTTTCGGTATTTACTAAATGCGTATGCAGCTCCAAAGCTTAAAAGCAGTGCCGTACCACCTCCAACAGGCGCTGATCCTCCGCCCAGTGGCGGGTTGGCTTTAGATGGCGGAGCTCCGGGATCAGGCGGACCGCCAAACCCCTGCGCTACAATTTCGGTATTTGTACCCAAAGCAATAACAATCATCAAGGTTATATAAATGAAGTATTTTTTCATGATGCGTAAGTTTTATGATTAGTTGACAAGTACTTTAGTAGTATGATTAAACCCTGAATCAGATAATACCACCACAATCAATTGGTTTTTAAAAGCTTCTGCATCAATCCGAAGCGCATTCGTCTTTTCAAAAGCCGATTGCATCAGTAGTTGCCCGCTCAAACTATAAAGCCGGAGTATGCCGCCTTTAAACCCTATTTTGGAAACTGCGATCAGCTGCCCATTCTGGCTATATATTTTGACAGACGGCTCTGCACTTATCACTGATTCTGTGCCAGTTACTGTTCTGCTGAAGTGAAGCGTAAAGCGATGTGGATCACTACCTGTGATGGCTTCAAAATTATAAATCGCTTGTTCATTGAGGTTGATCAGCTGTCCGGTAATATGATCTTCGAGCATGATTTCCGCATCTGCAAAACTTTCGAGCAAACTAAATTCCAGGCTATAGTTTCCATTTTGTGCAGCCTCAAAATAAACTGGGATACTTTTTTCGCCCAGCAATTCACCGTGTATATTGATAGCAAGCTGTTTGTCGCCAAAGCGGGTATAAAGTTGCGGCATACCGGCATCACCCTGCAAACGCCATGCATCACGACCTTCATCAAATTCATCAGAAGCCGCTGCATCAAAGCTAATCCAGGTTTTGTCGCGTTTGCCGTCTTTGCTCACAGTCAGGATGAGGGCATCAACAGTTGATGCTGGCTCTTTATAAAAAGACTGCGCAGCATGAACACGTGCATTTTGGGGTAGCGTGAAGTTGGCGTTAGCGGCATTGGCCTGCACAAAGAATCCCTGACCTGGTGGGATGATCGCATTAGTGAGTGTGCCATCACCACTCAGGTTACTCGATACATAATTTCCGTTATCGTACACATACACAACTCCTGTGGTATTGCTTTGGCTCCAGCCCGCCACGCTCAGATCGAGGCTGCTGGGGAAAGGATTTCCGATGAGGTTCCAACCCCTATCATCACCTGAATAATTTAGATTAACCGTGTGATCACCGTTGTTTAAAACCCCTTCATATACCGCTGTTTCGTCTGCCCTGTCGGCATCAACCCAGATAGCATAGCCTTTACCCGGGATAAGCGGATGTGTGAGTGAGCTGATATATTCCCATTGGCTGGTGGCTTCATTGAATTCTTTCATCCAGATATCAGAGCCGTTTTCTACAAAATAGGCCTCAGCAGTGGCTTGCACTACCGAAGGAGAAACCAAATGCCAGCGCCCGGAAGTGAGGTAGTTTTCTACTGTAGCTGTTACATTATCCGGATTATTGCGATCATCAATAAAAGAACTATTTCCGTTAATGGACGATTTTAATACTAGCGCTCCGCTGTTTGCAATAAATTCGTTTTGAACGGTTATTCCCTTTTGAGGTTGTATCTCCAACGAAGTAATATTGTTTATCGATCGATTTTGGCCGGCAACAATCTCATTCAAAATTTCGGGTGAAAGGTTCATAGGTGCCGGGAAACCTCCAATTTCAATATTATCCACTACTCCAACAGCATCAAAAAGCACATTGGAGCCAATGGCTACATGGATTTTATGGGGTGGGTTATTCAGATCGAATAATCCGTCGTCGATGGTAATATCAGCAGCTGACCATAACTCGCCTTCAGCCGCAAAACTTACCTGATGACCATTGGCATTGGCTCCGCCGGTTAATAAATATAAATAACTATGCACCAATAAATCATTGTTCAAAGTTATTTCATTAGGGTTGTTTACAACCAATCCAAATACTTCGGATGATCCGGAGGGATATTGTATGTCGGGGTTTGAGCCCATGATCCAAACAGCTGATTCGTGATCCGTCCAAAAAAGTGAAGGATCGCCTGCTACAGAATTGTATAAATTTAAGGTTGAAACACCTGAAGTAGTAAACACTTTAAATTGTCCGCTATTGAGTGTTAGGGTGCCGTTGATGCTAAGAGATCCCCTATTGATATGGCTCACACCTTCTCCATTATCAACCACCAAATTATTTAAAACTGAGACAGAATAAGGGATTTTGAATGGGATCGGTGGTGTACCGGCTAAAATGAGATTACTATTACTATTTGTTACAAGCCCTTGATCTGGTCTGCCCCATATTAATCCATGCAGTTCCAGCGAACGATCACTGATATCAAGTTTACCACGTGTACTACTGCCAAATCCAAGCTCACCATACATAAAGGCATCTCCGGCCAGATTTGCTTTATAGGTCGAAGTAGAAGCATCAATAGTAACTCGCCCCTGATAACTACCGCCCGGGAGCTGCTTATTTTTTTCGAGGAACATATTTGTAATCCCCTGCACTTCTATTCTGGCCAAGTCATTAAATTCTCCTGCCGGAATGATAAATTCTCCGTTAATAGTAGCATCACCATTTACGCGCAACAACGCGCCATAGCCATCCAAGGTAAGGGTTTCGCCTTGATCGAGTGTTAAATTCAGGCAAAAACCCAGTGTATCCAATACAGGCATATTCGCAGCATCATTGGCAATAGTTACAGTAGTATTTCCGTTGGGCACAATACCATCCGACCAGTTGGCAGGTTTTGACCAGTCGGTGTCAACCGTTCCTTGCCAGATACCTTCGGAAGCCTCAGCAAAACTGTATAACATTACTGCCCCTTCCTTTAAACCTGCATTATCCACTTGATGAAAAGTAGCACCGATAATACAATCCTCAGATAAATCATTGAGATAGACGGCATAACCCATCTGACCTTCGTCGCTCACATTGGGAGAGCTTACCTTTGAAGGAGCATTGGCAACATAAGGTATATCAAGCGCAAATAACCAGCCGGCACCCTGATTAGGATTGATGTTAGTTAATCCATCATCACCCGGCGCACCTGCCAATAAGAAATATTGCGAAGGTTCATCTTGATTGCCCGAATCTACGGCGCTTACTGCTACACTCACGTCAAAGCCCACAAGATCTCCGGCTGACCAATCTGCAGGCTGCGCCAAAGCATGCGATTGCCATACACCTGTATGCTTTTCGATGGCAAAAATTTTCCCTGTGTTGTTATCAGCACCTCCCATCACACCAGGGGCGCCGGCAACAATCATTTTATCTGCTATATCAACTGAAAATCCGAGATGACTTACATCATTCCAGTTAGGATCGTGCAGCTGATATGATTCTGCCCAGCTTCCGGCATCGGCGTCGTACTCATACACATAAACTGAACCAAGGCGGTTGCTATAACTTGTTTGTACACCTTTGAAGGGTGCACCGATCACCACCCGCTGGAAATAATCGTTTACGGCCACATCATATCCAAATATGTCGCCATAGCCCTGACTGATAGGGCCTCCGCTTGCCCATCCATCGCTGGCAAACAACTGTTGATCCAGAGACCAGTTGCCTGCAATATTCTTATAAATGTAAGCTGTACCTTTATATGCCTCACCGGTGGCGGCTCCAAAATCGGGATCACCCACCACAAGTTGATTGCCTCCAAGTGCTACAGAAAACCCAAAATTATTCACCGGATGCAAAGCACCATGCAAAGTGGTATGCGAGATCCAGGCATCAAGATCACTATCGTATTTATAGAGAAAGACAACGCCATCAGGACCAATGGCTCCGTTGTCATCTGAATCGTAATCAGCGCCAACAGCCAACCAGCCATCACTAATGTCAACGGCTTGCCCATAGTTCAAGCCATGCTGCTCGCCGGTTTCTGTATACCAACACTGCTCTCTGAGGATGCTGTGCTGAACCCACAAACCATTGGGATGCCGTTTATAAATAAATACCTCGCCGGCATAATCATAAAAAGTGCCACCATTATCGATGCGGCCAAGCCATTTATTGCCTACAACTGCCCAGTCGCCATCCATAGCCACGGCATTCCCAAACTCACGCTCGCCTGTAATAAATTGTTCATCAATCTGCGCATAAACCGCAAATTGAAGGGATACTAATAAACTTAAAGTAAAAATAATCTTTTTCATTGCTGTAAAATTTTAGTTGGTACTGCGGCAAAAGTAGATGCACATTTTAGGCTCATCAAGGCTGAATGTAAAACCGGCAGCTATGATTGTAAAGGCGGCAGTTTTGTCGCAAAAAGCGGTACAACATGATAATAAACCTATTATTTTTCAGCTAGTTACGTGAATTTTTTTATTGACATGGTTTCATTTTTAGTTTAGTTTTGCCGCACAATCAACATCGATATGAAAAAAATCATCATAAGTTCAATTGCACTGGTTTTGTTTTTTCAAGTTAATCTAACCGCCTCCAAGGCCGATTCATTGAAAAATTTACTCCATAATGTTCAAGACACTGAGCAGGCTGACATCTATAATCATTTAGCCAAGATCTACTTGAGTATAAATCTTGATTCGGCGGCAGTTTTCAGCCAAAAAGCAGGGCTTTTAGCTGAGAAATACAATCAAACCGAGCAACTGGCTTATGCAAAAAAACATTTAGGAATAGTGAATTATTACCGCAACGACACGAGCCTTGCCCAAGCATATTATGATGACGCACTCCAACTTTTTGAAACCACAGGTAACGATTTGGAATATTCAAACATATTGAATAACAAGGCACTAATTTATTTTGATCACAATAAAGTTCATGAAGCCATAGCACTTCACCTCAAATCGTTGCATATCAAAGAGCGGCTGAACAAGCCTGAAGCAATTATTATATCGCTTGCTAATCTTGGCAACTGTTATAATTCCATAGGAGAGAACGAAAAAGCCATCTCCTATTTGAGCAGAGCCATGGAAATTAATGAACTAATCCAGCCCAACACCATCAATTCGAGTCTCATACTTGCCCTTGGCTCCAGCTATTCTAATCTGGGAAAGTATTTTGAGGCCCTTGAACTCTATAACAGCGCAGTAGAAAAAGCCAAGAATAATGCAGACTTTTACAATCTCGTTTCTTTGCTTAACAACAGAGGAAACGTTTTGCTGCGACTCGGTGATCTCGATGGCGCCATTGCCGATTATGAACAGGCTATCAACCAGCTTTCCAAGGTTTCGAGAAAAGGGCAGCTACCTTCCCTCATGTTAAATCTGGGTAATACCTATCACCAAACCCATCAATATAAAAACGCACAACTGTATTACAAGAGAGCTTATAGGGAAGCATCTGAACTAAATAATGAGCAAGTAATGGCCAGAGCCTTGCTTAACCAAAGCCTGATGTATGATTTACTCAAAAAATCAGACTCTGCCTATATTACCATTCAAGAGGCTTTACGCATGAGTTATGTATCTATGAATATGGAGCTAAATACATTAGCTATCAATATGTTAGGAAATCATTTGTTAAAAGTTGGGAATTTTGAACTAGCAAAAGATCAACTGCACAAAGCTCATCAACTGGCAATTGATCATACTTTCCCCAACGAACTTGCCAAAGCCAGTCAGGGATTGGGCACTTTGTATTTTTCACTTGAAAAGTATCCATTGGCAAAAAAATACTTCAATGAGAGCTTGAGGCTCAATCAGGAATCAGGAAATCTGGATTTGCAGATGAAAAACCAGCTTTCGCTCAGCGAGGTAAACGAGAAAACGGGAAACTACCTGGAAGCGCTGAACGATCATAAAAACTACCTCATTTTATACGACTCGCTTTTCAATATCGAAAAACAGCAACAGGTTACACAGGTCGAAGGCAGGCTAAACCTGCGTTTGAAAGAGGAACAGCTGGAAAATCAACGCCTATTGCTTGCAAAGAAAAATGAAGAGTTGCAGCTCCAGCACGCCAGAATAAGCTATGTGATTGTGATTGCGTTGTTGATTATTGTTTTGATAGTAATCCTCTATAATCGTAAGCAAATCAAAAACTCACGTAATCAACTCCAGTTAGAGCAGCAACAACTCGAAACAGAGCATAGGCTGCTCAGGGCTCAAATGAACCCCCACTTCATGTTTAATGCGCTTAATTCAATACAAGCTTTCATTTCTGAAAACAACACCTTGCAAGCCGAAATATTTCTTTCTAAATTTGCTCGTCTAATGCGCTATTACCTCGATAGTTCTTCAAAAAGTTATGTTGCGATGGAAGAAGAAATTGAAGGCATAAAACTCAATATCGAACTGGAAAAGCTGCGCATGAACAATGCCTTTGATTTTGAAATTGAGATTGATCAAGCCATTGAAACCGAAGAAATTGATATCCCACCCATGCTTGCCCAGCCTTTTGTAGAAAACGCCATCAAACATGGTTTGCGCACCAAACAGGGCAAAGGATTATTAAAACTTTGTTTTGAACTTAAAAAGAATGAGGCCATCCGATGTACCATACAGGATAATGGCATTGGCCGGAAAAAAGCTGGCCAGCTGGCTATGAACAAACAAAAACATGAATCGAAAGGAATAAGTATCACAAAAAAGAGATTATCAACGATCTGGAATGGAAATTTTAAACCAGACTTTTTGAAAATCATAGATTTGACTGATGAAAATAACATGCCAGCCGGCACACGTGTAGAAATTATCTATCCCTTTAAAAACTAAATCATGCTTAGAAGTATCATTGTAGAGGATGAGCCGCACAGCCAAAAAACACTCACTAATTTCATCCGTAAATATTGCAGCCAGGTCGAATTATTGTCGGTGGCTGCTTCCTTAAAAGAGGCTGTTGAACAAATCAATCACCAAAAGCCCGATCTGGTGTTGATGGATATTGATCTTCCCGATGGCACAGGTTTTGAAGTACTTGATCAACTGAGTGAGCCTTGGCCTATGATCATTTTTGTTACGGCCTATAACCAATATGCCGTAAGGGCTTTTCAAATCAGCGCCATCGATTACCTGCTCAAACCTGTTGATCCTGAACTTTTAGTCAAAGCCATTGAAAAAGTGCAACAACCCGGCAAAGAGGCACAAGAACAACAAGCCAAAAAGGTGGCGGCCTTAAACGAAAATCGGGTAACGGGCAAACTAAACAAGATGGCTTTGCCAACCCAAAATGGCGTGCATTTGGTTCATATCGATGAAATCGTTCGTTTGGAAGCAGACGGAAACTACACCACAGTTTTCCTTAAAGATAAAAGCAAACAGGTGGTTTCGCGCAAGATAAAAGATTTTGAAAACTTGCTCGAACCCATGCATTTTTTTAGGATACATCAATCACACATCGTGAATCTTCAGCTTATCGATCGGTATATTAAAGGAGAAGGTGGCACTGTTATCCTTGAAGATGGCACGCAGCTGGAGGTTGCCCGACGCCGAAAAGAGGCCTTCCTGAAAAAGATAATGCCACTTTAGCAGGTGCTTCATAAACTAAAAATTTGATACTTTTGCATACAAACCTGCACCGATGAACGACCTCCTCACACAATTTATATTGCTTTTTGCCGTGATTGATCCCATCGGAACTATTCCGGTTTTTATGGCCAGCACAGCAGCTTTTAGTCAATCAGAGAAAAAAAAGATTGCCCTGAAAGCGGTTGGATTATCAGCCCTCATCCTTTTGTTTTTCATATTAGCCGGCGAATTGTTGTTAGATGCCATGGATATCCCACTTGCTGCCTTTCAGATTGCTGGTGGTATCGTTTTATTTGTTTTTGCGCTCATGATGATCTTTGGCGAAAGCAAACCCGATGATGAAATAAAATCAATCAAAAAAAATAACGATCCTTCCGTTTTTCCACTTGCCATTCCATCCATCGCCAGTCCAGGAGCTATGATGGCAGCTGTTTTGCTCACAGAAAACAGCATTTATGGTTTCTGGGATCAATTGATTACAGCAGCAATACTATTAATTGTGCTGCTGGCTGTATTACTCCTTTTATTTGGATCGCACTTTATCTTCAAATTGATTGGCAATGGAGGCGCCAGCATTATCAGTCGTGTGATGGGACTTTTACTTGCTTCGATGGCCGTAAAAAGTGTCCTTGATGGCATTACACAATATTTTTTTAACTAAAACGCTTATCTCATGAAGAAACACTTGTTCCCTGTTTTTGGACTCTTTCTAATTTTCAGCCTTACCCTAATTAACTCATCATCAAATGCGTGTACAAGAGCGGTTTACAAAGGCAATAATGGACTTATCCTAACCGCTCGTTCGATGGACTGGAGTACCGAAATCGGAACTAACCTCTGGCTTTTACCACGCGGGATGGAAAGAAATGGCGAGGTTGGTAAAAATTCGATTCATTGGAAATCCAAATACGGTAGTATCATCGCTTCCGGTTTTGATGTTGCCACTTCTGATGGCATGAATGAAGCCGGGTTAGTGGCCAATGTGCTATGGTTAGCAGAATCGGAATATGAAAAATGGGACGGCACAAAACCAGGCATGTCGATAGCATTATGGGCGCAATATGTGCTGGACCAGTTTGCCACAGTAGATGAAGCAGTAAACGAATTAAAAAAGGAAGAATTTGTTGTGGTTACGGCTGAAATACCCGGAACCAGCCGCCTCACAACAGTGCATTTATCTATTTCGGATGCTAGTGGCGACAATGCCATCTTTGAATTTGTGGATGGTAAACTAACCATTCATCACAGTCCTGATTATACTGTCATGACTAACTCTCCCATTTTCGAAAAGCAGCTTGCCCTCGATGAATACTGGAAAGAAATAGGCGGCACAACCATGCTACCGGGCACCAATCGTGCTGCTGATCGGTATGCCAGAGCCAGTTTTTATATCAATGCTATTCCAAAGACAGACGACTATCGCGTAGCTGTTGCCAGTGTTTTCAGTGTCATTAGAAATGTTTCAGTGCCTTTTGGCATTTCTACGCCTGGGCAACCCAATATTTCTTCCACACGCTGGCGCTGCGTTTCTGATCACAAAAATCTGGTTTACTATTTCGAAACAGCACTCACTCCAAACACCTTTTGGATTGACCTCAAACAAGCAGATTTTTCGGAAGGTAATCCCGTTAAAAAACTTTCGATCGTGAAAAACGAGACTTACGCAGGAAATGCAATTGATTCATTTGTGGAACACGAACTGTTTAAATTTGAAGGTATTACACAATAAGAAAGCAAAATAAAATTTAAGGAATAAACAAACACGCATCGCCATAGCTTAAAAAACGGAAATCGTTTGCAAGTGCATAAGCATAAGCTTGTGTCCATTGATCTCCAATCAAAGCCGCAACAAGCAAAAGCAAAGTGCTTTTGGGCTGATGAAAATTGGTAATCAGGCCATCAACAGTTTTCATCTCGTATCCCGGCGCAATCATCAAGGCTGTTGATGCTGTGAAGCTTTCCAAATCGTGATGGTCGAGGTAAGCTATTAACCTGCCAAGACTAGCTTCAACCGATAGAAGTTCAGGATGATCCTGATAGGGAAACCACTGATCAAGGTGAAAATCACGTTTTACCAAACCCTCTTCATTAAGCATCAAACCAAACCAATAAAGGCTTTCGAGTGTACGCATGGCCGTTGTACCCACAGGAATCACAGGCCTTTCGATGCTTTGAAGCAGATTTTGCAAGCTTCTCCGGCTCACCTGAATCTGCTCAGCATGCATTTCGTGCTCACCAATTTGAGCAGCACTAACCGGTTTAAAAGTTCCGGCACCTACATGCAGGATAAGTTTCTCAAATTCAACTCCCTGCTTTTGCAATTCAGCCATAAGTGCATCAGTAAAATGCAGGCTGGCAGTTGGAGCAGCCACAGACCCTTCCTGACGGGCAAAAACAGTTTGATAGCGGTTTTTATCTTCCGGCTCGGCTTTCCTGTTCAAATAGGGCGGCAGCGGCGTTTCACCAGCGGCATCAAGGATTTCGGCAAATGAAACTTGAGGCTCAGACCAGGAAAACCGAATAACAGAATAGCCGTCTTTCTTTTCAATGCGCTCTGCTTTAAAATCAAAGGATTGGTCTTTGATCTTAATACTTTGAACCAGCAAACCCCGTTTCCAGCGCTTGGAATTACCAACCAAACAATTCCAGCTAACAGGAGAAGTTTGCGCATAAGCCACTTGAAAATCCATGGCAGCATCAGCCGGTTCCAATACAAAAAGTTCGACTGTAGCACCACTATCGTTTTGAAATCGCAAGCGTGCCTGAACCACCTTGGTCTCGTTGAGCACCAGTAAGGCATTCGCAGGCAGATGCTCACCAATATGGGTGAAAACCGTCTGCGACAATTGGTTTTCTTTGAGTACCAAAAGCTTCGAGGCATCACGTTGCGCCAAGGGATAGCGGGCAATACGATGCTCCGGAAGATAGTAATCAAAATGGGTAATGGAAATCTCTTTAACGGCTTTCATAATGCCGGCAAAGATACATCAGTTCCTTTATTTGGCCGAAACAAACAAGCTGGGTTTAAAGGTCAGCATTACCCAGCCCCATACCGGCGTTTCAATCTCAGTGGGAGAAACACCTTTAATTTTAGCAAAGGTATCATTCGTATTATAAACACTGATTCCGGCACTTAATGCAATTTCCTTTGCAAATTTATGGGCAAAAATTACATCTAATTCACCACCTAATGATCCCTCGAGCAATGTCAAATTTGCATTTGGCTCGTCAATTTTTGTCGCCAATGAGAAAAAGTGATATTGCAAGCGTAAGGTGCTTTTAGGATTAAAATGATAAGCCAGTTTAGGATAAATATCTACCAATCCGCCATTGCGCGTGCTGGCTGGCGACACATATTGATTCATATTGCCATAACGGGCATAACGTACCCCATAAAACACATCAAACGCATGATATTTTTCCTGATAGTCAGCATCAGCCTTGCTGGCATCCTGACCGCTCAAAACATCGATTCCAGCTCCGATGCTTAGTTTGCGAGCTTTATAATCTACCTCAGCAGTAAGCATATAGGCCGATACATCTTTGCCTGTCTGACTTTTGCCATATTGGTAATAGGCATTAAACCTCCCGATAAAAGCATTCTTTTTATACTCACCATAAAAACCCTGTGTAGCCATCAAATAGGTTGTGGATGAGGTTTTGTCTTTTTGGTAACCAGTCAACAGGTTAAGCATTGAAAGGCTAAATTCATCAGTAACCTGGTTTTTGAGGTAGATGAAGTTCAAGGTGCGCAAACGTCTGTTGATGGGATCTACATCAAAATCATTCACGCCAAAAGTACCTGTTCCATCGTTATTATAAGAAAGTGCTACATCAAATTGCCAGCCTTCTCTTTTGTAGGAATACAAAAATGCATCATAAGTTAATCCATTTTGGTTCCAGTTTCTCCAGGCAAGCAAACGTTGATCGTCATACTTAAATTCCTGTCGTCCAACACGGATGTGGGAGTTTTTAAAAACGTCAAACTCAGCCCACACCTGATGCAACCCGGTAGAACCGGTATTCATAAATACACCTGTCCCACTGGCAATATTGTCATTACCCCAAACGCGAACATCCTGCAGACTGAAATACATCCGATATTTCTCTTTATTCAAGTTGAGGTTGATTCGGCTGCGCTGCGAAACAAAATAGGTTGGTTCTGTATTAGTAGTTGCAACCCCCACATAACCGTTATTCAGTTCAAAACGAGGCCTTATTTCAGCTGAGATTTCGAATTGCGCTTCCGCTTTCACAAAAATTAAAGACAGTAAGCCAATTAAAAAGTAAAATTTCTTGTTCATGTTTCTGGTTTTGATTTATACAAAAATATTAAAAAAAGCCAGTTAGCTGAGCATCCTCCCGAATGTGTTAAAATAGCTTGTATTTGCCATCCAGCATCTTTATTTTCGAAAACATGCTTGAGTGAAAATCAAAAGTATAACCCGAAAAGAAAAAACCTGTACATTTGACATGAGAAATAGTTGAAATATTAAACCATGAGACTCCTTAAATTTCTTCCCAATCTCCTGACGTTAATCAATTTACTATCCGGTATTTTGGCAATTTATCTGGTATTTCAAGGAGATTTAAATTTGGCTGCCTACTTAATTTTTATTGCGGCTGTTTTTGACTTTATGGATGGTTTTGCAGCCAGATTGCTCAAGGCCTATTCTAATATAGGCGAGCAATTGGATTCGCTGGCCGATGTGGTTTCATTTGGTGTGGCACCGGCATTTATACTACACAAACTTATTTTAATGAGCCACGGCCGCATGGCATGGGAAATTGCCGGTATCGACATCTTGCCATTCATCGCTTTTATTGTACCGCTTTTTACTGCTTACAGGCTGGCAAAATTCAATATTGATGAATCGCAAACCGAAAACTTTAAAGGCCTTCCCTCTCCGGCAACTGGTCTGTTAATCGCCTCACTTCCATTGATCAGAACACAACTATACGAAGGACAATCGTTGCTTTATATGGTAATGACAAATACTTATTTTTATTTAGGAATTGCTTTATTGACATCCGTTTTAATGGTTTCAAACCTGCCATTATTTGGGTTGAAGTTTAAAAAAATGACTTGGAAAGGAAATGAATTTCGTTGGTTTTTTTTGGCAGTCTCGTTCGGGCTTATTATTACTTTCCAGGCATTGGCAATTCCATTTGTTATTTTGATTTACCTTTTTCTGTCGCTGGTAATTTTTTTAGCTGATCTTCAGCAATAGCTACTTTTTCCGCAGCTCAAAATTTTGACCCAGATATACTTTTCTCACATGGTCGTCCGAAGCAAGATCTTCAGAAGTTCCTGCTTTTAAAATAGATCCTTCAAAAAGCAAATACGCCCTGTCGGTAATTGAAAGTGTTTCGTGAACATTGTGATCTGTAATTAATATACCAATGTTTTTTTCGCGCAATTTTCCGATGATTTGCTGAATGTCTTCAACGGCGATCGGATCAACACCAGCAAAAGGTTCGTCGAGTAAAATAAAATTCGGATCAACAGCAAGGGCACGCGCAATTTCCGTACGTCTTCTTTCTCCACCCGAAAGCTGAATCCCTTTGCTTTTGCGTATATGCTGCAATCCAAACTCCTCTAAAAGGCTTTCCACTTTTTCATTTTGCTGCGTCTTTGTCAAACCCTTCCTGAACTGCATCACCGAAAAAATATTGTCTTCGACACTCATCTGCCTGAAAACCGATGCTTCTTGCGCCAGATAACCAATGCCATGCTGGGCACGCTTGTACATGGGCAATTCTGTAATATCCTTGTCGTCCAGATAAACATGACCCGAAAAAGGTTTGATAAGCCCCACAATCATATAAAAGGTTGTGGTTTTTCCTGCTCCATTTGGCCCTAATAAACCAACGATTTCACCTTGATTTACTTCAACTGAAACACGCTTTACAACCGTACGCTGACGGTATTTTTTAACCAAATCTTCGGAACGTAACTTCATCTTAATTTTTTTAAAAAGTACTGAGATTGCTCCTTTGCGGACAAAGTTAAGCTAATCTGTCAATTCCTGTTTTGCTATTGGATCTTCATCAAAAATCAAAATGCAGGGAAAGGAAAACTGCAAAATTGCTTGCATTGCAATTATCGCGATGCGAAAGCCGCCAAATCCCATCTATCCTGATTATTTTAAAAATATTTTCTACTCCCGCTCCTGCTTCAAAATAGGGTTTGTCGAGCATATAAGTCACATCTGGCAGCTTATTGAGACGCAAATTTGCATCAGAAATAGTACCTACCAGACCTTTTACAAAAAATACCTCACGCCATTTTAATTTCCTGAACAAAGGCACCTTATTAAAAAACAAGCCATTAAAGTGATGTGTATAATACAAGCTAAAATACCTGTCAGAAATAAACTCGTAGTAATTCATCAGATTAAAAGCGTACTCATCAAAGATAAATGTTTCATTACCAGGATGTAAAACCAGTAGTGGAAAAGGCAATGTACCAAACACCTGCCCACCTTCGAGGATATATTTCGACCAGCCCAGATTACCCACATTAAACCATTGTGAAATACTTCCCTGAAGCCTGTGATACTCATATTCACCATTTATAAGTCCCGGAGCACCATAGGCATAGCGCAAATTAAGAATTGGATAACGGGTTCCGAGGTTTATGCGATCGAAATCTCTGATTACATAATTCTCACGATGCGCGTAGCGGATATCAACTCCTATCTCGGAAGTGATTAACGAGCTGTGCTTCAGCAGGCTGCCATCTTCCTGATAAGTTTCCATCACAAAATTTCCGGTTGGAAACAACTCCCGATGCTTTAGAAAGAAACGATTTGTGAAGCCATTAAACCATTCGTGTTCGTAATAAAAATCAAACTCACTTACCAGATTTAATTTATCCGATGGCTGCCGTCTGAATAAAGTACTAACGATATTATCTTCGCTAAAAGCATTAAAGCTTGAACCCAACTGCTCGATGTCGTACTTGAAACTCAAACCGGCTGCCCTGCGCGGATTTTTATTGAACACATACAGCATTCCAGCGCCATATTTGATGCGCATATCTTTATGGCCGTAAGCTATATGGCCATCCAAACGCAAATTTTTGCTGAATAAGTTACTGGTTCGCCCGCCAATGCGAAAACGATGTCCTTCGACCTCATTGAAGCTGTAAATTTTTGCCAGAGGTCCAAATTCCACTTTGCGCCAGGGCAGATAGCCGAATGTTAGCATATATACAACATCAACATAGGTGCGATAAACAGGAACCCGCTCAATAGAATCGATCATATGATAAATTCCAAGTTCCTTTTTCGACAGCGCCTCTGGTCTTTCCAGCTGCCAAAAATCTTCGTCATATTCCAAACTACCCTCTTCAACGATAACACGTACCGGACTTCTGTAAAACTCATCAGGACGTGGCTGATTGAGGATATAATCAGAATACACCGAAGTGCGCTGACCAAAAAAACCAGGCAGTTTTTTATTGTTCTCTACTACATTAAAATCAGCAATGATATAGTCTCTGACCAACATCCACTTCATGCCATCAACTTGTTTATATTCCTGACGAAGAGAAGCATCTGTAACAAAATTCAGATTGGCATCTTCGGCAACATCCATTTCAACCTTTCTTATTGCATAAGTAGTATCGTGAATCCACATATGCCCCGTAAAAGTAAGCTCCTGCTTTCGCTTGGGTTTATACATGAGTTTATAGCACCACTGCCCATCTATAAAGCTGCTGTCGACCAGATAATATTTGTAATAGGAAGCCCCAAAATTAGCTGCCGGACTGATAAAATTCTTCCCAAACAACTCTAAATAATTATCGTAAACATTCACCTCCTGATACAAATTGCCCATGAACTGGGCTAAACTGGGATTTTCGACCCCTGACCCTTTAGCTGCTTTTATCTTTTCTATTTTCGACTGGGGCTGAGCACGATAATACACATGCGACGCAGCTTCGGATATAAAAATCGGGAGATACGCTTTTCCGTTCACAGTTGAAGTGTCCACATAATCAAAAATAAAATCAAAAGGCTTGAACAACTTTTTCTGTCGGATCTTCTCGCCAAAATTATTAGCATCAAACTGGATTTTATTATACACTTCACATTCCCAGGCTGATAACTCCTTGTTTGTATTATTTTCCTTGTTTTTGATCACCTTGCGAAACAGCATATCGGCCGGATTTTCACCCGCAACTACAACGACCTCCTGAAGGGTAAAATCACCTGAATTTAGTTGAAAGTTAATCTCCTGATATTGAAACTTTTTAATTGATTTAACCTGCTTTTCATACCCGATATAGGTTGTAGCAATCGAATCGGCACGCTCGCGGGTTTCAAAATAATATTCGCCATCAAAATTGGTTGTGGTTCCAATTGTGGTACCTATTAAAAAGACATTGGCAAAAGGTATGGCTTCGCCCGTTGAAGCATCTGTTACAACACCCCTGATTTTAGTCACTTGTGCAAATCCCAATAGCGGGATAAACAAAGCCACTATAAAAGCGATAAATATCCTTTGCCTGAGAAGCATGGACCTTGTTATTGATTTTCGGATAAAGCCTCCCAGTATTCCAAAGCCCTGCGCGTGTGCGGAATCACAATGGTTCCTCCCACCAAATTTGCTACCCCAAAAATTTCCATCATTTCTTCGGTCGATAATCCAATTTCGTGGCAGGTTTGCAGATGATACCGGATACAATCGTCGCATCTTAGAACCATCGAAGCCACCAAACCCAGCATTTCTTTTGTTTTGGTGTCGAGCGCTCCATCCTGATAAGTAAGGCTATCAAGGCTATAAATGCGCTTCATGATTTTGTTGTTGGGAGCCGACATCATTTTGTCGTTCATCCTTTCGCGGTATGTATTGAATTCTTTTATTGTATCCATAGTTTTAAAGACTGGTTGTTTGGCTAAAACGAAAAACTTACTCAATTAGTATTACAAAATTCCTTCGTGAAGGATATCATGTAAGTGAATCACTCCTACATATTTTCCTTCTTTCAGCACGGGAAGTTGTGTGATATTATGGTTGCGCATAAGCTGCAATGCATCCACCACAAGCGCTTGATGATCGATAGCTTTCGGATTTGCCGTCATTATTTCAGAGGCTTTCAAACCCGTTAGGTCAGAAGTTTTCATCAACATACGCCTAAGATCACCATCTGTGATGATGCCAAGAAGCTTTCCATCATCAATCACAGCAGCAGCTCCCAGTCGCTTAGCTGATATCTCCACAATCACCTCACGTAATTCATCTGTTGGGTTTACTGCTGGTTTTTCGTTTCTCACATAAAGATCCTCAACACGTAAATAAAGCTTTTTGCCTAAGGCACCGCCAGGATGGACGCGCGCAAAATCTTCGGCCGAAAAACCCCTGCATTCTAATAAAGCAACTGCTAAAGCATCACCCATAACCAATTGTGCAGTGGTGCTGCTGGTTGGTGCCAGATTATTTGGACAGGCTTCTGTTTTTACAAAAGTATTCAAAACAAAATCTGCCTGCAAAGCAAGGTACGAATCAGGATTGCCTACAACAGCAACCAATTTGTTTCCCCTTGATTTAATTAAAGGAACTAAAACTTTTACTTCAGGTGTTTCACCACTTTTTGATAAGGCAAGAATCACATCCTCGTCACGAATAATTCCTAAGTCGCCATGAATGGCATCCGCTGCATGCATAAAAACAGCATTGGTTCCTGTTGAGTTAAAAGTGGCCACAATTTTTTGAGCAATAATGGCACTTTTGCCTATTCCTGTGACTACAACATTACCTTTACTTTTAAAAATCAGCTCAACAGCCCTGGCAAATCCAATGTTGAGCCCAGCGATCAAATGACCAATAGCTTCCTGTTCGTGACTTATAACACGCTCAGCAATTTGAATGATTTCATCTGTAGATTTCACGTGATGCCTTTTTGATGAATAAGCAATTAGATGAAGGCAAAATTAAACATTATATGAACTGTTGAATGGGTTTTCGGATTGCTTGATTTTGTCGCCTTACCTAAATGACATAAAAAATTGCGCACAATCCAGCACTCAGGCGATATCCACAACGCATTGCAAAAATGTTTTCGCATGAAAACATGACCAAATTAAAAAAATAATTATGCGCTATATTATTGATTATATGTTAATTAAACCTATTATTGAAAAATTTTCATAAATTTCTTTAACTTTTTTTTGCAGCAATACATTGTTAGTCGAAACGTTAATTCATTATATTTGTAGGACATGTTGATCAGATCAATAAATGATCAAGTAAGACACCCATCCGCATTAATGCGGAAAAATTTTAGGATAATAAGATTTTTAATCATATAACTATCTGATGGCCAAAAAGGACGAATACGGCTTGCATGAACTGCTCAAAAAGATTTTTGGATTTAATCAATTCAAAGGTAATCAGGAGACAATCATAAAAAGTATTTTAGACGGCAACAACACCTTTGTTGTGATGCCAACAGGCGGTGGAAAATCTCTGTGTTATCAGCTTCCTGCGCTTATGAAGGAAGGAACGGCAATTGTAGTGTCGCCGCTGATAGCACTCATGAAAAACCAGGTGGATACTATCCGCAATTTTGGTACCGAAAATGGAATTGCACACGTAATGAACTCTTCACTTTCGAAGGCAGAGATTACGCAAGTGAAAGAGGATCTTGTTTCTGGTATAACCAAACTCCTCTATGTGGCTCCTGAAAGTTTAACAAAAGATGAAAATGTTGAATTTTTAAGGGGTTTAAACATTGCTTTTGTTGCAATTGATGAAGCACATTGTATTTCGGAATGGGGTCACGATTTCAGGCCTGAATACAGAAGACTTCGACCTATTATCAATGCGATTAACCCGAGCCTGCCGATTATAGCGCTTACTGCAACAGCCACACTCAAAGTGCAACAAGATATTTTGAAAAATCTTGAGGTTCAGGATGCCAAAATTTTTAAATCGTCATTCGACAGGGCCAATCTATATTACGAAGTAAGGCCTAAAACAAAAGAGGTTACAAAAGATATCATCCGATACATCAAAAACAATCCGGGCAAATCGGGCATAGTTTACTGCTTAAGTCGCAAAAAAGTAGAAGAAATTGCTGAAACACTGGTTGTTAATGGTATCAGGGCCTTACCTTATCACGCTGGTCTCGACAGCAGTACACGCAGGATAAATCAGGATAAATTCCTGATGGAAGAAGTTGAAGTAATTGTTGCAACCATTGCCTTTGGAATGGGAATCGACAAGCCGGATATCCGTTTTGTAATACACCACGATATTCCAAAAAGCATCGAAGGCTATTATCAGGAAACCGGCAGGGCCGGAAGAGATGATGGAGAAGGCAATTGCGTTGTTTTTTATAATTATGAAGACATCCAAAAGCTTGAGAAATTCAATAAAGGCAAAAATGTTGCCGAACAGGAAATTGCACGCGAATTGCTCATCGAAACAGTTACCTATGCCGAATCTTCCGTTTGCCGCCATAAATTGCTGCTTCACTATTTTGGTGAGGCCTACGAAAAGGAAAACTGTGGATCGTGCGACAACTGCCTGAATCCCAAAGTAAAATTTGATGGACAGGAAGATATTAAGCTGGCTTTGGAAGCTGTAGTTAGCACAAAACAACTTTTTAAGGCTAAGCACATTGCCGAACTGCTTACCGGAAAGAAAACCGGCGACATCAAAGCTGCTAAGCACGAAAAGAATGAGTTTTTTGGAGCAGGCGAAGATCAAGACGATAAACACTGGAATGCAGTGTTGCGTCAGGCACTGATACAAAAACTTTTGGTAAAAGACATAGAGAATTATGGCATCCTGAAAATCACCAAAGAAGGTAAAGAGTTTATCAAAAAACCCTATACCATTCTGCTTGCTAAGGATCATGATTACGAAAATCCGGATGATGAGGATTTTGAAACAGCAAAGGCATCCGGTCCAAAAGGAAGCGGAACAGACACCATCCTTTTTAGCATGCTCAAAGATCTCCGGAAAGCCATCTCTAAAAAAGAAAACCTGCCACCATTTGTGATTTTCCAGGATCCATCGCTCGAAGATATGGCGATACAATATCCTGTAAATATGGACGAACTCCAGCAGATTGTTGGTGTTGGAGCAGGAAAAGCATCAAAATACGGAACCCCCTTCCTCAAACTGATCAAACAGTATGTGGTAGAAAACGATATCATCAGGCCTAATGATATGGTTGTTAAGTCGGTAGTGAATAAATCCGGCCTCAAAGTATATATCATCCAAAGTATCGACCGCAAAATTCCACTTGAAGATATTGCCTACGCAAAAAATCTCTCGCTTGATGAATTACTCACTGAACTTGAAAGCATTGTTGCCAGCGGAACACGCATCGATATCAACTATTATATTGATGAATATGTGGACGAATATCATCAGGAGGATATTTATGAATATTTCAGCGATGCCGAATCCGATTCAATTGAAGATGCCTTAAAGGAATTAGGTGAATCAGAATATTCAGAAGAAGAAATGAGGTTGATGCGTCTAAAATTTATGTCGGAAATTGGAAACTAATTGCATTAAAAAGTACTTCTTTTTCATTGTGCTTTTTCTGTTAATAATAGGTGTAAGTCCATCATGCAGTAATGGAAAAACCCAGGAAATTATCCCGGAAACAACGCTCTCGGAAGAGGAAATGATTTCGATTATTACTGATTTACATCTGATGGAAGCAGCCCTCAGTTTGCGCAGAAATCGCGGCCAAAGCACAAACGACGTGAAAGAAATCTGGTTTGCACAACTGTTTGAGCAACATGAAACCACCCCAACAATTTTTGAAGAAAACCTTTCCTTTTATAATGAACAGCCTGTTCAGATGGAAAAAATTCTTGAAGAAGTGATGGCAAAGCTCAGCCAAATGCAGAGTGAACTTAATGCTGAAAACTTAGATTCGGAAGAAACAAAATAAGGCTTAACGGCTAAAAGTTGCGACACGACTTTCAATATTGCCGCCAATTTCGAGCGAATAAGGGAAATTTAATCTGTTTTCGTTTATGTAACGCCCTGTGCCCGAAACAGTCCAGCCATCTCCTATCACCTGCCCCTCAACAATTAACGAATTAGAAACTACCAAGCCATCTGCATTTGCTCCAGAACCAGCAAAATTTCTGAGAATGACCATGCTCGAATTCATGGTGTTACGATCTATCGTAACCTCGTAATTAAGCTTAGAGGCATTATCAGTGACCGACCAACTGCCTAAGTATTTGTTCACAGCATCAGTGTCTCCTCCGGGGATGTCAATTTCATCATCCAGCGCGCATCCTCCAAAAGCCAGCAAGGCAACAAAAAACAAGACGAGATAATAAGGAATGGTTTTCATATTCAATAAGTTGAGATTTTACTGAACGATAAAAGCGGTTTTAAACAAAAAATTATCGTCTGCTTCAACAACAACAAAATAAGTGCCAGAAGTATAATTATTACTTGCTAACGAAATATTATTGACGCCTGCTGTGGCAGCAATCCTTTTCTGCTCAACCAATAATCCAATACTGTTGTAAATCCGCAAAGAAGCTTCCGAAGATCTACTAACATTAAACATAAGTTTTGCCTCATCGTTTACAGGATTTGGAAACACATGAGCCTTTAGCGCCTCATTATTTTCAGCATTCCCTACCAATACGCCGCCAGCCGCGACCAAAGCATCGGTGATATTTAAGGCAGAAGGCTCCCAAATGTAATTTTCAACAATTTGTCTGTCAGGTGCAATAATGAAAACAGTAGGATACGAAACCGTTTCATAAAGCTCGAAAGCTGCATTGCCTCCACCTTCGAGCCCGCTTGACAAAGGCAAAAATAACTGATAAATATCCGCAAATTGAGCTACCTGATAATTAGTTCCGTTATAGTTTATCCCATGAAAATAAACATTCCCCTGGTTCTCTCCAAAATTCTCATAAGCCACCTGAAAATCATGAGCATAAGTTTGACATGGGCCACATGAAGTAGAGAAAAAATTGATTACCACAATTTTTCCTTCATCAAGGATTGAATATAAATCAATAACGTCACTTTCAAGTGTTTTAACACTAAAATCAAGGGCTTCATCAATTTGAACCTGACTTTTAAGTGAAGTTGTGATTAAAAGATTAACGAATAGAAATAATGAAAAATATTTTGCCATTACGAAAAAAGATTTAAAAGTAAATAAAGGACTGCGCTTGCAAAGCTAAAAAATCTCATTGTGAATTTTTCACAAAAGTAAAACATTTAATTTAAAAAACACATTTTTGGCATTTAGAATGAATCCTGTAACTGCTCCAATACCTTATCAGCCAGACGACTTGCTCCTATTCGGAAAAGAGATTTTTGCAGCCATTCATCTCCCAAAATGGTTTTTACCAATTGCATATAATGATACGCATCCAAGGGATCTGCAATTCCTCCTGCTGGTTTAAGACCAACCTTTTTCCCTGTTTTGTCATAAAACTCCTTGATTGTGTCGAGCATGACAACTGCGGCTTCCAACGTGGCGGCAGGCTTAACTTTTCCGGTTGAAGTCTTCAAAAAATCTGCTCCGCCCAGCAAAGCCAATTCACTGGCTTTTCTTATGTTGGCAACCGTTTTAAGCTCACCGGTTTCAAGTATCACCTTAAGATCCGCTTTACCACACTTTGCCTTCACTGCCTTAATCTCTTCCAAAACTTCTTGAAAATCACCTTGCAGGAACTTTCCGCGAGAGATGACCATATCCACCTCATCAGCACCTGAATCCACAGCAAACTGCACCTCATCAAGTTTTAAGTTAAGTGGCATCTGTCCTGTCGGGAAACCACATACTACTGTTGCGACGCTGATTCCAGAGCCTTCCAGGGCTTTCTTCACCTGCTTTACAAACGGACTGTAAATACATAAGGCTGCTACAGCATGTCCGGCTTTTTGATAAATCAAAGCACGCTTGCAAAATGAATCTATAGTCTTTTCATTATCAGTAGCTTCCAAAGAAGTAAGATCAATAAACCCAAAAAGTTGGGACAAAACAGACTTAAGCTGATCAGAAGAAACGGAAACATCAACTATTGTATCGATGCGTCCTTGTAATGATGAAGTTGTAAATGTATAAGCTGAAAATTCCATAGCATTAAATTTACTGCAAAAATACATTTTTCCCAACTGCATCTTCCTGGAGATGTTATATCCGATTTCGGATAAGCTCATTAAAACCGGATATTATAAAGCAGTAAAAAAGCAATCTTATTTATTGTTTCAAAATAATTTTTAAATATTTTATTTGCTGAATTTCTGCATGTTAATGAATTTATAATATGGTGCAAAAATATTTTGGCATGAGTATTGAAAAGGTAGTGACAGAAAAAAAGACCTTAAATGATGTTCGGTTTAAAATTATCCGGTTCTGTAAACAAAACTAAAAGATACCACAAGTATTACAAATGTGATCGCTGCGGATATATCAGCATCGTTAAAAATTCAAGTTGCCCTATTTGTACAAAAGACGGCAAAACAATAAAAATGAAGTAAACTTCAATTTAAAAAAAATGATACCCAAAATACAAAATAGTACCACCATGAAGATTAATGATATTTACACCAAAAATGAACTTGAATCTTTCGGGTTAGTTGAACGTCAGGTGAAAGATATCAATGCCAAGGTTTATCTGAATGGTTCCAAAGTATTCTTTTTCGAACCTTTAGTCGACCAACAAACCTTCCGCTTATACTCCATCATTAACAAGCGATCCTTTTTCTTATAAGCAAACTTTCGCCCAGAAGGCATTACGTTCAGCTCTTATAAAGGCAACCCGATTAAAAAAAAGTTCCGAGACACCCGTTTCGGAACTTTTTAGCTTTTTTTGATTTGTTAATAAACCGCTAATATGCAGCATCCCTTCCGGATAGATGAACGAGGTTGTGCAAATCCCTATTAAACGATTCTGCCTCCAACAACTCATCCAACGAGAGAATCATGCGGTATCGCCATTTATTTTCCGGATCGCTTGGAACATTGATTCTTTCCTTATCTGTTTGATCCCAGCGCAAACCGCCATCAATGGCTATCAAATCCTGTATAGGTAAAATGACCCACATCGCTGGCGCATGCATATGCTGATTTATAATTTCGCGACAAACCCAAGGCTCTGCAAAAAATGGTGGATTATCATTATGCCCCAGAATTTTGTGATAAAACCTTGCAATTTTTTCCTTGTCCTCTTCCCACCACCCTCTGATTGTGGACATGTCGTGAGTGGAGGTGGTACAAACACTCAAATAGGAAGTATCAGCCGGATGTCCGAATTCAACCTTAGGATTTTTTGGCATGCGTTGCACTTCCAAACTTAGAATATTTAAGCGTGACATCACATCCGCAACTCCTTCCGGCACCATGCCTAAATCTTCTCCACAAACCAGCATATCAGAAGCTTCAACAATTGCCGGTAATTTATTCATGGCGTGCCATTTCCAAAACTCATCGTGCCTGCGATAAAAATAATGGATGTATAAATCATTCAAACGATCTTTTGTTGCAGGATTAAGTTCACGATAGGAATAAGTAAAATGAAATGCGATTCGTGGATGATAAGCCTCTGGCTTCGCATATGGATCCCGTATAAAAAGCACCTCATCAAGCAAACCCATTAAACCATCGCGTATCACAACAGTTTTGCCGTCAATATCGCTGGTTTGTCCCTGTGGTGTAAAAAACTCATATATCTTACGTTGTGTATTGAATTCTTCCTTGAGCTCGAACACTCCAAAATCTACTTCATTTAAGTAACGGAGTCTTACTTCATTTTCAAATTCTCCGAAAAAATCATGCAAAAAATGACCTCTGATATAAGGTTTAGTAAAACGCTCCTCATCAAACCAAATATCCCATTCATCAAGTTCCGAAGGCGTTAGAGGCAAGCCCGGTTTAAAATAGCCCAATAACCCATGCAAGGTATGTTGTGGTATTTCCCAAATCCTGAAAAAGCCAAGGATATGGTCAATGCGATAAGCATCAAAATATTTTTCCATCATGCCCAACCGCTTTTTCCACCAGCTATAACCATCTTTCGCCATTTCTTCCCAATTGTAAGTTGGGAATCCCCAATTTTGGCCCATCACGGCAAAGTCGTCAGGAGGTGCGCCAGCTTGACCATTTAAGTTAAAATATGCTGGTTCTGACCAAGCTTCGATACTATTAGGACTGATTCCGATAGGAATATCCCCTTTCACAGCTACTCCCTTGGAATGTGCATAGGATATCGCTTCACGAAGCTGTTTATCAAGATGATACTGAATAAAATAATGCACAGCTATGTGCTCATGAAAAGTATTCGAGGGATCACAAAGCTGCTCAATCTTTTTCGGATCATAAACTGCAAACTCATTCCACTCCCTAAAATTGCTGGTTTTGAATTGATCCCTTAAATAACAGAAAGCAGCATAGGGTTTTAGCCAAGATTCATTTTCCTTAAAAAAATGTTCGTAAGCCTTCGTTTTCTTTATTGATTCCCAATTCTGATCGAAAATAAGTTTGAAATAACGAGCTTTGGCATTAAACATTGCTACATAATCAACATAGCTCAGCCCATTGAGGTATTCCTGTAAATCATCAAATGCTGCTGCTTTTTTCGAATCCTTCAGCTTACCCATTGCCGGGAGGTTCAAATACATGGGATGCAATGCCATTACCGAGATCGACTTATATGGATAAGAATCAAGCCAGGAGTGTGTGGCAACCGTTTCGTTGATAGGAAGCACTTGAATTATTTTTAGACCAGTCATAACACACCAATCCACAAGTTTTTTCATATCATTGAACTCGCCAACTCCAAATCCTTCCGAAGTTCGAAGTGAAAAAATAGGGACAGCCACGCCAGCTCCCTTAAAATCACCCACAGGGTAAGTAAACTGTTCATCGTTAAGCAAAACAAGCACACTTTCGGCTTGTGGCCGTGGCAAGGCAACAACACGGTCAGCGCGTTGCTCCCAGGTAACAATTTCGCCGGTTGACTGATCCGTTATGACATATTTATACCTCAATTCATCCTCAAGCTGATCACTGTCAAGAGTCAACTGCCAAATTGGATAGCTCGTATTATCCATCAAAACCGGTTGTTGCCAGTTGCCGAGTGTTTTACCCTGTCCGGTAATGGCCAGGCTATAACCTTTTCCAACTCTGGGGGCTAACATCCTGAAAGTTATTAGCTTTCCAGTTTTATATCGCTTTCGCTGTTTTTGAGCTTTTAAGGGTTTCAAAATAACACCAGCAAAAACTTTTGTTTGCATCACCCGATCAGGATCGAAATCGGCATGCCAGGAATCACGAACATATAACTCAGCAACCAAATTATGAGGTAACTTACGGTTATTGCCACTTTCCCAGTGTATGGCTCCGTTAGCTTCCTGTACGAAGTATTTGTAATCTTTAGGTGAATCTTCTTCCAGATCAAAAGTTGCAACCCATAAATCGTTGCCGATATACTCCATTCTTAGCGCAAAATCCGGAAGCCACTCACCAAGTTGTTCATTTTGACCGGACACACACATCTGTTGTCCCCAACTACTTCTATAGCTGATGCTTAGACTTATTTTCATTTCAGATGAACTTATAGGTTAGTAAAGTTAGTGAAACACTGTGTAAAGTTCGTGTATTTTGAGCTTAAGCACAATAGAAAAACACGAAATTTTCGTGATAATAAGTCGCAAATGATAAAAAAATGGTTCAAGAAAAATTAATAAACCCAAAAACAGGTAAATAGTTAGCCTCTTAACTGTTTTACGGCTTTTATCATGGCATCCTCAAGCCTTTCGTTTACTGTTTCCTCAGTTCCGAAGCCATCTACTTCAAAAAAGATTGTCTGCTTTTCATAATAATCTATAACCGGTTTTGTTTTCTTTTCGTATTCATCCAAACGATTAAGTATCAAATCCGTAGAAACATCATAAAGTCTTCTTCTGTCCGTTTTACCCCTGTCGTTCAAGCGCTTAATGGCATCTAATGTTGAAAGTTTAAGGTTAAGCATACACGAAACCCTTGAATTTATTCTTCGGAGCAACCCATCCAAAATATAGGCCTGAACAACAGTTCGCGGGAAACCTTTAAAAACAAAACCAGCTGCCGATGGGTGATGCTGGATTTTTTTCTCAATCAGGCGAATTGCAATTTCATCCGGAACAATCTCACCACGTTCCATGTAGGGCTTAGCAATTCGGCCAATCTCTGTATCTCCGGCAATTTCTTTTCGCAACAGCTTTCCGGTACTGATATAAACAAGGTTGTGCTTCCGTGCCAGCAATTCGCCTTGTGTTCCTTTTCCTGAACCCGGTTTGCCAAGCAATACCACATTGAAGAAATCCTGTTTCATAGTTCCTTCAATAGTCTCTATCAGTTTATTGAAAATCGTGTCTACCGAGCCAACGCCATCAATGGGAAAATATTTATTCTTTTCTCTGTAGAATTCAATTACCGGCTTGGTTTTATTTTCATACTCTTCGAGCCTCACCTTAATTACATCCATGGTGTCATCAGCCCTGCCCCCTACCTTAGCACGCTCAAGCATGCGGTTAATCAATTCATCCTTAGGCACTTCGAGACTAAGCATACAAGTAAGGCTTGTGTTCATCTTCGAGAGTAAACCTTCAAGAATGTAGGCCTGAACCACCGTACGCGGAAAACCATCGAACAATATACCAGCAGTATTCAAATTCATCGTAACTTTTTTCTCAATAATTTGTACGATGAGATCATCAGGAACGAGACCACCTTTTTCAATTATCCCTTTCGCTTCAATACCCAGCGGGGTTTTTTTGGAAATTTCCTCCCTTAATATATCCCCGGTGGAGATATAGGTTAGGTTATACTTTTCAAGCAACAATTTACTTTGAGTTCCTTTGCCGGCTCCAGGAGGGCCAAATAATGCAATATTCAGCATGATGATAATTTGAAGGTTTTTATGAAATTACTTTGTAAATATCTGGTAAGTTGCGCGCATGTTCATTATAATCCAAACCATAGCCTATTATGAAATCGTTAGGAATTTCGATGCCCACATAATCCACTTCGTAGTCATATTTAAATGCTTTTGGCTTAAATAGCATTGTGGCGATTTTTACATCATTAGCCTCAAGTTTGATCAATTTATCTATGGTGTATCTCAGCGTTAAACCAGTATCTATAATATCTTCGACCAATACAATGTTTCGACCGTGAACGGAATGATCGAGGCCAATCAATTCGCGCACCACATGAGTAGTGCTGGTGCCCAAATAAGAGGACAACTTTACAAAAGACACCTCACATTCAATTTCGAGGTGCTTAAAAAGCTCAGCCGCAAACATAAAAGCACCATTCAAAACCACCAAAAACAAGGGGTTTTTACCTGCCATATCACGATTAAGCTGATCGGCAAGCTTTTTTATCGCCCTTTCAATTTGATCCTGAGGAATATACAAGTCAAATTCTTTATCTTGCACACGGATAATGCTCATAAATAACGATTTAGTGGAAACTGATTCCGGTTTCTAACCGACAAATATAAGGAATGTTGTGACGTTTAGGTTTTTTTTTGCTATAATCAAGCAGGAACGTCAATCCTTTTAAAGTTTTTGAGGTGACCAATTAATTACTTATCTTGTGAAGGAATAATTGATTAAAAAC